>JBFXED010000042.1:0-26894 GCA_050180485.1 Alphaproteobacteria bacterium | reverse complement strand
GAGGCCTTAACCAAGGAATACGGCGCCCAACTCGTGGTCTCGGAGGAAATCGCGCGCCGCTCGGGCATTTCGCTCGATCAGTTCGACAAACATCATGTCGACATCAGAGGGCGGCGCGAACCGTTGGAAATCCGCGTCATCGTGCGGGCGGCCGACTTGCCCGGCCGTTGAGCCCGTTTACGACGCCTTGCCCTTGCTCTTGAACTTCTCGATGGCCTCGCGCAGCTCGCGTTTCTCCACGCAGTTGCGGCATGCCTTGTCGAGCACGGCCATGCGCGCCTCGGCGCCCGGCAGATTATCCATCTCAAGATAGAGCTCACCCATGTACTCGTTCGCGCCCAGATGATTCGGGTCGATATCGAGCGCCGTCTCGTAATAGGTCTGCGCCTTCTCCTTTTCGCCCAGCTTCCGGTGCGCATAGCCCAGGTAGTTGAACGCATCCGCGTTCTTGGGCTGCTTCGCGACGACCTGCTCCAGCAACGGAATCGCGCCTTTGTAGTCCTGCGCCTTGATCGCCTTTTCGGCCTTCGTGTAGTCCGAATCGGCCTTGGGCGTTTCCGTGGTGCTGCTGCTTCCCATCGCCAAAGCGACGGTGCCCCAGCCAGCCAGCAACGCGACGGCGGCGACGCGGACGATGGCAAGACGCATGGTCTTTCTCCTTGAGCGTTAGTGCGTCAGGCAATGCATAACAAACCTAGCAGAAAATCGAAATCTCGGCTCGCGTAGTAGGGATAATTGTGTGTTACCTAATTGAGGAACCTAAATATAGTACCTTAAAAGCTACATATAAGTGCCTCAAGGTTATCCAAATAAAACAATTGACAAGCTCACTCTCTTAGGTGCCTCTTAGGTGTCGGGCAAATCTTTGGGTCGGTCATGTCGCATATCCCGCTCACGCCCGCGATCGTCGAGACCTTGGCCTCTCCTGCCAAGGGACAGATCGACTATTGGGACGGCGCGCTTCCCGGTTTTGGGATTCGCCTCTCCCAGGGCGGCACGAAATCGTGGGTCGTGATGCTGCGCCGGGAAAAGCGCAAGGTTCGCGTCACGCTCGGCACTTACCCACAGCTGTCGCTCGAAGCCGCGCGCGTGAAGGCACGTGAGCTGCTCGTACAGCAGGCGGATGTCGACCGGACAAGCATGCTGCCACCAGGCCCCGCCGCTACGGGTGATTCTCGCGATGCCTATCGCCCAGCGCTGTCCGGACGCGACGCCTCCATGGTTACGCGCGAGGTGGACCCCGAACTGAACCGCACGGCGGCCCGGCTCATTTCTCTGATGGGGAATCTCTTGGACTCCGACACCAACATCCAAGGCAGTCCCTTGGGACGCCGTCCGGCGTCATTCGAGGAACCGACCGCCCTTCCCTTCCGGGATTCACGTGTGGTGGCCACAACCCCGTCGGAAATACAGGCGCCGTCTCCCGCCGCACCGGCTGCCACCGCAAGCCGCAAGCGGCGCATCCTTCTGGTCGAAGATACCGAGCTAAACCGACTGGTTACCTTGGCTATGCTTGGAACCGGCAACTACACGGTCGATTCCGCCGCCAGCGGCCTGGAAGCGCTCGATGCCCTCAAGGACGTCCATTACGACCTTGTCTTGATGGACGTCTCCATGCCGAACATGGACGGCTTCGAGGCCACGCGCGCGATCCGCGCCATGGACGGCCCAATGAGCCGCGTCCCGATCGTAGCCATGACGGCCCATGCCATGGTCGGCGATCGCGAGCGCTGTCTGGCATCCGGCATGGACGACTATTTGCCGAAACCAGTGTCGCGCGCCGATCTCTTGGCCAAGGTCGAGCATTTCGTCTCCAACGGACGAAACCCCGAATCGGTGGCGGGCGGGCCGGAAGCCGACCGCGTTATCGACGAACGGACGCTGGAAGCGCTCACGGCCGACACCACCCCGGACACCTTGCGCGGCTTGGTGGAATCCATGCTGCCCGAGATGAACAAGCGCTTGGATGCGATCGAGGCCGGCTGCGCCAACCGTGATGTCGCAGCGGTCGCCCACGGGGCCCATAGCCTGAAAAGCATGGCCGCAACCTTCGGCGCCCGCGCGGTCGAGCGCTTGGCCCAGGCCATCGAGGATCTCGCGCGCTCGGGGAATCTCGGCGAAGCCGCCGATCTGGTCTCGCCCCTGCGCGCCGCGGCCACGCGCGCCGACGAGGCGCTGCGAAAGGCCCGCTTGAGCGCCTGAATCCCTGCCCGGCTAGAAGCGGCCGGAATCCAGCGTCAGCCCTTCCATATCGATTTCGGGCTTCCTGCCCTGGATCAGGTCGGCCGCCATGCGCGCGGAACCGCAAGCCATGGTCCAGCCAATATGGCCGTGGCCCGTGTTGAGATGCAAGTTCGCGTACTTGGCCGTTCCGAACAGCGGCGGCCCATCTGGCGTCATAGGACGCAGGCATGCCCAGTAACTGGGCTTTGACCAATCGCAAGCATTGGGGAACATCTCGCGCGCGGTCTTGAGGATCGCCGAGAAATCCGAGGGCTGGAAATCGGTCTTGTAGCCGGCGAACTCGGCCTTGCCGCCGCAGCGGAACGTATCGCCGTACTTGCCCCACGCGACCAGAAGATCCTCGTCAATGCCGCCGACCGAAGGCGTCAAGTTGCTGCCGTTGCAGGGGAAGGACACGGTATAGCCCTTGATCGGATAGATTGGCAGATCGACGCCGATCGTACGCGAAATCTGCGGGCTGAAGCTGCCGAGCGAAAGAACATAATGGTCGGCGGTGAACTCGCCCTTGTCCGTCACCACGGCCTCGATCTTGCCGTTGCCGGCCTTCATCCCTTTGACGTTCGCGTTGTAGTGGAACTTAACGCCCAGCTTGGCGGCTTCGGCGCCGATCTTGTGGGTGAACACGCGCGCGTCGCCGCTGGCGTCGGTCGGGCAATAGAGCGCGCCGACATAAAGCCGCTTCACTGGCTCGAAAGCGGGCTCGATGCGCGCGGCTTCGTCTCGATTCTTCAATTCTAATTGGATGCCGTTGTCGGTCAGGAACTTGGACGCCGCCGCGGCCTGGTCCATATGGGCCTGATCGCGGAACATGTAGAGCAAGCCCTTCTGCAGGTCGTCGTATTCCAGCTTCAACTCACTCTTGAGCTGGGCCATGAGCTGTTCGCTGTATTTGCAGATTCGCAGCTTGCGCAACGTGTTGACGCGATAGCGCTCGGCCGTGCAGTTCTTCAGGAACTTCAGACTCCACAAATAAAGGCGTGGGTCGAACCCAAGACGGAAGATCAGCGCCGCGTCCTTGTCCCATAGCGAGCGCAGCAGAATTTTGGGCGCGCGCGGCGAGGCCCAAGCAAAAGCATGGGCCACGGCCAGGAGGCCCGCATTCTGGAAGCTGGTCTCCATGGCCAGTTCGGGCTGGCGATCGATGACGGTCACATCGTGCCCGTCCTTGGCCAAATAATAGGCTGTGGTCGTACCCACCACGCCGCCGCCCATCACGATCGTCCGCATTCAAAGACCCCCGCTATCGGTCATGGATCGCTCAGCGCCGGTGGGCGCCCGCGAACCGCCATGCATCCTGTTTACCCGCGCGCGTCGCGGCAAGGCAACAAAGCGCCTCCTCCACCAGGCGCGCCGCCAGAAGGCTGGTCGTCCCGCTTCTGGTGTCAAAATCGGGCGAAACCTCGACCACGTCGAAACCGCAGAACCCATTGCGGGCGACCGCGCGAACACCCGCAATGATCTCCCGGCTGGTCAAGCCACCGGGTTCCGGACTGTTAGTGCCAGGCGCATAAGCCGGATCGACGGAATCAATATCGACGCTGATATAGGGGGGACGCCCATCCGGCGATGCGATTTTCAAGGCCTCGACCGCGACGGCCTCCATGCCACGCGCCTCGACCTCGGCGATCGGGAACACGCGGATGCCGAGCTCGCGCGAAAGCGGTGTCCATTCCGGCAAGTTGCGAGGGCCCTTCGCGCCGATGATGACGACGCGGCGTGAATCAACTTCTGGAATCTCGCAGATGCGTTTGACCGGCGAGGCCCGAGTCAACCGGTCACCGTTAAGCGCCTCGGACAGATCGAGATGCGTGTCGAAAACGATGACGCCGAGCGGACCTCCGACCTTTGCCGCCACCGCTCTGACCGCGGGATAGGTCACGCCATGGTCACCACCTAGCATGAACGGCACCGCGCCCGCGGCATGAATCGCCGCGAAACGACGCTCTAGCCGCGCATAGCTTTCGGGCGTGTCGCCGGGCACCACATCCACGTCGCCACAGTCGACCATGCGGATATGGTCGAAGGCGTTCATGTCCCAGTCGTAGTTGTATCCCCCGAACAGCAGTGAGAATTTTCGGATTTCCTGCGGCGCGCGGCGAGTGGCGCCGCCGCGATAGGTAGCAATGCCGTCGTAGGGCATGCCGACGATCACCGCGTCGGCCTTGAGGCCGGCGAGCGACGCCGCATAAGACACCGCCATGAACGGCGGCACGTCGCCATAAATCTTGGGAACGCCGCCGGGCTGCAGATTCTCACGCTTTTCGACCATCCGCGTCGCTTTCCCTAGCCGCGCGCCAACGTGAGGCCTTCCATGTCGATCTCCGGCTTGCGCCCGCTGATCACATCAACCACGGCGCGCGCCGCGCCG
Source organism: Alphaproteobacteria bacterium (assembly GCA_050180485.1). Lineage (GTDB taxonomy): Bacteria > Pseudomonadota > Alphaproteobacteria > CADEGL01 > CADEGL01 > CADEGL01. The sequence continues at coordinate 22,282 of JBFXED010000042.1, read as the reverse complement.
CAAGCCATGGTCCAGCCCGCTGCGCCATGGCCCACGTTGACATGGAAATTGCGGTAGCGCGTCGGCCCCAGGATCGGCGGGCCGCCCGGCGTCACCGGACGCAGGCAGGCGTAATAGGTCGGGTTAGCGTAGTCAGCACCTTGCGGAAACAGATCGCGCGCGACCTTGAAGACGCCCTTGTACTGGTCGGGTGAATAGCTTTTATCGTGACCCGCAAACTCGGCCTTGCCGCCCACGCGCAGCTTGTCACCCAGGCGCGCGAAAGCGACCAGATTATCCTCTTCAATGATGCCGACCGTCGGCGCGCCGTTATAGCCGCGCGTCGAGACGTTCACCGTATAGCCCTTGATCGGATAGATCGGCAGACGGATACTCACGGAGCGGGCCAGTTCCGGGCTCTCCAGGCCTAGCGCCAGGACAAAGCAATCGGCATCCAAGTCGCCCTTGTCGGTGCGGACGCCCGTGATGCGGTCCCCTTCCCGTTTGAGTCCTGTGACCACCGTGTTCAGGCGGATGTCCACGCCCTTGTCGCGGCACAGCTTGGCCAGGTTTCGCGTGAAGATCAGCGCGTCGCCCGCACCGTCCATGGGCGCGAACATGCCGCCCGCAACCTTCTCCTTCGATACGCCCAGCGCGGGCTCGATCGCCACGCACTGATCCCTAGTCACCTCTTCGAGCGGCAGCCCGTGCTCCTTCAGCAGATTCCACGCCGCCACGCCGTGCTCCAGCGTCTTCTGGGTACGGAACAGGTAAAGAATGCCCTTGTCATTGCCGTCGTATTCGATGCCCGTCTTGTCCCGCAGCAGGCGCAACTGCTCCACGCCGTACTTCATCACGCGCATGATGCGCAGCGTGTTCTGGCGGTATTTCGCGGCCGTGCAGTTGCGCAGGAACTCGATGCCCCAGCGCCAGAATTCCGGCTCCGTGCGGATGCGGAAGCGCAGGACCGGATCGTCCTGGAACAGGGACTTGATGAGCGTCTTGGGTGCCGCCGGCGAAGCCCAGGCCTGGGAGTGGCCAGGCGCCAGGAGAGCGCCGTTCTGGAAGCTGGTTTCGAGGCCCGTCTCTTCGCGGCGCTCGAGCACCGTGACCTGATGGCCTTCCTGGGCCAGATACCAGGCGGTGGTGATCCCGATGATGCCGCCGCCCATGACGATGGTTTTCATGGCCCCTCCCCCTGGCCGCGGACCTGCCCGCCGCTACGAGCGACACTAGCCAAACAGGCCCGCCTTGGCCAACCCCGACCAAGTTGATCAGCCCACCGGCGCTGGCTATGGTCCGCGGTGATATGGCTAGCAATTCCATCGAAGTCCGGCCCATCGCCGGCGCGCTCGGCGCCGAGATTCACGGCGTTGACGTGTCCCAGGACCTGCCCGACCACACGATCGCGGATATCCGCCGCGCCTTCCTCGATCATCTGGTGATCTTCTTCCGCGACCAGGACATCGACTCCAAGCAGTTCCTGGCCTTCGCCAGGCGTTTCGGCACGGTGATCGAGTATCCCTTCGTCAAAGGTCTGGACGAGGAGCCGCTGATCGTTCCGGTGGTGAAGTTGGAGCACGAGAAGGTCAATTTCGGCGGCGTCTGGCATTCTGACACGACCTATCTCGAGAACCCGCCCATGGGCACGATGCTGGTTGCGCGCGAAGTGCCGCCCTACGGCGGCGACACGCTGTTCGCCAACCAGTATCTGGCCTACGAAACCCTGTCGGATGGCATGAAAAAGATGCTGGACGGGCTCCATGCCATTAGCAGCTCCTCGAAGGCCGAGGTTTCGCGCACCCGTGAGGATCGCATCAAGTCGAGCCCGACCGAACATTCCCGCAAAGAGTACGCGGTCGAGCATCCCGTGGTGCGCACCCACCCGGAAACGGGGCGGAAGAGCCTTTACATCAATACAGCGCACACGCTGCGCTTCAAGGACATGACCGAGGAAGAGAGCAAGCCGCTGCTGGACTATCTGCACCATCACCAGGTCAGGCCCGAGTTCACCTGCCGCTTCTCATGGCGGGCCGGCTCCATCGCCTTTTGGGACAACCGTTGCGCTCTGCACAATCCGGTCAACGATTATCACGGCTTTCGACGCGTCATGCACCGCGTGACGCTAGAAGGCGACCGGCCGCGCTGACCACCCATACATGACCAACCGCGTGCGCGCCGAGGCAGTTCCGGCCCTGCTGAAGCCCGGCATGTCCGTCTTCGTACAAGGCGGCGCGACCGAACCTTCCTCCATCCTCGACGCCATCGCCTCCGCGCCTCGCTCGGCGGCCGGCGTCACCTTCACACAGCCCAATGTGCCCGGCGTAAACCGGCGCGATCTGGCAGCTCTTCATCCCGACGCGCGCGTCATCGCCATGTTCGCCACGCGCGACAATGATGCCTCGCTCCACGCGGGCAAGGTGCGACTTCTGCCCTTCCATTATTCCGACCTGCACGGATATCTATCGCGCCGCGCCAAATTTGACCTCGCCATCGTTCAGACCTCCCCGCCCGATACCAAGGGACGTTGCAGCTTCGGCGTGGCAGGCGACATGGTGCCGGATGTGCTGGAGCGATCCTCCGCCATCGTGGCCGAGATCAACCCGCGCGTGCCTTTCTCGTCTGGCGCACCGTGGCTTGCCTATGACCGGATCGGCCACGCGGTCGAAGCAGATCATCCGTTGTTGGAATCGGCCAATCCGCCCTTGGACGACATCCTGCGCAAGCTAGGGCGGAACGTCGCGGAACTGGTGTCCGACGGCGACACAATCGAATTCGGCTTGGGCGGTACGCCCAATGCGGTGCTGGCCGCTTTGCAGGACAAGCGCGACATCGGCGTACATACCGGCCTGGCGACCGATAGCCTGATAGATTTGATCGAGGCGGGCGTGGTGACCAACGCCCGCAAGCCCATCGACACGGGGAAATCCGTGACTGGCTTGGCCATCGGCACGCGGCGCCTTTACGACGCGTTGGGTGCCGGCGCGCCGGTCGATTTCCGACCTGTGTCCTACACCCACGATCGCGCGACGATCGCGCGGCTGGATCGGTTCGTGGCGATCAATTCCGTCATCGAGGTGGATCTGTTCGGCCAAGCCAATGCCGAGATGATCGGCGGACGGCAGGTTAGCGGCACCGGCGGCCTGCTCGATTTCGTCGAGGCCGCGCGGCGCGCGCCGCACGGACGCTCCATCCTGGCCCTGCAAGCCGCGGCCTCCGACGGCAAGACCTCGCGCATCGTGCCGGCCCTGGCAACCGGCACCGTCGTCACGGTGCCGCGCGCCGAGGCCGACTATGTCGTCACCGAATACGGCGTGGCGGAATTGCGGGACAAATCGGTGGATGAACGGGCCGAGGCCTTGATCGCCATTGCGGTTCCCTTTGCGCGCGACGGGCTTGCCGAAGCTTGGCGTAAATTGCGCCCGGGGTGCGGCTCGCGCTAGGCGTCCGCCATCGCCTCTTCCACGATGTCGTGGAAGAACGCCAGTCCCTTCTCATAGCGGCCGAACGTCAGATGCTGGTTTGCAGCAGACGCGAAGCCCGCCTGGATACCCTCGCCCACCACGAAATCCTCGCCGAGCGCGGTCCGGATCAGGCTGGCGTTCTTGTCCCAATAGGCTTTGGCCTTCTCCGTCTCGGGCTTCTCCGGCAGGCAGAACGACAGGTGCATGACCGAATGGTTCGCATCGCCGTTCGGGAACATGGCGAAGATGGCCGCGTGATCGGCCACGAACACCATCACCGTGTTGGGGAAAATGTAATAGAGGATGTTGGAATGGTCGCGCAGGCGCCACTCGGCCGGATCAGTGCCCGCTAGATCCTTCAGCGTGCGCTTCGGGATCACATACCGGATATGCCGCCCGAGGCGATCATACACCGAGGCGTTGTCCAGATAGTATTTGTGCACGCTCTGCCCGTGCACCCAGCGGAAATGATAATCCTCGAGGAAGGTGTCGACCATCACCTTCCAGTTCATGGCGCGCGGCAGTTCGACCGGTGCGTAGAGAGCGGCGCCCTCCAAACCGAAATGGGCGAAGTCGGAAGCCAGCGGCCCCAGGAACGCATCTATATCCAGAGATGCTTCCCCCGGTTCGACCTTGCTGGGCCGAACCCAGATCAGCCCGTGCCGCTCGGCCGCCGGTAGCGGAACTAGCCCATGTGCCTCGCGATCCAGGCCCGTGAAAGCGGCGGCGTCGCTGACGCCGGTAAGCGTGCCGGTCAGGTCGTAGCTCCAGGCGTGATATGGGCACACGAAGGCGCGCCCCGCCTTGCCGGACGGTTCATTCACGATGCGCGCGCCGCGATGGCGGCATACGTTCAAGAACGCCCGCACCTGCCCATCCGCCCCGCGCACGGCCAGGATCGGCACACCGGTGAAGTCGTGCGTAAGGAACGTGCCCGGCTCCGGCAAGGTCGAAGACGGGCCGATGATCACTGGATGACGGCGGAACAGGTTGGACAGTTCCGCCGCGTGACGTTGCGGCGAGATATAGGCATCGACCGGGCTCAGGCGTTCACCGTTTGCCGTCTCGCGGCGACCGGCCGCGAGATTCCCCAGGATGCGCTCGATTAATGCGACTTCGGCGTCGTGCTTCATTGGAATGCGATAAGTAGTCCTCTATCCCAGCATTTCGGTACCACAGTGCGGCATGGCGCGCGACGGTTGCCCTCGACATAATCGCAACCCGACGCCAGCGCAGGAGGCCTGCCAATGACCTACGAGACCCTTCTCTACAACGTGGACGATCGCGTCGCCGTGGTGGCCTTCAACCGTCCCGACCGGATGAACTCCTTCAGCTTGAAGCTGCGGCAGGAACTGGTGGCTGTGTTGAAGGCTGCCGACGCCGATCCCGAAGTGCGCGTCGTTGTGATCAAGGGTACAGGCGGCAAGGCGTTTTCCGCCGGTTACGATATCAAGGAAACCGCCGACGGCAAGGAGCGCACCATGGACGAGTGGCGCGCCCTTCTGGGCGAGGAATTCCAATTCTGCCTGTCGCCATGGCAATGTTCGAAGCCCGTCATCGCCCAGATCGAAGGCCATTGCCTGGCGGGCGGGCTGGAGTTCGCCCAGATGTGCGATATCCGCTACGCTTCGGACGATTCGAAGTTCGGCGTAGTCGAGACGCGCTTCTCGAACGGCATCCTGATGCTGGCGATGCCCTGGGTGATCGGGCAGCTATCCCGCGAGCTGATCTATACGGGCGATACGTTCGGGGCCGACGAAGCCAAGCGTCTGGGCCTTGTGAACCGGGTGTTTCCCAAGGCCGATCTGGAGCGGGAGGTGATGAAGATTGCCAAGCGCATGTCGCGCGTGGCCGATGCCTGCCTGCGCTGGAACAAGCGCGCCATCAACAACACGTTCGAAGCGATGGGCTTCCGCTCGGCACTTCAATACGGGTTCGAGGCTTGCGTCATCATGGATGCGACCGATACGCCCGAATACAAGGCGTTCAACAAGCTTCGCACCACGGAAGGCCTCAACGCTGCCCTCGCCCATCTGCGTGACACGTTCAAGCCGTACGAATAGACGTCAGCTCTTGCCTTCAAGGCGCTTGATCGTCGCGGCCTGCCAATCGGCCGCGCGCTTCTGGCTTTCGGCGACCTCGGCCTTCGTCATGTCCTTCGTTAAGGCCTGCGCCCGCTCGTCGGCGCGCGGATAACCCTCCGACGCCGCGATCGTGTACCACTTGAGCGCCTCGACCTTGTCCTTGGCGACGCCCTGACCGTGCTTGTAGGCGAAGCCCATACGGTACTGGGCATGCGCGTTGCCCTTATCCGCCGCCCGCTTGAACCATTCGACGGCCTTCTGGGGATCCTTGGCGATGCCCCAGCCTTGGAAATACATGACGCCGAGACGGACCTCGCCTTCGGCATAGCCCTGTTCGGCCGATTTGCGGAACCATTCGACGGCCTTGGCCTGATCCTTCTGAACGCCCGTGCCGGTGGCGAAGAGCGCGCCAAGATAGGCCTGAGCCGGCGCATCGCCCCGCCCCGCAGCCAGCGAGAACCACTGCGCCGCCTCGACCGGATCGACGTTAACGCCCTGACCTTTGAAGTACATGATGCCGAGCGCCCGCTGCGACATGGGGTCGCCCTGGGCGGCGGAGCGCCGGAACTCAATCATCGCGGCGTTGTAATCGCCAGCCGCCAGAGCGGCCACGCCGGATTCGTAGTCGGCATGCGCGGGCGCCGAGAGTCCGCCGACGACCACGCCGATCGAAAGCAGGCGAAGAGCGATATTCTTCATGTCACTTCGGTTTGTAGATGGAGAGAGGGCCTGACATCGAGCGTTCATACGCCGCCACGGCGATGGGGTCAAAATCGAAACGCGGGATGGGCTCCAGTTCGTAATAGCCGTGCGTGTCTTCACCCGCGACCAGCGTGGCCCCCATCGCGCCCCGCGCGGTCGTGCGCGCATGGGGCGCCGCAAAAATACAACTCCAACCGATGCGAGGCCGGTCGGACCCATTAGCCTCGGAGCCGTGCACGACATGATTGGCATGCATAGAGAGCTGGCCCGGCTCCAGCTCGATATGGACGGCGTTCTGCGTATCGATGTCGCGCACTTGGCGGGAGAATTTCAGCATGTTGTTCTCACCAGGGATCAAGTCGTAGGCCAGATCACCTTGCTTTTGGGTGCCGGGGATGACCTTCAGCGCGCCGTTGTCCTTCTTGCTGTCGGTTAATGCCAGCCAGGCCGCGAGCGCGGCAGGCGGCTGAAGCTGGAGGTAGGTGTTGTCCTGGTGCCAAGAGACGTACGAGGAATCGCGCGCATTCTTCCAAAAGAAACCCGATTCCAGGCACAGCACGTTGGGGCCCAGCACATCCTGCAACGCCGCGACGATGCGCGGGTGGTGGACCAGATCGGACAGGCATTTGAGCAGGAGATGCGCCTTGCCGCGCATGACCTCCTTAACGGTCTTGCCGGACGACTTCTCCCATGCGAGCAACGCAGCCAACGCCCGGGATGCCTCGTCCTCGGAGAGAACGGGGATGCCTGCGACATAGCCCAATTCGTGAAATTGGGAAACTTGCGATTCGCTCAGGATTCTCGGCATTCGATCACGACATCACGGCACGGCGAAACGATTCAGGCATAAGCCCGGGACAGCGCCTCGTCCATCTTGGTCTGCCCGCCCCACGGCTCTCGCGCGAAGATGCGCCGGACCATGGGCTCAAACGCCTCGAGCGGCATCGTGTCGTAGTTCGGATCGAACGACATCTGGTCGTATTTGCCGCAGAAATCAGCGCAGCGCTCATAGTCCGGATGGCCGCGGAACTTGTCGCGCGCGTTCCGGTCCAGGTCGAAATGGTGGAAGTAATAGTAGCCCTGGAACAGCCCGTGGCGAAGGATGACCCAGTGTGTCGAGGGCGAGACGTATGGGCGCAGAACCGAGGCCGCAAACTCCGCGTGGTTCTCAGGACAATGCATGTCACCGATGTCGTGGAGCAGCGCGGCGACAACCATCTCCTCGTCCTGACCGTCGCGATGGGCGCGGGTCGCGCTCTGGAGCGAATGGACGTAGCGGTCCACCTGCTCGCCCGGATAGCTCTTCTTCAGCGCGGTGACGGCGTCCAGCAGCCGATCGGCCAGCTTGGCCTTGAACGGCTTCGAGAGCTCGACGCAGGCGTGGTATTCCTCGCGCGTTCCCTCGTCCATAGTGTTGTACTTGGCAATCACCACGTGGCTGGGATCGTTCTTAATGATCATGGCGCCCTCCCTCGTCCGTCGTCATCGCCTGAAATGATACGCCCGAATACCCCCGGACGCGAGGTGCGGCCCACCCGTGCGGGTACCGAACCCCAAAAACAAACCGGCCGCCCTTGGGGGCGGCCGGTCCGTCAAATCAATAACCCGAAGGCCACTGCTCAGTCTTGGTGTGGGCTCCCCAGGGTTCGCGGTCGAATAACCGGCGGACCATCGGTTCGAACGCTTCGAGCGGCATGGTGTCCATGTTCGGATCGAACGCGGTCTGATCGTACTTGGCGCAGAAGTCCGCCGTCATCTGATAGCAGGGATGGCCGCGGAACCGGTCGCGCATGTTCCGGTCCTTGCCGTAGTGATGGAAGAAGTAATAGCCCTGGAACAGGTTGTGATACGTGATCATCCAGTAGGTCTCGGGCGACACGAAGGGCTTCAGCAGCTCTGCCGCGAACGGACCATGGTTATCCGGGGCGAGCAGGTCACCGATATCGTGCAGCAGGGAAGCGACCACAAACTCTTCGCTCTCACCCGCGCGGTGCGCCTGGGTCGCCGTCTGGAGCGAATGGACATAGCGATCGACGGCCATACCGGGAAAGCTGTTCTGAAGGCCGGGCAGATAGGACAAGATGCGGTCCGCCTTCTTGGCCTTGAAAGGCTTCGCCAGTTCGCTCAGAAGAAGGTACTCCTCCTTCGTGCCGTCTTCCATGCGGCGATAGCTTTCCGCCCGCGTATTCTTACCCGGCGTCATGACGTTCATTGGAAACCCTCCTGCCCATGGGCGGCGTCCAGCCCACCCGGTTCCTGAAATCTCAGTGGTTATATCAGTTTTTCGCCGCGCCGCGAAAGCCGCTTAGGCCGCCTGCGAAACCTGCTCCACCACCCATCGGCGAAAGCTATGGGCAACCGCCTCCAGATGGCAGACGCGCCCGGCCTTGGCGAAGGGCGAGCTTATGCCGGCTTGCTGCTGTTCCGTGATCACGACGTCCTCGGCGGTGGTCACGTCGAGGCGCTCGTAATAGCCTTGAACTTTCTCCTCGAAATCCGCGCGAAGTGTCGTCTCCTTAGGGAAGCAGGTGCCAAGGACCAGCTTACTGCGGTCAGGGCCCAGCGGCTGAATCTCGACATACCACATGCCTTCGCGCTGGCAGGAGATAGTGGTTGCCGGGAAGGGATAGGACCAGATCGAACCGTCACGCGTGCGGCCTTCCAGCGACTTGATGGGCGGGAACGGTTCGCGCCCCGGCAGAAGGCCGCGGCTGCCGACGTGACGGCCCACGAGGCAGGAATAGTTCTGACCGAACTCCAACTTCACCGGCGCGTTGTCGCCGCCTTCGCCGAACAAAAGCCCGGAATTGCCCGACATCAGGGTCGCGCCCTCGTCCTCGTTCTTGGTCGCGAGCGTCGTCGTGTGGACGTGGGGCGTATGGTACGGCTCCTGGACGTTCTCGTAGTAGACCTTCCAGTTGCAGCCAACCTCCAATTCGCGCCGGCGCACCAGCTCCATGTCGTCAAAGTTATAAGTCGCTAGCTTGTCGACCAGGTCGCCGAGCTGCGTCTTCAACGGCGCGGCGTTCTTGTCGAAGTTGATGAACATGAAGCGGCCCCATTTCTCCAATCGAATGGGGAACAGACCGTAGTCGGCTTTGTCGAAGCCCTTGGAGTGCTCCATCTGCGGTGCGCCAGTTAGGCGGCCGTCCAGATTGTAGACCCAGCCGTGATAGCCACACTTGAACGCGCGCACGTTGCCCGCGCCGCTGATGACACGGCAACCACGATGGCGGCAGGTGTTGGCGAAGGCGCGGATCTCGCCCGCGCGGTCGCGCGCCACGATAACCGGCACGCCCACCAGATCGAACGCCATGTAGTCGCCGGGCTTCGCCACCTGACCGTCATGGCCGATGAAGTTCCAGCGCTTCATGAAGATGTGCTTCACCTCGCGGTCGTAGAACTCGCGGCTGGTGTAGCACTCGGGCGGCAGCATCTCCGCCTCGAGGGCGGGCTTGCGCACATTCTGGAAGATATCGGCTTGCAGCATTTCCGGTCCCTCGTCTCTTTAAGGCGCGGACTCGACGCCGCCATCCACGGCAATGACCTCGCCCGTCACATACCCATTGGTCATAAGATACATGCCAGCCTGAGCGCAATCATCCGCTTGCCCCACCCTTTTGACCGGCACCTTGCTGGCATAGGCGCCGAACAGCTGTTCCTTCACATCGGGCGGGATGCGCTCCACGTAGGCGGTCTCGATGATGCCGGGCGAAATGCAGTTCACGCGGATGCCGCGCGGCGCCAGCTCGTGCGCCAAGGACCGCGTGGCCGCGTCCAGCGCGCCATCGATCACCGCACCAATGACATAACCCGGCACCGGACGGCGGTTGGCCAGGCCAGAATAGAATACGATGCTGCCGCCCCGCCGAATGTGATCGCGCGCATCGTAGGCGGCCCAGAATGGCCCCCAAAACTTAGCGTGCACCGAGCCCTTAGCCTTGTCCTCTTCCATATCGGCGAAGGGCGTGCGGTAGACCGTGGCGCCCGGCAAGATCAGATGGTCGAACGGTGCGTGCCGCTTCAGATAAGCGGCGACAGCAGCGCGGTCGCGCATATCGAGTGTCTCGTAGCTCAGTTTTCCGCCTTCCTTGGCCAGTGCCTCGGCTGCGCTTTGCAATCGTTCGAGCCCACGGGCGGAGATCGCGACTTCGGCGCCTGCACGCAAAGCGTGGGTGGCGGTCGCTTTGCCGATGCCGGCGGACGCGCCGATGACCAGGACCTTCTTACCCGCGAGCGCGCTCATCAGGCGCCCCGGCGAAGGCTTTTCGCGGCTTTCCGGTAGAGCGCAAGCGCGTGGTCGAAGGCCGCAAGCCCCTCGGGGTCGAACTCCTTCGTTGGAACAGGTTCGGATTCGAAATTACCGTGGTCCCGGCCTCGGACCAGCGTGGCGCTCGTGCGCGGGATGGCAGTCTCCTTGAAGTTCGCACCGACATACTGAATCGAGAAACCGATGCGCGGCCGGCCCGAGGTGTTGGGGCTCGAACCATGCACGATGCGTTCGTGATGCAGGATCATCTCGCCCGGCTTCAGCTTGGTATCCACCGCGCGCGACTCATCCACACCCCCCTGCACTTCGAGGCTGGTGGTCAGTAGGTTATTCGCTTTGTTTGTCCACTCGTGCGAGGTGATGTTCTCGTTGTGCGAGCCCGGGATGTAGCGGACGCTGCCGTTGTCCGTCGCCGCGTCCGTGAAAGCCAGCCAGACGGTCACCGCGTCCTTGGGCTGCCAGCTCCAATACCAAGTATCTTGGTGCCAGGAGACGAAGGCTGGGTCCTTCGCGCGCTTCACGAACACGCCGCCGCCCCAGCACATGATGTCCGGCCCTAGAATGTCCTCGACGGCGTCGACGATTTCCTTCCGGCGTACAAGCTCCGCAAGCCACGGCATCAGGAGATGCGCCTTGGTGCGCAACCGCACGCTGGCCTTCTCGCCGGTGCTCTTCTCGAACGCGTCGATCTTGCGGACGCAATCGGCCGCTTCGGCTTCCGAGATGCCCCGCACGGGAAAAACAAATCCGTCGCGCTTGAATGCGTCGACCTGATTCTGGGTCAATGCCTTGGGCATCGCGTCCTCCGTTATCCTCGCTTCAACCTAGCGACCATGGTGGCGGCCCCCAAGCACAACGTTTTGAATAGCAATTGGTCGCGGTACTTTCCGATGGCGAAACCATTACCAAACCGCTATCTCGATTAGCGAGCAATCACAATGCGGGTGACGGTATGGGTGCGCTGGACGGAAAGAAGGTCGTCGTGATCGGCGGTTCGGGCGGTATCGGCTACGCCACCGCCGAGATGGCGCACAAGGAAGGCGCCCATGTTGTGCTGACATCGCGCGATCAAAAACGGGCCGAAGCTGCGGCTGCAAAGATCGCGGGCAAATCGGGGCGTATCACATCGGGCGTGGTGGAAATTGGCGACCGTGCGGCGACGGCCGCATTCCTCAAGAACCACGGCAAGTTCGATCACTTGATCCTCAGCGGCTCGACCGTGCACCGTCTCGTTTTCGATTCATTACCGGAGAAGGAATCCTACGAATCCTTCGACAGCAAGTTCTGGGGACCGTTCTGGGCCGCCTATGACGGCCGCCATCACATGAACAAGGGCGGCAGCATCATCTTCTATTCCGGCGCGGCCTCGCGACGGCCATTGCGCGGCTATGTGGTCGGCGCGGCCATCGACGGTGCGATCGACGCTGCCACCCGCTCGCTCGCATGGGAGCTGGGCTCGGAGGGCCTGCGCGTGAACTGCATCTCGCCCGGCGTAATCCTGACCGATCTGATCCGCAAGGGCCGCACACAGGAAGAGTTCGACAAGCGCATGGAAGAGCATTCCAAGCGCGTGCCGCTGGGACGCATCGGCGAGCCCGAGGAATGCGCGAACGCCGCCCTGTTCCTGATGACGTGCGGGTTTGTGACCGGCGAAGTGCTAGCCGTGGACGGCGGAACAGAATCCGCGCCCTAAAGCTTCTTAAATTTGTTCAGGGCCTGGGCGAAGGTCAGGCCTTTCTTGATCTCGCGAATGGCCTGCTTGTCGTCGGCATCGAAAGATTTGGCCATCTTGGCCACCTTCTCGGCCACTTCCGAGGGCACGCAAACAACGCCGGTCGCATCCGCGCAGATGATGTCGCCTGGCCGCACCAGCACGCCGTCCATCTTCACCGGCACGTTGATCGCCAGAACCTTCACCCGGCCCTTGGCCGAGGTGGGCGTGATGTGGCGTGAGAAGACGGGGAACTTGAACTGCACCATTTCGTCGGCATCGCGCACGCCGCCATCGACCAGCAGACCGGCCACGCCTTTGTGCTTGGCCGCATAGGAGGCGATGCCGCCCCAGGTCGAAACCTGGTGGCCCGCGTTGTCGATCACCACCACGTCGCCCTTGTCGGCATTGTCGATGATGGCGCCGAGCTTGAAATCGGCGCCGGTGTAGCTGCCGTGTACGCCGGTCACTTCCTTGGCCGTGAAGGCGGGCCCGACATACTTCGCGCCGGGCCACACGGGGCGCAGGTTCGGCATGACGCCATAAATGCCCAAATCGTCCAGCGCGTTGCCGATGGTGCTGGTGCCGATGCGCTTGAGGGCGGCAATGACCGCTTTCGGCGGCCGCTTGATCGTGCCGATTTCCATAAGTCTCTCTTGCGAAGAATTAGGGGCTGTTGCCGATGACCTGGTTGAGCCAACGATGGCGGATGGCGTGGATCTTGTCCTCTACGTGGCAGACGGGGCCCGCCACGGCCAGGCTGTTCTCGGCGCCCTTCTGCTGCTTGGGCAGCATCTCGGCATCCTCACCCATCACCAGATTCCAGCGTTTGACGTAACGCTGCAGCACCTCTTCGAAGTCGGGCCGGTTGACGGTGCTTTCCGGGAAGCAGCCCACCTGCACCACTTTCGTGCGGTTGTGGGAGATCGGGTAAATCTCCAGGAACCACATGCAGTCCTGATGGAAGCTCATCATCCCCGCCGGCAGGATGCAGCCCGAGCTGGTGCCGTTGGCGATGCGCCCCGGCAGATTTTCCATGACCGGGAAGCCCGTGTCGCCCGCCAGAAGCGCACGTGTACCCTCGTGCGGCAGGAAGAAGAAGACGTAGTCACCCGTGCCCTGCTCCGCCGGCAGGACCACCATCGGCGCGCCCTTCTGACCCAGAAAATTCACCGGCTGCTTGTAGACCGAGCGCAGATGCAGGAACGGCGTGTGGTAGTACTCCAAGAAATTCTCGACCATGAATTTCCAGTTGCACGCCAGATCGTATTCGCGCCGGAACCGGGGGCGCATGGCGCTGAGCCGGTAGCCGCCGATCTTCTCCGGCAGATCGCCCAGATGGGCCGACAAGGGCTTCGCGTCGGGATCGAAGGAGATGAACATGAAACCTTCCCAGGTCTCGAGGCGGATCGGGATCAGCCCGTAATCCTTCTTGTCGAACGCCTTGGCGTCGTCCATGTCCTGCACGCCAATCAGTGCACCGTCGAGGCCATAGACCCAGGCGTGATACGGGCACTTGATGGCACGGCAGTTGCCCTCACCATCCTCCAGCAGCCGCGCACCGCGATGGCGGCAGGTGTTGGCGAAAGCGCGAACCTTGTTGTCTTTGTCGCGCACCACGATCACAGGCACGCCGGTGAAATCGAAAGCGATGTAGTCGCCCGGCTTCTCCACCCGCTCGACGCGGCCGATGAAATTCCAGGTCTTCATGAAGATGCGCTCGACCTCGCGCTGGAAATACTCTGGCGTGGTGTAGCACCAGGGCGGTAACGACAACGCACCGGGTGCATTAGCGGGCAGACGCACGCGCGCATAGTGCTGCGGATCGAAGATATCGAGCGGCATACCGGTCCTCCTGGCGGCGGATGCTGTGATTATAGGCCCACCCTGTGTGGCTCACACAATGGAATTGCTGCTAGAGTTCGCATCGCAATTGGGAGGGACGGATGGCGCGAACGATCGTTCTGGACGGCGGCACGGGCCGCGAACTGAGCCGGCGGGGCGTCGAGGTGCCGCCAAACATCTGGTCGGCCCATGCGCTCATGCACGCACCCGATGCCGTTCGCGACGTGCACCTGGATTTTTACAAGGCCGGCGCGGACGTCATCACCACCAACAACTACACGACCACGCCCGATATCCTGGGCCGCATCGGGCTCTCGCACCGCGTCGCCGAACTGACCGCCATCGCGCGCGACCTGGCCATGGACGCCAAGGAGAAATCCGGCCGGAAAGGCGCGCGCATCGCGGGCTCCCTGCCCCCGCTGGTCTCCAGCTACCGCCCAGACTTGGTCAAAAAGCCAGACGAGATGCGCCCGATCTATGACGAGATCGCCGGCATCCTGGCGCCGGGCGTCGACCTGTTCATCTGCGAGACCATGTCGAGTGCCGTCGAGGCGCGCACCGCGGCCCAAGCAGGTTTGGCGGCAGGCAAGCCCGTCTGGGTGTCATGGACGCTGGAGGACGAGATCTATACTGGACGCCTGCGCAGCGACGAGACCATCGCCCAGGCGCTGGCGGCGCTCGACGGGCTGGATGTGGAAGCCGTGCTGTTCAACTGCTCGCCACCCGAAGCCATCGACGTGGGCCTCCCCGAGCTGCGTCCCCAAACCAAGCGCAAGATCGGCGCCTACGCCAACGGCTTCCTACCGGTACCGAAAAAATGGCTGCTGAACGAAGGCGGGCTGAACAAGCTGCGCGGCGACGTGGACGCCGAGATGTACGGCACCTTCGCGCAACGCTGGATCAACGACGGCATCGATATCCTAGGCGGCTGCTGCGGCATCGGGCCTGAGCACATCCGTAAGATCCGCGGCATGGTGGACGCGAAGGGTTAGGCCTGCTCGGCCGGCACGAAGCCCGCGACGAAGGCCTGCACCTCGGCATCGCCTTCACCGCCGTCGGCGATCACGCCGATCAAGGCACCCACGGGCGCAACCGTGCCCTCAGTCACCACTTGCCGCAGCGTACCCCCGTTCTGCGTCTCCAACTCGTTGGTGCTCTTCTCGATCTCGATGTCGGCCACATGCTGGCCGGCGGCGACCACTTGTCCTTCACCGATCTGCCACTTCGAAACCGTACCCTCCTCCATGGTCAGGCCGATTTTGGGCATGGTGAGCGGATGGATAGTCATAAGGATTTCCTCGAAACGAACTAGGCCGCTGGCTTGACGGTCGCGCGGACCGCCTCGGCCACCTTGTCGGCATTGGGGATATAGAGATCTTCCAGCGGTGCGGCGAACGGCACCGGCACGTGGGGCGGCGAAACCATGCGCACGGGTGCACGCAAGGAGCCGAATGCCTCCTGCGCCGCGAGCGCGGCGATGTCGGTCGCCATATTGCAGCGGGGATAGGCCTCGTCCACCGCGACTAAGCGGCCTGTCTTGCGCACGCTGGCCAAGATCGCAGCCGCGTCGAGCGGCGAGGTCGTGCGCGGGTCAATCACCTCGCAGTCGATACCTTCCTTAGCCAGTGCGGCGGCCGCCTTTTCAGCCATATGAACCATGCGGCCGATGGCGACCACGGTTACATCTTTGCCCGGGCGCACGATGTTGGCTTTGCCCAGAGGCACCTCATAGGCCTCGTCGGGCACCTCACCCTTCATGCCCAAAATCGCCTTGTGCTCAAAGAACAGCACCGGATCCTCGTCGCGAATGGCCGAGATCAGGAGGCCCTTGGCGTCATGCGGATTGGACGGCACGGCGACCTTCAGGCCCGGTAAATGCGTATAGATCGGATAGAGGCACTGGGAATGCTGCGCACCGGCCCGGTAGCCCGCGCCGTAGAGCATGCGGATCACCAACGGCAGCTTGGCCTTGCCGCCGAACATGTAACGGATCTTGGCGATCTGATTCATGATCTGGTCGAAGCAAACGCCGGTGAAGTCGACGAACATCACCTCGGCCACGGGGCGCAGACCGGTCATTGCCGCACCCGCCGTCGCGCCCACGAAGGCGGATTCGGTGATCGGCGTGTCCAACACGCGGGTCGCGCCGAATTCCTTGTAGAGGCCGCGGGTCATGCCGAACGGGCCACCCCAGGCCTCCTCGACATTGGCTGAGCCGCCCCGGCCGCCCGCTACGTCCTCGCCCATGACGATGACCCGGCTGTCGCGGCGCATCTCGAGCTTGAGCGCTTCGTTGATGGCCGCCCGGAAGGATTTGGATGCCATGACGCGTCTCCTCAGTAGGACGCGTAGACGTCGGTCATCAGTGCCGAGGCGGGCGGCGTCGATGCCGCCTTGGCCGTCTTCACCGCCGCGTCGATCTCGGCTTTGGCTTCGGCATCGATGGCGTCAAGCGCCGCCGCATCGATCAGCCCTGCCTCGCCCACCCGCGCGCGAAAGCGCTTCATGCAATCCTTCTCCGCGCGGAGCGTCTCGATCTCTTCCTTGGCGCGATAGTTCTGCGTATCGCCTTCGAAATGGCCGTAATAACGCTTCATCTTGCATTCGATGAGCGAAGGCCCCTGGCCAGCGCGCGCGCGTTCCGTCGCCTGCCGCATGGCGTCCCATACGGCGAAATAGTCGTTGCCGTCGACCTGGTGGCCGGGCATGGCGAAGGCTTGGGCACGGCGGACGATATCGCCGCCCGCCAGCGCCCATTCGGACGCCGTGGCCTCGCCATAGCCGTTGTTCTCGAACACGAAGATGGCCGGTAACGACCAGACCGAGGCCAGGTTCATGGCTTCGAACACCGTACCCTGGTTGGAGCCGCCGTCGCCGGTAAAGGCGACCGCGACGCCGCCGGTACCCAACGTCTTGGCTGACAGCGCAGCACCACAGACCAGGGCCGTACCCGCGCCCACAATGCCGTTGGCGCCCATCATGCCCTTGTCCAGGTCGGCGATGTGCATGGAGCCGCCCTTGCCGCCACAAAGGCCGGCGGACTTGCCGTAGATCTCGGCCATCATGCCCGTGACATCGCAATCCTTGGCGATGCAGTGGCCGTGGCCACGATGGGTGCTAGCGATGTAGTCGCGTTCATTGAGGTGCGCGCAGATGCCGGCCGCCACGGCCTCTTCGCCCGCATAGAGGTGGACGAAGCCCGGGATCTCGCCAGTCGCGAACTCGACATGCAGCCGCTCGTCGAACTCCCGGATGCGGCTCATCACCCGGTAGGCCTTCAACAATTCGTCCCGACTCTGCTGCATCGCGGTCACTCTCCGAAACGGCTCCTCGTCGCCTCTCTAAGTCGCGCGCGGGGTGGCCTCGCGTCAAGGCGTCCATCCGTTTCTACCGTATAGTCAATTAATGAACCATATAGTAAATACAATCTTTCCGCGAAAGTCTTTCATGGCGCTGCGCGCGGCCTCCGCGCAAGAATGACGCCAGCGGCGAAGGAGCGAGGGTTCCGATGGATTTCGAACTGACCGCCGAACAGGCCCAGATCGCGGACACGGCCCGCAAGATCGGCGCGCGCTTCGGCCTCGACTACTGGCTCGATCACGACCGAAGGAAAGCCTATCCCAAGGAAATCTGGCAGGCGCTGTGCGAGGCAGGCCTGGCCGGCGCTTCTCTGCCCGAGGAACATGGCGGCGGTGGGCTCGGCATGCTGGAGCTGGCACTTATCATCGAGAACGTGGCGGCGGAAGGTGCCGGCGGCACCTTTGCGCAAGTGTTCATGCTGAATCCTATCTTCGGCGGCGTAGCCATCGCCCGTTACGGCAGCGCGGCCATGAAACGCGATTGGCTACCTAAGTTGTGCGCGGGACAGATGTATTTCTGCATGGGCCTGACCGAGCCCGACGCCGGCACTAACACGCTGGAGGTGCGCAGCTTCGCCTCGCCCGACGGCAACGGCTGGCGCCTCAACGGCCGCAAGATATGGATCACCGGCGTGCCCGAGGCCGACAAGATGCTGGTCATCGCGCGCACCAAGAAGATCGAAGAGGTCCAGCGCAAGACCGACGGCCTGACGATGTTCATGATCGACGTGAAACGCGAAGGCCTGACCCACGCCGCGATTGAGAAGCTGGGCACAAATACTCTGGCCTCCTCGAACGTCTATTTCGACAATGTGCGGATCGAAGGTTCCGAGCTGATCGGTACGCTGCATGGCGGCTGGAACGAGTTGCTGGACGTGCTGAACACCGAGCGCATCGTCACGACCGCGGGTTGCGTCGCCTCGGGCCGCCTGGCCACACGCCTGGCCGTCGAATACGCCAAGGAACGCAAGGTGTTTCGCGGCACGCCTATCGGCGCCTATCAGGGCATCCAATTCCCCCTCGCCCAGGCCCATGCCGAGCTCGAGTGCGCGCGGCTGATGAATTACAAGGCGGCCACGTTGCACGACCAGGGGAAGCCGTTCGGCTCCGAAGCCAACACGGCCAAGCTAATCGCGGCTCAAGCCGCGTCGACGCTGATCGAGCGCGCGATGCAGACCATGGGCGGCATGGGCTTCGCCCGCGAATCGCACCTGGAGCGCCTCTACCGCGACGCCCGCCTGTTCAAGTTCGCGCCGGTGTCCGAGGAGATGATCCTAAACTTCATCGCCCAGCACGATCTGGGCCTGCCGCGCAGCTACTAACGGCGCTTGGCCTTGCGGCGCGGCCGCGCGGCCAAGCCCATCTCCAAGCGGGTCTGCGCCTTGCCGAGGCCCGCGGCCAGTTCGCCCGCCAGCGCCTCCAACCGCGCCACTTGGGCGCGTGGCATGGCCAACGCCTCGCCGACCGTGCCGGCGCGCGGCCAGGCGCCCGTGGCCCGCTTGCCGTCGTCGAGCCAGCCCGATTCGAGCATCAGCAGGAAAGCGCCCGCGATCTCGTCCACGTCGATTATGGCCAAGCGCACCCAGTACGCGACGAAGCTGCACATGCCGAACAGGCCCAACACGATCAGGCGCGGCATGATGGGACGGAACAGGCCTGCCGCTTGCCCCTCCTCCACCACGGCCTCGAAGATGCGCTCCAGCTTGCGGTTGCGGCGCAGGATGTGGAGCAGGTTCTTCTCCGAGAAGCTGGCCTCCTCGCGCATCCACATGGTGGCCATGTCTGGCTGCTCAGCCATGATCTCGACATAAGCGTGCACCATACGGCGCAGCTTCTCGTCCGGCGTTTGGCGCGAGCGGGCGATGGGGTTGAGCCGCGCCTCGACGATGTCGAGCAGCGTCTCGAACACCTCGAGCAGCAGCGCTTCCTTACCTTCGACGTATTGATAGATCGTGGGCTTGGCGACACCCAGGGCATCGGCTAGGTCGTCCAGCGTGCTGGCCCTGTAGCCTTTGCGGGCGAACAGTGTTGCGGCGGCGCTCAACAGCTCCAGCCGTGGAATACGACTGCCGCGTCCCTTTGACGCCGGACCGGGGGACGGTTCGGCCGCCTTGCCTGTTTTCGCGCTACGCTTCATGGCTCCGGCCCGTTCGCCGGTTTGACCGGCTGGATGGCGATTTATATCCTCGCCTGACGCCGGATCAAAGCCGCGCACTGTTCCCGCCAACACGGAGTTCTCCATGTCGTCGTCGCCCATCATGCTGTTCAAGGCCCGCGGACGCGAATTCAAGAAGATCGCGGGGCCGCCGGGCACGCTGGAGGTCGCGCGGCTGGCGGGCGCCGAGATCGCGAACGACCTGGGCGCGGGCGTGGCCGTGTTCGAGGACATCTCGATCCCGTGGAAACTGCTCTACAACGAAGTCTTCTACGTGCTGGAGGGCGAGTTCCGCCTGCGCATGGGCGACACCGTTCATATCGGCCTGCCCGGCGACATGTTCTACATCCGGGCCGGCACCGAGTTCCGCTATGAGTCGATCGGCCGCTGCAAGGTGTTCTTCGCGCTCGCCGATACCACCATGCACGAGGAAGAGCGCGGCGCGTTCGAAGAGTCGCTGAAACACGTCCGCCCACCGAAGCCCTGAACCTGGAGCCGCCATGCTGCCTGATTGGTCCACGCTCGCCGTCTTCGCCTTCGCCACCTGGGTGCTTCTCGTCGTGCCCGGACCGGCGGTACTTTACATCGTGGCGCGCAGCGTGGACCAAGGACGGGCGGCGGGCATCGCCTCGGCGCTCGGCGTGCAGGTAGGCTCGCTGGTCCACGTGGCCGCCGCGGCACTCGGCCTATCGGCCATCCTGATGTCCTCGGCCGAAGTCTTTACCGCCGTGAAATATCTGGGCGCGGGCTATCTCGTGTATCTCGGCGTGCGCAAGCTGATGGAGCGGCAGAATTTCACCGCGCCGGGCGCCATGCCGCGCGAGCGCCTGTCGCGCATCTTCTGGCAGGGCGTCGTGGTCAACGTGCTGAACCCGAAGACGGCGCTGTTCTTCCTGGCGTTTCTGCCCCAGTTCGTCGATCCAGGGCGCGGCTCCATCGCCGGTCAGATTCTGATGCTGGGCCTGGTCTTCGTAACGCTCGGCGTGTTGAGCGACGGGATGTACGCGCTACTAGCCGGTTCGGCGCGCCATTGGATCATCGGCAATCGCCGAATGATGCTGGCGCAGAAATACGGCACGGCCGGCGTCTATCTCGGCCTCGGCGCCCTGACCGCGCTCGCCAAGCACCGCTAGGTCATTCGGCCGCGCGCGTCTCCGACGGCGGGGCACGGAACGAGGCCAGCAAGTCGGCCTCGCGCGCCTTCGCCGTCTTGAGGTTCTTCTCCTTGACGTGGCCGAAGCCCCGGATCTGCTCCGGGATGCGCGCGATCTCGACCGCGATGGCGTGATTGTCCTGGCTGAGCTTGCCAACCAGTTCGTCCACCATCCGCTCGTAATCCGCGATCAGCCGCCGCTCGGTCTTGCGCTCTTCGGTATAGCCGAAGATGTCAAAGGGCGTGCCGCGCAGGCCCTTGAGGGAGGCCATCAGGCGGAACGCCTTGAACATCCACGGCCCAAACTTGCGCTTCTGCAGCTCGCCCGTCTTGGGATCGCGCGGCGCCAGCAAGGGCGGCGCCAGGTGGAAGACGAGCTTGTAGTCGCCTTCGAACTGCTCGCGCAGCAGCGTCTCGAACTGGCCGTCCGTGTAAAGGCGCGCGACCTCGTATTCATCCTTATAGGCCATCAGCTTGTACGCATAGCGAGCGACCGCGTCGGCCAATCCCGTACGGCCTTTGGCCTTCTCGGCTTCGGCCTTGCGCACCCGGTCGATCAGCGCGCTGTATCGCTGGGCATAAGCGCTGTTCTGATAGGCCGTCAGCATTTCGACGCGCTTCGCGACGGCCTCGTCCAGCGTCTTGGCGATGGCGCGCGGGCGCACCACGGCGGGCGGACGGGCCAGAGCGGACACCGCCGCCATATCGACGGCAGCGCGGCGGCCCCAGGCAAAGGTTTCCTTGCTGGATTCGACCGCGACGGCGTTGAGTTCGATCGCCTTCAAGATCGATTCCGCCGATAGCGGCAGAAGCCCCTTTTGATAGGCATAGCCCAGGACGAACAGGTTGGTCGCGATGGAATCGCCCATCAGGCCCGAGGCCACGCGCGTGGCTTCGATCAGGTCCAGCTTGCCCGACGCCACGGTCGAGACAATGCGTTGGAGCACGTCCTGGGTCGGGAACTGCAGGTCCGGATTGCGGGTGAAATGACCCGTAATCGATTCCTGGGTGTTGATGACGGCGCGTGTGCGCGACGGATCGACCGTATCGAGCGCCTGATCACCACCCGCCACCAGCATGTCGCACCCGAGAAGCAAGTCTGCCGAGCCGCGATCCAGACGCGCGGCGTAGATGTCTTCCGGCCGGTTGGCGATGCGAATGTGGCTGACAACCGCCCCGCCCTTCTGGGCCATGCCCAGCTGGTCGACGACAGCGCAACCCTTCCCTTCCAGATGGGCGGCCATGCCGAGCAAGGCGCCGATCGTGACGACGCCCGTGCCCCCCACGCCGGTGACCATGATGCCGTAGCTGTCACCCGCTGCGATCTCCGGATTGCGCGGCGCCGGCAGCGTGTCGAGACCGGCCGGCGCCTTCACGCGCGCACCGGCGCGGCGGGGACGCCCGCCCATGACCGACACGAAGCTGGGGCAGAAGCCTTCGACGCAGGAATAATCTTTGTTGCAATTGGACTGGTCGATGGCGCGCTTGCGGCCGAATTCCGTCTCGATCGGAACCACCGAGAGGCAGTTCGACTTCACGCTGCAATCAGATCGGAAGAGC
>JBFXED010000041.1:0-27279 GCA_050180485.1 Alphaproteobacteria bacterium | reverse complement strand
TCGCGCGCCTCTATGGCGACGCCGACTTCGCGCGCGAACTGAAGGACACGTTCGAAGGCGACTACAAGCTGCACATCAATCTGGCGCCGCCGCTTCTCGCCAGCCGCGATCCCGTGACGGGCGAATTGCAGAAGCAGGAATACGGCACCTGGGTGCTAGGCGCGTTCCGCATCCTGGCCAAGCTGAAGGGATTGCGCGGTACGCCGTTCGACATCTTTGGCTATAGCCACGAGCGGCGCACCGAGCGGAAGCTCATCGGCGAATACGAGGCGACGGTGGACGAGCTACTGCGCGGCCTCACCCACGACAACCACGCGCTGGCCGTCGAGATCGCTTCGATGCCGGAGCAGATTCGCGGCTATGGCCATATCAAGGAACGCCATCTGAAGGCGGCCAAGGCGCGCGAGGCCGAACTCCTGGCTATGTTCCGCAATCCCTCGGCACACGCGAGCGCGGCCGAGTAGTCCGTTCCGGTAGCCGGGGGGCTCCACACGCATGACGTCGGTTACGTCGCGCCACGCCGCGTACGGCATCGCGCTGTTCCTGGCCTCGGCCTGCGGGCTCGCGCTAGAGATTGCGGCGGCGCGCCTGTTGGCCCCCTATCTCGACATGTCGCTGCATATCTGGACCGCGATCATCTCGGTGGTGGTGGCCGGCTTCGCGGCCGGCAACTGGATCGGCGGGCGATTGGCCGGCCCCGCGGTGGACGAGAGCGCGGGACGGCGGCGCATGGCATTCCTCCTGGCGGTGACGGCGCTGACCACGCTGGTCGCCCTGCCTCTTCTCCGTTCGCTCGGCAGCTACGCTTCGCTATCGACCTCGCTTCTCAGCGTGTTTGGCCTGACCGCCCTGCTCTTCCTCGTGCCGTCCGTCTTCATCGGCACCGTGTCGCCTCTCTTGGCGAAGATGGCGGTCGACGTCGATCCGTCCGCGGCCGGGCGCACCATCGGCCGGATGTACGCCCTGGGCGTCGCGGGCGCCATCCTGGGCACGGTCGCGGCGGGATACCTCCTCGTTCCCGTCATGGGCGCGATCAACACCGTCATCCTTTTGGCCGTGGTCGAGGGAATCCTCGCGGCCGGCTTCGCCTTGGCCGCGCGGCCGAACCGCGCCATCGTAGCAATCCTGTCCACGCTGATCCTGGGCACCGGCGCATGGGGCATCGCGATCAACGCGTTCCGCTCCACTTGCACGGTCGAGAGCAGTTACTACTGCATCACCATGCTGCCGGCGCAGGATCCCGGCGGGCGCGTGGTGATGTCGCTGTTCCTCGACCGCGCCGAGCACAGCACCAACGTGCGCGACGAGCCGGCCTATCTCTATTGGCCCTATGCGCATTTTCTCGACGAGATGCTGACCGCGCGCGATAAGACGGCGCCGCGCGTCTTCTATTTGGGCGGCGGCGGCTTCACCTTGCCGCGCGCGCTGCTGGCGCGCGACCCCGGCGCCACCATCGTCGTGGCCGAGCTGGACCCCGCGGTCTCGCAAGCCGCCATGGATTATATGTGGGTCGAGCCGGACCCGCGCATGCAGGTGATCCACGGCGACGGCAGGCTGACGCTCGAGGAACTACCGCCCGTGCCGGAATTCGACGCCATGGTGGGCGACGCCTACCGCAATCTGCAGGTGCCGCCGCATTTGGTTACCCGCGAGTTCCTTCACGCGATCCGCATCCGCCTGAAGCCGGACGGGTTCTTCGCCATGAACCTGATCGACGCGCGCGTGCGGCCGCTGCTGCTGTTCTCCGTCATCAAGACGTTGCAGCTCGACTTCCCCGTGGTGGAAGTCTGGCTCGACGAGAAGGAGCCGTGGTACGCGCGCAGCGTCAGCTACATGGTCGTGGCGGGCAACGCGCCCACCGGCACCGACCGGTTGGAAGCACAGCGCGGCCCGGAGCATTCCTGGAAGCGGTTTCCCGCCGAGGAGATCGAAGCCCGGATGCGGGAGGCACATCCCATGATCCTGACCGACGACTACACGCCGGTCGAACGGCTGCGCGCGAACTACTGCGCTTTCCGCATCCTGGAGCGGGTCGGCATCTATCTGGCGCAGCCGGGACGGTGCCCACCATGACCGCGAAGCGCGTTTTTCCACAGACGGCGGACATGCTGGCCGTCTTTCTGGCCTCCGGCGGCACGTTGGTGCTGGAGATCGCGGCCGCGCATCTTCTGGCGCCCCACACCGGCCTGACGCTCCATGTCTGGACGGGCGTGATCGCGTCCGTCCTAGCCGGCATGACCGCAGGCCATTGGTTTGGCGGACGGCTGGCCAGCGCGGACGCGCGCACCGCGCGCCGCCGGGTCGCCAACGCCTTGGCGGCCGCGGCGCTGTCGGGTCTGGCCACGCTGGCGCTCGTGCCGTGGCTGGCGAACGTCATGCCGGACGGCCGTTCGCCCTTGACCATCGCCGTCTTGTCCCTGCCCTTTTTGCCGCCGGCCCTGTTCGCGGGCTTGGTCGCGCCTATCCTCACGACATTGGCCATCGAGCAGGCCAAGCACGGCATGGGCCGGGCCTTCGGCCGCCTCTATGCCACCAGCGCCGTCGGCGGCGTGGTGGGCGCGATGGCCACGGGCTATGTGCTGTTGGGCTGGCTCGGCTTGACCGATATCGTGACGGGCGTGGCGGCGTGCTTCGGCCTGGTGGCCGCGATCATGACCCTGGCCGCGCCCCGCAAGACGGAGGCGAAGGGAACGGCATGAGCAAGAATGAGATCGCCCTGGTGGTCGGCGCGGGCGGGCCGGGGTTGGGCGCCGCCGTTGCGCGCGCCTGCGCGAAGGCCGGCATGAAGGTCGCGGTGGCCAGCCGCACCAAGGCCAAGGTCGATTCCATCGCAAAATCGATCGGCGCCAGCGCACGTGCCTATGCGTGCGACGCGACCAAGCCGGAAGACGTGGCCGCCCTGTTCGCGTCCGTGACCAAGGAGCTGGGCGAGCCGGACCTCGTGGTCTTCAACGCCGGCGCCTATGCGCCCGGCAATGTTCTGGACATCGATCCCAAGGAGTTCGAGCGCTGCTGGCGCAACGGCGCTTTCGGCGGGTTCCTGGTGGCGCAAGCGGCGGGAAGGCAGATGGTCGCGCGCGGCGCGGGCACCATCCTGCTCACCGGCGCCACGGCATCGTTGCGCGGCAGCGCGCGCTTTTTGAATTTGGCCATCGGCAAGTTCGGCTTGCGAGCGGTGGCGCAAAGCTTCGCGCGCGACCTCGGGCCTAAAGGCGTGCATGTCGCCCATATCATCATCGACGGCCAGATCGAATCGGATCGCCCGGGCTACCGGGCCGATGAACGAGGGCAGGATGCGGTGCTGAACCCCGACGCCATCGCCGAGACCTACCTACAGCTCCACCGCCAGCACCGTAGCGCCTGGACGCAGGAAATCGATCTGCGCCCTTGGGTCGAGAAGTTCTGAAAGTCAGTCGTCGCGCGGACGCGGTTCGACGGGCATGGCCGTCAGCTTTTCCGCGATCCGGCATCGCCTGCGGATCGGCCACCATTCGTAGAGCAGGATGTCGATAGGTCGCCACATGGCAACCCAGCCGGTGATCAACAGCCCCTCGCCCAGCAGATCCATCAGCGTCCCCTCTCCGTAGGAGCGGACGAGCTGGCGCAACAGAAGGCAGGCGAACAGGAAGACCACAGCGATCACCAGCGTGACGCGCCCTTGATGAAGCTGGTGGGAAAGCTCGCGCCGCCATTCGTCCCGGCGCAGCGCGAAATGGTGATGGATCGCCGCAGCCAGATCCACGCCCTCGGGCAGTTCCGCCCGCGGCAGATGGACGACCAGCTTCATCGCCTGGTCGAGCGGGAACTCGCGCACCGATTCGACGATATAGGCCTCGGCATCCGGATCGAGGTCCTTTTCGTGGAACGGCGCGGGGTCGAGCGAATTGAAAAGCTGGCGCAGGCTGGAGAGCCGCAGCTCGACCAGAACGACGCCGTTCTCGCGGCGATAGGCTTCGGTTTCCGGCATGGCCGCTCCCCCCAACGGAGAACGGCAGTATATCAGCCGTTCAGTGCTTGTGATCCTTCTGGGCCTTGTCGAAGGCCGCTTTCTGCTCCGCCGTGGCTTCCTTCTGGTGTTTGGCCTTCCACTGGTCGTAGGGCATGCCGTAGACGATCTCGCGCGCCTGGTCGTAGCTGACCTTGAGGCCGCGCGCATCCGCCGCCGCCGAATACCATTTCGACAGGCAGTTGCGGCAGAACCCAGCCAGGTTCATCAGGTCGATGTTCTGCACGTCCGGATGCTTCTGGAAATGATCGACCAGAGCGCGAAACGCGGCCGCCTCCAGTTCGGTGCGGGTCTTGTCGTCCATGGCGGCCTCCGTCGGTAATGGTTTCCTAAGAAGTGGGATCGCCGGGGTCCGCCCGTCAACCCATCAGAAATGCTCCGCGCGGCGCAAGGCAGGGTCGGCCAGGATAGGCGCCAAGGCGTCGCCCAGGATGCCGGCCCAGCGCGATACATTTTCCCTATCGCGGATCAAGTCGTCGCGCACCTCGATCAGCACGTGCGGCAAACCGCGTTTCGCGCCGTGGTGCATGATCGTGTAGCCGTACTCGTCCTTGCCCGAATAAGGCTCGTTGTCGCCCACAACCACGCCGGGCATCTTGGCGAGATTGTCGATCAAGGGCTTCGGCACGCGCGGATCGCGGTTCCATAGGATGCCGAAATGCCACGGCCGCGCCACGCCCTTGAACACAGGCGTGAAACTGTGGATCGAGAGGATCAGGGGCACGACGCCGCGCGCGGCGAAGCCATCCAAAAGCCCGCGCACCCGCCGGTGATAGGGCTCGAAGCATGCCTCGGCGCGGCGCGTCCGTTCCTCGGCCGAAACGGCGCGGTTGCCCGGTATGACCGTCGTCTCGCTGATCAGAGGAATCGAGGTCGGGTCGTCCAGGCTCCGGTTGCAATCGATCACCAATCGCGAGAAGCCCGCCAGCACGACGGGCGCATCGAAGCGCGTCGACAAATGGTGCGCAACCGACGACGCGCCGATATCGCCCGCGATGTGGCGCGCCAGGTCGACAGAGCCAAGGCCCAAACCGCCGAGAGAACGCGGAACCGCGTGGCTGGCGTGGTCGCAGAGAAGAAGGAAGTCGGCCTTGCCGCCCTCGTTCATGACGGTGACGGGCGGCGGATCGCCGGGACCAAGCAGGGAATCGGCGGCCGAGGCCGCAGCGGGGTCGGACATGGCGCGGACTATAGCGAAAACCACCGTCTGGAAAATGGCTTCGAGACGGCGCTAGACTTTACAGACATCGGAGGGAGGACCAATGCATACGCTGCCGAATACGAACGTCCGGACATTCGAGACGTTCCCGCGCGCCGACGATGTGACGCCCAATCGCGACCCGCGCCGCGCACCCGCCGTGACCATCGACGATGTGCCCGAGGATTTGCGCAGCGTGCCCGGTGTCGTGCGCGACCGCGCGCAGGAGACCTTCTTCGGCCGCCATTATCCTGAACCGAACTTCAAGATCGGCAAGCTGAACCAGACCTATCACAAGGTGATCGAGGCCACGCCGGGCAAGGTGGGCGAGACCTATCGCATTCTGGCCGAGAAATACGGCGACCTGCTGGCGCGGGTGAACGCGCGCGCCTTCTCCTATCACGAGCTGCCGGCCGCGGAGACGATCGACCCCTCGCCCGACTTCACCGAGGCGATTCGCGAGAAGGCCCTGTCTTCGGGTGCCGATCTGGTCGGCTTCACGCGCTTCGACCGGAAATACGTCGCGCTGGAGCAGAAGGACGACGCGCTGTTCAAGCATGCCATCGTGCTGTGCCGCGCCTTCGACTGGGAAACCACGGATCGCGCGCCCAGCGTGGATTGGGACGTGCATTCCTACGACACGAGCCTTGCCCTGGCGCTGGCCGCGCTGGAGGTGGCCGACTTCATCCGCGCCAAGGGCTATCGCGTCCAGTTCATCGCCGGCACGGGCTTGCCGGGCGAGAAGATGCTGGCGCCGATCCTGCCCTACGCCGTCGATGCGGGGCTGGGCCAGATGGGCGCCAACGGCACCGTGCTGACCGCCGAGTTCGGCAGCCGGGTGCGCATCATGGGCCTGTCCACCGACGCGCCGGTTACCCATGCCAAGCCGGTCGATATCGGCGTCAACGTCCTGTGCGAGAAATGCCAGGTCTGCGTGCAGCGTTGCCCCGGCCGCGCCCTGTCGAAGATCAAGGTCAATTGGCACGGCGTGACCAAATACAAGGTCGTGGCCGACCGCTGCCTGCCGGTCCTGCGCTTCGCCGAGTGCAACGTCTGCACCAAGGTCTGCCCGGTTCAGCATTACGGGCTGAAGACCGTGCTCGACCATTACCGGAAAACCGGAGGCGAGATTTTGGGCAAGGGGACGGACCAGCTCGAAGGCTACGACATGTTCGAAAAGGGCCATTACGGCCCCGGCGAGCTGCCGCGCTTCGACGCGCAGGAAGGCGGCAAGGGACTGAAGCACATGGCCTCCCTCCTCGGCGTCGGCATCGACTGAATTCCCGTAAAGCCGCGATCCATGCGCGGCGCACGGGCGGCGCTGCACCAATGGCGCGTGACCGCGTCCACGCCGTCCCGCTATAAGGCGCCATGAGCGAAGCCGCCCACGCCAACCCGAGGACCGTCCGGCTTGCGCTGGTTCTTCTGTTCGTCGCCACCTTTGCGGTCGCCATCTCGGGCACGATGGTGCGCCTGTCCGAGACGGGCCCGACGGCCACGGCCTTCTGGCGCATGGCGCTCGCCATCCCCGCCATGTGGCTGATGATGGGCTTCGAGCGGCGCGGCGGTGTGACCGTCACCGCGCGTACTCCCACGGTCCACGACTTCCTTCTCCTGGCCGCCGCGGGCCTGGCCTTCGGCATCGAGATCGCGATCTGGAACGCCGCGATGATGATGACCTCGGTCGCCAACGGC
Source organism: Alphaproteobacteria bacterium (assembly GCA_050180485.1). Taxonomy (GTDB): domain Bacteria; phylum Pseudomonadota; class Alphaproteobacteria; order CADEGL01; family CADEGL01; genus CADEGL01. The sequence goes on along the minus strand of JBFXED010000041.1, from coordinate 20,380 downwards.
ACGCTGCTGAGCAACCTGTCGCCGTTGTTCGTGGCGCTGGGCGCCCATTTCGTGCTGGGGCAGCGCTTCAGCCGCACCTTCCATGTCGGACTCGTGCTGTCCCTGATCGGTGCGGGCGTCTTGATGGGCGAGGATCTCAGCATCAGCGCGACCCATCTGGCGGGCGATGCGCTGGCGCTTTCGGCGGCCGCTTTCTTCGGCGCCTATATCCTGCTCATCGCCAAGCTGCGCAGCCGCCTGGCCACCTCGGTCATCATGCTGTGGACCTGCGTTTTCTCCGCCATTCCGATTCTGCCGCTGCCCTTCATCCTGGGCGAAGTGTTCTTTCCCGCGAGCCTGGCCGGCTGGGCCGTTTTGTTCGCCGTCGCGCTGATTTGCCAGGCCAGCGGGCAAAGCCTCTTGACCTATGCGCTGGCGCATCTTCCCGCCGCGTTCTCCTCGGTCGGCTTCCTGCTGGTGCCGGTGAACGCGGCCATCGTCGCCTGGATCGTCCTGGGCGAGCCGGTGCGGCCGCTGCAGGCCCTGGGCGCGGCCATCATCCTGGGCGGCATCGTGGTCGCGCGGCGGGGCAGCCGCTGATGGCCAAACCCCTGGGGGACGACCGGCACGCGAAGCTCGCGCTGGCGTTGCTCTTTATCGCCGGCATCACCATCGGCTTTTCCGGCATCTTGGTGCGCCTGTCCGAGGTGGGACCGATGGCATCCGCCTTCTGGCGCATGGCCTTCGCCTTTCCGGTTCTGGCCACTTGGCATCTGCTCGAGCGGCGCAAGCGCGTGGCGGACCCCGCGGGCACCATCTATCCACGCGCGTGGAGCGCCGGCCTGGTGATCGCCGGTCTGCTCTATGCCATCGAATTGTCGATCTGGCACTGGTCGCTGGAATGGACGTCGGTCGCGAACGCGACGGTGATCGCCAACATCTATCCCGTCGTCGTCACGTTGGGCGCGTGGATCCTGTTCCGCGAACGGGCCAATCGCTTGTTCCTGGTCGGACTTGCCACCGCCGTCGCGGGCATGGCCGTGCTGGTGGGCGACAAGTTCACGTTGGGCCTTTCCAGCTTGAAGGGCGACATCCTGTCAGCCGTGACCGCGATCTTCTACGGCGGATATTTCATGGTGGTCGCGCGCATGCGCACGCGGCGCAGCACCGCCGAGATCATGACCTGGAGCGCGATCGTGGCATCGATCGTGCTGCTGCCGGTGGCGCTGGTCATGAGCGACAGCATCTTTCCCGCGACACCCGGCGGCTGGGCCGCCCTCGTCGCACTGGCCGTTCTGTGCCAGGCGGGTGCGCAGGGCGCCATCACCTTCGCGCTGGCCCACCTGCCCGCCTCGCTGTCCGCCGTCACGCTTCTGATTCAGCCGCTGACGGCCGCGATCATGGCCTGGCTGATCCTGGGCGAGCCCATCGGCCCGTTCCAGGTCGTGGGTGGCGCGATCCTCTTGGCCGGCATCTTCATCGCGCGGCGCGGGAGCATGCGGCGGTGAGCGGCGCGCGCCCGTGGCTGGTGTGGGCGGCCGGCGCGCTGTTCTTCTGCTATGCCTTCTTCCTGCGCACCTCGCCCGCCGTCATGGCCGACGAGCTGATGCGCGACTTCTCGGTCGGCGCGGCGCTGCTGGGCAATCTGGCGGCCTTTTACTTCTACGCCTACGCGGCCGAACAGATCGGCGTCGGCGTGCTGGTCGACAATTTCGGCCCGCGGCGCATCCTGACCTTGGCCGCGTTGCTGGCCGTGCTCGGCTGCCTTTTGTTCGGGACTGCCCAGACGTTGCACCAGGCCTATGCGGGCCGGCTGCTGATCGGCTTCGGCGCGGGCTTCGGCTGGGTGGCATCGCTGGCGTTGGTCGCACGCTGGTTCCCGCAGCACCGCTTCGCGCTGTTGAGCGGCCTGACCGCGCTGGGCGGCATGGTCGGCGCCGCGTCCGGCGGCGCGCCCCTGGCCGCGCTGGTCGACTGGACCGGCTGGCGCGTGCCCATGATCGGCGCCGCGGTCGGCGGCGCAGGCCTGGCGATGGCCTGCTGGATTCTTGTCCGCGACCATCCGGCGCCGCAAACCGTCGCCCGCGCGGCGCGGCCAAGCTTGCTCCATTCCCTGCGCTTGGCGTCCGCCAACCGCCAGACCTGGATCATCGCCTTCTATACCGGCACCGTAGTGTCGCCGTTCCTGGGCATCAGTTCGCTCTGGGGCGTGCCCTATCTGATCCATGTCCATGGCCATGAGCGGGCGAGCGCGGCGCTGATCGCCTCGCTGCTGATCGCCGGCATGGCGCTGGGCAGCCCTTTGCTGGGATGGGCCTCCGACAAGATCGGCCGGCGCCGGCCCGCCATGTGGTTCGCCATCGGAATTCAAGCCGTTGGCTACGGCGTGGCCTTCTATGTATCCGACGTCTCGCCGCTCCTGTTCGGCGCCATGCTGTTCCTGGCCGGCATCGGCGGTGCGGGCATCATCGTGGGCTTCGCCACGGGACGCGAGGCCAACGATCCGCAAGCGCTGGGCGCGGCCATGGGGATCGTCAACACGGGCGTGATCGGCGGCGGCGCGCTGATCCAGCCCGCCATCGGCATGATCCTGGACCAGCATTGGGAAGGCGTCATGATCGCGGGCGCGCGTATATACTCCGAAGGCGCGTACCAGTTCGCTTTCGCCACCTTGTTCGCCTCGCTTGCATTGGCCTTCGTGGCGACCTTGTTCGTGCGCGAGACCTGGTGCGGCCAGCAGAAGCTTTAACGAGGCACGATGCCCAATTTCGACGCGAACATTTCCTGGCTTTTCACCGAGCTGCCCTTCCTCGACCGCTTCGAGGCCGCCGCCAAGGCCGGTTTCCGCGCGGTGGAAATCCAGAATCCCTACGAACATCCGAAGGAAGCCATCGTCGAACGGCTGGACCGGCACGAACTCCAGGTCGCCCTTCACAACATGCCGGCGGGCGACTGGGCCGCGGGCGAGCGAGGCCTGGCCTGCCTGCCCGACCGCGTGGACGATTTCCGTGCGACCTGCGAACTGGCGCTCGACTATGCCGTCGCCCTGCGCGCGCCGCGTGTCCATTGCATGGCGGGGATCATGCCGAAAGGCGTGAACTCCGTTACGTTGCGCGAAACCTATGTGCGCAATCTGCGCGAGCTGGCGGCGAAAGCCGCGAAGGCGAAGGTCGAGGTGATGATCGAGCCGATCAACAACCGCGACATTCCCGGCTACTACCTCAATTACAGCGCGCAGGCCGTGGCTCTGCTGGACGAGATCGGTGCGCCCAACGTGCGGCTGCAATACGACGTCTATCACATGCAGATCATGGAGGGCGATTTGGCGCCCACCATCGAGCGTCTCTTGCCCCGCATCGGCCATGTCCAGATCGCCGACACGCCCGGCCGCCACGAGCCCGGCACGGGCGAGATCAACTATCCCTTCGTGCTTGGCAAGCTCGACGCGCTGGGCTATGCGGGTTGGGTCGGATGCGAATACCGGCCGCGCGCCGGGACGGTCGAAGGCCTCGGCTGGATGGCGCCCTGGCGGGATGCGGGAGGAATGCGATGACGGACACGGAGACGATGTTCGACCCGGCGACCTATCGCGAGGTCCGCAAGCCGCTCCTGGAAGCCCGCACCCTGCCCTCCTGGTGCTACACATCCGATGCGTTCTACAAGCGCGAGGTCGAGCGCGTCTTCCTGAAGACCTGGTCCTTCGCGGGCCGTGCGGACGAGATCCCGACCGCGGGCGATTTCCTGACCGTCGACATGCCGGGCGGCTCGGTCGTCCTCATCCGCGGACGCGATGGTGAGATCCGCGCGTTCGCCAATACCTGCCGTCACCGCGGCGTGCAGCTTCTCAGCGAGGAGAAGGGCAACTGCCGCGCCATCACCTGTCCGTATCACAGCTGGGTCTATGGGCTGGACGGCCGTCTGGTCGGCGCGCCCAACATGGAAAAGACGAAGTTCGACAAGGACGCGTTCGGACTGATGCCGCTGCGCCTCGACAGCTGGGCCGGGTTCCTGTTCGTGAATTTCTCCGACAGCGGCCCGGCGTTACTGGAGCAGCTTGGCGATCTGCCCGAACAGCTCGGACCCTACAATCACGGCGACATGGTCTGCGTGAAGAAGGTGGACTACCACGTCGCCTGCAACTGGAAGTTCCTGCTGGAGAACGCGCTGGAGGCCTATCACACGGGCACGGTACACCGCACGACGCTGGGCGACCAGCAGGGCGTGGACGTGGAGACCAAGGGCGATTGGGAAGCCATCTTCCTGCCCGGCGACGAAAGCGTGTCGGTCCTGCCGGGCGAGAAGGCACCGCTGCCGCGCATCAAAGGCATCCATGGCCGGCCCGCCGAGGGCACCTATTTCACTTGCGTCTATCCCAGCACGCAGTTCGCCTGTGCGACCGATTCCATGTGGTGGCTGCGCATCTATCCCAAGGGGCCGCACCAGACACACATCAATTTCGGCTTCTGCTTCCCGAAAGAGAGTGCGGCTCTGCCGGATTTCTGGGAAAAGGCGAAGCCCTATTTCAAGCGCTGGCAGCTGGGCCTGGAAGAAGACAACGTGATCTCCGAGGCACAGCACAAGGGCGCGTTGTCGGCGAAGCACCGGCAGGGTCCGTTCTCGTACCGCGAACGCGCGGTGCACCGCATCGCCAACTGGCTGCTCGATCATGTGCTGGACGCTCCGGCGGAAGCCGGCCGCCGCGCCGCTTCGCGCAACCGCGCGGTCAGCATCAGCGCCCAGCCGCGCGGCGATTGATGCCGGTCGTCGCCTGAACATCCGTCAACAGCTTCTGGATATTTTCCGGGCCGCGGTCGCGGCGGCCCAGGCGGAGCAATGCGTGCCGCCGCATCTGCCGAAGCCGCCCAAGGGCCGCACCATTGTGGTCGGCGCGGGCAAGGCCGCCGCCGCCATGGCGCGCGCGGTGGAGACACACTGGCCTGGCCCATTGCAGGGTGTCGTCGTCACGCGCGACGGCTATGGCGTGAAATGCGAGCGCATCGAGATGATCGAGGCGTCCCATCCGGTGCCAGACGCGCGCGGGCGCGCGGCGGCGGGGCGAATCCTTCAGGCCGTGCAGGGTCTGACGGCGGACGATTTGGTTCTGTGCCTGGTCTCGGGCGGCGCGTCTGCGCTTTTGACCATGCCCGCCCAGGGAATGACGCTCGAGGACAAGCAGGCGGTCAACCGCGCACTGCTGCGTAGCGGCGCGGCCATCGGCGAGATCAACACGGTGCGCAAACATCTGTCCGCCATCAAGGGCGGGCGTCTGGCCGCGGCGGCCCATCCGGCGCGGGTGGTGACGCTGCTGATCTCCGACGTGCCGGGCGACGATCCCGCCACCATCGGCTCCGGCCCCACCGTTCCCGACCCGACCACCTATGCCGACGCGCGCGCGGTGATCGCGAAGTACGGCTTCGCGGTGCCCGCCTCGGTGCGCGCGCGGCTGGATGCGGGCGCGGATGAAACGCCGAAGCCCGGTGACCCACGACTGGCCCGCGCATCCGCCGCCATCATCGCGACGCCGCGCCAGGCACTGGAGGCCGCGACCGCGAAGACCCGCGCCCTGGGCTACGAATCCGTTGTGTTGGGCGACCGCATCGAGGGCGAGGCGCGCGAGGTGGGGCGCGAACACGCGCGCATGGCGCTGGAGCTGGCGAAACAGGGCGGCAAGCGCGCCATCCTGTCGGGCGGGGAATTGACCGTGACCATCCGCGGCGAAGGGCGCGGCGGCCCCAATGCCGAGTACATGATGGCCATGGCGCTGGAATTGAACGGCGCGCCGGAGATCAACGCGCTGGCGGGCGACACGGACGGCATCGACGGCAGCGAGGACAACGCGGGCGCCGTGATCGCGCCCGACACGCTCGCGCGCGCGGGCGCCAAGGGCCTGGACGCTGCCGCGATGCTGGCCGTGAACGACAGCTACAGATACTTCCAGGCACTGGACGATCTGCTGATGACCGGCCCGACCTTCACGAATGTGAATGATTTGCGCGTTATCCTGATCGGCAACAGGTCCCGCTGAACCGGATGCAGGCCCTGGCGGTTGAACCTGGGCCGGGCTAGGGTATCCCCTCGCATGCGACGCGCACGCAACGCCAAAATCATCGCCACACTGGGACCGTCGTCCAACGATTTGGGCCGGATTACCAAACTGTTCGCGGCCGGAGCCGACGTCTTTCGCCTCAATTTCAGCCACGGCACCCACGACGATCACCGCCGTCGGTGCGAGATCGTGCGCGAGGTCGAGAAGGCGCATGACCGCCCGATCGGCGTGCTGATGGACCTGCAGGGGCCGAAGCTGCGCGTCGGCCAGTTCAATAGCGGCCAAGTCGAACTGCGGGACGGCGAGCGTTTCCTTCTCGACATGGACACGGCGCCAGGCACCCGGCAGCGCGTGTCGTTGCCACACCCGGAAATCTTCCAAGCCTTGAAGCCCGGCATGGAGCTGCTGCTGGACGACGGGCGCATTCGCCTGCGCGTGGTCGATTGCGCCGAAGACCGGGCGGAAACCGAGATCATGACGGGCGGCATCCTGTCCGACCGCAAGGGCGTCAACGTACCTGGCGCGATTCTGCCGCTGTCGCCGCTGACCGCGAAGGATCACGCGGATTTGGCCTTCGGCCTGGAGTTGGGCGTCGATTGGGTCGCTCTGTCCTTCGTCCAGCGGCCGGAGGACGTGGCCGAAGCACGCAAGCTGGTCGGTGGACGCGCCAGCATCATGGCCAAGCTGGAGAAGCCCGCCGCGTTCGACCGGCTGGACGAGATCATCGAACTATCCGATGCGGTGATGGTCGCGCGCGGCGACCTGGGCGTCGAGCTGCCGCCGGAGAACGTGCCCAGCCTGCAGAAACGCATCGTGCGCGCCTGCCGCAAGGCCGGAAAGCCCGTGGTAGTGGCGACCCAGATGCTGGAGTCGATGGTCCATCTGCCCACACCGACGCGCGCGGAGGCTTCCGACGTGGCGACGGCCATCTACGAGGGCGCCGACGCCGTCATGCTTTCGGCCGAGACGGCATCGGGAAAATATGCCGTTGATGCGGTCACGATGATGAACCGCATCGTGACCCAGGTGGAACGCGATCCTAATTGCCGTCAGATCATGGACGCCGAACACCCCGATCCCCAGGCCACGGCCAGCGACGCCATCACCGCGGCCGCCCGCCAGGTCGCGCGCACGGTTTCCGCCTCGGCCATCGTGACCTACACCAACTCGGGTTCGACGACGCTGCGCGCAGCGCGCGAGCGGCCCAGCGTGCCGATCATCTCCCTCACCCCCTCCATCGCGACCGCGCGGCGGCTGACGCTCGCATGGGGCGTCCATGGCGTGGTCACCCCGGACGTGACCAGCGTGGACGAGATGGCGGAACGCGCGACCACCTCCGCCCGCGCGGAAGGCTTCGGCGGAGCGGGCGACCGCGTGGTGATCACTGCGGGCATGCCCTTCGGCACGCCGGGCGCCACGAACCTGCTGCGAATCGCCTGGATCGACGGCTGAGCCGGTCGTTAATCATTTGTAATCCTGCCGACAGGAAGCCGAGAGAGGCCGCCCGCTAGCGTCCTTATCGAGGCGCATTTCTCGCGCCGCCTCGACATGGCAACGGACTTCCTGAATGCGGCTTTTCCCAGTCCTGATGTTCGCGGCCCTGGCCTTCGCTCTACCGGCTCACGCCGCCCCCAAGCCGAAGGCCGATGCCGAGATGTGCGAGACGTACCAGCACCGCGTTGACGACGCGCTGGCAGCCAATCCAAACGCCAAGAAGCTGGAGCACGCCAAGACCGAACGCGAGGCCGGCGAGAAGGCGTGTGAAGTCGGACAATATGACGCCGGGATCAGACATTTCAAATCCGCCCTGAGCGATCTCGGGGTGAAGGCGGTGAAACAGCAGTAGCCTCGACGGCGCGCGGGTCTTCCTCCCCCGCTCGCCCGGACGCGCCGACGATGGCCACGAGATGGCGGTCCGCGATGGGTGCGTCGTGGGCCGCCATCGCTTTTAGAGTTGCGCTATGCGCGCGGCAGGACCAGGACCGCGCGCAGGCCCGGCGTGTTGTCTTCGAGCAGAAGCCGCGCGCGGTGCAACTGCGCCACCGCGGCGACCAGGCTGAGGCCGAGGCCATAGCCTGGCGTCTCGCGTCCCGAAAGCCGGACAAAGCGGCCCAGCGCCTGCTCCCGCGCGTCCGCGGCAATCCCCGGACCGCTGTCGGCGACCGACAGCCGGATCTCATCTCCTTCCACCGTGACCGACAGCTCGATGCGCTCGCCCGAGGGCGAATATTTGATCGCGTTGTCGACCAGATTGGCGATGGCCTGAGCCAGAAGCTGGCGATGCCCGCGCACCATGGCATCCGGCACGATCGACGCCGCGATCCCCATGCCGCGCTCCTCCACCAGCGGCTCGTAAAGCTCGACTACACCGGCGGCGACCTGGCCCAGATCGATGCGCTCCATCTCCTGCCGGCCCATGTCGGCTTCGGCGCGCGCGACCGTCATCAGCGCGTTGAACATGGTCAGCACCCGGTCCGTGTCCGAGAGCGCCGCGCGCAACGCTTTGCGGTAGTCATCGGTGTCTTTCGCCTCGCGCAGGGCCTGCTCGATACGGTTGCGCAGATGGGTCAATGGGCTGCGCAGATCGTGGGCCACGCTGTCGCTGACCGTGCGCATCCCCGTCATCAGCCGGTCGATGCGCTCCAGCATGGCGTTCAGGCTTTCGGAGAGACGATCGAACTCGTCGCCGCTGTCGCCCACCTCCATGCGCCGCGACAGGTCGCCCTCGTTGATCTGGCGCGCCGTCTCGGCGATGCGGTCGACGCGGCCCAACACGCGCCGGCTCATCAGCACACCGCCGGGAATGCCGAGGCCCAAGGCCAGCGCCAGCGCCCAACCCACCGCGCGGCGCACCGTGGCACGCACCTTGTCGCGCTCGTGGATGTCGCGCCCGACCAGCAGGAAATACGGGCCGGGAATCACCTCGACGCGCGAGCGGATCTGGTGCGAGGTCTCGCGCCCGCCCTCGATGGCTTCGATCTCGAAGAGAAACCAGCGCCCTTCCTGGACGCCGTTCCTCGGCCACTCGATCAGGTTACCCGCGAGCGGCTTCTTGTCCCGATCGGCCAGAAAATAGATCGCATCGAGATCGACCGGATCGACGGTGCGCTCGTTCACCACGTCGATCAGCCCTGCGCCGCCCATCCGCTCCAGATCGGTTATCAGGCCGCGCGTCTCGGCGTCGATGGCGGCGTTGATCTCACGGTCGATCGACGAGACCGTCTCATCGTAGATGAAGGCAAAGGGACCGAAGACCGAGACGGCGAAGATGACCGTGTAAAGCAGCGAGAGCCGGAAGGTCGAACTCTGGAGCGTCCTACTCCGCACGAAGCGTATACCCCGCGCCGCGCACGGTCTGGATCAGCGGCTTGTCGAAGCCCTTGTCGATCTTTTGGCGCAGGCGGCTCATATGCACGTCGATCACGTTGGTCTGCGGATCGAAGTGATAGTCCCATACGCCTTCCAGCAGCATGGTGCGCGTCACCACCTGGCCTTCGTGGCGCATGAGATATTCCAGCAGGCGGAACTCGCGCGGCTTCAACCCGATGGGTTGGCCGGCGCGGGTCGCCGTGCGCTTCAGCAGGTCCAGATCCAGATCGGCCACCGAAAGCCGCGTCTCGACGCTCTCGCCGCCCGTGCGGCGCAGAAGCGCCTCGACGCGCGCGGTCAGTTCGGAGAAGGCATAGGGTTTGGAGAGATAATCGTCGGCGCCGGCCTTGAGTCCGCGCACGCGGTCATCGACCTGGCCGAGGGCGGAGAGGATGAGGATGGGCGTGCGCACATTCTCGCTGCGCAGCACCTTGACGATGGAAAGCCCGTCGATGCCCGGCAGCATGCGGTCGACGATGAACAGGTCGTAGCGCTCGTTGGTGGCCATGAACAGGCCGTCGCGTCCGTCCTTGCTCCAATCGACCGTATGGCCGGCTTCCTTCAGCCCTTTGCGAAGGTAGCCCGCGGTCTGTTCGTCGTCTTCGATGACCAGGATGCGCATGGGTACGTCCGACCCTAGCGCAGGGCGCGATGGACGCCAACGGATGCCGGCAGGGGGCCGGCATCCGTTGATGGTCCGTTTAGGCCAAAAGCTGTTAGGCCAGGAGGCTGCGCAGCATCCAGGCGTTCTTCTCGTGCAGGTCGAGCCGCTGGGTCAGCAGGTCGAGCGTGGCCTGGTCGTTGGCCTTCTCGGCCGCCGGCAGCGCTTTGCGCGCGGTGCGCACGACGGCTTCCTGGCCTTCCACGAGCTGCGCCACCATGTCATCGGCAGAAGGGTTGCCTTCCTCTTCCTTGATCGAGGTCAGGCGCGCATAGGCCTTGTAGCTGCCGGGTGCGGGCGCGCCGAGGGCGCGGATGCGTTCGGCGATCACGTCCACAGCCGTCGACAGCTCGGTGTACTGCGTCATGAACATGGCGTGCAGCGAGTTGAAGTGCGGGCCGGTGACGTTCCAATGGAAATTGTGGGTCTTCAGATAAAGCGTGTAGGTGTCCGCCAGCAGCCGCGACAGCCCATCGGCGATCGCCTGCCGGTCCTTCTTGTCGATGCCCGTGTTGATCGGCATCGCGTGTTTCGCTTTGGCCATCTGACTTCTCCTTGCGCTTTTGCGGTCTCGAACGGCCGCCCTATTATTAGATTAGAATAATTCCAATCTAATCTCCCAACCGGCAGCGTTCAAGAGCCGGACACTATGAAATATATATTATAAATCAGACTCTTATATCCCTCTCGCCGATTGGGACGGATCAAGCGGTGAATGTCACCTCCACTTTGCCGAACGGGCCGTAATCGGCCACCGCCTTGGCCGGCGAAGCGCAGCGATAGACGCCCGTGCAACTCGAGGTGATGACGAACATGCCGGCCTTCAGGCCATCGCCGCGTTTGCGCCGGTCGTTGGCCAACCAGACCATCGGCAGGATCGGATGGCCGCCGGCCTCCTCGCCCTTGCCCTCGGCCACGACCTTGCCATCGACCAACAGCTTCACCGGCGTGCCGGCCAAGTCGGCCTTACGCCAGTTGGGCACGGCGGGGCCGCGCACGAAGGCCGCGCCGATCGCGTTGTCGGCGATCAGGCTGGGCGGATCGACGGCCAGGCCCGCCTTGTAGCGCGAGTCGGCCAGCTCCATCGCGCAGTGGACGGCATCCACGGCATCTTCCACGTCTTCGCGCGTATAGGGCTTGTCTCGCGCGGGCAGGTCGCGGCCCAAACGGAAGCCGTATTCGGATTCGACGATACGGATGTGGAACGCACGGCCTTCCAACTCGACGCCGCTCTCGTACATGAACGGCTTCAACAGGCGGCCCGCGATGGGCTCCTTCACGCCGACCTTCTTTTGCCATTCGGGCGTGCTGGCACCGATCTTCCAGCCCCCGACCTCCACGCCCCATTCGGCCACCAGCGCGTCCTGAACGGCGTAGCCTTCCTCGATATCCTTCGGACGGCAGGATTCCGGAATGGCCTCGACCAGCCGGTGATCGCCGCGCGCCGACAGCAGGAACCGCGCGGCCTCTCGCGTTTTCTCGGGTGTCATGTCGCTCCGCTCCTGAATGAACCCCATTCATAGATTTGCCGCCCCGCATTTGCAAACCAGCGCGCGATTGACGCGCATCTGGGGTATCTGTAGCGTTCCTGGCGATGGGGATGGGGTTCCCCGATAACCGCCGATGAGGCTAATGACTCCTACCGCGCGAGCGATCCGCGGTGGGAGTCCGTCCGGACAAAACCTGCCGCGAGGGCAGGTTTTTTTGTGCCCAAACGCGCGCGTCAACCGATGTGGAGGACGGCATGTTGGTGAGTTCCCTCTTGGTCGCGCTGGGCGGCGCAATCGGCAGCGTCGCGCGCTTCTGGGTCGCGGAGGCGATCTCGACTTATTTCACCACCGATTTTCCTTGGGGCACGATCGTCGCCAACGTCAGCGGCTGTTTCGCGATCGGCGTCATCGCCGCGCTGACCGGAGACGGCCGCACCGTCGCGGCGTTGCAAACCCGCGAGTTCCTGATGATCGGCGTCCTGGGCGGCTACACGACATTTTCGTCGTTCAGCCTGCAAACGCTGTTGCTCGCGCAGAACGGCGAATGGCTGCGCGCCGGCGCCAATGTCGGTCTCTCGCTCGTGGCCTGCCTGGTCGCGGTTTGGCTCGGCCACACCTTGGCCAGCGCCCTCGCGCCCGCAACGTAGGCGCTACTGCGCCGCCACCGGCTTGGTGTGGCGCTGCACGACCTCATCGGCCAGGCGCCCGGTCAGCTCCTGCAGATGGTCGAAGCCCCAGTCGAACGTGCCGACGCCCATGGTCAACGAGCGCAGCTCGACGATCAGGTCGGCCATCTCCTTCTGCGGCAGATGGGCCACGGTCTCGTCCCATCCTTTCCAACCCTCGCGCGGCTGGAAGCCCAGGATATGGCCGCGCCGACCGGTCGCCAGCCGCTGCACGTTCGCGGTGAACTCGGTCGGCGCCGCGATCGACACTTTTAGGATCGGCTCCAGCAGCACGGGCTCGCATTTCGCCATGCCCTCGGCCATGCCCATGCGCGCGGCCGTGCGGAACGCCATGTCGGAGCTATCCACGGAATGGTGTTGGCCGTCGACCAGCGCCACCTCCACATCCACCACCGGGAAGCCCAGCGGCCCGCGCTGCAGATAGTCGCGCACGCCGATCTCGACCGAGGGAATGAACTGGCGCGGCACCGCGCCGCCGACCACCTTGTCGACGAAGTTGAAGCCCGCGCCGCGCGCCAGCGGCCGGATCTCCAAGGTCACATCGCCGAACTGGCCGTGCCCGCCGCTCTGTTTCTTGTGCCGCGCGTGCTGGGAGACCGACTTACGAATCGTTTCCTTGTAGGGCACCACGGCGCGCTGCATCCGCACGGGCAGATTGTACTTGCTCTTCAGCCGCTCGCCCGCGATCTGGAGCTGGATCTCGCCCTGGCCCCAGAGGATGAGTTGGTGCATGCCGGCATCGTGCTCGATGGACAAGGATGGGTCTTCTTCCATCAGCCGCGCCAGCGCCGCCGTGAGCTTCACCTCGTCGTTCCGATTCTCGGCCGACAGCGCCAGGCCATAGACCGGCTTCAAAGGCTTCGGCCATTCGGCCATTCCGGCCGGCGCCTTGCCCGACGGGGTCAGCACCTGGCCCGTCTTGACGCCCTCCATGCGGCCCAGCGCCACCACCATGCCCGCCTGCGCCTTGGGTAACTTCGCGTGCTGCGCGCCCATCACACGGAAGATGCCGCCGATCCGCTCGCCGCCCACGGCTGTGCCGTCGGCCAGTTCGCCGCGCAACACCCGCGCGAAGGTCAACTTGCCGGAATGGGGCACATGCTGGGTCTTGAACACCTGCGCCAGCGCTTCGCCGCGCGCGGCATCGACACCCAGGCGCGCGGCGGCGGAGCGCACTTCGGGCGTCTCGTGACGCAACGCCTTCAGCAGCCGGCGCACGCCGCTACCCTTTTCCGCAGCGCCCATGAAGACCGGAACGATGCGGTCGCTCTGCAAATTCTTGGTCAGGTGCGCGTAGATGTCGCCGGTCGGCGGCACCGTATCCTCGAGCAGCTTCTCGAGCAGCGCGTCGTCGAAGTCGGCCAAGGCTTCCAAAAGCTTCTGGCGCGCGTCCTTCTCGCCATCCTTCTCCGCGTCGGGAATCGCGATCAGGTCTGAGGCTTGACCGGGCTTGTAGCTGTAAGCCCGTTCGCTGACGAGATCGACATAGCCGGTGACCTGATCGCCCGCCACGATAGGCACCTGGCGCAGCACCAAAGGCCGCTCCGAGGCGGCCTGCAAGGCTTCCAGCACCTGGCGCACGGGCGCCGCCGCGTGATCCAGCTTGTTGACGAAGATCATGTGGGGGATTTCGCGGTCGTCGAGGAATTTGAGCAGCGGTGCGATGGCGCGCGCGCGATCGGGCGTGGGCTCGACCACCAGCACAGCCACGTCGGCGACCAACAGCGCGTTGTAGGTTTCCTGCAAAAGCTCGATCGAACCGGGGCAGTCGAGGAAGGTCCAGGCTTCGCCCATGAAATCGGCCGAGGCCACGTTGACCTCGGTGCTCATCTGGCGCTGGCGGCTTTCCGCCGAGGAATCGCCTACCAGATTGCCTTCCTTCACCGTGCCGCGGCGTTGGGTCGCGCCGGCCGCGTGAAGGATATTCTCGAGAAGGGTGGTCTTGCCGCTGGAATAAGGACCGATCAAGGCCGCGCAACGCGGCCCGGCTGCTCTCCGCTCGGGCATAAGGGTCTCCTCTCGTCCGCTCTCTCCGAAACGCACATCGCGTGCGCCCGGTACGCCGGACGATCGCGCCGCATTGGCGCGTCCCTTATCCCCTCGCCACGCCGCGAGGGCGTCGGGCTTCTTATGCGCCGCGAGCGACCGCGCCGCGCGATGATGTTCCCGCCGCCACGCGGGACTCGCAAGAGAGGAAAACCAATTATTCGGGCAGCCTTGTATGCGGCGGCGGAAACGCCCATATATGCGGTGCGCGAGGACGACCCGCGCATTTTCGGACAATTTGGGGACGGCCCCATGACGCAAGGAGTTGCGCCATGGCGTGGCTTATCCTGTTCGCCGCCGGCCTATTGGAAATCGCCTGGGCCGTCGGCCTCAAATACACCGACGGCTTCGCCCGCCCCCTCCCCACAATCCTGACCGTGGGTGCGTTGGCCGCGAGCGTCGGCCTTCTGGGCGTGGCCATGAAAACCCTGCCGCTCGGCACGGCCTATGCCGTGTGGACTGCCATCGGCACGCTGGGAACGGTCGCCGTGGGAATCGCGATCGCGGGCGAGCCGGCGAACGCCGCGCGCCTGGCTTCCATCGCCCTGATCGTCGCGGGTGTGGCGGGCCTGAAACTGGCCCACTAGCGACGGTTCAGGCCTTGCGGCCCTCGGCGTGGGGCGCCAGCGCATCGCGGATGCGACGGTGGATGGGTGTAGGCACGCCCAGCTGTTCGCCCATCCGAACCACGGTACCGGACAGCCAGGGCAATTCCAGGCGGCTGCCGCGCTCGAGATCGTGCAGCATGGAACTGCGCATCTCGGGCGCCAGGCGCTTGGCCACGGCGATGCGCTCCTCCAGCACGTCGGCTGGCAGGGCCACGCCCTTGGCGCGCGCCACCGCGATGGCCTCCTCCAGCGCGCCGCGCATCATCGCGAACTGCTCCGGATTTTCGCGGATCGGGCCGATCGCGCTGCGCGTGTAGCACGTCATGCCGGACAAGGCGGTCAGGTAGACGAATTTCTTCCACAGCTCGACGTCGATGGTCTGGCTGAACACCGCGTCGATCCCAGCCGCCTTCGACGCGGCCAGGAACGCCTCGCCGCGCTTGGTGCGCGCGCCATCCAGCTCGCCGAAGATCATGAGCTGGATCGCGCCGACATGCTTGATCACGCCCGGTTCGGAAATGGTTGCGAAGATGCCCGCGACGCCGCCCATGACATGTTCGCGACCCAGGATGTGCGACAGAATGTCTTCCGCGTCCACGCCGTTCTGCAGCGAGATGACGGCCGTGTCCGGGCCAATCAGCGGCTTACAAGCAATGCCGGCGGCCTCCGTGTCCCACAGCTTGACCGTGAACAACACGATATCCACCGGCCCGATCTCGGCCGGATTCTCCGTCGCCTTCGCGGGCTTGATCAGGCACGGCGCGACCGTGCTGTCGATCCGCAGGCCATTCTTGCGGATGGCGTCGAGATGCGCGCCGCGCGCGATGAAGCTGACATCCTGACCGGACGCCGCCAGGCGCGCGCCGAAGTATCCGCCGACGCCGCCCGTGCCCATCACCGCGATCTTCATGCGGTCAGTCGGGCGCTTTCGCGTGAACGAGAATATTCGTGAAGAATAGGGCCATGGAGGCCAGCGTGAGCAGCGAGCCAATCACCGCGAAGAGGATCACGCCCTGGAACGTCGCCATGTAGATACCCGGCAGGAACAGGACGGCGCCGATCAGCGCAACCCAATAATGGAGTCGCGCCAAAGCGCTGTGCGCCATGGCCGGATAGGCCCGGTATGTCAGGCCGAACAGGATCATGGCAACCCAACCCACCAGATTGATGTGGGCGTGCAGATGCGCGTACTGGATCTCCTGGGTGATGCCCATCCAGATGCCGAAGGCCATGCCGAACAGGCCGAAGGCCACGCCCGTGATAACGAAGCGGATATCGATCCGTCCCATGCAATCCCCCGATGCGCGGTAAAGACGGTCAGGTCAACGCGGCGCAGGCGCGCTGGATGCGCTTGCAAGCGTCTTCCAGGAGCTTCGTCGAGGTGGCGTAGGAGACGCGGAAGTGCGGCGACAGGCCAAACGCCGCACCGTGCACCGCCGCGACGCCTTCCTCTTCCAGGATATAGCCGACGAAATCCTCATCGTTGGCGATCTTCTTGCCCTTCGGCGTGGTCTTGCCGATCAACCCCGCGATGGACGGATAAACATAAAACGCGCCTTCCGGGTTGTGGCAGGTGACGCCCTTGGCCTGATTCAGGAGCTTCACGACCAGGTCGCGGCGCTCCTTGTAGACCTTGTTGTTGGCCGCGATAAAACCGTTCGGGCCGTTCAGCGCCTCGACCGAGGCGGCCTGGCTGATCGAACTGGCGCCCGACGTGCTTTGCCCCAGCACCTTGCCCATGGCCTTGATCAGGTTCTCGGGCCCGGCCGCGTAGCCGATACGCCAGCCGGTCATGCAATAGGCCTTGGACACGCCGTTCATCGTCAGCGTGCGGTCGTACAGCTTGGGCTCGACCTGGGCGATGGTCGCGAACTTGAAGTCGTCATAGACCAGATGCTCGTACATGTCGTCCGTCAGGATCCAGACATGCGGGTGCTTGAGCAGCACGTCGGCGATGCCGCGCAGATCCTTTTCCGTGTAGGCGGCGCCGGTCGGGTTGGACGGCGAGTTCAAGATCAGCCACTTGGTCTTGGGCGTGATCGCCGCGTCCAGATCCTCCGGCAGCATCTTGAAGCCGTTGTTCTGCGGGCAATTCACGAAGACGGGGGTGCCCTCGTTGATCAGCGCCATGTCGGGATAAGACACCCAATAGGGCGCCGGGATGACGACCTCATCGCCCGCATCCAGCGTGGCCACGAAGGCGTTGTAGATCACTTGCTTGCCGCCCGTGCCGAGCGTCACGTTGGACGGCTTGTAATCCAGCCCGTTCTCGCGCTTGAACTTGGCGCAGATGGCCTTCTTCAGCGCGGGCGTGCCGTCGACCGGGGTGTATTTCGTCTCGCCGGCCTTAATGGCGCGTATGGCCGCTTCCTTGATGTTGTCCGGCGTGTCGAAGTCGGGCTCGCCCGCGGAGAGCGAGATCACGTCGCGTCCCGTGGCCGCCAGGTCGCGCGCCTTCTGGGTCATGACGATGGACGGCGACTGCTTCACGCGGCCGAGGCGGGAGGCGAGGAACGACATGTGGGAATCCCTAGTGTGCGGCGAGGCCGAAAACCTACGCCCGGTCCGGGAGCGGCGCAAGGGCCGCCCGGGCCGGGTTTATGGCGCTTTCTGTCGCTTTTTCTTGCGCGACGCGAAAAGATTCAAGGCCTCGACCATGGCGGAGAACGCCACCGCGAAATAGAGATAGCCGCGCGGGATGTCGAAATGCAGCGAATCGGCGACCAGCGCCACGCCGATCAACAGCAGGAAGGCCAATGCCAGCATCTTTACCGACGGGTGGCGGTTGACGAAATCGGCGATCGGATTGGCCGCCGCCAGCATGATGACCAGCGAGACAACCACCGCCGCGATCATGACGGGCAGGTTGTTGGTCATGCCGATGGCGGTGAGGATCGAATCGAGCGAGAAGACCAGATCAATCAACACGATCTGGACGATCACCGCGCCGAACGCGGCCTTGGTCGCCGCCCGGCCGTCATGCTCCTTGTCCTCGGTCTCGGCGTGGATCTCGGTGGTGCCCTTCCACAACAGGAACAGGCCGCCCGCGAACAGGATGATATCGCGCCATGAAACCTCCTGGCCGAACAACTCGAAGAGTGGCTTGGTCAGGCCGATCAGCCAGGTCAGGGCGCTCAGGAAGGCGATGCGGAAGACCAACGCCAGCAGAATGCCGATGCGCCGGGCCCGGGGCCGCTGCGCGGGCGGCAGTTTGGCGGTGATGATCGACAGGAAGATGACGTTGTCGATGTTGAGCACCACCTCGAGCGCCAGCAGCGTAAAGAACGCAGCCCAGATCTCGGGGCTTGTCAGCCATTCCATCACCACTATGTCTCCTTAAGCGATTACACATGCCGCCTTCTCGCTCCCGAGGGCGCGGCAGCTTATAAATGCAGCATGGCCGATAAGACAGTCCAGAGCCGAGTTGGGTTCGAGGAAAAACCCATGCCCATGATGGGCATGCCGGTGCCCGCTCGGCTGGACGAACGCCCGGAAGCGGGCATCCCCTTCAAGGTCGTTTCCGACTACCAGCCCGCGGGCGACCAGCCCCAGGCCATCGATGCCCTGGTGAAGGGGCTGAAAGCCGGCGAACGCGACCAAGTCCTCCTAGGCGTCACGGGTTCGGGCAAGACCTTCACCATCGCGCACACGATCGCACGGGTGCATCGGCCGACCCTGATCCTGGCACCGAACAAGACCTTGGCCGCCCAGCTTTACGGCGAGATGAAGTCGTTCTTCCCCAACAACGCGGTCGAATATTTCGTCTCGTACTACGACTACTACCAGCCCGAAGCCTATGTCCCGCGTTCGGACACCTATATCGAGAAGGACGCCACCATCAACGAGCAGATCGACCGGATGCGCCACAGCGCGACGCGGTCCCTGTTCGAGCGCGACGACGTCGTGATCGTGGCCAGCGTGTCCTGCATCTACGGCATCGGCTCGCCGGAAAGCTATTCCGGCATGGCCATTTCCCTGACCAAGGGGCAGGTCATCAACCGCTCGATGCTGCTGCGCAAGTTCACCGAGCTGCACTACAAGCGGAACGACCAGAATTTCCAGCGCGGCACGTTCCGCGCGCGGGGCGATTCGGTCGAACTGTTCCCCGCCCACTCGGACGAAAAGGCCTGGCGCCTGTCGCTGTTCGGCGACGAGATCGAATCAATCATCGAATTCGACCCCCTGACCGGCGAGGTGGGCGAGTCGCTGGACCGTGTGAAGATCTATGCCGCCAGCCACTACATCGTGCCCGCGCCGACCATGCACGAGGCGGCCCAGAAGATCAAAATCGACCTCAAGGATCGATTGGCTGAACTGAACGCGGCCGGACGCCTTCTAGAAGCGCAACGGCTGGAGCAGCGCACCTCCTTTGACCTGGAGATGATCGCGGCCACGGGCTCCTGCGCGGGCATCGAGAACTATTCCCGCTACCTGACGGGCCGCAATCCGGGCGAACCGCCGCCGACCCTGTTCGAGTACCTGCCGAAGAACGCGCTTCTCGTGGTGGACGAAAGCCACATCACCGTGCCGCAAATCCAGGGCATGTACCGGGGCGACTATGCGCGCAAGTCGGTACTGGCCGAATACGGCTTCCGCCTGCCCTCCTGCGTCGACAACCGCCCGCTCAAGTTCGAAGAATGGGAAGAGATGCGGCCGGAGACGATCTTCGTCTCGGCCACGCCCGCCGCGTGGGAGATGGAACGCACCAAGGGCGTCTTCGTCGAACAGGTCATCCGTCCGACCGGCCTGATCGACCCCGTGGTGATCGTGCGCTCGGCCGAGACCCAGGTGGACGATCTTCTGGCCGAGTGCCGCGACTGCATCGCCAAAAGCCAGCGCGTGCTGGTGACCACGCTGACCAAGCGCATGGCCGAGGATCTGACCGAGTACATGATGGAGGCGGGCATCAAGGTCCGCTACCTGCACTCGGACGTCGAGACACTGGAGCGCATCGAGATCATCCGCGACCTGCGCCTTGGCGTGTTCGACGTGCTGATCGGCATCAACCTGCTGCGCGAGGGGCTGGACATCCCCGAATGCTCGTTGGTCGCCATCCTGGACGCCGACAAGGAAGGCTATCTGCGCTCGGGCACCGCGCTGATCCAGACCATCGGCCGCGCGGCGCGCAACGTGGATGGGCGCGTCATCCTCTATGCCGAGAACATGACCGACTCGATGAAGCGGGCCATCGAAGAAACGAACCGCCGCCGCGAGAAGCAGCAGGCCTATAACGCCGCCAACGGCATCACGCCGGCCTCGGTGAAGAAGAACATCTCCGACATCCTGGAGAGCGTGTACGAGCGCGACCACCTGACCATCTCGACCGGCGACGGCGAGACCAAGCATCTGGTGGGCAAGGACCTGACCGACTTCGTGACCGACTTAGAAGCACGCATGCGCGAGCACGCCGCCAACCTGGAGTTCGAGGAGGCCGCGCGCATCCGCGACGAGCTGAAACGCATCCAGGAGCGTGATCTGGGTTTGTCGCCGGAGGA
>JBFXED010000040.1:0-30494 GCA_050180485.1 Alphaproteobacteria bacterium | reverse complement strand
GGCCGCAATCTTTTGGAAAAATTTTCATTAGATTCCGACCTGGAGCTCATTGGTGTTTGGCACCGACGTCCACAATTTGATTGGCATGGCGTCGAGTGGATCAGGGCGGATTTAACCAATGAAAAAGATGTTGAGCACTGCTTGAAGGGCGTTGACGTTCTAATTCAGGCCGCCGCTACGACCTCTGGATCTAAGGACATAGTCACTCGTCCGTATATTCACGTAACGGACAATGCCGTGATGAATTCGCTAATGTTTCGAGCAGCCCACGATCATGGCGTTAAGCATGTGATTTTTTTCAGCTGCAGCGTCATGTATCCATCTTCCGACACGCCGTTGCGTGAGGAGGACTTTGACCCCGGCGCCGGAATTCACGATCGGTATTTCGGTGTCGGCTGGACCAAGGTATACATCGAAAAGATGTGCCAATTTTATGCGCGACTGGGGAAAACGCGTTACACGGCCATCCGTCACAGCAATGTTTACGGTCCGCACGACAAATATGACTTGGAGCGCAGCCACGTTTTCGGCGCGACGATCACCAAGGTCATGTCGGCCAAGGACGGGCGAATCCTGGTTTGGGGTGATGGCACGGAAGCGCGCGATCTGATCCATGCGGACGATCTGACGCGCTTTGTTCGCTTGGCGATCGAACGCCAGACGGAGCCATTCACGCTGTGTAACGTCGGCACGGGCCACGCTGTTTCGGTTAAGGATTTGGTACACCGGATCGTCGAAGCGTCAGGGCGTTCACTTGCGATTGAACACGATCTGAGCAAGCCCACGATCAAGACGACTCTCAGTCTCGATTGCACGAAGGCACGCTGCGATTTTGGCTGGGAACCGAGGATCGCGCTAGACGATGGCATATCCGCGACTATTGATTGGTGGCGAAAACATATTGGCGTCGCGAGTCATGGCTGACAGTGAGATGACGCGAGAGGACGTCGAGATCGTCAGTCGCACCATTGGCTATGACGGTTTCAGCAAGCTGCACGTCATTCACCTACGGCATCGGCGGCACAACGGCGGATGGAGCGACGTGCTCGAGCGCGAGGTCTATGAGCGCGCTAACGCGGCAGCCATGCTGCTTTACGATCCTGAGCGCGATTTGGTGGCTCTTTTGGAGCAGTGCCGTCCTGGCGCTTACTTGTCCGAGCGTGGATGCTGGCAGTTAGAGCCAGTGGCGGGCATCGTCCAGACGGGAGAGTCGCCGGAAGACGTGGCAGTCCGTGAGACGAAAGAGGAAGCCGGCTGCGAGGTTTCGTCTGTACAGCCGCTTGGCGCATATCTGGTCAGTCCAGGCTGCGCGACGGAGACGGTTCACTGTTTCGTAGGTCGGATCGATTCGCGCGAAGTTGGCGGTATCCACGGCCATGTGGAGGAGGGCGAGGATATTCGCGTTCACGTCCTGCCCATGGCGGAAGTGCGGGAGGGGCTAGCGAACGGGCGTTTTGAGTACGCGCTTACCTTGATTTGCCTGCAGTGGCTCGTGATCAACCGCGATGCTCTTCGACGCGCGTGGCTGGACGAAGCCTAGTTCGGGGCACGGCGGAGATAGCTTCCGATGCTCCAGGTCATGGCGACCATCAGCGCCCGTAGGGACGCTCTCCTGTTTTTCTGAATCTCTTTTCTTTCTTCGAGGATCGGCGGTAGACCGCGCAATGCATGCGCGAGAGCCTTGAGGACGACACGCGCATCGCCTCGTAAGAACGACTTGGCGACCAGGGCCAGCAACGCAAAGAGATGAACCGGCAAGGCGATCGCCAACAAGCTCGGGGGCGTGTTCTTCATAAACGTCCAAACCAAGTTTCTCGTGCCGTAATAGCGTGCGAATCCTGAACCGCTCTCTTGTGACGATGCCCCTCCCACGTGGCGTACAACGGCCGTTGGCACCTGGACGGTGCTACCTCCACTTAGCCGCCAGCGATAGGCCAGGTCGACATCCTCGACATAGCAGAAGTAGCGCTCATCAAAGCCGCCAAGCGCTCGGAACTCGTCCAATTTATAGAGCGCCGCGGCCGCGCACGGCCCAAATGTCTGTCCCTCGGGCGGAATGCATTGTGCAGATTGGCCATATCCGCCGCGCCAAGGAAATCCGCAGAAGAGATAGCGATCTCCTGCCCCGTCAATGCGTGCGGGATCTTCATCGCTCAACTGGGTCGAGCCAAACATAGGGATATTCGGATGCCGTTGCGTGGCTGCGAGAAGCGATGCCAACCAATCGGGTTCCGGAAAGGCGTCCGGATTGAGCGTCGCAAGCCATGGTGCCCGAGCGATCACGGCCGCCATGTTGTTGGCCATGGCAAATCCCAGATTTGCCGGTAATCCGAAGTAGCGCATCCGCACGTCTCGGACGACCTCGACTGCGCGGCTGAAACTGCCATCGGTCGAGGCGTTGTCGATGACGAACACTTCGAAGTTGCCGGTCGTTTGCCCCTGTAGCGCGGCCAAGCATCGCGTCAGGTGATGGCCGGCATTGTAGTTAACGATGACGACCGACACCGCCGGTGCCTGATTCTCTGTCGATCGATGGGGCGATGCCTCGGCACGTTTCAGAATGCGTCGCCGCACATTGGCGAACGCGAGGGCATGTGCCGTGGCGCGGCGCTGGAGTTCCTTCCTTTCGGCGGGAATACGGTAGACCGAGGTCGCTTCAGGAACCTCCATGAAACGCGAGGTGGCAACGTACCGGAGCCAAAGGTCCCAATCCTCGAGATACTCGAGGTCTTCGTCGAAGCCGCCATGTTGTTCGTATAAACGTCTGCGGAACAGGACGGCTTGAATGGGCGCGCGATTTCTGACGAGCAACGTCGAGGGGGTCAGAGGTCCCGGCTTGACGAGCGTCCGACGCCTTTCGCGGATGGGCAATCGGCCGCTTTCGAGATCAAACGTGGCGGATTCCCATGCCCAGGCATATGTAGCGCCAAACTCGCCGTCGGCGTGTGCGTGCGATAGAACCTCGACATGACGTGGCATCAACCAATCGTCGTCATCAAGAAAGCCGACAAGATCGCCGCGAGATGAGGCAAGGCCGACATTGCCGGCCACGCTCCGTCCCGATTTTGGGATCGGGATTACGCGGATTTCGCGCGGATATGCCATGGATCCCAATGCCGACCGGGTGACACCGGCGCAGCCATCCTCGACGACGATGAGCTCGATGCCCGCATAGGTCTGGGTGCCGACGCTCGCGATGGCCTCCGCGAGATAAGCGGGCCGCCGGCCGTCTGTGCGAACAACGATGCTGACGCGGGGAGAGGGTTGCGACATCAATGTTAGTTGAGCGGAAAGGCCGCGGGCAGGCGCGTGAAGCCACGGATAACCTTTTTCACGAAACCCTGCTAGCGCCCAGGCTTCTTAACGATGCCTGCGCGGAAGCGGGGAAGGGAAGTGCGCGGTCGGCGATGACCGTAATCAAGCGTCCGTGGGACGCATCGCTCTCTATTCGTTGCCAAGCAGCCGCGAGAAACGCCGGGCTTGCGTTGTTGAGCAGGCCGTTGAGTACTAGATTGCGCTTCGACGATTCGATCGCGATCGTAAATGCCAACTGATCCTGGGCCCATTCGGGATATACGCCGATATCTTCTTCGTAGAGGCTATCCAGGCCGCTCGCGTGTTTTATCGCCTTCAACGCCGTACGGGTTTCGGACCTGGTAAGGCCGCAAACCGCAGCGATCAAACGAACGAGTCCAGAGCCCCGGATATCCTTCATTTGCCCCTGCCATCGCGAATACACCGCGGGTGGTTCCCCCGCTGCATCCGTGCGGATGGCCGTTAAGGCGGGAGATGCATTTCCCACGATCATGATTTGAGGATTGGATCCGGGCGCCGCCGCATACCTCGCGGCCGGATGAGGGGGCACGAACCGTGTCCTGAGTACCCAAGCTAATAGAGTCCCAACGATCACGAGCATCGTGGCGGCCGGCAGAACGGTCATGCTGGGGATGTCGCCGTACCAGTACGCGTTTTGGTACGCAGCTATCACATGGGACACCGGATTGTAACTCGTCAGAAGCAAGCTTGCCGACACCGGGATATCGCCCAACCGGTACATAATGGGCGAGAGAAACCACACGATCGCCGCCGCGGCGATGACGGGAGCTTGACCCGTGATGATTCGCGCGCGTCGAAGCCAATCGATGACGGCGACGAGGACGCAGTTCCACAAAAGTTGAAACAAAATGACTCCCGGCAGTGTCCAGACTGCTGCCAGGGATCGCCCAGGTACGTTCGCGATGATTGACCAAGCCATCGCCAAAGAAAGGGCGAGGATAAAGGCCAGCGTCGGAGGAGCAACTACGGCGATAATTGCGCCGATATAGCCGTATCGCGATGCTTCGGACATCCTGGCCTGGATGACATGTAAATGGAGGGCGTGGATCGCGCAGCTCAGGGTCCAGCGAAAGGCGATGACGCTCATCAGAAGAAGTGGAAACCGCGATGGATCGTCCCGGCTAAAGACCGTGGACAGTGCGAAATAGATGACGCCGGCATAGACAAATGGGTCCAGCACGGCGGCCAACAGATACAGGGCACCGATCGGGCGATCGAGCCGATAGCGCACGATACATGCATGGATCGCGACCGCTCCGAGACTGCGGCGTAATGTCTCACGTGTACTGCCCGCCAAGGCGGCCATGCATCCCTCGATTGGTCGAATATATTTATATTATACCAGAAAACCCGAGACGCGGGGTTTGGCCTCTTGGGAGGATACCATTGCCGGATGGCGCTCTCTCTTGAGATGCTTGGCACGCTCGGAACCGCCGGACCGATCATTTGAGTAAAATTCCGTGACCGTTGAACTCGCGAAACGAACGCGCCTCTCGCTCGTCGGCGTCTCGGTGCTGTTCCTCTTCATCTTCAGCGGGCTGTTTTGCGGCTTCCTGATCGCGCATTTTTTTCCGGAGCAGGTCATACGTGTCATTTATAGCGTCGGTACCGAGTCGCCACCTGTCCAAAAAGAATCCGATCGTGCGGAAGCGGCTACGGTCCAATCAGCCGGCGATGGAAACGAAGGGGAAGGGCAGCGCGAGCGCGACCTTTCGGTTTCGTTCCAGTTGCAATCGGCGATCGAGCTCTCGTCGCTTCCGCAGATCGAAATCAAGCCCGCGCAGACTGTCGAAAATTTTCCCCGCTTTGCGAAACGCCGAAAGCCGTCGCCACCGGGCGCGGATGTTCCCCCACCTGCCGCGCCCGTTTCGCCAGCCGTATCCTCGGCGCCCGCAGCGCCTACAACGTCCGCCGAACCCGAACAGGGTGGATCGTCATATTTGCCCGCCGCGCAGTATCCGGCAGCGGAGTGGCGTCGAATAGAATCGCAAGCAGGGTACGTCGATAGCGTTACCATCGCATCGACCGGCGCGAAGTTGAGCGACAGCGTACTGAAGGCGACCGATACGCTCAATGTATCGGGGTGGGTCGGCGATCCGGCGCTTGGACTTCGCTTCAAGGACGTCGTTTTCGCGGTATGCGGCAAGATTGTGGGACACACCAAGGTCGGCACGCCCCGCCCAGATGTCGCGAAGATAGTCCACCCCCATCTCACGCCCTCCGGGTGGCAGGCCAAGCTCTATGTCGGGTATTTGCCCCGATGCCCGGGCGCGTCGCTTCTTGTATTCGGCGTGGTCCCCGGAAGTATGACGGTCGTGACCGTCGGCGACCCGGTTCCGCTGAAACTGCCGGCGGCAGAAAAGCTTCCAGCAAACGCTCCCAAGGGAGCGACGCTCTTCACACCGAGGAATGTTTCCGCAGCCCGTTTTACGTCCGTCGACGTCCTGACCGATAACGCCGAATTGCGCCGCTGCGGCGCCAGCAATTGCGCGACCGTCGGGCAGGTCTCGAAGGGACGCTATCAGGGGCATATCGCCGAGGAGGCCGATGGATGGGTGTTATTGATTCTGTCCGATAAGGCCGGGTGGCTGCCGCGTTCTCAGGTAACGTGGGCGCGATGAAGGCTTCGCGGGGGGTACCTTTTGTTTGGTACGCCCTAGCAGCGGCGCTCGTGGCGCTCTACGTCAACATGTTCGCGCTCTGGCGGGGGCTGTCCGGGCTGGTCGGCGATGCGGCCGGCAACGTGCCCTATGGCGTCACGCTGCTCGTGCTTGCAGGGCTCGGCGTGGTCGCCGTGCGCGGCGGACGTACCCGCACGCGGACGGAATGGTTCATCGTGGCTTGCGCGTTGGTCTGCGCGGCAATCGGGCTTTTGGCGACCGATCCGGAATTCCCATCCAAGCGTATCCACATTCCGCAATACATCGCGCTGGTGCTCGTCGTTCGCCGCGGCCTGTCCTCGCGTCTCTCGGGGTGGCCTTTGACCCTTTCCGGCTGGGTCATCACCGTAGTCCTTGGCTGCCATGACGAGCTTATCCAGGGCTTCCACCCGCAACGGACGTTCGGCCTGGCCGACGTCTTGACCAATGCATGGGGCGCGGCGGCGGGCTCCCTGTTGGCGCATGGTTTTGGTTGGATGGACACCGGGCGCGCGAATGGCACGGCGCCTTCCTCCGCTGTGCTTCTCGCCACGCTGTGCGTGCTCGTCGGCTTCGGGCTGGAGCTGATCGCGCTCAACGCGTTCAAGGAGGCCGTTCTGCCCTACTGGGCCATGATGCCGTTGCTTGGCGGCGTACTGGCTTGGACGTGCGCCGACGCGGTTTCGCGCTATGGCGATGGCTGGCGTCACGCGCTTGGCGTTTTGGTTTTTCTTGCGGGGTTGGCCGCGCTCTATCCGGTGATTTCTCATGTCGCGCCGCTGGCTTTCAATTAGCCTTGCCGCCGTGGCGTTCGCCGCGGCCATGGTCCTGGCCGCGGGCGAGATCGCGACCTCGCGCCGGTTGAACGTCATCGTGCTGACGGTGGAGAGCACGCGGTCATCGGATTTCACGGCGGCGAATTTCCCGGAGGTTTTTGCGGCAGCGCGATCGGGCACGCGCTTCACGAACCACCGCGCGGAATCGGCATGGACGGCGCCCAATATCATCGCGATCTTGGCCGGGCTTTCGCCCTTCGCGCAGGGTATTCATGCGCGCGACCAGTCCCTGCCGCGCGGCATCGTGACGCCGCTGATGACCCTGGCCGACGCAGGCTGGCATGTCGCGGGGCTGCAATCCTTCATGACCGTCAGTGTCTTCGACAGGCTCGGTCTTGCCATCCAGCCGGGACTGGACTTGCGCGGGTGGCTGGCGGCACGGATCCGCAACCGGCAGCCTTTCGTGCTTTGGTACCATTATCTTCCGACCCACCTGCCTTACGCGCCGTCGGAGCGGCGAATGCCGGATTGGCGCGCGCTTTTGCCGCCCGGCGATGCCGGCGCCGAGAAGCGCCTGGAGGCGGTCATGACGGAACCGGTCATTCCCGCCGGGTCGGTCGCGTTCGCGGCGGCTGACCGGCCGGCCATCCGCGCGCTCTATCTGGCCAACCTGCGCTCGTTCGACGATTGGTTTGGCACGTTCTGGGACTTCTTCAATCGTTCCGGGCTGCGCGACGACACGATCCTGGTCCTCACCGCGGATCATGGCGACGAGCAACTCGACCACGGCGGCTTGGGGCATGCCTCCACCAGCCGCCATGGGCACCTGCACGAGGAAATCGTCCATGTGCCGCTGGTGATCTGGCCGCCGCCGCGCCTGGCGGCGCGCATGGCGCCGGGCGTGCGCGAGGACGAGACGTGGCATGTGGATGTCATGCCGACGCTGTTCGATTTGTTGGAACGGAAGCCGGCATTGCCGTTCTCGGGGCGAAGCGTCCTCGCGCCATCGGCCGAGAAACGAGCCTGGAACGCGGTGACCAGCGGTGCGGGCTATGCGGAAGCCGATCCGGAGCATATCCGCCGCTTCGTCTTCGCCCGCAAGGATGGGCCGTGGAAGCTCCAGATCGAAACCATCGACGGGGCCGTGACGGGCCGCGAACTCTATAATCTGGACGACGATCCAGGCGAGACACGGAACAGAACCCGCGACGAGCCGGAGCGCTTTGCCGCCATGGAGGCCGCGCTCGACGCGAAGCGTCTGACCATGCGGCCGCCTTCGCCCGCACGCATCGCCGCCGCCGCCGTGTCGGCGCAGCGGCCGTCATGGGTCTATCCGGCCCATCGGCCGACGATGGGGTACGAGGATTTCGGCGGGCGGTTCCGTCTGGAATGGACCGGCGACGCGGACCAAGCCTATGTCGTGCAATACGAGGCCGGTGAGGGTTGGAAAGCCTTTTCCGGCGAGATGGAGGTGGTCGGCACGGTGAAGGATTTCGGGACGGTCGACCGGGCCTATTGGGATCGCTGGGTCGTCCCGTATGGCCGCGTGCGCGTGCGCGTGGCACCCGTGGGGCAGGCCGATCTATGGAGCGACTGGCTTGAGATCAAGCTGGTGTCCAAGAGATGAGCAAAAGTCGTTCGGCATGGTTGGGGTTCGCATTTTTTGTCGCGGGCTTCGCGGTCTATGCGGTGGGTGCATCCCGCTCGCCGTTGGTGGATTCAGAAACCGGCGACATGTTGCGCGTCATCGCACGCGGCGCGGATATCGATACGGCGGCGGAAGAAGCGCTGGCGCGCGCCTATTGGGCACGTTATCCCGACGTGCGGGCCAGCCCGCTGTATGGTGAAGGAGGGCGCCTGGGCATCCTAGGCGCGCGGGAGCACTTCATGCAGCACGGCCGCCGGGAAGGGCGCGTTTGGGGACCATGACGTCGCTATCTGTTCGCGGGTTCCGATCGGCGCGCGTTGCCCGCGCGGGTCTCGTTTTTGCCGCGATGGGCGCGATTGTCGCCGCGGCCAACTTTTTCGCCTCGCTGCTCCCGGTCGATCTCGGCATGTCTCCCGAGATCGAGCCGATGATCGTCATGATGCATGCAGGCGCGGGGATGTCGGCCTTCGGCCTTCTTCTCGTCTGCGCGGTCCGTCCCGCCCTCGTCCTTCCGGCGCTCCGCCATCCTCTCGTACTCGTCGCATTCGGGGTTGCGCTGTGGAGCGCGCTGCTGGCTCCTTTCACGGACTTCCCGCTTAACGCGCTGCTCGGCAGCCCCTCAGCCGGCGAGGGGGCTCTCATGTATGCCGAGGTCGCGTTGTTCATGGCGGCGGCCATGGTGTTGCGGCGCTTTCGTCTGGGCGGATACGTGGCGAGCATCGCCGTCGGCGTGGGGGCCGCGGTTCCGGCGCTGGTTGCCGCCCGTGTCGGCCGTCCCGATTTTATCGCGGAGTATGTTTCGTTTTTTGCGCCCGCGTCGGCGGTTTTGGCGTTCGCGGCGTGTCGGCGCATGCCGCCGCGGCCGCGAATGATCCTCGGTTTGACCGCGGCATTACCCGCGCTCCTCCTGTCCAACAACAACACGGCCTGGGTCGCCTGCGCGCTGGGGCTTTTCGCCGCCGGGCTTTTCGTTTGGTTCGGACGCGATTCGTCGCCCAACGTGTCTTGCCGTGTCCGCCGTTTGGCAACGCTGTTGGTGCCCGCCGTGCTTGTGGCTGCGACACTCGGGGCAGCCTTCGTGGGCTACGAAGGATTGGTGAAATCGCTTACCGCGCGGCTCTATCTCGATCGTATCGCGCTCGAAGCGCTTCAGGACCGTCCTTTGTCGCTTCTGATCGGTCAGGGGTGGGGACGGACAAGCGAAATCATCAATATTCATTTCAACGCCAGCCGGGCCGTACTGTGGGACGAAAGCTGGGATGCGACGACACGGCGTTATACGGACATCCACAATGTCGCTGTCGAAGCCTTGCTGGCCGCGGGCATCCCGGCGCTCGTGGCCGTCGTGGCGATGATGGCGCTGGTACCGCTCTACGCGCGCCGGAGCCTGTTACCCATCGCGGCGGGATACGCGATTGCGCTCGCGGCTTTGTTCGCCGTTTGGTTTCAGGTGATCGTGACCGTGCCGTGCGTGGCGCTCGCCGCCGGTTGGCTGGTGGGACCCGCGCGACTTGGCCGTGGGCTTCGCCGCGCATTGGACACGCGTCGCGGTTGGATCGCTGTTCTCGTGGTTTGTGGGATCGCATCGTGGGTGTCTGCCGGCTGGCTGGCGGTCCATGGCCTTGCCATCCGCCACGCGTATTTCTCGGAAAGCACGACGCCCGATCCGACACTGGTTTGCGAGAACCTCCCTCTCGATCTCGACCGCGGCAGCTTCACGCTCGCGCAGGCCTTTGCCGGGGCCTACCAGTCGGTCTTTGCCGATGAGAACGCCGGCCGGCCGGCAAACGAAGCGCGCATGAAGCGCCTGGAGCGTCTTTTGTGTGCCGTCGGCCGCGCGGCGTCCGTCAGCCGTTCGGCTGACTTGCTCATCATGCCGGTATTGTTCCGCGGCGAGATCGCGTTCAATCCCGCGTTGCCGAACACGCGCACGCGCTTCTCCGATACGTTTGCCGGTTGGGAGCGCGCCGTGGACCGATTTCTAGCCCGCGCCCCCCGCCGGACCGATATGGCCTGGCCCTATTTGGCATGGCGATGGGAACAGGGCGATTACGGTGCGGTCTATGCACTCGCGCGCCGAATCCTGGCGCACGATTCCGCCGATCCCGTAGGACTGTGGTTCGCCGGAAACCTTCTCGCCCGGTCTGGCCGGCCCGCCGAGCGGCGTGAGGGTGTGGCGATGCTGAGGCACAGCCTAGATGCGGGGGTGGAAAGGATCGCGCCTATTGCACCGGCGTTGCGCGAAGAGATCTTCCTTGAGTCTCAAAAACTTAGGTGACACAACATTTTGCCAGTTGCAATTCTCAAACTGCTATATTTAGTCGATTCAATCCGTTGCATAATTACAACGACGTGGCCGAAAATGGCGAAATCCTAGGCGTGGCCAAAGAGTGATCCTGGACTCCTGAACGGGAGTTCCGTAGAAATTCCGTGGGTTACTAGGGCCAGAATTTAGGCCCTCGCCATAGGTGGGGACTACAATGATCAATCGGGTTTTCGCAATTGTCGTCTCTGTGGCCACGGCGCTGAGCGCGGGCAGTGCGCTTGCCGCGTACAACACGAACTCGACCTCGACCGGCTCGTCGACGGTCGTCGCCGGCACGGGCGGCAACTCGATCAACACGATCTCAAGCGGTTTCAGCAGCAGCATCCTCGGCGGCTTCGGCGGTGGCTTCGTTTCGGCCGACGGCAAGACCAACTATGCGGCGAACAGCAAGCGCCAGGGTGGCGGCTTCGCGGACAGCGGCGCGGCGACCGGTGCCTCGGCGGGTGCCGGCGAGCAGCGCTTCGGCGTATGGTCGAACTTCTCGGGCACGGGCTTCAGCGAAAGCCAGACGGCGATCGACACCAGCGGTCAGGTCTATACCTTCGCGCTGGGCGCGGACTACCGCATCAACAACTGGGTTATAGGCGGTCTGTCGGTCGGCTATGAGCGCCAGGATATCAACACCAACTTCAACAACGGCACCTGGGACGCCAACGGCGCGGTGGTGGCGCCCTATGTCCTGGTGCAGCTGATCCCGAACCAGTTGTTCCTGGACGCGACCGCCGGCTATGTCGGCAACAGCATCGACCTGACCCGCAACAACGGCGCGATCACGGCCGATACCTCGGGCACGCGCTTTTTCATGGCCAGCAACCTGACGGCCACGCTGGCCTCGGGCAATTTCCAATTCCGCCCCTCGATCGGCGCCAATTGGATGTACCAGGGCATCGATGGCTACAGCGAGACCGGGACGGGCGGGAACCCGAGCGTGCCCGATACGACGGTGCATTTCGGCCAGTTCCTGGCGGGCGGTCAGGTCGGTTACCAGTTCGGCAACGTGCAGCCCTACCTGTTGGCCCAGTACGTCTATGCCTACAAATATGACCTGCCGACGGTCGGTCCGGGGCAGACTCAGCCGACGGCCTACAAGAACTCGGCCAATGTCGGTGGCGGTTTGCTGTTCGCCCTGAGCCCGCGCTTCTCGGGCGGCGTGCAGTTCCAGTCCCAGGTGGGCCAGACGGACTACATTTCTTACACGGGTTCAGGGACCATCCGTTACGCGTTCTGATCCGTGAAACCTGAACGTCCGAAGGCCCACCTGAAACGGTGGGCCTTCTTCGTTTTAGCCGTCGCGTCGGTGGCCGCTTGCGGCGATTCCGCGTTCCTCTATGGCGGACGCGAGTTGGCCGACCGCGTCGCCGCCCGCGGGGGCTGGGAGCGTTTTCAAACCGTCTCCGGCCCTTTCACCCTGGTTGGCTTCCGATCCATCCGAACGCCGTCCAACGGCGATCTCAGCGTCTATATCGAAGGCGACGGCTTCGCCTGGGTGACCTCGACTCAGCTTTCCTCCGACCCGACGCCGCGCATTCCGATCGCGCTGGAGCTGGCGGTGCAGGATCCTTCCGCCAACCGGCTTTATCTTGCGCGGCCGTGCCAATACCTGTCCGATGCCGAGCTCTCGCGGTGCAGCCCGAAATATTGGTCCAGCGCGCGCTATTCGGAAGAGGTGATCGCCGCCATGAACGCGGCGATCGACCAGACGGTGCGGGCCACGGGCGCCAAGCGGCTAAGGCTTTTCGGCTATTCGGGCGGCGGTGCCGCCGCGGCATTGATCGCCGCCCGGCGGACCGACGTGGTCCAGCTCGTGACCGTCGCCGGTAATTTGGATCATGCCGCTTGGACCTCGATCCGCAAGGTTTCGCCGCTCTCGGCTTCCCTCAACCCGGCCGATATGACCTCTGCCCTGAGCCGAATCCCGCAGATCCATTTCGTCGGCCAGGACGACACCAGTGTGCCGCCGAAGGTCGCGCAGTCCTATCGCAGCCGGTTTTCAGACCCCGGCCGGATCAATATCATCGAGGTTCCGGGCGTGGATCACGATTGCTGTTGGGAGGAGCGGTGGCCTGGGCTGCTGAAGCAGTATGTCTATGTCGGCGGTTCATAACGGACCAGGCCCCGGTGTGAACGCGTCTCAACAGACCACTCCGGAAGTTGCTTCGGCCAATTCGGACGACCTCATCTCGGTCGTGATCGTCAATTTCAACGCCGGCGATTATCTCGTCGCGGCGGTCGAAAGTGTTCTGGCGCAATCGGAGGTCGCGACAGAGGTCATCGTCGTCGACAACGCTTCGTCCGATGGCAGCCTGGCTTCCCTGCGTGGGCGCGCGCCTGCGATCAAAGTCCGCATCATCGAGCTCGATAAAAACTATGGCTTCGCCTATGCCTGCAATGCCGGCATCACGGCCTCGCGCGGGGCGTCCATTCTTCTTCTGAACCCCGACTGCCGGATGCATGCCGGCTCCCTGGCGCTTCTGAAATGGATGATCCAGGAGCGCCCCGACGTGGGCATGACTGGGCCATTGATCGTCAATCCCGACGGCAGCGAGCAGCGGGGTTGCCGCCGGGATATCCCCAACCCATGGCAGATTTTCTGCGTCGCGTTCGGCTTGCACCGGCTGATGCCGGACCATCCGCGTTTTCGCGACTATGCCTATGATGCCGCCGTCCTGCCCGACCGTCCGTCGGAAGTACCGGCCATTTCTGGCGCCTGCATGCTGGTCCGCCGCGCGGCCATCGACGCCGTTGGCCATCTGGACAGCGGCTACTTCCTCCACTTCGAGGATTTGGACTGGTGCCTACGGTTCCAGTCGGCGGGGTTCAAGATCCTCTTCGTGCCGGGGGCCGTCGTCGAGCACACCCAGGGGGTTTGCGGCCGTTCGCGCCCCATCAGGGTCGAGGCGCACAAACATCGTTCGCTCGTCCGGTTCCTGCGCAAGAATTTCACGACCTATTACCCGTCGAGCTTCATGGCAATCGTTAGCGCGTTGGTTCTGGTGCGTTTCGCGTGCGTTTCCGTCCGGGTGCTCATCCGCGGCCGCGCGGCGCGTCGCGGCGCGTGGGAGCGCCTGATGCGCGGACCACGGACGCCGGGAGCGGGCGCCCAAGAGGGGTAAGCGCGCGCGCCTATGCGCCGCCGACGATGCGCCGCACGAACGGCAGAAGGTTGCCGCCGGAGAAGAGGTGCCCCGGAATTCCGGCGGCCGTCGCGGCTTCCAGATCGGTCTGGCGGTCGCCGATCAGAAAACTGCCGGCCGGATCGACCGGCCATTCCCGCATCGCGCGCAGCAGCATGCCTGGCGCCGGCTTGCGGCATTCGCAGGTGATGCGGTAGGCGGGTGGCCCTTCGGTCGGGTGATGGGGACAAAAATAGAAGGCGTCGATCCGCGCGCCGGCGACGGTCAGGCGCTCGCTGACCCAGTCGTGAAGGGTCAACACGTCGGTTTCGCCATACAGCCCGCGCGCGATCCCGGCCTGATTGGTCACCACGAAAATCAGATAGTCGCGTTCGTTCAGATAGCGAATCGCTTCGATCGCACCGTCCACCCAGATAAAATCCTCGGCGCGATGGATATACCCCGTGTCGTGGTTGAGGATGCCGTCCCTGTCGAGGAAGGCGGCGGGCCGCGCGGGGGATGAAGAACTCATGGCAAGGGCAGTCCTAGCGTTCCGTCCGCGCACGGGCAAGGCGCTTCAGAGCCCACGGCCCTTGGCGATGGATGCCTTGCCGAGTTTCTTGCGTACATGGTCGATGGCCCGTTCCACCTCGGCGCGGCGGGCGGCGTCGGGGTCCAAGAGATCGGGCGGGTCGGCGTTGGCCGCGCCGTTCAGCGCGGTCACGCCGACGCCGATCAGGCGATAGGCGGTGCCGTCCGTCTCGCCCTTCAGAAGCTTCGACGCGGCACGGAATATGACGTCGGCGAGTTGGGTCGGCGCGTCGGTCATGCGGCTTCGCGTGCGGATCTTGAAGTCGGCCGTCTTGAGCTTGAGAGTAACGCCCCGGCCGGCCAATTCCGCGGCTTTCAAGCGCTCGGAGACGGTTTCGCACAGGGGCCAAAGCGCCTTGGACAACGCCGCTTCGGACGCCAGGTCCCGTTCGAAGGTGGTTTCCGCGGAGATGCTTTTGGCGGGGGAATCGGGTTCGACCGGGCGGTCGTCTTGCCCGCGCGAAAAGCGGGATAGGCGCCTGCCGATCGCGCCGTAGCGGCGAATCAGATCGTCCTCCGGCAGTTCGCGCAGTTGGCCGACGGTCAGAAGCCCGTCGCGCGCCAGGGTCTTCTGCAGCGAAGGGCCCACGCCCCAAATGGTGCCGACGGGCCGCGACGCCAGAAAGTCCAAGGCATCGCCGCGCCCGATCACGGAAAACCCGCGCGGCTTGTCCAGATCGGATGCCAGTTTGGCCAGGAACTTGTTGTAGCTGAGGCCGACCGACACCGTGATGCCCAGAGCCCGGTCGGCCTTGCGTGCAAAGCGGATCAGCGTCTGGGCCGGGCTGCCGCCGTGCAATTTCTCGGTACCCGACAGGTCGAGAAACGCCTCGTCGATCGAAAGCGGTTCGACCAGGGGCGTCGTCTCCAGCATAAGCTGGCGCACCTCGCGGCCGACATGCGCATACTTCTTCATGTTCGGCGGGATCACCACCGCCTCCGGGCACAGCTTCCGCGCCTTGAACATCGGCATCGCCGAGCGAACGCCATACATTCGCGCGATGTAGCAGCATGCCGAGACCACACCGCGCTTTCCGCCGCCCACGATCACCGGGCGGTCGCGCAGTTCCGGCGCATCGCGCTTTTCGACGGCCGCGTAGAAGGCGTCGCAATCGACATGGGCGATGGTCAGTGTGTGCAATTCGGGGTGGCGCAGGAGACGGGGCGAGCCGCAGGTGCCGCACCGGTGCGTGCCATCGTTTGGAGCGACCGTGCCGCAGTCACGGCAGACGGGCGCGGCTGCGCTCATTGCGCGGTCTCCGGCCATAGCCAAGCGGCGCCGCGCACGCCGCTGGAATCGCCATGCCGGGGCGGCAGAAGGGCCGTGCTGATCCGTTCGGCGTGGACGTAGCGGTGCCATAGGCGCGGCACGTCCTCGTAGAGGGATTTCATCTTGGACATGCCGCCTCCCAAAACGATCGCGTCGGGATCGATCAGGTTGATGACCGTGCCCAGGGACCTCGCCAAGCGGTCGGTATAGCGGGCCACACTGTCTAGCGCCGCCTGGTCGCCGGCTAGAGCCGCGGTTTCAATCTCCGACGGCTGTATCAGAGCTGCTCCAGTCGAGTTCGCGTGGTCGCGCGCGAAGGCCGGGCCCGAGAGGAATTGCTCGATGCAGCCACGCCGTCCGCAATAGCAGTCCGGCCCCGGTGTCTCGCTTTCGCGCGGGGCGGGCAGGGGGTTGTGACCCCATTCGCCCGCGATGCCGTTATGGCCGTCGTTGGTTTGGCCGCGGATGACCAGACCGCCGCCGACCCCGGTTCCCAGAATCACGCCGAAGACGACCGGCAAACCCGCGGCGGCGCCGTCGGCGGCCTCCGAAAGGGCGAAGCAATTGGCGTCGTTCGCGATCCGGATCGGTTGCCCGATCGCGGCCTCCAAGTCTTTTTGCAGCGGCTTTCCGATCAGGCAGATCGAGTTCGAATTGGTCACCAGACCAGTTACCGACGAATGGGTGCCCGGAATGCCAATGCCAATGGGTGCGGGCTTCCCCAAAGACCGCTGCAGGCCATGGACAAGGGTCGCCGTGGCCGCGACGGTACCCGCATAGTCGCCTTGGGGCGTCGGAATGCGCTCGCGAGCCACGATAGTCCCGGTCGCCGCCAATGTGACAGCCTCGATTTTCGTGCCCCCGATATCGACGCCAATGCGCAAATGGCCTCTCCTTTGCATTTAGCAGGATACGGGGACCGCCCTCGTGGGAGCATCCTATTTTCGGGGGCGTAATGTTTTGCTAAGCGGTTAGGTTTCGGGGGACATTCGATTGCAACACCGCGCGACTGACAGTATCCATACAGGCCTGCCGAACACGACCCCATCCCCCGCCCGGGTCTGTTTTGCCTATCCTCGGCCGCGAAAGGCTGTGCCGTGATGGAATCGGGTTTACTTGCGTCCACCTCGTCCGGATCGCGCATCCCGGGCGTGTCTTCGAAGACGGTTCTCGTTGTCGAGGACAACGAGCTCAACATGAAGCTCTTCGAGGATTTGCTGCAGACCCAGGGTTACCGGGTGCTGTCGGCGGCCCATGGCCTGGATGCGCTGAGCCTCGTGCGCCAGCACCGGCCCGATCTCGTCATCATGGATATCCAGCTTCCCGAAATCTCGGGGCTTGAGATCACCCAGGTGATGAAGGCGGATCCGGCGCTCCGGCACATCCCGGTCATCGCCGTCACGGCGTTCGCCATGAAGGGCGACGAGGAGCGGATGCTCGAGGGCGGATGTTCGGCGTATATCGCCAAGCCCATCTCGGTGGCGCAGTTCCTCGAGACGGTGAAACGCTTCCTGAAATAGAAGCCTAAAAATGAAAACGGCCGCCCAAGGCGGCCGCTCCGGATCGCAAGCCGTTTGGACGGCTCACTTCATCTTCGATTCCTTGAACACGACGTGCTTGCGCACGACGGGATCGTACTTGCGCATCTCGAGCTTCGTCGTCGCCTTCTTCGGGTTCTTCTTGGCCACATAGAAGAAGCCCGTGTCGGCGCTGCTGACGAGCTTGATGAGGACCGTGTTCGACTTGGCCATGTTCGATCTCCGGGGTGCGGAAGGCCGGCAGAATAGCGGCCCGCCGCGCCCTGTCAATCCCTAGGGGTCAACGGCCGGCGACCTCGGCCATAGACAGGCGGATAACCTGCCGATACGCGCCGGAATCGGCCAAAACCTGGCGGGCGACTTCCATGTCGACCTCCCGGGTGGCCCGCTCGGAACGGCAGGTGGCGCGCAGCTCGGACATGCTGTCCGATTCGGGTGACGTCACGGCATGCCAGCGCTGGGCGGCCGCCTGCATCTGATCGGACGGGCGCCGCTGGTTTTCCAAGATCTTGGTCGCCGATACGCCCGTCCCACCGGTCCCGCTGGTGCACAGCATCGGCAGGATTCCCAAGTGGTGCAGCGAATAGCCCGAGGGGGCGTAAAGTCGCGACCAAGTCAGCACCAGTTCGCCGTCATTGGGCATGTGGATGACACTCTGCACCGTGCCCTTGCCGTAGCTGTTGGTTCCGATGACGACGGCGCGCCCGTTGTCCTGCAGGGCGGCGGCCAGCACCTCCGCGGAGGAGGCGGTTCCGCCATTGACCAGGACGGCGAGCGGCAATCCGCCGGTCACGTCCGTGCCGCTCGCATCCACATGCTGGACGCTGTCGGGATGACGTCCTTTGGCGGTCATGATCGCGCCCTTTTCCAGGAACAGATCCGCGACCTGGATGGCTTGATCCAAGAGGCCGCCCGGATTGTCCCGCAAATCCAGAACGATCGCGGAGACTTGGGGGTTCGGTTTCGCGAGCGCCTCGGACAGTTCTTGAGAGACCGCGCGGCTGGTATCCTGGTTGAAAGCGCTGACCTTGATCTCGAGAACGCGCCCATCCATCTGGGAAATCACGGTGCGCGGGATGATCTTCTCGCGCACCAGTTGGAACGTCAGGGGATCCGGCACGTTGGCGCGTTCGACGACAAGCTGGACCTGGGTGCCAGAGCCGCCCCGCAACTGCTCGATGATATCCTTCACGTCGCGGTTTTTAACGGTCACGCCATCAATCTGGAGAATCCGGTCGCCAGCCTTAACGCCCGCGTGCGCGGCGGGCGTGTCGGGCATCACGGACAGGACCTCGATCCGGCCGCCGGCGGTTTGCAGCCGCACGCCCACACCGCCAAATCCGACCCGGCGGTTGCGTTCCTCGCGCGCGGTCTCGGGGCCCGAATAGCGGGAAAACCCATCGAGCTTGGCCAGGGCCGAGTCGAAAACCGCCTGGTAGACCGCATCGTCGTCCGCGACATTGACGGCAGGGGAGACCGCGCGAACGGAGATGATGGCGCTGGACGTCAGCGCGGCCCAGCTCTTCGGATCGTTGCTCTTAGGCATCGGGAACATACCGGCGTCTTGGCCTCGCGCCACGAGCTTGATGTTGCCGTCCGCTTTGCTGGCGGTCACGGTCGGATCGATGGACGACAGGCCGTTGAGCCCGCTGATGGTAAGGGTCTCGAACGTGACGGGTTCCAGATAGCGGTCGGAGATGCTGCCGTAACTCGCCGTGAACAGGCGGTTCGAGTTGGCCTCGAACGACGGGTGGTCGTTTCCGGGCGAGCTGGAGCAAGCCGCCAGAGCGAAGGCGAGCAGAGCAACGGTTGCCCGCGCGGTCGAGCGTCGAACTGGCGAGAGGGTCACATATCCCCGCAAGAGGTTTGCACCCAAAATGATTTGGCCCGGCAAGGTGCAACAACCGCACCGGAATCATGCGGCTCTATCGCGAATCGGTCAATGCGGATTTGGCTTATCGGCGCCTTCGCGGCCCCAAATGCCGGTGCTGTTTGGGCCGGGACGGTGGCCGTTTGGGGTGTTTGGCGCCGTCTGTGGCCCGGTCCGCGCCCCCTTCAATCAGGTCGAATAGGAGACTTCCCGTCAGGGTGTTGGCCTCGATCAGCCGGACGGTGACTCGCATACCCAAGGAGAAGTGGCGTCCCGTCCGCTCACCCACTAGGCGCTGGTGGCGCTCATCGTGGAAGTAGAAATCCCGGGGCTCCAGGCTGCGGATCGGAACCAGCCCATTGGCGCCGGTTTCGTCCAGGGTGATGAAAAGCCCCACCCTGGTGACACCGGTGATGCGGCCCTGGAATTCGGCGTCCACGTGGTCGGCCATGAAGGCGGTGATGTAGCGGTCCAGAGCATCGCGTTCCGCCAGCATGCCGCGCCGTTCCATGGCCGAGATGCGGACACCCAGATCCTCGAAGGCGCCTTCCGCGCTGTCGGGCAGGCCGCCCTCGCCCAGGTCCAGCGCCCGGATCAAACCCCGGTGCACCAGAAGGTCGGCATAGCGCCGGATGGGCGAGGTGAAGTGGCTATAGCGCCGTAGGCCCAGGCCAAAGTGGCCCAGATTGTCGGGCGAATAGACCGCCTGGGTCTGGGTCCTGAGGGTCATGTCGTTGATCAAGTCCCAGTGTGGTGTACCGCGCGCCTGGGCCAAGAGGCGGTTGAACTGGGTGGCCGTCATGACCTGGCCCTTGGCCATGCGGAAACCGAGTGCCGCGACGAAATCCGCCAGCGCCGCGACCTTGGCCGGATCGGGCACGTCGTGGACCCGGTACATGCAAGGCATGTGGCGCGCCTCCAGCGTCTCGGCGGCGGCCACGTTGGCGGCGATCATGAATTCCTCGATCAGCTTGTGACTGTCGAAGCGCGGACGCGGCACGATGCGGCTGATATGTCCGTCCGCGCCGATCTCCACCTTGCGCTCGGGCATGTCGAGATCGAGCGCGCCGCGCTTGTCGCGTGCGGCGGCCAGCACCGCGTAGGCGCCATAGAGCGGGGCGATGACGCGCTCCATCAACGGACCCGTAGCATCGTCGAGCGTGCCGTCGCGCGCGGCCTGCACCTGGTCATAGGTGAGGCGCGCCGCCGAGCGGATCATGGCCCGCTCGAAGCGATGACGGCGGATACGGCCGTGCGCGTCGATCCAGATATGGGCCGCCAGGGTCGCGCGGTCCTCGCGCGGCCGCAGCGAGCACAGGTCGTTAGACAGCGCCTCGGGCAGCATGGGGATGACGCGGTCGGGAAAATAGACCGACGTGCCGCGCTGAAGCGCCGCGCGGTCGAGCGCTTCGGTTGGCCGTACGTACCAGGCCACGTCGGCGATGGCCACGATCAGGTGCCAGCCGCCCGGATGGTCTGGGTCCGCTTCCGCGAAGACCGCATCGTCGAAGTCGCGCGCATCCGAACCATCGATGGTGATCAAGGGAACGCGGCGCAGGTCGGTTCTTCCGTCGAGCGGCGCGGGGCGGCAGGCATTGGCCTGAGCGATCGCGTCGGCGGGAAACTCGAGCGGGATACCCTGGGTGTGGGCGGCGATCAGGCTGATCGTGCGGGGATCGTCCTCGCGGCCGATGCGTTCCACGACGCGTGCGCGGATCGGCCCCATGCGCGGCGCGGAGGACGGCAGCACCGCCACGATGTCGCCCTTCCGGGCGTTCCCCACATCGCGCGCCGGAATGATGTACTCGGCCTTGTTGCGCCTGTCGGTCGGCTGCACACGGCCGCTGCCGTCGCCCTGGCGCTCGAACACACCGATGACGCGGGCTGGTGCATTCTCGACCGCGCGCAGGACCTCGGCCGAATAGACGCCTTCGCTTTCGCGCCGCAGGCGGGCCAGGACGCGCTCGCCCTTGCCGGGGGAATAACCGCGCTTGCGCGCGTATTGGACAAGGATCTTGGGTGGGGGCGTGTCCGATTCCCATTCGGCGGGGCGGGCATGAACATCGCCGTCGCGGTCGACGCCGCTGATCTCGATCACGGCGATCTCGGGCAAGGCGCCGGGCGGCGCCAGGCGGCGTCCGGCCTCGCGCACCAGAATCCCCTCGGCCTCAAGTTCCTTCAGCAGGGCCTTGAGCGGAATACGGTCGGCGCCGGTGACGTTGAAGGCGCGTGCGATCTCGCGCTTGCCCACGCGCGAGGGGTTGTCGCGGATGAAGGCGACGATCTGGTCCTTGGTGGGGAACGGTGCGCCGCGCCGGCGGGATTTGGCCACGGGCGCCGGTCAGCCCGCGGCAGCCCGGCGCGTTGTCTTGCGCTTGGCGTTAGCGGCGGCCTTGGGCGGTGCGTCGGCACGTGCCTTTGCCTTTCCGCGGCCGGCGAAGCGCTTGCCGCCGCCGCTGGCCTTGCGGGCGGCCAGAAGCGCCACGGCCTCTTCCATCGTCACCTCCTCGGGACTCTTGTCCTTCGGAATGGGCGCGTTGGTCTTGCCGTGTTTGAGATAAGGACCGTAGCGACCGGACATGATCGCGACGGGCGCATTGTCCTCGGGATGGGCGCCGACCGTGCGCAGGCGCGTGCCGCCGCGCTTGGGTGCCTCCGCCAGCATGTCGACCGCGCGATTCACGCCGATCGTGAACAGATCTTCGACCGATTCGACCGAGCGGTAAGTCCCGTCATGCAGGATATAAGGGCCGAAGCGGCCGATGGCGGCCGTGATCGTCTTGCCCGTTTCCGGATGGACGCCCACCTGGCGTGGCAACGATAGGAGCTTCAGCGCTGTTTCCAACTCCGCGGCGGCCGGATCGCTGCCCTTCGGGATCGAGACGCGCTTGGGCTTGGCTTTCTCGTCGGCGGCGTCGAGCTGGAAGTAATAGCCGTACGGGCCTTTGCGCACCGTCACTTGGCGGCCGGTCTCCGGGTCGTTGCCGAGCACCTTGGGGCCAGCGGCCAATTCGGCATCGCCGCTGTTCAAGCCGCCCGCCGCGAGCTGGCCGGTGTATTTGCATTCCGGATAGCGCGAGCAGCCGACGAAGGCGCCGAACTTGCCAAGCTTCAAGCCCACGCGGCCTTCGCCGCAGGACGGGCAGGCGCGCGGATCGCTGCCGTCGGCGCGGGCCGGGAAGAAGTGGGGGCCGAGCTGTTCGTCGAGCGAGGTGATCACCTGCGAGACGGACAGATCCTTCGTGCCCGTGACGGCCTGATGGAACTGCAGCCAGAAATCGCGCAGGACGGTCTTCCAATCCAACTTGCCGTCCGAGACCTCGTCGAGCTTCTCCTCCATCTCGGCGGTGAAGTTGTACTGGACGTAGCGCTCGAAGAAATTGGACAGGAAGGCGGTCACGATGCGCCCACGGTCCTCGGGCACGAAGCGCGCCTTGTCCATGCGGACATATTCGCGCGTGCGCAAAATCTCAAGGATGCTGGCGTAGGTGGACGGCCGCCCGATGCCGAGCTCCTCCAGCCGCTTCACCAGGCTGGCTTCGCTGTAACGCGGCGGCGGCTGGGTGAAATGCTGCTCGGGCTTGACCTCGCCGCGATCCAGCCGGTCGCCGTTCGCGAGCGGCGGCAGTGCGCGGCTTTCGCCCTCTTCGTCCTCCGCCGGATCGTCGCGGTCCTCCTGATAGAGCGTCAGGAAGCCGTCGAAGACCATGGTCGAGCCGGTCGCGCGCAACACGATCTTGCCGTCGTCGGAGCCGATGTCGGCGGCCACCTGGTCGAACTCGGCGCTGGCCATTTGGCTCGCGACCGCGCGCTTCCAGATCAGTTCGTAGAGCCGCTGCTGATCTGCATCCAAATAGCTGGCGACATCCTTCGGGCGGCGCGTCGTGTCGGTCGGGCGCACGCATTCGTGCGCTTCTTGCGCGTTCTTGGCCTTGGTCTTGTAGACGCGGGGCTTTTCGGACAGGTAGTTCGCGCCGTAATCGGACTGCACCATGGCGCGCGAGGCGGACACCGCATCGTTCGACATCTGGACGCTGTCGGTCCGCATATACGTAATGAGTCCGACCGACTCGCCGCCGATTTCCACGCCCTCGTAGAGCTGCTGGGCCAAGCGCATGGTGCGCATGGCACTGAAGCGCAGCTTGCGGCTGGCCTCCTGCTGCAGGGTCGAGGTGGTGAAAGGCGGATAGGGGTTGCGGCGCGTGCGCGACTTCTCGACGGACTTCACCGAGAACTCGCGCGCCGCGATGGCATCGGCCACCGCGCGGGCGGACTTCTCGTCCGGCAGGGCGAACTTATCGAGCTTCACGCCGTCG
Source organism: Alphaproteobacteria bacterium (assembly GCA_050180485.1). Classification (GTDB taxonomy): domain Bacteria; phylum Pseudomonadota; class Alphaproteobacteria; order CADEGL01; family CADEGL01; genus CADEGL01. The sequence continues at coordinate 7,071 of JBFXED010000040.1, read as the reverse complement.
TGATGCGTCAGGCGCGCGGTCACGGTCGCGCCATCTTTCGTCTTGAAGTCGACCTCGATGGTCCAGTATTCGCGCGGCTTGAAGGCCTCGATCTCGGCCTCGCGCTCGCAAATCAGGCGCAGGGCGACCGACTGGACGCGGCCGGCCGAGCGGCTGCCCGGCAGCTTGCGCCAGAGGACGGGCGACAGGCTGAAACCGACCAGGTAGTCGAGCGCGCGGCGGGCCAGATAGGCTTCGATCAGCTCCCGATTCAACTCGCGCGGGTGCTTCATGGCGTCCAGGACGGCGTCCTTGGTCACCTCGTGGAAGACCACGCGCTTCACCTCGACGTCGTCGAGCGCCTTGCGCTGCTTCAAGACCTCGCGGACGTGCCAGGAGATGGCCTCGCCCTCGCGGTCGGGGTCGGTGGCCAGGATCAGGCGCTTGGCGCCCTTGAGCGCCTTGGCGATGGCGCCGATCGGCTTCTCGGCCCGGTCGTCGACCTGCCACAGCATCTCGAAGTCGCTGTCCGGACGCACCGATCCGTCCTTGGGCGGCAGGTCCCGCACGTGACCGTAACTGGCGATCACCGTGTAGTCCTTGCCCAAGTACTTATTGATGGTCTTGGCCTTGGTGGGCGATTCGACGACAACGACGTTCATATTCACCCGGTGTCCCAGTTGAATTCAAAAAAAGTCCGTTTTTACAAAGGTTTAAAGGATGGACACCTGATTGCCAGGGTGCCGTTCCAACCGTCCCGCCAGCTCGAGCTCCAAAAGCACCAAGGAGACGGTCGCGGGTGACAATTGGCATTGCCGAACGATTTCGTCAACCGCGACCGGCGTTGGGCTCAATAATATAAGGACTTTGTTCCTGGATTCATCCATATCGAACGCGGGCAGGTTCGGTGGATTATTTTTTGTATTCAATTCTTTAACCGACGAACTGGGCTGCAGTCCCGCGGCCGGGCCTAAAACGGTCAGGATGTCGGCGGCGCCCTCCACCAAGGTGGCGCCCTGGCGGATCAGGTCGTTGGCGCCCCGGGCGCGGGGGTCTTGGGGTGAGCCCGGGACGGCAAAGACCTCGCGGCCCTGATCCAGGGCTTGGCGGGCGGTAATGAGCGAGCCGGATCGCAGGGCGGCTTCGACCACAACGGTGCCGAGCGTCAGGCCTGAGATGGTCCGGTTGCGGCGGGGAAACAGGGCGGCAATGGGTTCGGTCCCGGGTGGCATCTCGGCGACGATGGCGCCCTGGCTCGCGATCCGGCCGTGAAGCGCCCGATTCTCCTCCGGATAGACCATGTCGACGCCGCCCGCGACCACGGCGATGGTGCCGGTCGCGAGCGCGCCTTCGTGCGCGGCGGTGTCGATGCCCCGTGCCAAGCCGGAGACGACGACGAAGCCGGTTTGACCGATCTCTCCGGCCAGGGTGCGGGCGAAGCGGCGGCCGGCCGCGGAGGCGTTGCGTGCGCCCACCATGGCAACCGACGGGCGGGACAGGAGTGCGACATCGCCGAGCACCGAAAGCGCGGGCGGCGGATCGGCGATGGCGGAGAGGGATGCGGGATACGCGTCGTCGCCAAGAACAAGCAGCCGCGCGCCCAGCCGCTCGACCGCCTCGACCTCATCGACAGCATCCGTCTCTGGGCACAGGCGCACCGGACCGCGCCGGCCGCCTTGGCGCGCAAGATTGGGCAACGCTTCCAGCGCCGCGCCCGCGGAGCCGAAGCGTTCGATCAGGCGCTGGAAAGTGACGGGTCCGACATTCTCGCTACGCGCGAGACGCAACCGGTCGAGACGTTCACGGGGCGAAAGGGCCGGCATCGTGCCCGCCGCTTTCAGCCGCCGGAGCCGGCGCGGGTGCCGTCGTCGTCGTTCTTCTTCTCGCCGATGCGCGGCTCCTGGCCTTTCATCAGGCGGCGCAAGTTCGGCGCATGCCGCAGGATGATTAGCATGGCGATGCCGATGGCGAATTGGCCCATTTGTTCCGTACCCAGCCATTTGAACAGGGCGGGCGCCGCGACGGCCGAGAGCACGCCGGCCAGCGAAGAGAACCGCGTCACGCCCGCGACCACGAGCCATATGACGATCATTGCCAGCCCGACCTTCCAGTCGAGCGCCAGCGCCACGCCAAGCGCGGTGGCGATGCCCTTGCCGCCTTTGAAGCGCAGCCAGACGGGAAAGCAGTGGCCCAAGAGCGCGGCGCCGCCGGCGATCATGCCGGCGCCGGTGCCCAAATAGGCCATGGCGATCAGGACCGCGGCGGCGCCCTTGCCGCCGTCGAGCAGAAGCGTCAGCGCGGCCAGGTCCTTGCGCCCGGTGCGCAGCACGTTGGTTGCGCCGATATTGCCCGAGCCGATGCGGCGTACGTCGCCCAGGCCCGCGAGCCAAGTGATGACCAGGCCGAACGGGATCGAGCCCAGCAGATAGCCGCCGAACACCGCGGCATAGAACGGCCAGACCTGTTCCAGCGGTCCCCACGCCGGCGGCATGCCTTCGAGAAGCGGATGCTCCACGGCCTAGCCCGCCGCGTCGCGCACGAAGACGGCGCGCCCGTCGACCACCGTGCGCAGCACCACGCCCTGCACCGGGCGTTCGTCGAAGGCCGAGTTCTTGGACTTGCTGACCAGAAGGTCGGCATCGATCTGCCAGGGCCGGTCGAGGTCGAACAGCACCAGATCGGCCGGCGCGCCGGGCTTCAGCCTGCCGAGCGGCAGGCGCAACAGATCGGCGGGCCGCGCGGTCAGCAGTTCCAGCACCTTGAGGAGCGGCAGATGTCCGCCGTGATAGAGTTCCAGAGACACGGCCAGGAGAGTCTCGAGGCCCGAGGTGCCGAATTCCGCCTGCACGAACGGCACGCGCTTCGAATCCTGGTCTTGCGGCGCATGGTCGCTGGCGATCACGTCGATGGTGCCGTCCTTGAGCGCCGCCACGACCGCGCGCCGATCCTCTTCGCTGCGCAGCGGCGGGGACAGCTTGGCGAAGGTGCGGTAATCGCCCACGGCGCTTTCGTTCAGCGCGAAATAGGGCGGCGCCGTGTCGCAGGTGACGCGCAGCCCCCTGCGCTTGGCCTGACGGATCTCGTCCAGCGCCGCAGTCGTGGAAAGATGCGCGGCGTGATAGCGGCCTTGCGTCATTTCCACCAAGCGCAGGTCGCGCTCGACCATGATCAGTTCGGCCGCGACCGGAATGCCCGGTAGGCCGAGCCGCGTCGCGATCTCGCCCTCGTTCATCGCGCCCGTGCCGGCCAAGAGCTTCTCTTCCGGATGTTGAATCACCAGCGCGTCGAACGCGCGCGCGTAGGACAAGGCGCGGCGCATGACTTGCGGATTGCCGACCGCGGCGGTGCCGTCGGTGAAGCCGACCGCGCCGGCTTCGTCCAGCAAGCCCATCTCGGTCAGCGCCTCGCCCTTGAGGCCTTTCGTGACCGTGGCGTAGGCGAAGATCTTGCACAGCTTCACCTCGCGCGCCCGGCGTGCGACGAACTCCAGCACGGCGACGTCGTCGATCAGGGGCTCGGTGTTGGGCAGGCAGACCATGGCGGTGACGCCACCGGCGACGGCCGCCCGGCTGGCGCTCGCGATGGTTTCCTTGTGCTCCTCGCCGGGCTCGCGCACCTGCACGCGCATGTCGACCAGGCCGGGCGCCAGGCAGTGGCCGCCGCAATCGACGATGGTGGTGCCTTCCGGCTGGCCTTTCGCGGAAATCTCCGGCCCCAGCATGGCGATGGTCTCGCCGTCCGTGACCAAGCCGCCCTTCGCGTCGAGCCCGCTGGCGGGGTCGAGCAGGCGTGCGTTCACATAGGCAACCCGGCCGGTCGCAGGCTTGCGGGCGTCACCCTGGGCGATATCGCGCGCGGTCATCTCAGGCCGCACCGCCGTTAGCGGGCGCGAGGTTGCGCGTCAGCACGTCCAGGCACGCCATGCGCACGGCCACGCCCATCTCGACCTGTTCGCGGATCAGGCTGCGGCCCAGATCGTCGGCCACCTCGCTGTCGATCTCGACACCGCGGTTCATGGGGCCGGGGTGCATGATCAGGGCGTCCGGCTTGGCTTCTTCCAGCTTTTCGTAGTCGAGGCCCCAGAAGCGGAAATACTCGTGCACCGAGGGCACATAGGCGCCCTGCATGCGTTCGGATTGCAGGCGCAGCATCATCACGATGTCGCAGCCCTCCAGGCCCTTGCGCATGTCGGTGAAGCATTCGACGCCCAATCGCGCGAAGGTGCCGGGCAGGAGGGTCGGCGGCGCCACCACGCGCACGCGCGCGCCCATGGTGTTGAGCAGGTGGACGTTCGAGCGCGCCACGCGGCTGTGGGTGATGTCGCCGCAGATGGCGACCGTGAGCCCCTGCAGGCGCCCGAGGCGGCGGCGGATGGTCAGCGCGTCGAGCAGCGCCTGGGTCGGATGTTCGTGGCTGCCGTCGCCCGCGTTCACGACCGCGCCGTTGACCTTCTGGGACAGAAGATTCACCGCGCCGGAAAACGGCGTGCGCACGACCAGCACGTCGGGGTGCATGGCGTTCAGCGTCATGGCGGTGTCGAGCAGCGTCTCGCCCTTCTTGATGGCGCTGTCGCCGACCGAGATGTTGATGACGTCGGCCCCCATGCGCTTGGCCGCCAGCTCGAACGAGGTGCGCGTGCGCGTCGAGGTTTCGAAGAACAAGTTGATCAGGGTGCGGCCGCGCAGGACCGCGCGCTTCTTGTCCGGCTGGCGGTTCTGTTCGACGTAGGATTCGGCGAGGTCGAGGAGAAGCGTGATTTCCGCCGGCTTCAGGCCCTCGATGCCCAAAAGATGCCGGTGCGGAAAGCCGGTATTGCTGGGCGGGGCAGCGGGCGTTTTCATTAAAGCCGGACTATACGGTGCGCCCGCCGGGGGCGGCAAGGTCGCCGCACCGGCCAACGTCTATGTGCGTCCACGCGGGCGCAACGTGACCAAACTCAGCATCAGCGCCCCGGCGCCGCAGAGGGCGATGGCTGTCACCATGGGCAGGGCGGTGCCGTCGAAGAATTGGCTGATGACCGCGATCATGAGGCCGCCGACCATCATTTGGAGCGTACCGCCGAGCGCGGACGCCATGCCGGCGATGGGGCCGTGGTTGTCGAGCGCCAGGACCATGGTCGAGGGGATGACCAGGCCCAGGCAGGCGAAGGCGCAGAACAGCAGCGCGATCAGGACCGCCAAACTGTCGATTCCCGCCATGGTCGCGGCGAACAGGACCAGGGCGAACAGCGTGTGCAAAAAGGCCGCGCCGATCACCAGCTTTCCCATCCCGAACCGGCCGCCCAATTTCGCAGTGAGCTGGGACGCGCCGATGAACCCGACGGCATTCACGGAGAATGCCAGCCCGTACTGGGTCGGCGTCAGGCCATAGTGGCCGATATAGACGAAGGACGAACTGGCCAGGAAGGCGAAGAAGCTCGACATCCCCAGCCCGCCGATGAAGGTGACGCCGAGAAAGTGCCAATCGCGCAGAAGGCGCCAGAATCCGGCGAACGCGCTGAGGAATCCGCTCGCGATCCGTTCCGACGGCGGCCGGGTCTCGCGCAGGAAAAGGGCGGTCAACGCGAATCCCAAAACCGCGACCACGGTCACCGCGGCGAAAACCGCGCGCCAGCCGAACTGGGCAATCAGGAGACTGCCGATCAACGGCGCCAGAATGGGCGAGACGCTCAGGACCAGCATCACGAAAGACATCAGCCGCGCCGCCTCGAGGCCGGTATGGAGATCGCGGATGACCGCGCGCGGAATCACCATGGACGAGGACGCGCCAATTCCCTGGACGAAGCGGAAAAAGATCAACCACTCGATGCTGCCGGCCAGGGCGCAGCCGATCGAACCGATGGTGAAGACGGCGAGGCCGAAATAGAGCGGCGCCTTGCGGCCGACCATGTCGGACACCGGCCCGTAGACGATCTGGCACAGACCGAACGCGACGAAGAACGACATCAGCGTCATTTGCGTCGCTGCCGTCGTGGCACCCAAATCGGCCGCGATGGTCGGCAGCGCGGGCAGATACATGTCGATCGCGAACGGGCCGATGGCCGCGAGCAGGCCGAGGACGATGGCGTTCTTTGCGTAAGGGGAGAGCATGGTATTCACACATTTATAATGGAAGGCGTGCGCTGGCACGTTGTCGCCAACGCCGAGTGAAATCCAAGTCACAAAAGGTTGAAGTGTCTGAAATCCGAACGCACGCCGTAGCCCCCCGGCCGTCGCGGTTCGGTCGCCCGGACTATAGCCGAGTCTTGCTTCGCTGCGCGAGAACTTATATGCCGCGCTGGGACTCGGGGTTAAACGAACGTCAAAGGTTTTCGCGCAATGCCGGAACAATCATCCAACTACGACTTCATCATCGTGGGCAGCGGGTCGGCCGGCTCGGTCCTGGCCCACCGGCTGAGCGAGGACAGCGCAACCCGCGTCCTGCTTTTGGAGGCGGGGCCGGAAAATCGCGACTGGCGGATTCAGATGCCGACGGCGATGGCCCACGCGATCAAGGAATCCCGCTTCAATTGGAAGTACGTGACCGAGCCGGAGCCCCACCTGGGCGGACGCGTGATCGATCAGCCGCGCGGCCGGATTCTCGGCGGCTCGACCTCGATCAACGGCATGATGTATGTCCGCGGTCACGCGCGCGACTACGACCGCTGGGGCCAGGCGGGTTGCCGCGGCTGGACCTATGCCGACGTGCTGCCGTATTTCCGCCGCGCCGAACGCCACGAGCTGGGCGGGGATGATTACCACGGCGGCGAAGGGCCGCTCGCCGTCGCCGCGTCGAAAATGACGAACCCGTTGTGCAAGGCTTTCGTCGAGGCCGGCGTCCAGGCGGGGTATCCGCGCAGCGAAGACGTGAATGGGATGCGCCAGGAAGGCTTCGGCCGGTCCGACCGTACGACCTCGCCCGATGGCCGCCGCGCCGATGTCGCGACGATGTATCTCGCGCCGATCCGGCACCGCAAGAACCTCACTATCGCGACTGGCGCTTTCGCCACCCGCGTCATCATGGAAGGCCGCCGGGCTGTCGGTGTCGCCTATGAACAGAATGGCGGCGCGCATCAAGCCACGGCCGCGCGCGAGGTCATTCTCTCCGGCGGTG
>JBFXED010000039.1:0-31651 GCA_050180485.1 Alphaproteobacteria bacterium | reverse complement strand
AGGCGGAAGGCCACGGTCAGCAGCCCGGGGCCGACATCGCGCTGTATCTGGCGCGGCACGGCGTGAAGGCCGAAGCGCACTATGTCGTGGCACCCCGCAGCAGTTCCAGCGGCCACCGTTTCTCGCATCCCAAGGTCGATGTGGGCGACGAGGTCCTATCGCGCGCGGCCGACTTCGGCGCCGATATGATCGTGATGGGCGCCTATGGCCACTCGCGCCTGCGTGAGTTGGTGCTGGGCGGCGTGACCCATCACGTCTTCCGCCACATGACCGTTCCGGTCGTCGTCTCGCACTAAGCGGGCGGTATCCCCGGCCCGTGTGCGGGCGGTGCTGAACCGTCCGCGCTCACGCGCGCGATTTTCGGCCGGCCTTCAAGCGGTTTCGCACGGCGGTGACGCCGGCGATCGATTCGGCCATCACGCCGAGAGCGCGGGCCTGCTCCTCCGTCGCGACGCTGCCCGACAGTTCGACGAGCCCATCGCTGACCACGATGTTGACCGACGCGCCCACGGTCCAAGGCTGACGCCGCAGGCGTTGCAGAAACGCTTCCTGGATGACGCGCGCATCGCCTGCTTTCCGCGCCTTGCCGGGTCGTCCGACCAGCGCGCGGACCAGATCGGCCCGGCTGACGATGCCGACCAGCTTGCCATCCCGCGTTACCGGCACGCGCTTGATCCGGTGCGCTTCCAGCATGTCCGCGATCTCCGCGGCGCTGGTACCCTCGGTGGTGGAGATGACCTTGGTGGTCATCACGTCGCGGACAGTGCGGGCATGGCTGCGAATATAGTCACGGGCCAGCCTGTCGACATTGACCAGGATTTCGAGCCAACCCTGCCGCTTCCGGCGGTTGGTGCCCAGTTCCCGCCGGCGGAACAGATCGCCTTCGCTGATCATTCCGATGACGCCGCCTTCGCCGTCGATGACGGGCAGCGCGCTGACCCCGCTTCGGGTCAACGCGGCTACGGCCTTCTCGATCGGCGCATCGGCGCGGATCGTGTGGACGTGTCGCGTCATCAGATCGCGGGCGGTCAGGATTCCCTTGGTCGGGCGGATCGGCCGGGCGCGGACGGGCATCGGTGTGTCCTCTGTCCTTCGATTGTTGATACGGGCCGGGGCTAAGTACTTCCGGTCGCCAGCGCCATCCGAACGAGGTCGGACAAGCTGCGGGCCTCCATCTTCTCCATCACGTTGGCGCGGTGAATCTCGACGGTGCGCGGGCTGATCGCCAGCGCGTGCGCAATTGCCTTGTTCTGCAGCCCCTCGACCAGCCGGTCTAGCACCTCGCGCTCGCGTGGGGTCAAGCGCGCGAGACGCGCTTGAGCCTCGGCCCTTCCGCCGACCGCACGGGCGCGTTGATCGACCAGGCTTGCGGCGCGCGAGACGGCATCGAGAATCGTGTCGTCGGAGTAGGGCTTCTCGACGAAATCCACCGCGCCGTCGCGCATGGCCTGGACCGCCATGGGAATGTCGCCGTGTCCGCTCATCACCACGACCGATAGCATGTGACCGGCGAGGCGACGCTGAAGCTCGAGTCCATCCATCTCGGGCATGCGCACGTCGGTCAGGACGCAGCCGCGCGTGCTCGTGCCGATCGCGGCCAGAAGCTTCGGTGCCGATTCGAACGCGCGCACTTCGAAGCCTCGGGCCTGGAGCAGCGCTTGAAGCGAATCGCGCACCGCCTCGTCGTCGTCGACGATGAAAATTGTGGTCTTCTCAGCCATGGCTCGTATTGGCGGTGGGCAGGGTGAAGGCGAAGACGGCACCGCCCGAAGGATTCACTTCGTGCCAGAGGCGGCCGCCATGGGCTTCGACGATGGTCCGGCAAATGGATAGGCCCACGCCCATGCCGTCCGCCTTGGTCGTGACGAACGGTTCGAACAACCGGCCTTCGATTTCGGGCGCTAGGCCCGGGCCGCTGTCGATGACGGCGACCTCGACGCCGCCGTCGGGTGCTGGGCGCGTGCGGATGGATAATTCGCGCCGGGATGAGGCGGCCATGGCGTCGATCGCGTTGCGGACCAAGTTGATCACGACCTGCTGGATCTGCAGCCGGTCGACGGCCACATCCGGCAGACCGGGCGCCAGGTCCAGCACCGTGCGGACGCCGGCGTCGCTGGCACCGGCCAGCGCCAAGGCGTTGGCCTCGGCGACCAGGCGGTTGGCGCTCTCGCGCGTGATCTCGGGCTCGCGCTTTTTTAGGAACGAACGCAGGTTGCGGATGATGCCGCCGGCGCGTTCGGCCTGGGCCGCGGCCTTGCTCATGACGTCGCGCGTCTTTACGCGCCAATCGGCGTCCTCGTCGGTTAGCAGGTGCTTGCCGGCCTGGACATAGTTCATGATCGCGGTCAGCGGTTGGTTGATCTCGTGCGCCAGCGCCGAGGTGATATGGCCCATGGTGCTGAGCCGCGTGACATGCAGCAGCTCGCTTTGCAGTTCCTGCAGACGCCGCTCGGTCGATTGCCGCTTCGAGATGTCGTGGATGAAGACGGTAAGAATCCGCCGTTCCCGCGTGCGCGCCTCGCCGATCGAAAGCTCGGTTGGGAAGACAGAGCCGTCCTTGCGATGCGCCATCACGGCCCGATTGCGGCCGGGCGACAAGTGTCCCGGCAAGTCGCTCTCGTAATCCTCGCGATAGGGGCTCGACAGCAGGGTGGCGAAGCCCCGGCCCATGACCTCGGCCTCGTCATAGCCGAACAGGCGCGAGGCCGCGGCGCCGAAGGATTCAATTCGGCCGTCCTCGTCGACGGTGACCAGGGCATCGGGCACGGCGTCCAGGATCGATTGCAGGCGCGCCTCGCGCTCCATCAACGCCTTCTCGCTGATCCGCCGCGCGTCCGAGGCGGTGAACACCACATAAGCCGCAATCGCCGTCGTCGACAGGAAGGCCTGCAGCCAAATCACCTGGTCGGCCAGCGAGCCCATGATCTGGGTGGTCGGCCCCTCGCCCAGCGAGGTCGCCCATGAACCGATGAGGGCGACGGCGACGAGGAGCGTCACGATCTCGAGCGCGGTCCGGCGCACCGCGAGCCAGACGAAGATCGGCACCAGCACGTAGACGCCCATCAGGCGCAGCGTTTGGCTGGTCAGCGCGTCCATGAAGACCACCGCGGTAATGCCCAGGATCGCGGCGGCGAACACGTAGGCCGAGCGGGAGTGCAAGGCCGCGCGCAGGGACTCGCGCGGGCGCATCCAGGCCAGGATGGCCGGCGTGATGAACAGAGTGCCGGTAAAGACCGCGGGCGCCCAGACGATCCAGACCAGGCCATAGAACGCGGCGAAGGCGTTCTGGTACGCCGCCGCGCCCAGGGTGGCGGAAAGCGCGGCGTTCACCATGGCCGCCGCGATCAGGGCCATGACCGGCCGGCGCGCATCCAGCGGCAGAACCGAGCGTGCGATGGCCTTGTAGACCAGGGCTCCGGCCAGCGCGGCGACGATGCCGTTGGAGGCAAGCCACAAGCCGAGCCAGAACGGCCCGCCCGACAGGTAGATGACGACGGCCTCGGCCACGAACAGCGCGCCCATGAGCGGCAGCCAATCCCGCCTGGGCCACCACAAGAACGCCGCCAGGGCCACGCCGGCGGACATGGAGCAGACGGCGATCTCCTGCGGCTCGATCCTCAGGTGGATGTCGAGCATGGTCGTGACGGCCCCCAGCGCCGCGATGGCCAGACAGGCCAGAGCCATCGGAATATGGCCGGACCGGAGGGATGCGCTTGGATGGGGCGTCACGTCTGACTTTCGGGCAACCGGCCGGGCTCTTTTTTACCCCGTGCGGCAGAGGCGCGAAAGCCGGACGGGATTCGCCCTTACGACCTGATCCGCGCGCGGCGGAACAGGAGGGCGATCGGCGCCGCGCACAACGCTCCGACCATGATGATGGCGAAGGTCTGATTGTAGCCAATCATGCCGGCCTGGCGCAGGATTTCGGCATGCACGGCCGAAATGCCCGAGGCGCGGCCCACGTCCCAAAACTCGGGCATCGTGTGGATCAAGGGGTTATAGGGAGAAACATGCTCGATCAGCATGGCCCGCGTGCTCTGGGTGTGGTTCGTCCAATAGGTCACCGTGCTGGCGATACCAATGCTCGAGCCCAGATTGACGAGCAGATAGAACAGCGGCACGGCCTGCGGCCGATCCTCCGTCGGCACAGTGGCGAAGGCCAGCGTGTTGAAGGGGATGAAAGCCAGGGCGCACCCGACGCCCTGGGTGACAGCCACGAACGCCACGCTCCACAGCGTGACGTCTGTCGACCAAAGCGACATCTCGAAAGCGGAAAGGCCGATCAATCCGAACCCCGACGCGGCCACGAGGCGAGGATCGGCGTGACGGATCAGAAGCCCGGTCAGGACGCTGCCGGTCAAATAGCCGAGCTGCCGCGGGGTCAGAAGGAGGCCGATCATCTCGACCGGCAAACCGCGGAAATTCTGCAGAAGCAGCGGCAGCATCACCGTCGGCAAGGCCCACAGCATGCCGTAGATGAAGGCGCCGAACAGTCCGATCACGTAGTTCCGGTCACGGAACGGCTCGGGCTTCAAGAACGGATTCTTGGCGGTCGCCGAGTGGGCGAAAAACAGATAAAGACACAGAACCGCGACGATGCATTCCACAATGATTTCGGTCGAGCCGAACCAGTCCAACCGCGCGCCGCGGTTGAACAGAAGCTGAATCGAGCCCAGCCCCACGATCAGCGTGACCAGGCCGAACGCGTCCAGCCGTCGCGGTCGCTCGTTCGATTCGCGCGGCACGGCCGCGATGGCGCCCAATAGGCCTAGCACCGCCAGCGGCACGTTCATGTAAAACACGGCTGGCCAGCCATAAGCCTCGATGACATAGCCGGCCAAGGGCGGTGCGATGATCGAGCCGGCCACGCTGCCGACGCTCCATAGGGTCAAGGCGTGGCCATACATGGAACGCGGATAGGCATCGACCGCGATCACTTGCGAGAGCGGAATGATCATCGCGCCGTTGAGGCCGAGCAGGAAACGCCACAGAACCTCCTCCTCCAGCGAATGCGCGTTAGCGCACAGGATGGTGATGACCAGGAACGCGCCGATGGAGAAAATGAACAGCGGCTTGCGGCCCATCGCGCCGGTCAGCCAGCCGACCAGCGTGATGGTCACGGTCGCGCCCACGATGAATGCCGTCACCACCCAGGCAATCTGGTCCGGCGTTGCCGAAAAGGTACCTTGCATATGGGGCAGGGCGACGCTGACGACCGTGAGGTCGAGCGAATACATGCTGGAGGCCAGCATGGTCGTCGCCATGATCAGACGGCGTCGCAGGACGGAATCGCCGCTGGCCGCGTTTGCGAGGCCGCGCATCATGGCCGGGTCGGTCGGTCCTCTCTCGACGGCCGGCGGGGATGGCCGGCGGGGCATTGTGGCGGTGGCGGCTGTAATGCGCCATCGCCGCCAAGGCCGCAACAAGGGCTCTCCCCCTGAAAGTCGGCTTGCCCTCCGCGCCGAAATACCGCCTTATATCTATGGCTTAGCCACCTACCTCGATGCTCGGGGGCAGATCAAACATCAGGGCCGGATGTCCCATATTGTTATCATCGATGACCGGGTCACTAACCGGAACATCCTCGTCAAGCTGGCCCAGTCGCTTGACAAGAACGTGGACGTCCGCGCGTTCGCTGACCCGCGCGCGGCGATCGAGTGGTTCGCCGATCACACGCCGGACCTGGTCATCACCGACTACAAGATGCTCAGCATGGACGGCGACGCCTTCATCCGGCAGTTCCGCCGCCTGCCGTTCTGTTTCGATGTTCCTGTCATCGTGGTGACGGTCTACGAAGACCGAGATTTCCGTTATCGGGCGCTCGAAGCCGGCGCCACCGATTTCTTGCTCAGCCCGGTCGACCATCACGAATTTCGCGCCCGCGCGCGAAACCTGCTGACCCTGCGCCGCCAGCAGGAAATCATTCGCAAGCGCGCACTCACCCTCGAGCAAAAGCTGCGCACCTCCGACCGCCTCCATAAGCAGGCGCTTCATACCAGCGCCGAAATGCTGCGCCTTGTGGTCGGCGCGGTGCCCGCGATGATCAGCGCGAGCGATGAAGAGGGGCGCTGCATCTTCGTCAATGACTATCTGGCGGATTTCTTCGGCGTCGATCCCGCCGCCGCCATAGGCCAGACGATGGGTGAGCTGTTCGGCGCCGACTATGGCGTTCGCCATGCCGAGTATGGCCGGCGCGTCCTGGCCGACGGACGGCCGCTGGCCAGCATCGAGGAAGCCTTGAACGACAGGAATGGCCGGCCGGCCGTCTTCCTCACCACCAAGGCGCCGCTGCGCGATACGACGGGGCGGATCTCCAGCATCGTCTCCGTCTCGCTCGACATCACCGAGCGCCGCGCGCACGAGCGCAGCGTTAGCGACGCCTCGGCGCTGGTGAAGGTCACGACCGAGGCCATGGCGCAGGGCCTGGTCGCGTTCGATGCCGAGATGACCATCCTGATCGCCAACACGCGCGCCGCGTTCCTGCTCGACGTGCCACCGGCCATGCTTCAACCCGGTCAGGATTTCCGCAAGATCGTGGCCTATGGCGTGGCGCGCGGAGATTACGGCGCGGTCAATGCGGACGAGGTATCGCGCCGCTACCTGCAGATGGGCCGGAGGGGCGCGGCCTTCACGATCGGCCAGCCGGGATCGGACGATGTCGCGGTCGAGGTTCGCGGCAGCCCCATGCCCACGGGCGGCACGGTACTGACCTTCACCGACATCACCGAGCGCAAGAAGGTCGAGGCCGAGCTTTTGATCGCCAAGGAGAACGCCGAGCGGGCCAGCCGCGCCAAGTCGGAGTTCCTGGCGCATATGAGCCACGAGCTGCGCACGCCGCTAAACGCCATCATGGGTTTTTCCGAGCTGATGAAGAGCGAGGTGTTCGGCCCCGTCGGTAGCGACCGCTATCGCGAGTATTGCGCCGACATCTACAACAGCGGCGCGCATTTGCTCAGCCTGATCAACGACATTCTGGACTTGTCCAAGATCGACGCGGGCAAGGCGGAACTCGAGGAATCCAGCGTCGATGTCGCGGCTTCGATCGAGAACGTTCTGCGCCTGGTGCGCATCCGCGCCGAGGAAGGCAAGGTGCGGCTCGATGTCGATGTGGCGCCGGGCTTGCCGCCGATGCGGCTGGACGCGCGTAAGTTCAAGCAGATTCTGATGAATCTCGTCTCCAATGCCGTCAAGTTCACGCCCGAGGGCGGCCAGGTGCGGATCGGCGCGAGGCTGGCTCCCGACCAAGGCATGCTGATCGAGGTCGCCGACACGGGCATCGGCATCTCCGAGGAAGACTTGCCGCGCGTGATCACCCGCTTCGGCCAGGTGACGGGCGAACATGCGCGCAAGCACGCGGGCAGCGGGCTGGGTCTGCCGCTGGCCATCGAGCTGACCAAGCTGCATGGCGGGCGCTGCGACATATCGAGCCGGGTGGGCATCGGCACGGTGGTGACCGTGCGCCTGCCCGGCGAGCGGTCCGAGCTGCAGGCCCATATCGCCTGAGGCGCGGCGGGAAGGCGGCGATGGCGTTCGTGCGATGATCACGGTCGAAACGGCGCAAACTGGCAAGCGAGGCCGCTTGGCCTGGTTGCGCGGCCGACTCGCGAACCGCCCGGACAGCGAGCACGAACAGGCCATCATCCGCGTCGTCATCGTCAGCCTGCTGGCGCTCTATTTTTATATCCTGGACGACGGCGCGCCGGCGGCGGGCGTGAATTACCACGCAGGCTTCTTGTTTGCCTGTGCCTATCTCGCGACCGCAGTCGTGATCGTCGGTCTGATCGTTGCCCGGCCGGGCAAGTCGGTGGCGCGCCGCATCTTCGCCATGGTGGGCGACCAGACCACGCTGTCGGCCCTTATGTATTTCGGCGGCGAGGCGGGCGCCGGCATCTACCCGATCTATCTGTGGATCACGCTGGGTTACGGCTTCCGCTACGGCGTGGCCTATCTGCGTCCCGCGGCGCTGTTCAGCATCCTGGGCTTCCTGACCGTCACGCTGACCAACGAATACTGGAGCATCAGCCATCCGCTTTCGATCGGCCTCTTGCTGGCTCTCGTCGTCCTCCCCGCCTATGTCAGCACGCTGATCAGGAAGCTGACTGAAGCCAAGGCGCTGGCCGAGGACGCCAACCGGGCCAAGAGCCGGTTCCTTGCCAACATGAGCCACGAGCTGCGCACCCCGCTCAACGCCATCATCGGCATGAGCGACCTTCTGCGCGGCACCACGTTGGATGCCGAACAGCGCGACATGACTCACACGATCGGAAGCTCCGGCCGGGCGCTCCTGTCGCTGATCGACGACATCCTTGACCTCTCCAAGATCGAGGCGCGGAAATACGTGGTCGAAGTCTCCGACTTCGATCTGCACGCCGAGCTGGCCGATCTTTTGTCGATCATGCAGCCCCAGGCCACGGGCAAGGGGTTGGACCTGCGTGTCCATTTCACGGCCCACACGCCCTATACCTTGCGCGGCGACATTCGCCACCTGCGCCAGGTGCTGATGAACTTCCTGTCGAACGCGGTGAAGTTCACCGAGCGCGGCTACGTCGTGCTGTCGGTCGATGCGGTCGACACACGGGGTGACAAGGCCATGCTTCTGTTTCGTGTGATCGATTCGGGCATCGGCATCCGGCCCGAGGACCGGCAACGCATCTTTGACAGCTTCACCCAGGCCGACGATGCCACCAATCGCCGCTACGGCGGCACGGGCCTGGGCCTGGCCATCGCCAAGCAGCTCGCGGGTCTTTTGGGCGGCGAGATCGGCGTCGAGAGCGTGCCGGGCGAGGGCAGCACCTTCTGGATCAAGGCGCCCATCGCCATGCGTGCCGCTGACAGCACGCCCTCGGTGCTCGAAGGCCGTGCCCTGATCCTCACCGCGGACGGCGCCATGGCCAACGAGCTGTTGCCGCTGGTCGAACGCGCCGGCATGGAGGCCGCCGTGACTCCGACGGCCAGTAAGGCCATCGAAGAGGTTACAGGCGCCGCCGCCGCGAGCCTGGGCTACCGCGTCCTGCTGGTGGATGCGCGCGCGCCGGGGGTGGAGGCGCGGAATATCATCGACGCGATCCGGGTGACCGACCGCGCTTGCCAATTCGTCCTGTTGCGCGGGCCCACCAGCGAGCCGGAGACCTTTGCCCGTGCCTATGTCGCGACCGTGCCGGTGCCGTTTACGGCCGAATCGGTCGAGAACGCGTTGCGCGTCGCCGCGGCGTTCGATCCCGCCCGCCGGGCAGAGGTGCCGGCGCGTCCCGCCCTACCGCGCCGCGCGCTGCGGGTGCTGATCGCCGAGGACAATCCGGTCAACCGCAAGGTCACGGCCAAGATCCTGGAGAAGGGCGGCCATATTCCCGTCCTTGTCGGGACCGCCGATGAGGCGCTCGACATGTTGGATGCCGAGGCGTTCGACGCCGTTCTGATGGACGTCAACATGCCGGGCACCAGCGGGCTCGACGCGGTCAAGCTCTACCGCATGGCGCATCTGGATATGCGGCGTCTGCCGTTCATCGCGTTGACCGCCGACGCCACGCCCGAGGCGCGCAAGCGTTGCGAGGACGCCGGCATGGACGCCTATTTGACCAAGCCCGTGGACACCGCGCGCCTGATCGCGACGATCGAATCTCTGGCCGTGGCGGCGGAAGAGCCGGCCGTGGCGGACATGGACCGGGTGGCCGACATCACCAAGCATCCGCGTTTTCAAAGCGAGGCGCAGCCGGTGGTCGATTTCCGCGCGCTGGAGGAACTGCACGCGCTCGGACAGGGCGGCACGTTCGTGGCCGAAGTGATCGACGACTTCATCGTCGACGCCGAGCAGGTGATCGCGGACTTGCGCGCCGCCGTGACCGCCGACGATATTCCGGCCTACCGCGATGGCCTCCATGCCCTGCGCAGCAGCGCCGCCAACGTGGGGGCCGTGCGTCTGCATCGCGTCTGCTCGGGCTTCGACCGCCGCGGCGCGGCCTCTCTTCGCGACGAGGGCGCCACCCAGACCGGTCAGATTGTGGAAGAGTTCATGCGTTACCGCTCGGTGGTCGCGCGTCATCTGGCTGAGCGGTACGGAAGCTCTCGTCCCTCCTGACGGCGGGAGCCATCCGGCCCCCGCCCGTCCGAGATCTCAGCTGCTTATGGCTGTCCAGCGCCGGTCCTGTGCCGCGGCCAGACGCTCCATCTTCCGCAAATCGCTGTTCTCGAGCGTCAGCGCCGTCTCGACCCACAAGTCGGTGATGTCCAGTAATTCCCGATGTGAGATCGGGCTGACCATCCGCCGCACCTTGTATACCGCGCGATGGGCACTGAAGCTGCGGTCGCGTTCCTCGACATATTGATAGACCGCTTCCTCGCCCTGCCCATCGGGCGCCACGACATCGACCACATCCATCGCCTTCAGCTCCTCGGCGGAATAGATGCGCCCCGACAGGATCATCTCCTCCGCGCGCGCCGGGCCGATGCGGCGGCCCAAGAGGCTATAGGCGCCCATGCCGGGGAACAGGTTGAACAGGATCTCCGGCAGGCCGAACTTGGCGCTCTTCTCCGCCACGATCACGTCGGCGGCCAGCGCGCATTCGAAGCCGCCGCCGAGTGCGTCGCCCTGCACCAGGGAGATGCTGATCACCGGGGCGTCCATATTGATCGCGCGCGCGTGCTGCACGTCGATGCAGGCATGGGCATAACGGCGCAGACCTGCGCGGTCCTTGGCGCGAATCAGCTCGACGAACAGCGGCAGGTCGCCGCCCAGGTTGAAGATGCCCGGCATGCGCGATGCCATGACGACGTATCGCATGGATGCCTCGCCCGTCTCCGGAAGGTCGGTGAAGACGGCTTCGACCCAGCGCTGGGCCGTGCGCATGTCGGACAGAAGCCCCATGGTGAAGCTGGGTCGTCCGGCCGGCTTCATGTGCTGCCACAGGATGCGCGCGGGCGCGTCGAGCCGAACGTCGAGCTCGGCCAGGTGCGCGGCATCGCCCAGATCGATCGCGGGCGAGGGCCGTGGCTGGATGGCCAAATTGCCCGCGTATTCCAGCTTGCGGGGCGCATGACGCCCGGCGGGCGCGAATGCGTGAACGGTCTGCTTGGTTTCACTCATGATCATCTCCTTGGGAACCGGGTCGGGGCGAGCGATGGGACTCCCCCCAATGAAAAGATGCGCGCGGCATTTGACAGGCGCAATACGCTCCGGCTTCCGATTGCCTTGAGGCATGGGCAAAAGTGCCTGCCGGGACGCTTGGCCGCGCGCCCTTCATGCGGCTAAGCTGCGGGCCCGCAAAGGGAAATAAGGGGGAGCCTCCCGTGCAATACGACTACGTCATCATCGGCGGCGGGTCCGCCGGCTGCGTGCTCGCGAACCGCCTGTCGGCCGATTCGAACAGGACCGTCTGCCTAATCGAGGCGGGGCCGAACGAGTCGCCCGAGCACATGCCGCAGTCGCTCTACGAGGCGTCCTTCTTGCCCGATTATTTCGAGGACAAGCGCTACTGGACCAAGCTCGAAGCCTTCATGGACCCGATCGGCAACAAGACGGTCGACGAGCTCGCGGCATCGGGCAAGGCGCGCCGCTACGAGCAGGCGCGGGTGATCGGCGGCGGCTCGGCTGTGAACGGCCAGGTCGCCATCCGCGGCATCCCCTCGGACTATGACGAGTGGGCTTCGCTGGGCGCCGACGGCTGGACGTTCAAGGACGTGCTGCCCTACTTCAACAAGCTCGAACGCGACCTGGATTTCGACGGTCCCTATCACGGTAAGCAGGGGCCGATCCCCATCCACCGCATCTTCCCCCAGGATTGGGGCGGCTTGTCGCTAGCCTTCCGCGACGCGGTCGGGGCGCGCGGCATTCCCTATTACGACGATTGCCACGCCAACTTCGTCGACGGATGTTTCCCTTTCACGCGCAACAACGCCTATCTGCACCGCGTCTCCACCAACACGGGCTATCTCGACGGCGCCACGCGCCAGCGCAAGAACCTTCACATCACCGGCCACAGCTTCGTCGACTCCTTGGTCTTCGAGGGCAACCGCGCGGTGGGCGCGCGCGTGCGCCGGGGCGGCCAGACCGATGTCATCAAGGGCCGCGAGGTGATCGTTTCCTGCGGCGCTATCCATTCGCCCGCCATGCTGATGCGCGCGGGCATCGGTCCGGCCGATCATCTGAAGGAGCGCGGCGTCACGGTGCGCGTCGACCGGCCGGGCGTGGGCTCGAATCTGCAGGACCATCCGCTGATCGGTTATGGCCTGCACTTGAAGCCCGCGGGCCGCATGGCCGAGACCTTGCGCTGTAATTTCATGCTGCACATGCGCTGGTCCTCCAAGTTCGAGGGCTGCACGCCCATGGACATGAAGCTGTCGGTCTCGAACCGCTTCTCCTGGAGCAAGATGGGCCAGCAGATCGCGACCATCCAGTTCGGCGCCAACAAGGCCTATTCCAAGGGTTTCGTGCGGCTGAAGACCACGTCGCCGGACGACGAGCCGATCGTGGCCTTCAATCTCCTCTCCGATCCACGCGACCTGGAACGGACGATGTGGGCCGCGCGTTTCGTCTACGACATCCTGATGAACCAGCCGGTCAAGGACATGTACCATTCGGCTTGGCCGGGCATTTATGCCGACTCCGTCCGCAACCTGCAGCCGG
Organism: Alphaproteobacteria bacterium; assembly: GCA_050180485.1. Taxonomy (GTDB): domain Bacteria; phylum Pseudomonadota; class Alphaproteobacteria; order CADEGL01; family CADEGL01; genus CADEGL01. The sequence goes on along the minus strand of JBFXED010000039.1, from coordinate 19,032 downwards.
AGACGGGTATCAACAAGTTCATCACCAACATGGCCGCGAAGCTGCTCGACATGGGCGGTCCGGCGCGCGACTTCGTCATCAACCAGGCGGTGGACAAGCGTTTCGACCTGCACGAGATCCAGAAGAATGAGAAGCTGATGGAGGAGTGGATTCGCGCGGGCGTGCAGGGCGACTGGCATGCCTGCGGCACCTGCCGCATGGGCCGCAAGGACGACCGCATGGCGGTGACCGATCCGCACGGCCGCGTCTACGGCGTAGAAGGCCTGCGCGTGGTCGATGCCTCGATCATGCCGTCGGTGCCCTGCGCCAACACCAACATCTCGACGATCATGATCGGCGAAAAGATGTCCGATCACATCAAGGCGGCTGGCTGACGGGAGAAGCGATGGCGACGGTCGCCGTGCAAAAACCGAGCGGGTTTCTGATCGCGGGTGTCTGTATGGCACTCGCGGTCGTGGCCGCGGCGCTGGCCGTCCGCTTCCTCGTCATCGAGGGCCAGATGGCCCAAGCCTGCATCACGGCTCAGCCGCCGTCCTGGTGCGCGGCGCGGAACTCATTGGTGCAGTTCTTCCGCGCCGAGGGCTTCGGTTACGCGGCGCTGGCGGCGGGCATCCTGGCCCACCTGTTCGGCGGGCGTCCCATGGCGGTCGTGGCGCTGATCGTGGGCGCAGCGGGGTTGGTGCTCTACAACACCGGCCTGGCCTCGGTCGCCGTCCTGCTCGGCCTCTTGCGCCTCGTCCGGCCCTAGGCGCGCTTCCACAAGCCGAGCCACGGCCAGGCCAGGGCCAGGCACGTCACGGTCCAGCCCCAGGCCTGCCAGTTCTCGAACCCTTCGCGCACGCCGCCTACCAGCGCGGCGGCCACGAGCAGCCAAGCCAGCCAGCGTTCCTCCGTGCGTGCCGGCGCGAGACGCCCGCCCACGACCAGGAAGCCCACGGCCGGGATCAGGAACGCGACGGTCGGGAAGTCGCGGTAGCGCGGGTCGAACACCAGGGCCAGCGCGATGGCGGTCGCGCCGAACACCGACGCGCCGTGCAGGACCCCGAGCCACAACGATGGCGTGAACGACACCGCCCAGAAATGGCGTGGCCAGGCCAGCACCGCGCGCAACGGCGCCGCGCGATAACCATCCCCTGCATAGGGCCAGAACAGCGCGCCACGCGCGGCATGACGCAAAAGCGTCCACGCGGTCGCCAGCGACAGAGCGATGCCCGCGATGCCAAAGCCCCAGTCGCGCGGCGTCACGCTGGTGATCGCGACAAAGCGCGCTTGGACGACGGCGATACAGCCCGCCGCCACGGCGGCGAAGGCGAAGGTCAGCCATTCGGTGGTGGAAAAGCGCCGGCCGCGGCGCAGCGCATACAGGACCGGTAGCGCCCCCAGGGCCAGCGAGACCGCAAGCCGCTCGAGCCAGAACGCGTCGCCGCCGGCAGGGCCGATGAAGGGGAACTTGGCCTGGCGCGCGGTGTCGTAGAGGCCCCAATAGCCGCCGACGGTGCCTTCCTGCGCGCGCTTCCACGATTGGTCGAAGGCTTCGATCACGTTGTAGTCGATGCCCCGGGCCTCGGCGAGATTGACGAAGCCGCGGATGAAGCGCGCCTGGTTCGCGGGGCTGGGCCGCGCGGCCTCGCGCATGCGTCCTTCGCTCGGCCAGCCCGTCTCGCCGATCAGGAGTTTCTTGTGCGGGAACTTGCCCTGCACGATCGACAGGATGTTGGCGATGTGGTCGACCGCATGGTCGATGCCGATCGGATCGTCCTCCCAATAAGGCAGGATGTGGATGGTCACGAAATCCGCCGCCTCGGCCAGCTGCGGATTGCGCAGCCAAAACTCCCACACATCGGCATAGGTGACGGGCACTTTGGTCGCCTGCCGCGCCTGGTTCATCATCGCGGCCAGCGCCTCGGGCGGCTGCTCCTGGCGCAGAAGCGTCTCGTTGCCGATGACCAGCGCCCGCACCGTATCGGGATAGGCGTTGGCCAACGCGATGACCTCCTGCAGCTCGCGCGCATTGCGCTCGGCTTCACGGCCGATCCAGGCGCCCACGATCACCTTGAGGCCGAGCTTTTGCGCGAGGCGGGGGATCACGTCCTGGCCGTGGGCGGTCGAATAGGTGCGCACGCAGTCGAAGCGCTGCGCCAGATGGCGCAGATCGGCCTCCATCTGGGCCGGTGGGATCATCAGTTCGGGATCGGCGGGTGTCTGCCAGGCTTGGAACGGCGCGTAGGAGACGCAGCGCAGCTTCGCGGTCGGTGCATCGGGAATCCCGGCGACCGGCTGGCCCTCGAACCACCAGCCCACCGCCGCAAGTAGCGCGGCCAGCAAGAATGACAGCGCGCCGATCCAGCGCGGCCTGAAGCCTTGCACCTTTTGCTCCGCCATCACCAGACCTGGAGCTGCTGGAAGAAGCGGGTCCCGGCATAGAAACCAGTGCCCACGATGGCGACGAAGACGGCAAGCGCCACGATGCTGGCCAAGACACCCGCCAGCACGGTCACCCCGTCGGCTTCGATCAGTCCTAGCGAGATGATGGCGATGCCGATGGCGGGCAGAAGGTTGGCGCCCACCAAAGGCAGCAGCAGCACGAAGCCCAGCACGACCAGCAGAAGGCCGATCAGTCGCTCGGCCAGGCCCTGCGGGATCACGGTCAGGCGCGGCTTGCAGTAACGCTCGAAGCGTTCGATGGATGGCCGCACACGGTCGACCATGCGCTTGAAGTCGGCGCGGCGCACGTCGCGCATGAGAAGTTTCTTGGGCAACCACGGGCGCTTGTGGCCCAGCACCATCTGGCCGGCCGTGATCACGATCAGCATGCCGAACAGCGAGGAGATGCCAGGCAAGGGAATCATGTTGGGCAGCGCCCAGATGAACAGGATGACGCCGAAGCCCCGGTCGCCCAGCTCCTCCGCCAGATCGGCGAAGGACAGGCGATCCTCGGGATGGCCTTCGTCCGCGATGCGCCGCAGAAATATGGAAATGCGTTCGTGATGCGGTCGCATGGAGGGCAAAAACTCCCAACGGATCGGCCATAAAGACCCCACCGGGCGGCGGGCGTCAATCGCGGGAAAGGCTGTTTTTTCGCCGGATTCCGCGTGGCGGGTCTTGAAGGTTCGGGGCCGCTGTTGGAAACATGGGCGGCCAACCGAGGGGACCCCCATGCAAATCCGGACACCGTATCTTTTGTTCCTGGGCGACGCGCGCGACCAGCTTGCCGCCAAGACCGCCCAGGGCATCGCCTATTGGCGTCCCGATTGGTGCGTGGGGCAGCTGCGTTTGCCCGATTGCAACGCGAATCTCGGCCTCAAGGAACTCACGGTCGCCGAGGCGGCCAAGGCTGGGGTCAAGACGTTGATCGTTGGCGTGGCCAACCGCGGCGGCATCATCTCCGATGCCTGGATCGCGGTCCTGAACGAGGCGCTGGAGCGCGGCATGGATCTGGCCGCGGGCCTGCACAACAAACTGTCCGAGGTGCCGAAGCTGCGCGAGACGGCCGAGCGCCTCGGCCGCCAGCTCTTTGATGTGCGCCATCCGACGCGGTCTTTTCCGCTCGGCACCGGCGCTAAGCGCCCGGGCCTGCGTCTCTTGGCCGTCGGCACCGACGTGTCTTCGGGCAAGATGTACACGACGCTGGCACTGGAGAAGGAATTGAAGAAGCGCGGGCGCAAGGCCGATTTCCGCGCAACCGGCCAGACCGGCATTTTCATCGCCGGCAGCGGCGTGTCGATCGATGCGGTCGTCTCCGACTTCGTCTCGGGCGCGGTCGAAACCCTGTCGCCCGCCAACGATCCCGACCATTGGGATCTGGTGGAAGGGCAGGGCTCGTTGTTCCACGCCTCCTACGCGGGCGTCACGCTCGGCCTCATCCACGGCTCGCAACCGGACGCGCTCGTCATGTGCCACGAGCCGACGCGCCAGCATGTGCGCGGCCTGCCGCACTTCAAGCTGCCCGGCATCAAGGAATGCATGGAGGCCAACCTAGCCGCCGCGCGCCTGACCAATCCGGCCGCCAAGTTCGTCGGCATCGCGCTCAATACCTCGCAGATGTCCGAAGCCGACGCGCTCAAGGAGATCGCAAAGACCGAGGCTGCCCACGGGCTGCCCACGGTCGATCCGGTGCGCCAGGGTGTCGGCAAGCTCGCCGACCGTCTCTGGTAGCGTCATGACGCAGCTCGACGTCCGCCGCGAATCCTGGCCGATCCGCGGCAGCTTCGCCATTTCGCGCGGCAGCCGCACGGCGACCGAAGTGGTCGTCGTCGCGCTGACGCGCGACGGACACACGGGCCGCGGCGAGTGCGTGCCCTATCCGCGCTATGGCGAGACGGTCGAAGGCGTGATTGCCGATATCGAATCGCTGCGCGCGCGGCTTGTGGCCGGGCTGGATCGCGAGGCCCTGCAGACAGCCTTACCAGCCGGCGCCGCGCGCAACGCGGTTGACTGCGCCTTCTGGGACCTCGAGGCCAAGCGCGCGGGACGGCGCGTGTTCGAACTCGCCAGACTCCCGGCGCCCCAGCCGCTCACCACGGCCTACACGCTCTCGCTCGATACGCCCGACGCCATGGGCCGTGCGGCGGCGGCGAACGCGCATCGCCCTCTGCTCAAGCTCAAAGTCACGGGCGATGGCGATCTGGATCGCGTGCGCGCGGTGCGCACCAATGCGCCGAACTCAAGGCTGGTGGTCGATGCCAACGAGGCCTGGACACCGGAGCAGTTCGAACGCTTCGTGCCCGAGTTGGCAGGGCTCGGCGTCACGATGATCGAGCAGCCGCTGCCCGCCAAGGCGGATGCGCCGCTGGCGTCCTTGAAACGATCCATCCCTGTCTGCGCCGACGAATCCTGCCATGACTCGACGACGATCGACGGCCTAGTCGGCCGTTACGACATGATCAACATCAAGCTCGACAAGACCGGCGGCCTGACCGAGGCGCTCAAGCTGCGCGCTGCCGCCGAGGCCAAAGGCTTCGGCATCATGGTCGGTTGTATGATCGCGACCTCGCTGTCGATGGCGCCGGCGGTGCTGGTGGCGCAAGGTGCTGCCGTGGTCGATCTCGACGGTCCGCTCCTCCTCGCGCGCGACCGCGATGCGGGCCTGCGCTACGACGGCAGCACGGTTCATCCGGCCGATGCCGCACTCTGGGGCTAGTTCCTCTCGAACGTGTTCTTGATCTTGGCCAGCTCGACCAGCCGCGCGTCGCGCGCACGCGCCATGTCGGCGGGCGTGCGGCCGTTAAGCATTTCCTCGACCTGGTCGATCAGGATTTTCTGCTGCTCCGGCGTCAGCCGGATGCGCGACGCGCGATCGACCGCCATCGTGTCGCGCGGGCCGAACATCTCGAAGGTGCGCTTCAGCCCGCCTTCGCCGCCCGCCAACATGTAGGACAAGAACGGGCCGATGAAGGCCCAGCGCCGTCCCGGCCCCTCCGTGATCGCCGCATCCACGTCGGCCGCGGTGCAATAGCCCTGAAGCACCATCTGCACGGCCTCGTTCCAGACCACGTATTGCAGGCGGTTGGCGATGTGGCCGTAGATTTCGCGCTTGAGCCGCACGGGCTTGAGGCCGGCCTCGGCATAGAACGCCTCGGCCAGGTCGATCGCCGCGGGATCGGTGCGCTCGCCGCCCGCCAACTCCATCAGCGGCACCAGGTGCGGCGGGTTGAACGGGTGCGCCAGGATGCAGCGCTCGGGATGCATGCATTTGAGGGCCAGGCGCGTCATCACCAGGGCCGAGGTGCTGGAGGCGATCACGCGCTCCTTGGGAAACGCGGCGTCGATCTCGGCCAGCACCTCGATCTTAAGCGCCTCGATCTCCGGCGCATTCTCCTGCACGAAATCGGCGTCCTTTACGCAAGATGCCACGTCACGCACAAAGGCGAAGGGCGGCGGCGCATCCAGCTTGGTCGCGCCGATCTCTCGCAGCTGCGGCCAGATGCGAGCGACGAACGCGCGCAGCTTCGCCTCGCCGTCCGGTGCCGGATCGGTCGCCGTCACCTGATAGCCGCGCGCGAGGAAGTGGGCGCAGAACGAGCCACCGATGGTGCCCGTGCCGACCAGCGCGATGTGCTTGATCTTCCGCCGCTCGATCATCGTGCTCTCCGTCAGTGAATCGTCTTGGAAGGCTTCGCGGGCGCGGGCTTTTCCTCCGGCGGCGCGTCGTTGGTGGGGCCAGCCTGGTGATGGGTCATGCGCCAGACGCCGTCCTCGCGCGCGTAGATGTTGGTCGCGATCAGGTAGCCGCCTTCCACCATCTCGAAGCAGATCACGAAGGCCACGTCGCCGATCACGAAGGCGCGCGCGCCGCGACAGGTCACCTTCGGCGCGTTGCGGCTGGACAGGATTCCCTGCCAACTGGTCATCACCGCTTCGCGCGTGACGAGGGCACCCCAGCCCGGATGGATGCAGGCCACCGGCGCGCGCCGGGCCCATAGGATTTCCATGGTGGCCATGTCGTGCTCCGAGAACGCCTTGTAGAAGCTCTCGTTGGCCTGCAGGACCAAGTCTTCGTCGTTCATGCCGTCCCCCCGTCGGTGCCGACAGTGAAGCGGAACCAGGCGGCGCGGTCGAGCCTCATGCGAAGCGGCCGGGATCGAAGCGCGCCAGGTCCAAGGGCGGTGCGCGGCCCTGGATCATTTCGGACAAGGCCAAGCCCTGCGCCGGCCCCATGTGAAAGCCGCCGCGCGCACCCGCCGCGATATAGGCCTGTTCGTGGCCGGGCAGGCGGCCGATCACGGGCAACGCATCCGGCGTCACGGCCTGGAATCCCGCCCAACTGCGCACCGCGCGCAAGTTCGCAAGGCCCGGAACCACGGTCGTCGCGGTGGCCCAGTTCTGGCGCAGCCGGTTGTAATCGGTCTTGCGCTGCCCGGTCGCGAACACGCCACGCCCCTGCCAGCCGCCGCCGATCATGCAGGTGCCGTTCTCGTATTGCTTGAGGGTCAGGATGCCGGCCACGTGGCTGACCACCCGGTCGAACACCTTGGGGCCGGGCTCGGTGATGGTCAGCATGTTGGTGTCGACATAGAGCGGCAGCGCCACGCCCAGCATGCGCGCGACCTCGCCTGACCACGGCCCCGCGGTCACCACGACCGCGCGGCAGCGCGTGACGCCGAAGCGCGTCGTCACCGCATAGCCGGCGCCTTCGCGCGCGACGGCTTCGACCGGCGTTTGCGACAGGACATGGGCGCCGGCGCGCCGCGCGGCGGCGATCACGGCGTTGCCGGCCATCAGCGGGCTGGCATGCGAATCCTCATCGCAGAAGGTGACCGCGCGCACCGCGCGCCCAAGCCACGGCGCGCGGTCGCGCATCGCATTGGCCTCGAGCCACTCCAGTTCCAGGCCGGAGCGCGCCTGCTGGGCGGCGTAGTCGCGCAGATGCGCGATGTGGGCATCGTCGGTCGCGACCAGGAAGCCGCCCAGCCGGTGGAAGCCTACGTCCATCCCGTCTTCTTCCTGGAACCGCTTCCACAGCGCGATGCCCAGCCGCGCCATGGCCAGCACCTCGACGCGCATGGCCTGGATGGAGAGGGTGCCGGCGTTGGAACCGGAGGCGTCGCTCCACGGCTCCGTGCGGTCAAAGACGGCGACCGAGCGGCCCGCGCGGGCCAGGAACAGCGCGGCGGACATGCCGACCACGCCGCCGCCGATCACGGCCACGTCCACCTCTTTCGGGGCCGCGGATTCCCTACCGTCCATCGCCTCACCTTCTTCGGCGGGGGAGGATGCCGCTCCCGGCTATCGCAGGGCAATCGCTATTCGCGCCCGCGCGTTGGCATGGCGGATGCGCGGCCGATATGCTCGGCGAATATCGCACGCACGGGGGAGGGTTTCATGGCACGCCAAGCGCTCGGGACACTCGACGGCAAGCAATTCGACGTGGCCGTCGTCGGCGCGGGTCTCAACGGCATTTCGTCGGCCCAGCATCTAGCCGCCGCCGGCTATTCGGTCCTTCTGGTCGAGAAGAACGATTTCTGCACCGGCGCCTCCAGCCGTTCGAGCCGCATGCTCTCCTGCGGCATCCGCTATCTCGATCGCGGCATGTCCATGTGGCAGTTCATGGCCAAGCCGGATCTGCTGTTCGCCTCGTTGAAGATGGCGCGCCAGGCCATGAAGACGCGCAGCCAGTTCGTCAACGCGACGTCCGAGCATCTGCGCGAGCTGAAGTTCGCCTTTCCGATATACAAAACGGACTATTACCAACCCTGGCAGGTGAAACTCGCGTTCAAGACGCTGGAGATCCTGGGGCCGGGCGACGTGCCGATCGATTTCAAGATCCTGAAGCCGGCTGAAATCAAGAGCCAGCCGCTGCTCTCCTGGATGCGCGACCAGGACCAGATGAAGGGCGCGGCCATGTTCCGCGAATACCATTTCGACTGGCCCGAGCGCGTGGCCATGGACACGGTTCTGGACGCCGAGCGCATGGGCGCGGTCGTGCGCAACTACACAGCGGTCACGGGCCTGCGCCGCGACGGCGAGGGCTGGCGCGTTTCGCTGGCCGATTCGCTGCAGCCTGGCGCGGAAGCGACCGTGAAGGCGAAGGTCGTCCTCAACATGGCGGGCACCTGGATCGATCGCGTCAACAAGCTGGCCGGCGATTCGGCCAAGCGGAAGATCTGCGGTACCAAGGGCGTGCATTTCGCGGTCAAGCTGCCGCCCGAGTGCCAGTACCGCGGCGTCATGGGCCACCACCGCGAAGGCGAGCATCTCTACTGCTTTCCCTGGCGCGACCTGCACTATTTCGGCCCGACCGAGACGCTGTTCGAGGGCAACATCGACGACATCCGCGCGACCGACAACGAGATCGACTGGCTGATGGCGGAAGCCAATCACCTGTTCCCGTCGTTAAACCTCAAGCGTTCGGACATCCTGTTCTCGTGGGCCGGCGTGCGGCCTTTGACCTATGACCCGCGCTATCCCAAAGGCTCACGCGACCGGCTCGTGCACGATCTGGCTTCGGAAGGGATGCCGGGCGTCCTGGCGATGACGGCTGGGCCGATCATGACCCATCGCTCGGCGGGCCAGGAGATGTGTGCGGCCGTCGCCGCCAAGATCAAGCCGTCGGGCTCCGCCCAGCAGATCGACTATTCGGCGCGCAAGTTCCCGGAGAACCAGAACTCGCCGCCGCTGCTCGACCATTGGACGACGGCCAAGGTCTCCGACCTGAAGCATGTCGCGGCGACCGAGTATCCCGCGACGTTGGTGGACGCGATCCGTCGCGTGGGCGCGCATTGGACCCGCACCATGGCGGGCGAGGCGGCGGAGAAGGCCGCGCGCGCGATCGCGCCCGAGATGGGCTGGGACGAGGCGCGGATCATGAAGGAAGCCAAGGACTATGTGGCCTATATCGCGCACCAGCATCTGCGCGGCCCCGACGGGCTGATCCATTCGGACGCCAAGCAGTAACCGCCTCTAGAAGCGCAGGGCTGCGCCCGTCAGATGCACCGACGGCACCGAGCGGGCCAGCTCGCGCAGCACCTTGTTCAGGTCGGTGAAAAAATCCTGCGCGGTCCGCGACGGCGGGCGGTAGCGCGAGCCGATCGCGAAGATGCGGAAGTCGATGCTGGGCTTGAAGCGCCGGATCTCCAGGCCGCTGAACGGGCCTTCGAGGGATGCCGAATCCACCAGCCCCACCACGCCGCCTTCCGACACCATGGTCAGCGCCGTGAGCGACAGGTTGGATTCGATGATGGAGTCCGTCTGCTCGGGGCGCAGGGCCTCGCGGATCAGCATGCCGGTCATCGCGTTGACGGTCAGCGTCACGATCCGCTCGCCGATCAGATCGCCGGCCGTGACGACGCGCTTCTGCGCGAGGCGGTGACCGGGCGGGAACACGCACACGATCTCGGACCGGCAGATGGGGATCGAGCGCACCTTGGAAAGATCGGTCGGCGAATAGACAAAGCCGAAATCGACCTCATGGCGGATCACGGATTCGGCGATCCTTGTCATGGAATGGGATTCGAGCCGGATGCTCACCTTGGGCTTCCGCTGCGCGTAGCGCGCCACGGCCCGCGACAGGAAGGCCGTCACCAGGCCCGGCGGCGCCGCGATCGCAAGCGTGCCCTCGTTGCGCGTGCGCACGGCTTGGATGCGGCCTTCGACCAGGTCATGGTGCAGCAGCAACTCGTCGATCTCGGGCAGAAGGTTTTGCGCTTCGACCGTGGGGGTGGTGCGTCCGCTGGAGCGGTTGAAGAGGGGGAAGCCGACCTGCTCTTCCAGCTCGAACAGCGCGCGGGAAGTGGCCGGCTGGGAAATACCCAGCTGCTGCGCGGCCTCGGTGATCGAGCGGGCGCGCATCACGGTCTGGAAAATCAGCATGTGGCGCCGGCGCAGGCTGGCCATACCCATTTGGTTATGACTCGCGATTGTTAGATTATTGGACGGCCAGAATGTCGGCCGTTTAGATGGTCCGTCAAATAGAATGGCGGGAGGCCTGTTCCCGCCGAGGAAAGGGTTGGGGGAAGAATTCATGAAACGGATGCCTCTCAAGGAGCTCGACGGGCGCAAGTTCGACGTGATCGTCGTGGGCGCAGGCGTCAACGGGTCCAGCGGCGCGCATCATCTGTCCGCCGCGGGCTACAAGGTGCTGGTGGTGGACAAGGGCGATTTCGCCGCCGGTTCCTCCAGTCGCTCCAGCCGCCTGCTCCATTGCGGCCTGCGTTTCATCGAGCCGGGCGAGGGCTTGGGCTACCGCAAGCCCAGCATGTTCGACTATTTCACCAAGCCCAAGGACACGATCCGCAACCTGGGCCGCGCGCGCGACGCCATGAATGCGCGCAGCCAAATCTCGACGACGATGCCCGAGCGGGTGCGCGCCTTCTCGTTCTGCTTCCCGGTCTATACCGACAGTATCTACAAGCCCTGGCAGGTCACGCTGGGCATGAAGATCCTGGCGGCGCTGGGGCCCGGCGACGTACCTCTCGACCCCAAGCGCATCCCGGCCAAGGAAGCGCTTCGGATGCCGCTCCTCAAATGGCTGCGCGATCCGGAGAAGCTGACCTCGGTGTTCAGCTACCGGGAATACCGCTACGAGTGGCCCGAGCGCATCGCCATGGACACGCTCCTCGACGCCGAGCGGATGGGCGCCGTCGTGCGCAACTACACGCCTGCGACCAAGATGGTGCGCGAGGGCGATCATTGGCGCATCGATCTCGGCGACGCGTTCGATCCCAACGCCAAGGCCTCGGTCGAGGCGCCCGTGGTGCTCAACACCGGCGGCATCTGGACCGACCGGATCAACAAGCTTGCGACCGAGCACGCGCGCCGGAAGATCCTGGGCACCAAGGGCGCCCACATCATGTTCCGCCTGCCACCCGAATGCGAAAACATGGGCGTCATTGCCCACACGACGGACCGCGAGCCGCACTACGTCATCCCCTGGCGCGGCATGCATTACACCGGCCCCACGGACACCAAATACGAAGGCGATATCGACGATATCAGCGCGACGGAGGAGGAGAAGGAGCACCTGATCCACGAGACCAACGCGCTCTTGCCCGGCCTCGGCCTCACCCGCAAGGACGTGCTGTTCTCCTGGGCCGGCGTGCGCCCGCTGACCTACGATCCCGATCTGCCCATGGGCAAGCGCGGCCACACCCTGCACGACCTCGAGGCCGACGGCTTGCCGGGCATGTACGCCATGACCTCGTCGCCCATCCAGTCGCACCGCCTGGCGGGCGTGCAACTGGCCAACGCCGTGCAGAAGAAATTCAAGCCCACGGGCCAGCCCCAGCAGATCTCCTACGCGGCTAAGCCGTATCCCAAGGACGATTCGCCCGCGCTCCTCAACCATTGGCCCGACGCGCGCATCTCCCACCTGCGCGCCGCGGCCGAGAACGAGCAGCCCATGACGCTGGTGGATCTGATGTTCCGCCGCGTCGGCGCGGGCTGGACCCAGACCATGGGGCGCGAGGTCGCCCGCCGCGCGGCCGAAGAGGTCGCACCTATTCTGGGTTGGGACCAGGCGCGCCAGGACAAGGAGGTGCGCGACTACCTGGCGCATATCGACCGGCTGCACGGGGTGAAGGCGGACACATAAACTCTGGTTCGATGGAGGTGGTGCCATGAATGCGATGACGGTCCGGCGCCTGACCGGCTATCTGGGCGCTGAAATCTCCGGCATCAATCTGAACAACCTCAGCCCGTTCGAGGTGACGTCCATCCGGAAGGCCTTCCTGGAGCACCAGGTCGTCTTCTTCCCGGGACAGAAAATGAGCGCCGACAGCTTCGCCGCCTTGGCGGAGAAGTTCGGCGAGATCGACCCGCCCCATAGCGGCCTCGACAAGCATCCCGACAATACGAACGTGATGCTGGTCACGGCGCGCGCGAGCAAGGGCGGCAAAAATTACAACGACATCTGGCACTCCGACGTTTCGTTCGACGAGACGCCGCCGCTGGGCTCCTTGCTGCACCCGATGACGCTGCCGCAAACCGGTGGCGACACGCTGTGGGTGTCCATGTATGCGGCTTACGAGAACCTCTCGGAGCGCATGAAGGCGATGATCGAAGGGCTTCAGGTGCTGCACGATGGCGTGCCCACCTTCACGCCGTTCCTGCTGGACCCGGCCACCAAGGACGGGCCGGAGCGCCTGAAGAAAATGAAGATCGAGAAACCGGGCTGCGTGCACCCGATGGTCATCCGCCATCCGGAAACGGGCCGGCGCGCGCTGTTCCTCAGCCGCGCCTATGCCGCGCGTGTCATCGGCGTGTCGGAGATCGAGAGCCGGCACCTGATCAATCTGCTCTGTGAGCATTGCGAGCAGGCGAATTTCCAGGTCCGCTGGCGCTGGACCGAGGGCGACGTGGCCTTCTGGGACAATCGCTGCACGATCCACTACGCCGCCAACGACTATGGCGTAGAGGCCCGTCAGATGATGCGGGTCACGATCAAGGGCTCGAAACCGCTGGCCGCCTAGGCGTCAATCCAGCCCGGCCTTCTTCCGGATGATGGCCAGCCCTTCGCTGCGGTCGTAGGTGCGGTAAAGCTCCTCGCGCAAGGGTGCCGCCGGCGTCGCGTTCAGGTTCTCGAACAGCGCGATGCGGAGCGCCGCGCCGCTCGACGACATGTCCCAGATCAGGTTGAACAGCCGGTTCTTCTCCCGTGCCGAAATCTTGTAGCCCGGCAGATAGCGGTCGAGCAGCGGGCCGATATCCTGCCGCTCCCAGGTCGCGCGCGGCACCCGGCTGATAAGGCCCTGGCCGGACAGTTCGCGCAGATTCTGCATGATGCCGGGAAGGCCGACCACGGAGTGGAGGCGGCAGGCCGTGACCAGCACGGGGTCGGGCAGGACGACCCCGCTTTCGGTCGGCTGGGCGCGCTCGACGGCCGCGACCATGAAGGCGCGCAGCGTGGCGGCATAGGCGCAGACATCGGCCACCAGCATGCGCACGCCGGGAATATGGTCGGTGCCGAGCGCATCGACGATGGCCTGCGCCGCGCCGGCGAAGATCTCGGCGCGGTAGGACAAGCGCGCCGCGATCTTGAACTGGGCGAAGCGGCCGAGCGTGTAGTAGGCGCCGGACGTCGCCTTGTTCTTGTAGCTGAAGACGTATTCGTCCGGGATGAAGACCCGGTCGAACAACAGCATGCCGTCGCCTTCCTCGCCGCAGGAATCGAGCGGATGGTCCTCGGGATGCTCGAGGCCCGTGGTCGTGGGCTCGCGCAGAATGTTCGTGATGCCCTCAATGTGGGAGGGCACGACCGACCACAGCATGCATTCCTCGGGCATGGTCGGGTTCGGCGGCGGCATGGAAATGGTGCCGATATTGCCCTGGGCCATGACCGAGTTGCCGGCCTTGATGCCGGAGACGATCACGCCGTCCTTGCGCTGCTCGACCACGCGCAGGCGTCCCTCCTGCTCGGGCATGGGCAGCTTCCGGCTGGTCTGCACGTCGATGATGATGTCGGCGCTCACCAGGTTGTGGCGCTGGCCGATCTCGATGAAGCGCTCGATCTTCTCGATCGCTCCGGGCTCTTCCTTCTTCACCAGGTGGTTGAACGCCATGAAGCCGATGGCCTTCACCGGGCCGTAATCGGGCGGCCGGCCGAAGACGCCGAAGGTGTGCAAGGTCGAGAAGCGGATCATGGCCAGATGCCGCTTCAGATCGTCCTTGCTGCGCGGCACCAGCCAGCCGGTGGCGATGCGGTTGCCGCTCTTCGGCTCGATCGAGGTGACCTCTTCGCGCGTCGCGGGGTCGAATTGCGCGTCGAACACCCCGGCCAACGTGTCGATGCCGCGGCGAAGCTGCGGCTCTTCCGTCACGTCCTTGACGTCGCGTCCGCCCAGGATGACGCGCCGCCCGTCGCGCAAGGACTCGATATATTGCGCGCCCGTGCGCAGGCACGGGTCGGTGCGCTCGACCGCGCGCCCCACTAGCCATTCGCCCGTAGCGGGCAGCGTCGGTTTGTTCATGGGCGCACCTTTTCTGGTTTCACGTTGCCGAGTTCGGGAATGGGGCCGGTGTAGTAGGGCAGCGTGTCCACGCGCGGCTGCCAGCGCCCCTCGGCCGCCATCTTGCGCGCATGCGCCGCGATCTCCTCGAGCGGCGCGAACCACACCTTGCCCTTGCGCACCATGTGCTGGATCAGTTTGTCGATCCAATGGGCGCGCGCCAGGCGGCCCGACAGGAACGGGTGCCAGACGCCGATCCACAAGCCGCCGTACTCCCACGCGGCCTCGAACTCGTCGACGAAGACCTGATGGGCCTGGCTCGGCGCCTTCACGGCCATGATGTAGTTGAAGTCGCGGCTGACCTGGTAATGCGGCCAGTCGTCGAGGCCGTAATGCGAGGGCAGCTCGACCACCGAGCCCTTCTTGTTGCTCAGGATGTAGGGAATGTCGTCGCCCATCAGCGAGGCGTCGTATTCGATCCCGTGGTCCAGCAGGATGTCGAGCGTGTTGCGCGAGAATTTGTAGGTCGCGGCCCGGTAGCCGCGCGGCTTGCGCCCGGTCATCTTCACGATCACGTCCAGCGAGCGCTCGAACCAATAGCGCTCCTCGTCGGGCTCCAGTTCGTTGGGGTGCTCGTGCAGATAGCTGTGGTGCGCGATTTCGTGGCCGTCCTTCAGGATCGTCTCGACCGCGGCCGGATAGCGCTCCATGCACCAGGCCGGCAGGAAGAAGGTCTGCTTGATGCCATGCCGCCGGTACATGTCGACCAGGCGCGGCACCGCGATCTCGGGCCCGTAGCGGAGCGCCGACATCGACGCCACGCGCGTATCGGCCGAGGCGTGATGGGCCAGGTGCAGGATGCTGTCGGCATCCATGTCGAACGTGAAAGCCACGGCGCAGCGCGCGCCGTCGGGCCACGGAATCTGGTTGCGGATCACGGTGGGTCCTTCCCTTTTTCGGCCTCGGAACGGGCCGTTGGGGCCAAGCGTTGCAAACTTGGGGTCGATAGAGAAATATAGTTTCTCGATCATCGGGATCAGGAAACTTGATCGACGTATCCCTGCGCGTGCTGCGCTATTTCGTCGCTGCCGCCGACCACGGCAACGTGACCGCGGCCGCGCGGGCGCTGAAGGTGTCGCAGCCCTCGGTCTCGCTCGCTATCGCGCAGCTCGAAGAGGCGGCCAAGACCCAGCTCTTCGTGCGCCAGCATTCGCGCGGCGTGGCGCTGACACCGGCGGGCACCACGGTCCTGCGCGAGGCGCGCAAGCTTCTGGCCCATGTGGGCGACTTCGCCGACGGCGTCTCCGGCGTAGCCGCGGAGACGCGGGGCAACCTCGCCATCGGCTGCTTGGGCTATCTGGCGCCGCGTTATCTGGCCGGCGTGCTGGGCGGTTTCCTGGCGCAGTATCCGCAGACGGATGTGACCTTCCGCGACGGCGACCAGCCAGATTTGATTCGCGGTATGGTCAACGGCGAGCTGGAGGTGGCGCTGACCTACGACCTGATGCTGCCGCGCCCCTTCGCGGTCGAGCCTTTGCTGGACTTGCCGCCCTATATCCTGCTGCCCGCGCGGCACAGGCTGGCCAAACGCGGCGCGATCCATCTGCGCGAGATCGCGGACGAACCCTGCGCCTTGCTCGATCTGCCGATCAGCCAGGATTATTTCGGCTCGGTCTTCGCTTCGCAGGGGTTGGCACCCAACGTGCGCTATCGCACCGGCTCGATGGAGACGGTGCGCAGCCTGGTCGGCAACGGGCTGGCCTATTCGATCCTGACCTTGCCGCTCAAGATTTCCGCCACCTACGACGGCAATCGCATCGCCGCCGTGCGCTTGCGTGATGCGCTTTCGCCCGCCCGCATCGCCGCCGTGCACTTGGCCGAGCACAAGCCGCGCCCCATCGCCCAGGCTTTCCTGGCCTTCGCCCGCAATTTCTTCCGGAAAGAAGCGGGCCTGCCTGGCTTGTGACCGCCTTGGGACGCGGGCGTCTCGGGCGTAGACTGACGTTTCGACGTCGGCCGAACCGCGAGGCGTCCATGATCGTCGCGCCCAAGACAAGTCCGTTCCGCAAAGCCCGGCTCTTGGTCTGCGGCCTGTTCTTGGGTCTGCCGCTTCTCGGTGCGCTGGCCGCGCCGCCGGCTCCGGCACCGGGCGCGGTCGTCGTCTTCGACGTCAAGGGCGCGATCGGCATCGCCACCGGCGATTTCGTCGCCAAGACCTTGGCGCGCGCGAAGAATGAAGGCGCGGGCGCCGTGGTCATGCGCCTCGATACGCCGGGTGGCCTGTTGGAATCCACCCGCGAGGTGATCCAGGCCATCCTGGCCTCGCCCGTGCCGGTCGTCGTCTACGTGGCGCCGAGCGGCGCGCGGGCGGCGTCGGCGGGCACTTACATGGTCTATGCCGCGCACCTGGCCGCGATGGCGCCCGGCACCCATCTCGGCGCCGCGACGCCGGTGCGCGTGGGCGGCCTGCCCGGCGGGCCGCCACCCGAGCCGCCGGATGCGTCGAAGAAGAAAAAGGGCGCGCCCGCCGGCGACGACGCGGCGATGGAGAAAAAGATTCTCAACGATTCGGTCGCATACTTGCGCACCCTCGCGCAGCTGCGCGGGCGCAACGCGGCCTGGGCGGAAAAGGCCGTGCGCGAGGGCGCCACGCTGACGGCCGAGGAGGCGCGCAAGCAAGGCGTGGTCGAGATCGTGGCGCGCGATCTGCCCGATCTTCTGGCCCAACTCGACGGGCGCATCGCGCGCACCGCCGAGGGCGAACGGCGGCTGGACACGAAGGACAAGCCGGTGGTCGAGATCGCGCCCGATTTCCGCACGCGCTTCCTGTCCGTGATCGCCGATCCGAACGTGGCCTTCATCCTCATGCTGATCGGTATCTACGGTATCCTGTTCGAGTTCTGGCATCCCGGGGCGGTGGCACCCGGCGTCATCGGCGGCATCAGCCTGATCGTGGCCGCCATGGCCTTGGCCATGCTGCCGGTCGACTATGCCGGGCTCGCGCTGCTCCTGCTCGGCCTGGCGCTCATGGTGGCCGAAGCGTTCGCGCCCAGCTTCGGCGCGCTCGGCATCGGCGGCATCGCGGCGTTCGTGTTCGGCGCCATCTTTCTGTTCGACGAAAACGCGGCCGATTTCGAGTTCGGCGTCGCCCTGCCGGTGATCGCGGGCGGCGCGCTCACCAGCCTCGGCCTGCTGGCCTTCGTGCTGGGCTTCGCGATCAAGGCGCGCCGGCGCCCCGTGGTCAGCGGTTCGGAACAGATGGTCGGCAGCACGGGAATCGTGGTCGATTGGCAGGGTGAAGAAGGCCGTGTCCGCACCCATGGCGAGGTGTGGGCCGCGCGCGCCGTCCAGCCCATCGACCCCGGCCGGGCCGTCCGTGTCGTCGGCCGCCGCGGCCTCACACTGATCGTCGAGCCCGCGTAACGTCCCGTGCAACGACACGGATAAAGAGGGAGACGCCCATGTCCAATTTTCTGGACTTCCTGCCCGTCGCGATCGTGCTGCCGCTGATCGTGGTCGTCTTCCTTCTGAGCCAGGCGCTGCGCATCCTGCGCGAATACGAACGCGGCGTGGTGTTCATGCTGGGCCGCTTCTGGCGCGTGAAGGGGCCGGGCCTGATCATCCTCATCCCCGTCCTGCAGAAGATGGTGCGCATCGATCTGCGCACGCGCGTGCTCGACGTGCCCAGCCAGGACGTGATCTCGCGCGACAACGTCTCGGTCAAGGTGAACGCCGTCCTCTACTACCGCGTCATCGATCCCGAGAAGGCCATCATCCAGGTCGAGAATTACGACGTGGCCACCAGCCAGTTGGCCCAGACCACGCTGCGCTCGGTACTCGGCCAGCACGAGCTGGACGAGATGCTCTCGGGGCGCGAGAAGCTCAACGCCGACATCCAGCGCATCCTGGACCAGCAGACCGACGCCTGGGGCATCAAGGTCGCCAATGTCGAGCTGAAGCATGTCGACCTGAATGAGACGATGGTGCGCGCCATCGCCAAGCAGGCTGAGGCCGAGCGGCTGCGGCGCGCCAAGGTGATCGATGCCGAGGGCGAGTTCCAGGCCGCGCAGAAGCTTTTGGAGGCCGCGGAGATTCTGGGCGCCAAGCCCCAGGCCATGCAGCTTCGCTATCTCGGCACGCTGCTCAACATCGCGGGCGAGAAAAGCTCGACCATCGTCTTCCCGATGCCGGTCGAGTTGCTGGAATGGTTCCGAGGTGCGACGGAAAAGAAGGGCGGATAGGGCCGGTCAAGTCCGCCTTCTGGCATTCCCGTTCGCCTTCCCGCCCGCCGCCCGGACGGCCGGCTCGCGGTCCCAGATGCGGTGTTTCTTGGCCGCCGCGATGAAAGACTTGATCCCGCCGGTGCCAGCCAGCGAAACGGTGCCTTCGTCGGCCTCGGTCGCGACACCGGCCTTGTCGAACAGCGCATCGGCGGCCGGCACATGGCCGATCGTCTTCAAGTGTCCGAAGGCGTCGCGCAGCCAGTCGATGGCGGCGGCCTCCGACAACAGCATCTCGGCACCTTCGTCCGAAGGCAGCAGCGCGACCGCGTCGAACAGGACCGACGGGCCGGCCGCCAGCGCGTGATGCGCGGGCATGCGCTTGCCGTCGGAGAGTGTCGCGCCGCCCACCTTGGGCGCCACGATCTGGA
>JBFXED010000038.1:0-31930 GCA_050180485.1 Alphaproteobacteria bacterium | reverse complement strand
CCAACGGTTCGCGCCGCCCTCTGATGTCGACATGATGTTTGTCGAACTGATCGAGCGAAATGCCCGAGCGGCGCGCGATTTCCTCCGAGACCACGAGTTGGGCGCCGTATTCCTTGGTTAAGGCCTCTAATCGGCTGGCCGTGTTCACGGCGTCGCCGATGGCCGTGACCGAGGTCGCGCGGGCGTAGCCCATTTCACCCACGATGGCCGGCCCCACGTGGATGCCGATGCCGATCCGCAGCGGCTCTTCCAGCTCATGCGCTAGGCTCTCGTTCAAGCCGGTCAGGCGATGAGCCATGGCTTGCGCCGCCGCCAACGCGTTCCGGCATGCGGTTTCCACATCTTGGTCGACGCCGAACAGTGCCATGACGCCGTCCCCGATGAACTTGTCCACAAGTCCTCCCGAACGCTCGACGGCTTGGCCCATGGCCTCGAAATAACGGTTGAGGACGAAGACCAGATCATAGGGCAGGCGCCCCTCCGACAGGCGCGTGAAGCCGCGCAGGTCGGCGAACAGGATGGCCACCTCGCGCTCCTCGCCGCGCAGGTGCTTTTGGCGCGTAGCGGCTTCCGCCGCTGTGGCCGACGGCGGCAAGAGCGGCACCACCGCCAAGTCGGCGGTGGGCCGCAGCTGACAGGCAAGACGCACGTTGGGCGCGGCACCCACGCGCATCAGCACCCGCTTCTCCTCGTCGTTCGCGGCGGGCAGGGCGTCGACGCCGACGCTGATCCGCACGCGGCAGGTCGAGCACCGGCCGCGCCCGCCGCAGACCGAGGCGTGGGGAATTCGTGCGCCGCGGCTGGCTTCCAGGATGCTGGTGCCCGGATGGATCGTGACCACCTGATTCGCGGGGTAGGTGATACGAACGAGGCCATGCCTGCGCATCCACCAGGCTCGCAGCCAGCGCGCGAGAAGCGTGAGGACCAGCAACCCGACGAAGATCCCGAGCGCGATGTTGCTGGCGTCTCCGGCCTGCTCCAGCAGCGCTTGGTCGTCCAGCCGATACTCCGCGACCGCTTGCTTGCGCCATGAGGAGCTTTGCGCCAAGTCGGCAACTTCCCTGCCCATGGCGACGAAGCCCGCCACGCCGAGGGTCGGTATCAGAAGGGCCGTGGCGTATGCGAGCGGCACCACGCGGCGATACCAGGGTTTAAGCCGCAGCCAGAAATGGAGGCCGATGCAGCCGTGCAGCCAGGCGACCGTGATAACGGCCATCTGCTCGATGCCCTTCCACGGTGCCAGCGTCCACAGCACATAGGTGACATAGGTGTAGCTGTCGTCGATGCCGCCTTCTTGGTGCAGGCCGCGTGTGCCGATGATGTGATCGATCAGGAGGGGCGGAATCGACAGGCCGAGCAGAAGCTGCGCGGCTTCCCACGGCGGCATGCGCAGGCTGCGGCGGCGATAGATGGCCCAGAAGGCGAGGCACAGATGGGTCAGAAGCGAGCCGTAGAGCAGGGTGGTGCCCACGGCGTTGCGCCACAGCCAAAGGAACCAGACGCGCGCCATCTCGGCCGCATCAAGCGAGACAATGCCGGCGGCGTGGTTCAGCAAATGTGTGGCGATGTAGGCGAAGAGAACGAGGCCCGTGAAGAGCCTCGTTTGCCGCACCACGACCCAGCCCTCGCGCGCGTCCATGGGCGGGACGATAAACGAACCGCCGCGGCGCGTCTGCCGCGGTTATTCGGCCGCGGCCAGAGCCTTGGTCAAGGCCTCGAACGGCAGGAGGACGCAGCTATGGCGGCTGCGATGGGCGCGCACCGGGATGAAGGCACCTAATTCCGGCCACCATGGCGCGGCGGCATCGGCGCCTTTCAGCATCGCCTTGGCGGCATCGGACGCGGCGACCAAATCGGCGCGCGTCGTACCGGTTGCATGCGCGCCGATCACGGAGGCGGCGGCTTCGCACAGGAGGCAGCCGCGGACTTGGTGGCCGATTGCCGCCACGCGCTCGCCGTCCATCCGCACATCGATCGTGATGCGATCGCCGCACAGAGGATTGTCGACCGTGGCGCTCCCGTCGGGCGCGTCGAGGCGGCCCTTGCCGTTGGCGGCGCGGGCGAGGCCGACGATCGCATCCTGGTAAAGCTGATCGGCCACGGAACTAGGCGGTCTTGGCCGTGGCCAGGGCCGCCAGGGCCTCGGGCGAATCGACATCGAGCAGGACGCCGGAATCGCCCATCTCGATTTCGGCCACCTGGTCATCGTGCTCGCCGATCAGGTGGCGCGCGCCGACGTCCCCCGACACCGACGCCATCTCGGCGAAGAAGCGGCGACCGAACAGCACGGGGTTGCCGCGTTTGCCCCGATAGGTCGGCACGCAGATGGAGCGCCCTTCCACCGGATTGAACGCGTCGATCAGCTTGTCCAAATGCGTGGCGCGGACGCGGGGCATGTCGCCCAGGCAGATCAGCGCGCCATCGCACTCGGCCGGCACGGCGGCCAAGCCCCGCGCCAGGCTGGTGCTTAGGCCTTGCGCATAGTCGGGGTTGTGAACGACGGTAATTTTCCGCTTTCGGCCGAGTGTTTCCCGCACGCGCTCATCCTCGTGGCCGGTCACGACGATGACGGGGTTCGCTTTCGAGGACAGCGACGCATCGACCGCGCGGACCACCATGGGCGCGCCTTCGACCGGGGTCAGCAGCTTGTTGGTTGGTCCCATGCGTCGGGACATGCCGGCGGCCAGCACGACAGCCGCGATATGCGGCGCTCTCTGGACGCCTTCGTCCTTGGCTTGCGTCGTCGATTCGCGGGGCATCGGGCGGGACGGAATTTCGTTCAGCAATCCGCCGGCGCCCATCAGCATCAAGTCCTTTCCGGTCACCGGAATATCGGCCAGAAGCCGCTGCAGCACCCAGTCAAAGCCGTTGAACTTGGGCGAGCGCACGCAACCGGGCAGTCCCAGCACAGGCGTCTTGCCGCGATGCGTCAGCAGCAAAAGATTGCCTGGGTCCACCGGCATGCCGAAATGATCAATCGTGCCACCTGACGCCACGATGGCCGCGGGCACCACGTCGCGCCGATCGGTGATCGCCGATGCGCCGGCGATCAGGATCAGGTCCGCGCCCTTTTGGGCCGCCCTTTCAATGGCAGGTCGCAGTTCGGCCACGTCATGCGCGCAGCGCGTTTCGTCCATGAGGCGACTGCCAAATATTTCCAGGCGTGCGCGTAGGACGCCGACGGTCTTATCGAGAACTGATGCCTTGAGGCCGGGGAGGCGGGTCTGGATCAGCGCCACGTTCCGACCGCGGAACGGCGCGACGCGGATCAGCAGGTCGCCCTCGCGGGCGATCGCGGCCGCGCGTTCGACCGTGGCGCGCGGCGCGGCGAAAGGGATGATCTTGACCGTGGCGACCATTTGCTTCACGTCCACGATCGTATAGGGCGGCAGGGTCGCGACGGTGATGGCCTCGTCGAGTAGGTTGATCTGGTCCAGGCGCGCACGGTCGATGACGGCGATGCCGCGCGTCGACGCGAATAGGTTCGCGCGGCCTGTAAAAGCCTTGCCTTGATCGAGATGTGCGCCGGCTACGGCGGCGGCCAGGATGGCGGCAGCCTCGTCCTCATGAATGTCGTCCGGCCCCAGCCGAGCCGCCGTGACGGAGTCATAGCCGGCGGCGGCGAGCATCTGCACGTCGTCGGCAGACAGTCGGCGGCCTTTCTTGAACATGGGGCCGCGCGCGCCGTCGCCGCTTCCCGGCAGCGCCAGGCTATGGGCCAGAATCGCGCCTTCGGCCTCCGCAAGAGAGAGGTCGCCGAACTTCATCCTGCATCCCGGCCATGAAGGACCTGGGTCGCCTGACCCATGATCGATAGAGCGATCTCGGCAGGCGACTTGGCGCCGATGGACAGGCCCGCAGGTCCATGGATTCGGCCCATCGCGGCCTCGTCGAAGCCGGCCTCTTTCAGGCGCGACAGGCGCGCGGCATGGGTCTTCTTACTACCCAACGCCGCGACATAGAAGGCGTCGGACTTGAGCGCGGCCTGCAGGGCCGGATCGTCGATCTTGGGATCGTGCGTCAGGGTAACGATGGCCGTGCGGCGGTTGGGTTTCAGACGCGCGAGCGCGTCATCCGGCCATTCGGTCGTGACCTCGGTATTGGGAAACCGCGCGTCGGTTGCGAAGGCACGGCGGGGATCGACGATGACGACCTCATAGCCGGTGAGCGCGGCCATGGGCGCGAGGGCCTGGGCGATATGAACGGCGCCGACGACGACCATGCGCAGCGGCGGATTGAAGACCTGGACGAACACGGTTCCGCCTTCGGCCTCGATCATGCCGCTCTTGTCGTCCGCCAAGGCCTTCTTTACCGCCGCGAGCGCCGCGGATGAAAGGGACAGGTCGCCCGAAACATCCTTGTCGTCGAGAAGGGCCTGCGCGCCTGTTTTTACATCGGTGGCCAGCGCCACCGGACGCTTCGCCGCGCGCGCGGCCTGAAGCCGATCGAGGACGACGCGTTTCATCCGACGCGCTCCACATAGACCTGCACCTTGCCGCCGCATGCCAAGCCGACTTCCCAGGCTTGCTCGTTGCTGATCCCGAAATCCAGGAGGCGCGGCTTGCCGTCCTTGATGGCGGCCAGTGCCTCCTGCACCACAGCGCCTTCGATGCAGCCGCCGGATACCGAACCGATCATGGCACCTGTCTGGTCCACTGCCAGCTGACTGCCCACCGGGCGGGGTGAGGAGCCCCAGGTGGTGACCACCGTGGCCAAAGCCACGTCCTTGCCGCCCTTCAGCCAAGCGTCAACCGTGCCCAGGATATCTTCGTGGTTCAAGGCATCGTTGCCAGCCATCGAGTCACTCCTTCTTGCCGGCGGGGACCTTCGCGGCTGAGCGCGTCGGCCAGAGCGCCGAGACTTTCCAAATTGTGGACCGGGCGAAACTCGTCCACGTGAGGCAGGATCGCCCGCATGCCCAGTGATTTGGGTTCGAATCCATCATAACGCAACAGGGGGTTCAGCCAGATCAGGCGGCGGCAGGATTTGTGCAGCCGTTCGATCTCGTGCGCCAACCCTTCGCCCGCGTCCCGGTCCAACCCATCGGAAATGAAGATCACGACCGCGCCTTGGCCCAGGACGCGCCGGGACCAGAAGCGGTTGAAGTCCGACAAGCAGACGCCGATACGCGTGCCGCCGGCCCAGTCGCCCACGGCCTCTCCGACGCGTTCCAGCGCCACATCCACGTCGCGGTGGCGCAGATGCCGAGTCACGTTGGTCAAGCGCGTGCCGAACAGGAACGTGTGCACGCGGTCGCGATCGTTCGTAATCGCGTGCATGAAATGCAGCAGCATGCGCGAATAGCGGCTCATGGAGCCCGAGATGTCGCACAGGATAACAAGGGGTGGGCGGCGGGTGCGATGCTCTCGCCGCTTCAACTCGATGCCGTGCGGTCCCGAACGCAGCGAGGCACGCAAGGTGGCGCGCATGTCCAGACGTGCACCGGAAGAGCGGGGACGGAAGCGCCGCGTCGGCACATCCATGATCGGCAGCCGCATTTTCTTGATCGCGGCCTTGGCGTCGGAAATCTCCGCCAAGGACATTTTCTCGAAGTCCTGCTTCTGCAGCATCTCGCGGTCGGAATAGGTCATCACCGCGTCGACCTCTATCTCCGGCTCTTTCTCGCGTTCCTCTTCGCTCTTGCCTTCGGCGCCGATGCGCAAGGCGTCGGCGATACGGCGGCTCAGCTCCTCGCCCTGAACGGCTTCGGGGATGTCCAAGGTGGGCAGGATCAGCGACATCATCCTTTCGAGGATGCGCGGATTGCGCCAAAAGACGTGGAAGGCCTGGTCGAACATCTCGCGCTGGTCGCGCCGGTTCACGAACACGGCGTGAAGCGCCCAATAAAAGTCGTTGCGATTGGAGATGCCGACGGTTTCGACGGCACGCAACGCTTCCAGCACCTTACCGGGACCGATGGGTAGCCCGGCTGCACGCAGCGCGCGGGCGAAATGCATGATGTTTTCGACCAGCTTGCCGCCAGTCGGAATGTCGGGCATCTCCGGCCCGGCCATCTCAGGCCGCTCCGGCTGCCGCGATTTCGGCCTTCACCTGCTCCAGAATCTCCGCGGCTTTGCTGCCGCGGATCTTGGCGATGTCGTCCTGGTACTTGAGCAGGGCGCCGACCGTGTCGTTGATCGTCTCGGGGTCCAATGCCAGGACGTCGAGCTGGGTGAGAGCTTGGGTCCAGTCAATGGTCTCGGCGATACCGGGCAGCTTGAACAGGTCCATCTTTCGCAAATGTTGGATGAAATGGACGACCTGCCGCGACAGCGCCTCCGCCGCGTGGGGTACCTTGATCCGTAGGATGCGCAGTTCGCGCGCGGCGTCCGGGTAATCGACCCAGTGATAGAAGCAACGTCGCTTGAGCGCGTCGTGGATCTCGCGCGTACGGTTCGACGTGATGACGACGATGGGCGGTTTCTCGGCTTTGACCGTCCCCAGTTCGGGGATGGTGATCTGATAGTCGGATAGGACCTCGAGCAAGTAGGCCTCGAATGGCTCGTCGGCGCGGTCCAGCTCGTCGATCAACAGAACGGGCGCGCCGCCGGGGGTCGGCTCCAGCGCCTGGAGCAAGGGGCGCTCAATCAGGAATCGCTTGTCGAAGATATCGGTGCCGAGTTGTTCGCGATCGACCGCGCCGCCGGCCTCGGCCATGCGGATCTCGATCATCTGACGCGAGTAATTCCATTCGTAGACGGCGGAGGCCACGTCCAGGCCCTCGTAGCATTGCAGGCGCAGAAGCTTGCGCCCCAATGTCTTGGCCAAAACCTTGGCGACCTCGGTCTTGCCGACGCCGGCCTCGCCTTCCAGGAAGAGGGGGCGGTGGAGCTTCAATGACAGGAAAGCCGCCGTCGCGAGGCTACGGTCGGCCACATAGTCGGCCTTGGTCAGAAGCGAAAGCGTGTCGTCGACGGACTCGGGAACGCGAACGGCCATGGGCTGGAATTCTCTCGCGGAATGGGAGTTGAGGGAGAATACCCAAAAACAAAGAAGGCAGGGGAATTTCCCCTGCCTTCTCCGCGATTCAAAGCGGTTTTTCCGCCCCCGGAGCGGAGGCGCTATTTAGCCGCGGCCACGGCCCGCTTGGCCATCACGGTGATCAGGTGCGCGCGATATTCGGCGCTGCCGTGGATGTCCGAATTCAGGTCGTCCGCGGGAACCGTGATCCCCTCCAAGGCCTCGGGCGCGAACTTGGCGCTGAGAGCTTTCTCCATGGCCGGCACGCGGAAGGCGCAGGGACCCGCGCCCGTGACGGCCACGCGGACGCCGCTCTTGAACTTGGCGACGAAGACGCCGACGAGCGCGAAGCGCGACGCCGGCTGGTCGAAACGCATGTAGCCGGCCTTCTCGGGCACCGGGAAGCTGATCTTGGTCAAGATCTCACCGTCCTTCAGCGCAGTCTCGAAGACGCCCTTAAAGAATTTGTCGGCTTCAATCTTGCGCGCGTTGGTTTCGATCGTGGCGCCGAGGCCCAGCACGGCAGCGGGATAATCCGCGGCCGGATCGCTGTTTGCGACCGAGCCGCCCATCGTGCCGCGATGACGCACCTGGGGATCGCCGATCTCCTCGGCCAGACCGGCGAGGGCGGGGATGGCCTTCTTGACAGCGGAGGACGTCGCGACTTCCACGTGCGGGGTTAGCGCGCCGATGGTGACCGCAGTCTTGCTGACCTTGATGCCCTTCAACGTGGCGATGCCGCTGATGTCGATCAGGTCGGAGGGGCGGGCCAAACGCTGCTTGAGCGTCGGGATCAGCGTGTGACCGCCAGCCAGGAACTTGGGGTCCTTGGCCTTCTTGTGGAGCTTCAGCGCGTCGGCGACGGTCTTCGCGCGGTGATAATTGAAAGCGTACATGGTTGTCCCCTCCTGTCTATTCGGCGGCGCGGCGGGCGCCATGGATGGCCCGCCAGACCCGTTCCGGCGTCGCCGGCATCTGGATTTCCCGGACGCCCAACGGCGCTAGGGCATTGTGGACGGCATTCATGATCGCGGCCGGCGAGCCGATGGCGCCGACTTCGCCGACACCTTTCACGCCCAACGGATTGTGGGTGCATCGTGTGTTGTGAGTGCTGACCTTGAGCATCGGCAGATGATCGGCGCGCGGCATGGTGTAATCCATGTACGAGCCGGTGATGAGCTGGCCGTCGTTGTCGTAGATGCAGCCTTCCAGCAGCGCTTGGCCCAGACCCTGGGCAACGCCGCCATGGACCTGGCCTTCGACGATCATCGGGTTGATCACCCGGCCGACGTCGTCGACCGCCACGAAGTTCACCAACTGGACGACGCCCGTGTCGCGGTCGATCTCGATTTCGGCCACGTGGCATCCGCCGGGGAAGGTGAAGTTCGTCGGGTCGTAGAACGCCTGCTCCTCGAGGCCCGGCTCCAGTTCGTTGATCGGATAGTTATGGGGCACGTAGGCCGCGCCGGAAATTTCGGCCAAGGCTTTCTTCTTGTCCGTGCCGGCGACGGAGAAGATGCCATCCTTGAACTCGATGTCCGCCTCGGCGGCTTCGAGCAGGTGGGCGGCGATCTTCTTGCCCTTCGCGATGATCTTGTCCATCGCCTTGACCATGGCGGAGCCGCCGACAGCCAAGGAACGCGAGCCGTAGGTGCCCATGCCGAACGGAATCTTATCGGTGTCGCCGTGGACGACCTCGATGTTCTTGATGTCGACGCCCAAACGGTCGGACACCAACTGGGCGAAGGTCGTTTCATGGCCTTGGCCGTGGCTGTGCGAACCCGTCAGGACGGTGACCGAACCCGTCGGATGGACGCGGACGAGAGCCGATTCGTAAAGGCCGGCCCTCGCGCCGACCGATCCCACCACGGCGCTGGGCGCGATGCCGCAGGCCTCGATGTAGGTTGACAGGCCGATGCCGCGCAGTTTGCCTCGCTTGGCGGCTTCCGCCTTGCGCGCCGCGAACCCGGCGTAGTCGGCTTGTTTCAGCGCCAAGTCGAGGGTGCTTTGGTAGTCGCCGCTGTCGTACTGGACCACGACCGGAGTCTGATAGGGGAAGGCGTCGCGCGGAATAAAGTTACGGCGACGGATTTCCGCCACGTCGATACCCGTCACTTTGGCGGCCTCGTCGACGATGCGCTCGACGACATAGGTGGCCTCGGGTCGGCCGGCGCCGCGATAGGCGTCGACCGGCACCGTGTTCGTGAACACGGCCTTCACTTCGCAGAAGATCGTGGGGGTGGTGTAAACGCCTGCGAGCAACAAGGCGTAAAGATATGTCGGGATGCACGGCGCGAAGGTGGACAGATAGGCGCCCATGTTCGCGGTCGTGTAGACCTTCATGGCCAAAAACTTGCCGTTCGCGTCGATGGCAAGCTCGGCATGCGTCACGTGATCGCGGCCGTGGGCATCCGACATGAAGGATTCGCTGCGCTCGGCGGTCCACTTGACCGGCCGGCCAACCTTCTTGGACGCCCAGGTGACAATGGCCTCTTCGGCGTAGTGGTAGATCTTGGAGCCGAAGCCGCCACCCACATCGGGCGCGTTTACGCGCACTTTGTGCTCGGGCAGCTTGAGCACGTAAGCCGACATCAGGAGCCGGATGACGTGCGGGTTCTGGCTGGTGGTGTGGAGCGTGTAGTGATCCTTGGCGGCGGCGTAAACACCGACGGCGGCGCGCGGCTCCATCGCGTTCGGGATCAGGCGATTGTTGACGATGTCGACCTTGGCCACGTGCTTGGCCTTGGCGAAGGCCGCGTTGGCGGCCTGCTCGTCCCCCAAAATCCAATCGTAACAGAGATTATTGGGCGCCTGGTCCCACACCAGAGCCGCACCCTTCTTCGCCGCATCGGCGGTTGATGTGGCCGCAGGCAGAACTTGGTAGTCGACCTCGATCAGTTCGGCGGCGTCGCGCGCCTGTTCATGGGTCTCCGCAATTACCACGGCGATCTGGTCGCCGACATGGCGCGCCACGTCCGAAACCAGAATGGGATGGGGAGGCTCGACCATCGGCTTGCCGTGCCGGTCGGTCACCTGCCAGCCGCAGGGCAGGCCGCCCAGGTCGTCCTTCACGACGTCCGCGCCGGTCAGCACCGCAATGACGCCCTTGGCCTTGGCAGCCTTGGCCGTCTTGATGCCCTTGATCCGCGCGTGCGGGTGCGGCGAGCGCAGGATATAGGCGTGGGCTTGGTTGGGTTGGTTCAGGTCGTCCGTGTAGGTGCCGCGTCCCGTCAGAAATCGAAAATCCTCGATCCGACGGACCGGGGCGCCGATGCCTGTGGCGGACATGGCCTCAACCCCGCATCGTCTGAGCGGCGGCCGCGATCGCCTTCACGATGTTGTGGTATCCGGTGCAGCGGCAGAGGTTCCCCGAAAGCCACTCGCGAATTTCTTTCTCGCTCGGATTCTTGTTCTTCTTCACCAGGTCGATGGCGCTCATCACCATGCCCGGGGTGCAGAAGCCGCATTGCAGCGCGTGATGCTCTCGGAAGGCCTCCTGCATTGGATGCAACTTGTCGCCGTCGGCCAAGCCCTCGATCGTCGTGACCTTGGCGCCTTCGGCTTGCGCGGCCAGGACCGTGCAGCTCTTCACCGACTCGCCGTTGATATGGACGACGCAGGCGCCGCACTGGCTCGTGTCGCAGCCCACATGGGTGCCCGTCAGGCCAAGATGCTCGCGCAGGTAATGGACGAGAAGCGTGCGCGGCTCGACATCGGCCGACACTTTTTTCCCGTTCACCGTCATGGAAACGGCGGGCATGAATTCCTCCCTGGTTTTATGGCGCCGAGCCCGTGAGGTCCGCGCCTTCGAATGATTGCGAGTGACGGCCTTTCGGCCTGCAATCTGTCCCGCGCGCAGTTTTATCCTCGGCGCGCGCGCGGTCAAGCTGGACTTGGCTCAAGCCCAGGAAATTGCCTTTATTTTTGACGATGGAGAAGGAATTGCCCGGCCATCCGTTCGGGACAGCCGGGCTTGAACAGACAGGCGCCGATCAGGCGCCTTTTTCGACCAGCTTCGAGAATTTCGAGAAGAACTCGTCGGCCATTTTTTTCGCTGTGGCGCCGATCAGGCGAGAGCCGATCTGGGCCAGCTTGCCGCCGACCGCGGCTTTCACGTCGTAATGCAGAATTGTCACGTCGCCGTCAGCGGTCAGTTTCACTTCGGCCGATCCTTTGGCGAATCCGGCAACGCCACCCTGACCTTCTCCCACGATTTTGTAGCCGTTGGGCGGATCCAGGTCATTGAGTGTCACCTTGCCACCGAACTTAGCTTTCACGGGGCCGACCTTGGCCGTGACCTTGGCCGTGAATTCCGTGTCAGAGGTCTTGTTAAGTTCCTCACAGCCCGTGATCGACTGTTTCAGGACCTTGGGGTCGTTCAGCGCGCGCCAGACGGCGTCGCGGGATGCCTTGATGCGGTATTCGCCGCTCATATCCATGGACGGAAATCTCCAGTTGTCGTCGGATGGAAGCTACTGTCGGCCTTGCCGGGGGACAAGCGCTACCAGCCGTCTCCGGCTTCATGGCGCAGAATGTCTTCGACGGCGGGGGCAAGCCCCGTGATCCAGCCGGCGACTTGGTCGACCAGGGAATCGCGCCGTGCGCCGACCAGCGCGGCCAGGTTGCGGGGGCGGCTGACGTCCGGCCAGTTGGGCACGCGGGCCCACTGCACCCACCAGGCCGAGGGGTCGGCGCGTTTGGCATCGGCGAACGCGCTTTGGGTGCGCTCGAAGATATCGGCCTTGATGCGATCGTGCGCGCGCGGCGTGGTGGAGATGCCGACCCAGGGTTCGGTGAACGGAAGGCCGGGAGAGGTCGCGAAGGCGAACACCAGCGCAAAGTCTTCCGTGAAGCGGCCGAGCTGCCCGGTGGGCCGCAGGCCGAGGGTCGTCTCGACTCGCGCGCTTTCGACGAACTGCCAATGTTCGGGCGCGCGTTCGGCGGCTTGTACCAAACGCGCGCGCAGCTGTTCCAAGAATTGCTGGCCCAAGCGCAGCTTGAAAGCCTGCATCATCCCTTCCAAACGCTCCACTTGGTCCAAGACGAGCGGATCGGACAGGATGGCGATAACCTCGCCGTCGAGTGCGCCGTCACCCTTGGTTCCACGAAGAAGGTCGGCCAGATCCCGCATATCCGTCCTGTCGCTCAAGGAAGCCGTCGCGCATGCGCGACATTTAAGAGTTACTACGGGCGGCCCTCAGGGCCAAGTGCCGGCGATTGCCGCCCGCCCCGGCTTCGGCTAGGAAGACGCCAGCCGCCCAATGGATCACGCCATGGCCAAACTCATGATCGAACGGTTGGCGCGCTTCGCTGGCGCCATCGGCTTGACGCTTCTCGTCGTGACCACGTCCGCCTGCGCGGCGAACGATTGCGACGTTCCCACCTCCGTCACGTTCCAGCGCGGGCAGGCCACGATCCAGACCGCGAAAGGACCGCAGCAGTTCGACGTCGAGATGGCCGTCTACCAAGACCAGCGCGGGCGCGGACTGATGTGCCGCAAGACGCTCGCGCCCAACACGGGCATGCTGTTCGACTTCGGTTTCGACCAAGACGTTTATATGTGGATGAAGAACACGCTCATCCCCCTCGACATGCTGTTCATCAAGACCGACGGCACCATCGTGAAGATCGCCTCGCGCGCGGTTCCGATGTCCGAAACGACGATTGCGTCGGGGCAATATGTCCGTGCGGTGCTCGAGCTTCCCGGCGGCACGGCCGAGAAGCTCGGCATCAAGGTAGGCGACAAGCTGACCAAGCCCGTCTTCGCGCCGGCGAAATAGCGCATCCTCTCCGCGAGTGCCGTTTCCGGCTGGCTTGTGCCCATTCGTTATGTCTTGATGGATATAGCCCGGGACGATCCCGGCGCGTTTGTTGGTTGGGCGCGATGTTCGATCTGGGGCCGTTGGAACTCGAAGCGATCCGTCTGAGCCTGCGCGTCGCCGTCTGGGCCGTGCTGGGAAGCCTGCCGTTCGGGATTTTCACGGCATGGCTTCTAGCCCGGCGAGATTTTCCGGGCAAAAGCATTCTGGATGGCGTGGTGCATCTTCCGCTAGTGCTGCCGCCGGTGGTTACCGGCTATGCGTTGCTGCTGTTGCTGGGGCGGCGGGGGCCGTTAGGGGAATGGCTGGAACAGACCCTGGGCATCGTCGTCGCCTTCCGCTGGACCGGCGCCGCGATCGCGTCCGCCGTCATGGGGTTTCCGTTGATGGTGCGCGCCATCCGCCTGTCGATCGAGGCCGTCGATCGTAGGCTCGAATCGGCCGCACACACCCTGGGTGCCAACCGCGCCTGGGTGTTCGCGACGATCACGCTGCCGCTCACCGCGCCGGGAATCCTGGCAGGCGCTATTTTGGCGTATGCCAAGAGCCTGGGCGAGTTCGGCGCGACCATCACCTTCGTTTCCAATATCCCAGGCGAGACGCGCACCATTCCCAACGCCATTTACACACTCACCCAGGTTCCGGGCGGGGAGGGCGCCGCGCTCCGCCTGTGCGTAATCGCGGTTGCCCTGTCGATGACGGCGCTTCTGGCGTCGGAGTTGCTCGCGCGCGCCGTTGGGCGCCGGATCCAGCCCCATGTCGCTTGAAGTCTCCATCGAGAAGTCGCTGGGGGCTTTCGCGCTGAAGGCCGCGTTTTCATGCGGCGCGGGGATCACCGCGCTGTTCGGTCAGTCGGGTTCGGGCAAGACCTCGGTGGTCAACATGATCGCAGGTTTGGTGCGCCCGGAGCGCGGTCGGATCGCGGTCGACGGCCGCACGCTCTTCGATTCTGCGGCGAAGATCGATGTTCCCTCGCACCGAAGGCGGATCGGCTATGTCTTTCAGGATGCCAGGCTGTTCCCGCATCTCACGGTGCGCCGGAACCTTCTTTATGGGCGTTATTTTTCTCCCGCCGCGGGCCGTTATGCATCGTTCGATCAGGTCGTCGCGCTGTTGGGCATCGCGGAACTCCTGGATCGGCGGCCGGGCGGATTATCGGGCGGGGAGAAGCAGCGCGTGGCCATTGGCAGGGCCCTTCTGGCCAATCCGCGCATTCTTTTGATGGATGAGCCCCTGGCGTCATTGGACGACGCCCGAAAGGGGGAAATCCTCCCTTATATCGAGCGACTGCGCGACCAGATGGGTTTACCGATCCTTTACGTCAGCCACGCGATGGACGAGGTGGCGCGCCTCGCCGACACGATGGTACTGATGACCAACGGCTCGGTTGCAGCCGTCGGCAGCGTCGAGGACCTGTCCGCGCGGGCGGACCTGCCGTTGCTCGCGCGGCGGCAGGAGGCGGGCGCGGTTGTCCATGCGCGCGTGGCGTCTCACGACGCGCGTTATGGCCTGTCGGAGCTTCGTTTCGATGGTGGCGCGTTGCGGGTGCCGCGCGTGGAGCAGCCGGTCGCCGCCGCCGTCCGGTTGCGGATTCTTGCGCGCGACGTATCGCTCAGTATCCGGAAGCCGGAAGGCATCAGCGTGCTGAACGTCCTGCCCGGGCGCATCTCGACCGTCGCCCTCGACGACGGGCCGTATGCCGAGGTGCGCGTCGCGGTCGGGCCGACCGCGCTTCTCGCGCGCGTGACCCGGCTGTCGGCCGAGGAACTGGGCTTGCGCGAGGGGCGGGAGGTTTATGCCCTGGTCAAGAGCGTGGCCCTCGACCGCCGCGGCCTTTGACGGCGGATGCACGCTCGAACGCCTTCATATGCGTCGAGACGCTTTTCTCCGCCATGGCCTCCATGGCCCGGTAGCGTTCGATGACCTCGAGGCCGAAACGGGTGAGGGTAGCGCCGCCGCCGTGCAGGCCGCCCGTGCTGGCGTCGATCACGGGCTTGTCGAACGACTCATTGAGATTCTCGATCAGGAGCCACGCGCGGCGGTAGGACATCTTCATCGCACGGGCGGCGGCCGAGATGGAGCCCAGGTCGCGCACCTTCTCCAGCAAGCCGACCTTGCCCGGGCCGATCGCGTGGCCGGGGGCGAGGTCGAGGCGAAGGAACAGCTTTGACATGGCGCCTATCGCTTTCGCGCGAGGGTCAGTCCGTCTCCGATCGGAACGAGGCTGACGCTGACCCGTTCGTCCTTGGCGACCTTGGCGTTCAGCGCGCGGATCGCGCTCGTGTCTTCGTCGTGCGTGGACGGATCGATGACCTTGCCGTTCCATAGCACATTGTCGATGGCCAGGAGACCGTCGGTGCGAATGAGCTGGAGGCAGCGCTCGTAATAGGCGTCGTAGTTTTTCTTGTCGGCGTCGATGAAGGCGAAGTCGTAATGGCCGTTCTCACCGGCCGCGATCATGGCGTCCAGCGTGTCGCGCGCGGGCGCCAGGCGCAGGTCGATCTTGCCGGCGACGCCGGCCTCCGCCCAATAGCGCCGGGCGATGTCGGTCCATTCCCGGTTCACGTCGCACGCCACGATGCGACCGTCCGCCGGTAGCGAAAGCGCGACCGCCAGGCTGCTGTATCCCGTGAAGGTTCCGACCTCGATCGTCCGCTTCGCGCCGATCAATTCGACCAGAAGGCGCATAAACTGCCCCTGCTCGGGCGAGATCTGCATCCCGGCCATTTCCAACGGCTTGGTTTCCGCGCGCAGGCGGGCCAGCAAGACGGGTTCCCGGACTGAATTCGCGACCAGGTATTCGTGCAGCGTGTCGGTCAGATTGATGCTTCGGCGCGCCATGCGAGTGTCCTCGAAACCGCCGCCAATTTAGCCGCAGTCTGGGCGTGTCAGGAAGCGCGGCTTGCTGCGTTCATGGGCTTCGTGTATGTCAGCCGCGGCGCACCACGGGGTGTAGCTCAGCCTGGTAGAGCACCGGCTTTGGGAGCCGGGGGTCGGAGGTTCGAATCCTCTCGCCCCGACCAACTGGCGCCAAGGTTTCGAGGGACGGACATGACGGCACGGATTTATCGGCCAGCTAAGACGGCGATGCAGTCCGGGCGGGCCAAGACGAAGCAATGGGTTCTCGAGTTCGAGCCCACGCTGCCCAAGAGCAACGACCCGTTGATGGGCTGGACCAGCTCTGGTGACACCAAGCAGCAGTTGAGACTTCAATTCCCGACGCGGGAAGAGGCCGTCGCCTACGCCGAAGCGCGGGGTATTACCTACGTCGTTAATGAACCGCACGCTAATCCCCTCAAGGCCAAAAGCTACGCGGCCAATTTCGCGTGGAACAAGACCGCCTGACGGATCGACCGGTGGATTCGCGCTGGTCGTGTTAGACTTCCCCATGCATGGCCCCGTAGCTCAACGGATAGAGCACGCGCCTTCTAAGCGCGGGGTTGCAGGTTCAAGTCCTGCCGGGGTCGCCACCTGTTGATCTGTTCGCCGGGTGCGCGATGAGGCGTGATCGCAGAGGGTTGGCGGTTTCCGTGACGTCCGAGGCGGCGGTCGCCGCCGTCGACCGCTTCTCGCGCCGCCTCTTGAACTACGAGCCGGACCTGGATCAGGTGATCGCGGACGCCGATGCCCATCCGGGCTGCGCGCTGTTGCAGGTTTACGCGGCGCTTCTGTTCATCTTCTCGCAGAATGAAGCGGTCATTGCCGAGAAAGCGCGGCCTTTCCTCGCGCGTGCGCGGGCATGCGCGGCGAACGAGCGAGAACGGGGCATGACCGAAGCTGCCGAGGCCTGGGCCAACGCTTCCTTCGCGCGCGCCAAGGCACTACTCGACGGGCTGACGTCCTCCTATCCGGCCGATCTCGTCGCGCTGAAGATCGCGGAATTTCTGTATTTCCAGGAACCGGACGCCCGCCGGCATAGCGCACTCATGGAGCGCGCCGCATCGGCCAACCAAGGTGTGCCGGAATTCCTCGCCATGCAGTCCTTCGCGGCCGAGCTGACGGGCGATCGGCAGCGCGCAAAAGGTATTGCGGAGGAAGCTATCTCCCGTCAGGAGAGCACGCCGTGGGCGCACCACGCCTTGGCGCATGCGCTCATCAACGAGGGTGACGTTGATCGGGGCGTGGCGATCGTGGCACGTCATGCGGCAAGCTGGTCTGGACACGATGTCGGAATGCAGACTCATCTGTGGTGGCACGCGGCACTGTTTCATTTGGCGGCGCTCGAATGCGATCAGGTCCGTTCCATCTACCTGGAGCGCGTCTGGGCGCACCGGCCGGACGACGTCTTTACGCACACGGATGCGGTCTCGCTTCTGTGGCGGGTGGAACTGATCGGTAAATGTTGGGACGGCGCGTGGGCGCCGATGATGTCCCATCTTAGCGGCGGCGCCCGCGGCTTCATGTTTCCATTCTTGGCCAGCCATTACGCTTATGCGCTGGCGCGCGGCGGACAGGAGAAGGAGGCGCGGGACGTCATCGCACGCCAGCGTCGCTTGGCCGAGCAGCGGCAGGGAGAGGAAGGGCGCATCTGGCAGCAGATTGGGACGCCGCTGGTGGAAGGTTGCCTCGCGGCGGCTATCGGCGACCATGCGGCGGCCGCGCGTGTGATGGAGCCGGCCATTCGGGAAGCGCAGCGTATCGGCGGCAGCGATGCGCAGAACGACGTGATCCGGCAAACCTGGATCGTGGCCCTGGCGAAAAGCGGCCGGCGGGATGAGGCGGCGGCGGAAGCTGCGCGCCGCGCGGGCGGGCGGCGCCTGACGCCCCAGGAAGAGGCGTGGCTGGCCTAGCTGCCAGGTTCCGACGCCGGACGTGCCAGCACCAGGACCCAATAGGAACGATAGGCGATGCGCCAGTCGGGCGCGGGTACTTCGATATAGCCGACACCAGCTTGCCGTATGGCGGCGGAGAGCAGGTTGACGCGATGGCCAGGGCTGCCCAGCCAGCGCTCTAGCGTGTCGTCCGCGTCCAGTGTGCCCGACGCGAGATTCTCCACGGCCAGTGCATAGGGATAACCGACCCGGT
The DNA here is from genome assembly GCA_050180485.1 of Alphaproteobacteria bacterium. Taxonomy (GTDB): domain Bacteria; phylum Pseudomonadota; class Alphaproteobacteria; order CADEGL01; family CADEGL01; genus CADEGL01. The sequence continues at coordinate 14,126 of JBFXED010000038.1, read as the reverse complement.
CCAGCCGGTCGCCGATTCGTGCGCCATCGAGGCCGGTATGGCTCAATTCACCGCGCGCGGCGATTTCCTCCGCGTGGCGCTGCGCGGCGCGGGTGAGCTCCGCATCGGACGAGACGGGCGGCAAACCTTGCACCAGGCGGATCGCGTTGACTTTCATCAGAAGCGTGGCCGCCGCGTCTTCGCCGGCCAGCGCGCCACCGCAGGCAGCGCAGAGAAAGAGTGCGGCGAGCGCGGCGCGGATCATGATCCGTACAATGTTTTTGGGTCGACCAGCACTTCGGCGACGGTCTCGACCTTGCCGCCCCGCACGGCGCGGAAGAAGCAGGTCCGCCGGCCGGTGTGACAGGCCACGCCCTTCTGATCGACCATGAGCAGGACGGCGTCGTTGTCGCAATCGTAGCGGAATTCCACCAGGCGTTGGATCTGTCCAGACGATTCGCCTTTCCGCCACAGTTTCTGACGGCTGCGGGACCAATAACAGGTCTGGCCGCTCTTCAACGTTTCCGCGATGGCGTCACGGTTCATCCAGGCAAGCGTCAGCACTTCGCCTGTGTCGTGCTGCTGGGCGATAGCGGGGACCAGCCCCTGCGAGTCGAACGTCAGTTCGCCGAGAACGACGCCGATCGTCTCGTCCGAGGTTTCGTTGCCCATCTATTCCTTGAGTTTCGCGAAGCCGCGCTCCAGGTCCTTGATCAGATCGTCGGGATCTTCGAGGCCCGCGTGAATTCGCAACATGGGCCCAGGCTCCTTGTCGCTGGTTGCCGTGCGCTGACCGCTGAGCGCGAACGGGATGATCAGGCTTTCGAAGCCGCCCCAACTGAATCCCATGCCGAACAGTTCCAGCGAATCCAGGAACGCGTCGACCGATGCCTTCGCATAGGGTTTCAGGACGATGCCGAACAAGCCAGACGCGCCAGTGAAGTCGCGCTTCCAGATCGTATGGCCGGCGTCGTTCGGCAGCGCGGGATGGCGCACCGCCGCGACCTCCGGCCGGCCTTGCAGCCAGCGGGCAAGAGCCAGGCCGTTTTCCTGGTGCTGGCGCATGCGAACGCCGATGGTGCGAAGGCCACGCAGACCCAAATAGCAGTCGTCCGGCCCCGCGCTGTTTCCCAGGATCGAGGCGCTGCTCTTGATCGCCTTGAAATCGTCCGCCGAGCCCATGGTGATCATGCCGAGCATCGCGTCGGAATGGCCGACGATGTACTTGGTCGCGGCGTAGATCGCGACATCGGCGCCGTGCTGGAACGGCTTGAAATAAAGTCCCGACGCCCATGTGTTGTCGAGCAGGACCTTGGCGCCGTGCTTGCGTGCCACAGATGCTATGGCGGGTACGTCCTGGACCTCGAAGGTGAGGGAGCCGGGTGATTCGAGATAGACGACTTTCGTGTTGGGACGGATCAACTTGGCGATGCCCGTGCCGATGGTCGGGTCGTAATAAGTAGTTTCCACCCCAAACCGTGCCAAGAACTGGTCGCAGAAGCGGCGCGTCGGCTGATAGGCCGTGTCGGTCATCAGCAGGTGGTCGCCGCCCTTGAGGAAGGCCAGCAATCCGACCGTGATGGCCGCCTGACCGGACGAAACCTGGACGCCGCGCGCGCCGCCATCCAAGGCGGCCACGGCTTCTTCGAACGCGAAGGTCGTGGGCGTACCGTAGCGCCCGTAGCGGACACCGGAATAAGGATCTTTATTGGATTCCTCGATTGCGGCCACGTTCGGGAACAAGACCGTCGAGGCGTGGTAAACAGGCGGATTGATGATGCCGAAATTCGCCGCCGGATCGCGTCCCGCATGGGCGAGGAGGGTGGCTTCCTTAATGTCGTTGCGCTTCCGCTTCATGGGGTACCTTGATTGAAAAGTCGAAGATGGTATCGACCCGTGAGCCGGGTCGGCGTCGGTTGCCCTAAGGCCTTAAGCCCGGTAGGATTTCTACAATAAGGGTTTGGCACGCGTCGAGCGATGCCAGATCCGCGATAACGGGGACATTTAGGGGAGTATAAAAATCATGACCTTTCGACATCTCGTAGGAGCGGCGGTCGCGGCCATGTTCGCCGTCGTCGGTCTGTCCGGGTCGGCGCAAGCAGGGGCCACGCTCGATGCGATCAAGAAGAAGGGCTTCATCCAGTGCGGCGTGAACACCGGCTTGGCCGGGTTCTCGGTCGCGGACAGCCAGGGTGTCTGGACGGGCTTGGACGTCGACATCTGCAAGGCGATTGCTGCCGCGCTGTTCGGCGATGCGAACGCGGTCAAGTACACGCCGACCAATGCCCAGCAGCGCTTCACCGCGCTGACCTCGGGCGAGGTCGATATCCTGTCGCGCAACACGACCTGGACGCTCACCCGCGATGCGTCCCTCGGGATGATGTTTACCGGCGTCACGTATTATGACGGCCAGGGCTTCATGGTTCCGAAGTCGGCCAAGATCAAAAGCGCCAAGGAACTGAAGGGCGCTACGGTTTGCGTGCAGACGGGCACGACGACCGAGTTGAACCTCGCGGACTTTGCCCGTGCCAACAAGCTGAACATCAAACCCGTCGTCTTCGAATCGCTTGAGGAATCGAAGGTCGCGTTCTTCGGCGGCCGCTGCAAAGCCTACACGACGGATGCCTCCGGCCTGGCTTCGATCCGCGCCAAGGACGCGCCGAAACCGGATGACTACATTATTCTGCCCGAACTGATCTCCAAGGAGCCGTTGGGCCCGGCCGTGCGCCGCGATGACGTCGAGTGGTTCACGCTGGTGAAGTGGGTGCTCTATGCTCTCGGCGAAGCCGAAGAATCCGGTATCACCTCGGCCAATGTCAACGAGATGAAGTCTAGCACCGATCCCAACATCCAGCGCCTGTTGGGCGTCTCGGGCGACATGGGCCAGAAGCTCGGTGTCGACAATGCCTGGGCCTTCAACGCCATCAAGCAGGTCGGTAACTACGGCGAAATCTTCGAGCGCAACGTCGGTCAGAAGACGCCCCTCCGTCTTGCCCGTGGTTTGAACGCCACGTGGAAAAACGGCGGCCTCATGTACGCCATGCCGGTTCGCTGATAGAAAGTTTGAACCGCCGCCCGGACCCCCGGGCGGCGGTTCTGCTTTCAGCCTGTCTGCCTGAAGGGAGGCGCGACATGGCCGACCAGAACCGCGCCACCCACGTTCCGCTGCGGCCATCGCCGTGGAACGATCCCAAAATCCGGGCGATCGTCTATCAGATCGTACTGATCGCGGGTGTCGTGGCGCTTGGCGTGTTTCTCGTCTCGAATACGCTCACCAATCTCGAACAGCGGCAAATCCGCACGGGATACGGCTTCCTCGACCAGGAAGCCGGCTTCTTCATCGGCGAGACGCTGATCCCCTACGACGCGGCCAGCAGCTACGGCCGCGCATTCCTGGTCGGGCTTCTCAACACGTTGAAGGTATCGGCCATCGGTATCGTCCTTGCGACGATCCTAGGGACGATCATCGGCATCGCGCGTCTATCTCAGAACTGGATCGTGGCGCGGCTTGCGTCGGCCTATGTCGAGACGCTGCGGAACATTCCGCTGCTTCTCCAGCTTTTCTTCTGGTACGCGACACTGACGAATCTTCTGCCGTCCCCGGACCATGCCGCCGAACTTGTGCCCAACGTCTTCCTGAGCAAGGAAGGGCTCCGTTATCCATGGCCCGAGGTCGCACCCGCCCATATCTGGGCCTTGATCGCGCTTCCGTTCGGGATCGCGGGCGCCGTGCTGTTCGCTAAGTGGGCGCGCGCGCGACAAATGAAAACCGGCAGGCAGTCGCCGCTGTTGTGGCCCTGTCTGGCCGTCATCGTGGGCGTTCCGCTGATCGTTTGGCTTGTGGGCGGCGCGCCGTCGCAGTTCGACATCCCGCACAAGACCGATTTCGGGCATGATGGCGGCGCGGCGGTGACGCCAGAATTCCTCGCGCTGGTTTTGGGACTGGTCACCTACACCGCGAGTTTCATCGCCGAGATCGTGCGCGCGGGCATCCTAGCGGTGTCGTGGGGGCAGAGCGAAGCGGCAGGCGCCCTCGGCTTGCATCGTGGCCAGACGCTTCGCTTGGTCGTGCTGCCACAAGCGCTCCGCGTCATCGTGCCACCGATGACCAGCCAGTTCCTGAACCTGACCAAGAACAGCTCGTTGGCGGTCGCCATCGGTTATCCGGACTTGGTGTCCATCGCGAACACGACGTTGAACCAGACCGGCCAGGCGATCGAATGTATTTCGCTGATCATGGCCGTGTATCTGACGGTCAGCCTGTCCATCGCGGGGGCAATGAACTGGTACAACCGACGCATCGCGCTCGTGGAGCGATGAAATGACGGCGGAAGAGGCAACGACGCCCAAAGTTGAACGCCCACCGGCATCCGTGTCCGGCCCTTGGGCCTGGGCGCGTGCGAATCTGTTCAGCACGCCGTGGAACACCTTCCTGACGCTCGTGTCCGCTGCTGTGCTGATTTGGGCGCTGCCACCGGCGCTTGATTGGCTGATCTTCAACGCCGTCTGGGGGCATGTGAAGCCCGAGGTGTGTAAGCAGGCTGATGGTGCCTGCTGGGCCTTCATCGCCGAAAAGTATCGGCTGATCCTGTTCGGCCGTTATCCGTTCAAAGAACAGTGGCGCCCCGTCCTCGCCGTCTGCCTCCTGATCGCGATGATCGTCTTCTCGTGCAACCGGCGCTTCTGGCGCGTCTGGCTCGGTGCTGTGTGGCTGGCTGGATTGGCAGCGTTCGGCACGTTGATGTGGGGCGGTATTCTCGGATTGTCGCCGGTCGAGACGAATCTGTGGGGAGGCCTGCCGCTCACGCTGATCCTCGCGGTCGTCGGTGTCGTGGTCGCGTTCCCGCTGTCGATCGCACTGGCGCTGGGTCGCCGCTCCCGCATGCCGATCGTGCGCTCCTTCTCGGTCGCCTATATCGAACTCATCCGCGGCGTTCCGCTGATCAGCTTGCTGTTCATGGCGTCGTTCATGCTGCCGCTTTTCCTGCCGACCGGCATGAAGATCAACGCGCTGTTGCGCGCGCAGGTCGCCATCATCATGTTTACGGCGGCCTATTTGGCGGAAGTGATTCGCGGTGGCCTGCAGGCGATTCCCAAGGGTCAATACGAGGCCGCCCAAGCGCTCGGCCTCGGCTACTTGCAGATGATGTGGAAGATCGTCCTGCCACAGGCGATTCGCGCGGTCATCCCGCCGATCGTCAACACGTTTATCGGCATGTTCAAGGACACCTCGCTCGTCGCGATCGTAAGCCTCACGGACCTTCTCCTCGCGACCAAGCAGGCCATTTCCGACCCGAACTGGCGCGCCTTCTTCGTCGAAGGCTATGTCTTCATCGCCTTCATCTACTTCATCTTCTGTTTCAGCATGTCCAAGTATAGCCAGCACCTGGAGAAGACTCTCCGGGCTGGCGCAAGACGTTAGGGAGAGACGCCATGGCGACCGCCGCTCAGCAGCAGGCAGCCGCGCACGGTCCGGTCATCGAGTTGGCGGGCGTGCATAAATGGTACGGGCAGTTTCATGTCCTGCGGGACATCAACCTGTCCGTGGCCGCGGGCGAGCGCATCGTCATCTGCGGCCCATCGGGCTCGGGCAAGTCGACCATGATCCGCTGCATCAACCGTCTCGAAGAGCATCAGAAGGGGCGGATCACCGTCCAGGGTATCGAACTGACGAACGACTTGAAGCAGATCGATGCGATCCGCCGCGAAGTCGGCATGGTCTTTCAGCAGTTCAATCTGTTTCCGCATCTGACGGTGATGGAAAACTTGACACTGGCACCCATCTGGGTCCGCAAGATGCCCAAGAAGGACGCCGAAGCGATCGCGATGAAGTACCTGCAGCGCGTTCGTATTCCGGAGCAGGCCGGCAAGTATCCGGGCCAACTCTCCGGCGGCCAGCAGCAGCGCGTGGCGATTGCGCGCGCCCTATGCATGAACCCCAAGGTCATGCTGTTTGACGAGCCGACCTCGGCACTGGATCCAGAGATGATCAAGGAAGTGCTCGATGTGATGATCGAGCTGGCCAAGGACGGCATGACGATGCTGTGCGTCACCCACGAAATGGGTTTCGCCCGTACGGTCGCCAACCGAGTCATTTTCATGGACAAGGGTGAGATCGTCGAACAGAACGCGCCGGAGGAATTCTTCAACCACCCGAAGTCGGAGCGGACGAAGCTGTTCCTCTCGCAGATCCTGCACAACTGAGCAGGCGAACGGTGTCTAGGATTTGACCTCGATGTGCGCGGGAATCAGCCCGGATAGGCGAGGGTCGTCGATTAGAATCGTTTCCTGATCGAAAGGCGTGAAACCGGCCCGCTGATAGGCGCGTAAGGCTTCCGGATGGTCGAAGTTGCAGCTATGGACCCATAGGCGTTTGGGTTCGTGGCTCCAGGCCGCATCCACGATCCAAGTCAGGAAGTAGCGGCCGAGTCCTTTGCCGATGAACTCGGGCATCAGGCCGAAATAGGCCAGTTCGATTTCTCCGTCCTTGCGGCGGTCCAGTTCACCATATCCGGCGGGAACACCGCCGACATAAAGCACGTAAATTTCGACCTTGGGATCTTGGATGACGCCGGCCAGGGTCGCGTCGTCGAACGCCCGGCGTTCGTACCAAAGCCACGGTTCGCCGACCGTGTTATAGAGATAGCGGTAGAACGAAACGGTGGGGTTTTCGGCGCGTAGAAGGGCCGCCTTGATTCCGGCCGGAAGATGGGCCGGTCCGTGCGATGGCCGGACGTGCATCTCCAGCGAGGTGATCACCATTCGCAGCTTGCCGGGGGGAACCTCGGCGTTTGCAGTCACGTTTCGACCGGCGTGTCGGTGCGTGCGCCCCATTCGCTCCACGAGCCGTCATACACGGCGGCATCTGTCCGGCCGATAAGATAAAGGCCGAGGGCCAGGGCGGAGGCCGTGATGCCAGAACCGCAGCTCGTCACCACGGGCTTTGAGAGATCGATGCCCTCCGCCTCGAAACGCGCGATCAGTTGATTCTTCGGCAGGATGGCGCCCGTCTTGGGATCGAGCAATTCGTTGTAGGGCAGGTTGGCCGCGCCGGGGATATGCCCGCTGCGCACGCCGGGGCGCGGCTCGGGCTCCGTTCCCTTGAAGCGTCCGCGGGCGCGGGCGTCGAGCACTTGCTCGCGATGCGTGTTCAGATTGTCCCGGACTTGTTCGATGCCGCGGATCAGGCGCTTGTCGGGGCGGGGCGTGAAACGTCGCGGCTGAGGCTGGGTGTGGCCGGCTTCGACCGGGCGCTTTTCCGCCAGCCATTTCGGAAAGCCGCCATCCAGCACGGCCACGTTGGTATGCCCCATGACGCGCAGCATCCACCAGGCGCGGGCGGCGCTGAACAGGCCTGCGCCATCATAACAGACCACCCGGTCGCCATCGCCGATGCCCAGCTCGCCCATCTGCCGCGCGAACTGTTCCGGCGAAGGCAGCATGTGGGGCAGGGGGATCGAGGAGTCCGAGATCAGGTCGATATCAAAATAGACCGCGCCGGGGACATGCTGCGCCACGTACTCGGCTTTCGCGTCGCGCTTTTGTTGGGGCAGATACCAGGATGCGTCGACCACGCGCAGGTCGGGCGCGCTCAGTTCCTTCGCGAGCCATTCGGTGGAAACGATGCCGTCGATCGGGGGACTAGCCATGGCGTTCTCCTAGGCGATCAGGGGCACGGCCATGGCAGGGCGCGGATTGGCCAGCCACTCGGGCACGGGCAGGTTCTTGGAGCGCAGGAACTCCGGATTGAAGAGCTTACTTTGATAACGGGTGCCGTAATCGCACAGGATGGTGACGATCGTGTGTCCCGGCCCCATCTGCTTGGCCAAGCGGATGGCGCCGGCCACGTTAATGCCACTCGAGCCGCCGAGGCATAGGCCTTCGTTGCGCAGCAGGTCGAAGATGATCGGCAGAGCTTCCGCATCGGGAATCTGGAACGGATCGTCGACCGGCGCGCCCTCGAGATTTTTCGTGATGCGCCCTTGGCCGATACCTTCAGTGATGGACGAGCCTTCGGACTTCAGTTCGCCGTGCTTGTAGTAGTTGTAAAGCGCCGCGCCCATGGGATCGGCCAAGGCAATGCGGATCTTCGGGTTGCGTTCCTTCAGGAAGATGCCGATGCCGGCCAACGTGCCGCCTGTGCCGACGGCGCTGACGAAGCCGTCGATCTTGCCGTTGGTCTGTGCCCAGATCTCGGGTCCGGTCGTGTGGATATGGGCGTTGCGGTTGGCCACGTTGTCGAACTGCTGGGCCCAGATCGCGCCGTTCTTCTCCGTCTTGGCCAGTTCCTTCGCGATCCGTTCGGAGACGTGGACGTAGTTGTTGGGGTTCTTGTAGGGGGCCGCCGGCACCTCGATCAGTTCCGCGCCGCAGAGGCGCAGCATGTCCTTCTTCTCCTGCGACTGGGTCTCCGGGATGACGATGACGGTGCGGTAGCCGCGCGCGTTGCCGACCAGCGCCAGGCCGATGCCCGTGTTGCCGGCCGTACCTTCCACCACCACGCCGCCGGGCCGTAACAAGCCGCGCTCCTCGGCGTCCTTGATGATGAACAGGGCGGCGCGGTCCTTGACCGACGAGCCGGGATTCAGGAACTCGGCCTTGCCGAGGATCTCGCAGCCGGTTGCCTCGGACGGCCCGCGCAGGCGGATGAGGGGCGTGTTGCCGATCGTGTGGGGAAAGTCGGGCCGGACGTCCATGGGGCTGCTTTCTGTTGGCGGAGTGGCGGGAAGGCTAGTTTCGCTCAGTCCCGGGTTCAAGGCGTCCAGGCGGCGCGAACCGCATCGCGGTTCAGGGCGAGCCATTGGAGCGCCAGGATCGAGCAGGCGTCCGCGATGCGCCCATCCTGCTGAAGGGCCGGCCAATCGGCGAACGGTACCACCAGGACGCGGATATCCTCGTGCTCGTCGGTCAGCCCATGGATGCCCTGGGCTTTGCTGGAATCGACCCAGCCCAGATAGAGCTTCACGCTGTGGGTCGTGCCGCCGGGGCTGGCGATATAGTCGAAGACCGGGCGCAGGGCGCGTAGCTCGCAGCCTGCTTCCTCCCGCGTTTCGCGGCGGGCGACCTCGTCGGGCGCTTCGTCCGGCTCGATGATGCCGGCCACGATTTCGACCAGCCAGGGGCGGAAGCCTGGCGCGGCATAGGCGCCGGGGCGGAACTGCTCGATCAGTACCAGCTCGTCCCGCACCGGATCGTAGGGCAGAAGGCCGACCGCATGGCCGCGCTCGAAGATCTCGCGGATCATCTCGCCGCTCCAGCCGCCGGCGAACAGCCGGTGGCGCAGGCGGTAGCGGTCGATGCGGAAATACCCCTGGAAAGGGGTGGTTTTTTCGATGATCTCGACGTCCGAGCGGTCCATGCTGCCTCGCGAATCGGCGCGGAATTCCGCCCAGGTCTCACGTCCGCGCCAGGCTGGCAACCAATTTTCGTTGACTTCCAAAGGGATCGTCCCTACATACCCGTCAGCCGCGATGAGCGGCCAGCGGCGCTTCGGCCGCGTGAGCGAGGCCCCAAGATTAAGACCAACGGGCCGACGCCCTGCCGAGCGCGATAAAGCTTTCCATAGACAGCCCAGGCCACGCGGGGCGTCCCCAGAAACCGCCCGCGATGCGTCTTCGCGACACCGGCCCTGGACGGGCCGTGCCTGCGCGCGCGGGTTAAAAGAAAGAAACATCATCTTGAAAGACTTCAATGAACTTCGCCTTTGCGCCCCTATTCTCGAGGCGCTCAGCGCGGAAGGTTATGTCACGCCGACGCCGATCCAGGCGCAGGCCATTCCCCATCTGCTCGAAGGCAAGGACCTGCTCGGCATCGCCCAAACGGGCACCGGCAAGACGGCGGCCTTCGCGTTGCCCATCCTTCATCGCTTGGCCGAAAACCGCCGCCAAGCTGCACCCAAGACCTGCCGCGCGCTGGTCCTGAGCCCGACCCGCGAGTTGGCCGGGCAGATCGCGCAGAGCTTCCGCACCTACGGCCGCAATCTGCGCCTGACCAGCACTGTCGTGTTCGGCGGTGTCGGCATGGTGCCGCAGATCAAGGGCCTAGCCCGCGGCGTCGACATCCTGATCGCGACACCTGGCCGCCTGATGGACCACATGCGCCAGGGCACGGTGCGCCTGGACGCGGTGGAATGCTTCGTCCTGGACGAGGCCGACCGCATGCTGGACATGGGCTTCATCAACGACGTCCGGCGCCTGGTGCGCGTCCTGCCCAAGGTGCGGCAGAACCTGTTCTTTTCCGCCACCATGCCCAAGGAGATCGCGGGCCTGGCCTCCGAGCTCCTGACCGACCCGGTGCGGGTCTCGGTCACGCCGGCCGCCTCCACGGTCGAGCGCGTGGCGCAGCACGTCATCTTCGTCGACGCGCCGAAGAAGCGCAGCGCCTTGACTCAGGTGCTGGCCGATCCGGCCATCACCCGTGCCATGGTCTTCACGCGGACCAAGCGGGGCGCCGACCGCGTGACCCGTCATCTGCAGGACGGGCATATCGAGGCCGCCGCCATCCACGGCGACAAGTCGCAGGGCCAGCGCGAGCGGGCCTTGGCGGACTTCCGCAACGGCAAGGCGCGCGTCCTGGTCGCAACCGACATCGCGGCCCGCGGCATCGACGTGGACGGGGTCAGCCACGTCATCAACTACGAACTGCCCAACATGCCGGAAAGCTATGTCCATCGCATCGGCCGCACCGCGCGCGCCGGCGCCGAGGGCGTGGCCATCTCGCTGTGCGACCGCGAGGAGCGGGAGTATCTGCGCGACATCGAACGGACCATCCGCCAGCGGATTCCGATCATGGCCGGCGGTCCCGAGATCGCCGCATCGGCCGAAAACACTCCCACGCCGGTGGTGCCGGAACGCGAGGAGGGCGGACGTCACCATCGCGGCCGTTCTAACGGCCACCGTCATGCAGGACGCCATCACGGCGGGCACGGCCGTCACAACGGCCACCGTCATGAGCAGCGTCACGGTGATGAAGGCGAACGCCGCCATCATGGCCACGAAGCCGGCGGCGAAGCGCGCCAGCCCCGGCCGGAGCGGCAGGAACAGGGCCATCGGCCGCACGGCCATGGTCATGGGCACGGCCATCCTCATTCCACGGGTCCCCGGGGCCACCATGGCGAGGGCGGAAAGCATCGCCACGGCCAGGGAGCGGGAGAAGGGCGGGGACGCCCTCATGGGCACGGCCCGGACGGCGGCAAACCGGGCAAAAACGGCGGAAATCCGCGCCATTTCAAGCCCAAGAATCGCCCCTCCCACCGGAACGGAAATGAGGTATCTTCTCCTCAAGACCGCGAACGCGGCGATGATCTGTCAAAGGTGGTTTTCCTTCAGCCGCGGCGCCCTGAGAACCAGGGTTTCCCGGGTGGCTACCGGCGACGGCGTGCGTCCGGCAACCGATAAAGGTTTGGCCGGGCCCACAAGGGCAATGTGAACGGGACGGGCGGGGCCAGGGACGACCCCGCCGGTTCTACGATTTAGAGCGAAGGGCCGAGCATGAAGTATCCAATGCGATCCACGGGGAACAACAACCGTACGGGCCTGGCCGTGAAGCTGGAGACCCGCAAGCACGAAGCGCGGGCGACGCCGGTGAAGCTGGCCGTGGGCGAGCGCCCGCGGCTGCGCCAGGACTTGCAGGAGTCCGTGGCGTTCCTCAACACGGCGGACGGCGCCATGACCGAGCTGGAGGACCCTCTGCCGCAGAAGAGCAACGTGAAGAAGCGCCAGTGTCTGTGCTGCAGCGCGGACTTCACGAGCGAATGGGCCGGCGAGCGGGTCTGCCAGAAGTGCAAGGCCAGCAACGGCTGGCGGAGCGGCGTCTCCTCCGGCTGACGTCTCGCGCGCGCGGGGGCGGTATCCGATGGCCGGGGACCTGCCCTCGCAGTTGCGAGGCATTGCCGACGAATACCCGCCCGGCCTGAGAGCCGGCCAGCGCGACGACATCCGGCGCATCGCCTTCAATATCGGGCTTTCCGTGGGCGACCGGCCCAAGGGTTCGTCCATCGCCGACATCGGCGGCGGATTGGGGCTGTTCTCGGTCGGCTGCGCGGCGTTCGGGATGCGCAGTGTCCTGGTCGACGATTTCCGCGACCCGGGCAATATCGAGATCGCGCAACAGGTACTGACGGTCCATCGCCGCCACGGCGTCGAGGTGCTGGAGCGCGATGTGATCGCCGACGGGCTGGACCTGGCGCCCGGCAGCTTCGACGTCATCACCACCTTCGACAGCATCGAGCACTGGCACCATTCGCCCAAGAGGCTGCTGCACGGCCTGGTCCGCGCCCTGAAGCCGGGCGGCCGGCTGGTCATCGGCGCGCCGAATTGCGTCAATCTGCGCAAGCGGCTTTCGGTGCCGCTGGGCATCGGCAAATGGAGCGCGATGCAGGATTGGTACGAGGAAAAAACCTTCCGCGGCCATGTGCGCGAGCCCGACGTGGCCGACCTGCGCTACATGGCGAACGACCTGGGGCTTCAAAACGTCTCCGTCATTGGCCGCAACTGGCTCGGCTACGTCAACAGCTTCTCGGCCGTGCGAAGCGCCATGCCCGTGCTGGACCGCCTCTTGCAGCCGTTTCCCGCGTTGTGCAGCGACCTCTATATGGTCGGCCACAAGAAATAGAATTCGTTCTGTTTCAACCTTTAGGCGCGGACGGTATCCGCGGTGTCGTAACGCCGTTCCTGCCGCCCCGTGCTTTCGCGCACGATCCGGTTAATCACGGCCTCGACGGCGTCGAGCACGGGCACCCAGCGCGCCGGCTTCATGTCGTTGATCTCTTGCCGTTCCACCATCTTCTTCTCCTTCTAACGAAGCCCGCCCGGCGATGAATCTTCGCCCCGCGCGGCGGGGCGAACCTGCGCGGGGCGGGAATCCGAAATCCGTTCGATTTCAGATTCCTGTTCGGGTTTCTCCAACTTCATCCAAAACATGAGGATGACCTTCTAGGCGAAGAGGCCGTGGACGAACCACGCCTGCCGTCCGGCGGCCTGGCCCTCGCGGAACAGCCAGAAGCGCTGGCCCGCCGAATCCTCCACCCGGTAATAGTCGCGCGCGTCGCGCTCGCCGCGCGCATCGCGCCGCCACCATTCGCCGCCGATGCGCTCGGGGCCTTCGGCCCGCGCCACGCGATGCTCGGTCTGGCGCCAGCGGAAGGCGATGGGTGCCCGGTCGGGCTCCTCCGCGTTGGCATCCACCGGCTCGGGCAGGGCGAACAGGCGCACCGGGCGCGGCAGGTCGCGCCATGGCGTTTTCGCGGCGGCGGGTGCAAGCGCCGGGCGGCGCGTGACGGCGCGCTCCGGCACATGGCTTTCCGCCGGCTCCAGCCGGACGACCGCGCCGCGACCGAGCCGGTTGTCCAGCCGGTCGACGAGCGGCGCCAGCACGGTGGCCGTGGCGGCCACGGGGGCCGCGCCCGCGTTGAAGGCGGCGCGGATCTGGCGCGCGCCGAACGGCTCGGTCACCACGGCCGACAGGCTGGCCGCGTCGGCGCCCAGGCCGGGATCGAGCCGTTGCAGCTTCTCCGCGAACAGATCGGCCAGATGGCGCGGATCGAGCGCGGGCAGGCCGGTGCCGACGGTGATCGAGGCCACGCTGCCGTCGATGCGGTAGAGGCTGAAATCCAACCGCCGCGCGCCGCGCCCTTTCTCGGCCAGGCGATCGCAAAGTTTCTGCAACAAATCCTTCAAGGTCGCTTCGATATCGCCGAACGCCCGGATGGGTTCGGCGAAGATGCGGCCCGCGCGGTCGGGATCGGCGGGCACGCGCGGCGAGATGGGCTCGAAGGTCTCGCCCGTGAATTGGGCGATGCGCGCGACGACGTCGGTGCCGAAGCGCGGCGCGAGCTGCGCCCGGGCGACCTTCATCACATCGCCGACATGGTTGAGGCCCAACTGGTGCAACGCGACGGCCTGCTGCGCGGTCAGACGCAGCGCGGCCGTGGGCAGGAACTCGGCCATCGCCAGCGCGGCCTCGGTATCCGCCGCGTTGCGCTTGGTGCCGAAGCGCGCGAAGGCCCAGGCGGCGCCCGGCGTGGGCGCCACCGCCGCCCGCGCGCCATAGCCGAAGCGGCCAAGACGCGTGACGATCTCCTCGCGCAATTTTTCCTCGCCGCCGAACAGATGGGCGCAGCCGGTGATGTCGAGGAACAGCCCGTCGTT
>JBFXED010000037.1:0-33088 GCA_050180485.1 Alphaproteobacteria bacterium | reverse complement strand
CAAGAACAACGCGCGAAATCCCTATCCGCTCGACTAAATCGAGAACGTACCCGAGGACAGTATTGGCGCCAATTGGCGCGACCGTCTTCTGCCTTCCCGGAGAGAGTGATCGCAGGCGCGTACCAAACCCTCCCGACAGCACGATCACATCAATATCTGTATGCATCACGCAGGACAATCAATGCCGTATCTATCGCACAAGAAACCGCTCCCCCTCCCGCGCCACCCGCTCGCGCCAATAATCGAGCAGGTCTCGCATCGTCCTTTCGAACGGAATTTCCGGCTTCCACCCCGTATGTTGGGCGAATTTGGCGGTGTTGGGCACCTGAAGATCAGCATCAATCGGGCGAAGGCGCTCCGGGTCTACCTCCGTGCGAATATCCTTACGCGTCGCATAGGACAGAAGCGTGTTCAGAATGTGTTCGATCGTGCAGCTATGGGTACCGCCGATATTGTAGTAGGCACCTGGCACCGGATTGACCGTCACCAGCATGTGATAGGCGCGTACTGCGTCGCGCACGTCGGCCACAGTCCGTAGGGATTGAAGGTTTCCGACCTTGACCACTGGCGGCACGAAGCCTGCCTCGATCAATGCGATCTGCTTGGCAAAGGTACTTTCGGCAAAAACGTCGCCCCGGCGCGGCCCCGTATGGGTGAACATGCGAGTCGTCATCGCCGTTAGACCATAGGCCTCGGCGTAATAGCGCCCCAAAAGGTCGGTTCCCACCTTCGAGATCGCGTAAGGCGAGGCTGGGTGAAACGTGCACTCCTCGTCAATCGGCAACTTTTCCTTCGGAACGCGACCAAACACTTCAGACGATGCGCAAACATGAACGATGGCATCGGGCTTCTCGAAGCGCAGCGCCTCCAGCACATGGGCCGTGCCTTGAACATTAGTGTCCAACGTATCGAGCGGAGATTCGAAGCTCGTGCGCGGAAAGCTTTGCGCGGCCAGATGGAAGACATAGTCGGGCCGGACCTTGCGCACAGCATCCTGGACCGACAGATAGTCGCGGATGTCGCCGTAAAGCAGATGCACCCGGTCCTTCTGGTTGATGCGCGGGATATGCGCGGTCAAATTGTCCAAAGGGCTGCGCCAGCGGCAAAGCCCATAGACGTCCCAGTCGGTATGCTCGATCAAATAGTCGGTCAGATGGGATCCGACCATCCCGGTGATGCCGGTGATCAGCGCGCGCGGTTTCGTCATCGGCGCACCGCCTTGATCATGCCAGGCCTTTGCTCTTCATGAATTCGGCCACTTTGCCGGTGACATAGTCGCGTGCGGTTTTGTCCAACGCCTGGTGGTTGCCGAAGGTGACGCCACCGGTCATGACCCGGGTCGAGTTCTTCAGATCGCCCGAAACCCGGTGCGGATAGAGCTTGAGCGCGGGCTGTATCGCGATGTTTCCCGCAATGATGGGGCGGGTTTCGATAGCAGCCGCGTTCAAATAGGCCATGAACTCACGCACGGCGAAGGGCGCGTCGTCCTTGCGGGTCATGGGGAAACCGAAGCAGGAGCTGATCGCCTTCGGCGTGTATTCCTGAAACAGGAAAAACTCTTCCCACCGCTTGAGGTCCTTGCGCCAGGACTCGGTGTTCTCCCGGCGCTGCTCGACGAACCTGTCGAGTTTGGGCAGCTGCACGGAACCGAAGGCTCCCTGCAGCTCGGTCGCGCGCAGGTTGTAACCCACGTTGATAAACAGGAAGCGCGGATCGATATTCGGATATTGCTTGAGATAGCGTTCGCGATCTTCCAGCTCACGCGTCCAGCCGTGTGCGCGCAGCGAGCGCATCACCTCGGCGAACTCGAAATCCTCGGTCACGCACATACCGCCTTCCAGGGTGGTAATGTGGTGCGAGAAATAGAAGCTGAAGGTGCCGACCAGGCCGAACTTGCCGACGGGAGTGCCGTCATAGGAAGCCCCCATGGCCTCGCAGGCATCCTCGATCAACATCAGGTTACGCCGGCGGCAGATATCGGTCAGGGCATCCATGTCGCACGGGTTACCGTAGACATGCACGGGCATGATGCCGCGGGTCTTCGGACCGATTGCCCGCTCCACCTCGTTGGGGTCGATATTGAGTGTGTGAGGGTCGATATCGACGATCACGGGAACGATGTTGCACTGAATCAACGGCCACACCGTGGTCGACCATGACAGCGCCGGCACGATCACTTCGTCGCCGGGCTTGAGGTGTCCCTTGAAGGCGGGATTAGCCGCGGCGGCCACGGCCAGCAAGTTGGCCGAGGAGCCCGAATTGTTCATCACCGCATGGGAGTAGCCGAGCTTATCCGCATATTCGCGCTCGAAGCCCTTCACCTTGGGGCCCATCGTGACCTTGGTCGACAACAGCACGTCGACCGCGGCGATGATCTCGTCGGCACCGAAGGTCGGCTCGTGCAGGCGCACCAGCGGGTTATTGGGCTTGAAGCCGAAATCGTGCTGGGCTTCGCAAAAAGCGCGAATGCTGTCATGAACCGCGTTCCGCAACCTATCGTTCGCCATCGGCCCGTACTTCCCCGTCAAAATGGTCCACGAAACTCGGAAATTTCCTTGGCTTCAGGTCCGTCGGGAACCCATCCCGCGTCACCCCGGCCGAACATCCGCCACGCGGTCGACGCGATGGTCCGGGCATTCGGATAAAACAGATTCTCGAGCGGCTTGGTGGTCGGGCACGAGACCGGCGCGAAGCCCATGCGCTCCACCTGGAAAGCCTTCTTGCCCTGCAGACGCTCCGTGACTTGGGCGACGATCTCGGCGCTGGCGCCGCAAGCGACCCAGCCATTGTCGACGACCAACAACCGTCCCGTCCGCGCCGTCGAAGCCGCGATCGTATCAATGTCGATCGGCGTCAGGGTCACGGGGTCGATCACTTCGGCGTCGATCCCCTTCTCTTCCAAATGCGCCCGCGCGCGCAACGCCTCAACAACCATGTGACTGATCGCCACGATGGTTACGTCCTTGCCGGCATGTAGGATCCGCGCCTTGCCAAACGGCGTTTCATAAGCCCCTTCAGGCACAATACCCCTGATGTTGTAAAGCATCCGGTGCTCCACGAAGATCACGGGGTTGTTGTCGCGGATCGCCGCGATCATGCAGCCCTTGGCGTCATGCGGTGTCGTTGGTGCTGCCACTTTGATGCCTGGCACATGCATGAAATAAGAATGGAGGGCCTGGGAATGCTGCGCGCCCTGCCCCCAGCTCCGGCCGATGATGGCGCGGACGACCATGGGCACCGACATGGCGCCCGCGAACATGTAGCTCGACTTGGCCGCGATGTTGATTAGCTGATTCATGCACAGCATGAGGAAATCCATCCTCTGGTGCACATGGATTGGCCGCATGCCGGCCAGTGCGGCGCCAATGCCCACGCCCGTCATGGCGTCCTCGGCCAAGGGCGTATCGAAGTTCCGGTCCGCGCCGAATGTATGGTGCAAATCCTTCGTCGTGCCATACATGCCCTTGGGATCGTCGACCCCGAGGCCGTAGACGAACACGCCAGGATCGCGCTTCATCTCCGAGAGCGTGGCCTCATAGATCGCCTGGGCGAGCGTGATCTCGCGATTCGCGGTGTTAGTCGCGGAAGACATGGTCATATAGCTCACTATTCGGCGGAAATTCGCTGCGCTCGGCGAAATCGAAAGCGTCCTTGACCTCTTGCTCGACTCGGGCGGCAATCTGGCGGCCTGAATCGCCCAACTCCCTGCCCAAGCGGGCGATGGAATCCCGCTCTATCCACGTCGCCACGTCGTCCTTCGAGCGATATCCAAGATGATGATCCTCGCCGGGGCCCACGTGGTCGCGCCAGCGGCACGTCATCACCTCGAGAAACTCCGGCCCTTCGCCGGCGCGGATGCGACGCACGGCCTCGGACGCCACCTTATGAATGTCATAGACGTCGCCGCTTTCGACTTTCTCCGCCCGCACCTTGTAGGCGCGCGCACGTTCGCAGAAATTCGCTTCGGGCACGCGCGTGGGAAGCGGCGTGTAGATGGCATACAGGTTGTTCTCACACACGAACAACACGGGCAGCTTCTTGAGCGATGCGAAATTCATGCTTTCATGGAAAACGCCTTCTTCCATGGCGCCGTCACCAAAGAAGCAAACCACGATCTTGCCGCTTTTGCGCATCTTCTCCGCCATGGCGTAACCCACGGCTTGGGGGATCGTGGTCGCCACGACGGCCGATGTCCCCATCATCCCCTTGGCCACGTCGACCAGGTGCATGGAGCCGGCCTTGCCGCGCGCGCAGCCGGTGACCTTGCCATAGAGCTCGGCCACCATGGCGCGTAGATCGCCACCCTTGGCCAGATAGGCCGCGTGGCCGCGATACGTGCCGAACACCACATCGCCAGGGTCCAACGCCTCGCAGACACCGACGGAAACCGCTTCCTGCCCGATCGAAAGATGGACGGGGCTCTTCACTTTATCAGTGGGATAGACCCGCTCGATTTCCTCTTCGACGCGCCGGATACGCAGCATCGATTCATAAAGGCGCTCGGCAAGCCGAGGGGCGTTCGAGGTCATGTGACGGTCATAATGGCTTTGATTTTAAAGAGAAACAGCTCCAACCCGCGCAAGCATCCCTGGCGTCAGCGGAGCCGAGCAACAGGTACAAGATTACGTACGTGAGTACTAAAAGGGTGTCAATTCTTGACGATGGCCTAAATGAATAAGGCGTTCAAATGACCACGAGATTTCCATCGACTTGGATTGATCGCTCCGCAGCCGCGATTAAGCGGGCGATTGCGAGCCCTGCTTCAAGATGCTCTGAATCCGGTTTTCCCGAGCGCACATTTTTCAGAAATGCATCGAGTTCTTGAGCCAGCGGAAGAGCATTGGAAAAACGCGGATACGAGACAGCGCCATTTTTATAGAGCATCAGCTTTTGGTCGGCCTTGTCGTCGAAGATTACGACCGCTCGATCGCACACAATCGTGACTCGCCGCGCAGGGACCGGCGAATGCCAAGTCATCATAGAAACGATAACAGCATCGCCGAACCAGAATTCTGATGCCGCCACTTCCGCCCTGGTATTTCCAAAAAGATTCCAGGCTCTCGCCTTTTCGGCATCGCGGCCGAAAACGGCGCGCGCCATCGAAAGATCATGTGGCAGCCAGTCCCACAACACGGACGAATCCGTTCGCGGCCTGTCGTTCGCATCTTCGCAGATGAGGCTTCGCACCGGCCCCAGTTCCGGCAGAAGAGCCAGGGCGGCTAGGAACGCCGGATGGTGAAGATAGATATGCCCCACGAAGACCGGCGCGCCGGACCGCGCCGCCGTATCCCGGATGCGCTCGGCATCCTCGACCGAAGTGGCCATCGGCTTTTCGATGAAGGTGGCGATGCCTGCCTCGATATACGGCAGGGCGATTTCGGCGTGCGTGGCGCTGGGCGTGGCGATCAGAACGCCGTCGAGCCCATCCGGCCAGGCAGCGTCTCTGGCGATAGGCACAACCGACACGTCCGGAAACGATGCCAGCGTGCGCTCGATGGTCCGGCCCCAGCGGCCCCGTCCGATCAATCCCAGCCGTAAAGCCATCGCATCCCGCCGGCGTCAGGCGTCCGGTTGTCCCCGGTAGTTGTCGCGTTCGCGCGCCCAAGCCACGAACCGCCGCAGCCCTTCCTGCAACTCGATCTTCGCGTGGTAGCCCAAATCCGTGGCGGCCTTCGTCAGGTCGGGGCAGCGGCGCTGCGGCTCGCCGGCCGGGTAGGTGCTGGGATAGGGAATGAAGCGCACGGTCGAACCCGGCACCACGCGGGCATACATCCTGGCCAGATCAGCCATCGAGATCTCGTTGTTGCTGTTGCCGATATTGTAGGCGTCGCCGCGCTTGCCCTTGAGCAAGGCCTTGAGGAAGCCGGAAATGGCGTCACTGATGTAGCAGAAGGTGCGGGTCTGGGCTCCGTCGCCATGGACCGGCAGCGCCCGCCCGTTCAGCGCCTCGTAGGTGAACATAGGGATGACGCGCCGGTCGTTGTGCTGCATGCCCGGACCGAAGACGTTGAAGGGCCGCACGATGGTGACGGGCACGTTATAGCGCTGCTGGTAGATGGTGGAGATGGTCTCCCCCAAGCGTTTCGATTCGTCGTAGCAGGCGCGCGGGCCGACGCTGGAGACATAGCCGTGATAGGTCTCGGGCGTGGGCACCGCTTTCGGATCGGGGTCGCCGTAGATCTCGCTGGAGCTGAAATACAGGAACCCTTCGAGGCTTTCGTTCATGCGCGCGAGTTCCATCAGGTTCTTGGTGCCCTGTACCGCGCCTTCGATCGTCTCCAGCGGATACTTCATGTAGTAGACCGGCGAGGCGATGCCGGCCGCATGGATGATGAAATCCAGCTTCTCACGCACGGGCAGCGGATAGGTGATATCGGCCCAGACACTCAGGATGTTCGGATCGCTCCGGCTGTCCTCGGCCAGCGCCATCTTGTCGCCGGTGATGAAATTGTCGGCCGACAGGATCTTGCATGGCGCCTTCAGCACGGCGGCGTTCAAATGACGGAACACCGAGATGAAATACCGCCCCAGGAAACCGGCACCGCCCGCCAGAAGGACCGTCTTGCCGGCAAATCTGTGCGCGTCCGGCCCCAGGTCTTGAACGATGGCCTTGATATCTTCTTGCCCGTGGTCCGCTGTGTTCATGTCAATTCCCTGGGGGGGATAGGTTGCAGATATCGGTAGGCATCACCGGTCTTCTTCCGGATATCGTCAAAATACTCGTAAGCGAACACGACCAACACGTCCGGCTTATGCGTGTCGAGATGGGTTTTCGGCACAATCGGGATATGGGTTCCCGGCGTGAAGCGGTTCTGCTTGAGCGGGCTATCATCCACCGTGAAGGCGATGAGAGACGGGCCTATGTCGCCGAAGTTGCAGATGGTGGAAACTCGCGCGGGCGCGCCGTATCCGCCCACTTTGAGGCCGGATGCCTTGTAGTCCTGGAGCAACTCCCGGAAAGCCGCGATCTGGATGTCGACGTTTTTCCTGAATTCCTCGAGTCGCACGAGCGTCAGCAGCTCGGCCTCTTCGGCCAACTGCGCCGCCACACGCGGAGACGGCGCTTTCCTGCCCTTGCGCTGGATTGTGACCTGGAGCGAGCCGCCGTGGGGCGCAATATGCTCCACGTCCGTGATCGCCATTCCGTGCGCTTCGAACAGATGCTTGAGCGAGGTGAGCGAGTAGTAGAAGATCCGGTCGAGATAGAAGCGCTCGAATTGGATCAGCTTCAGAATATTGCCGATATATTCGACCTCGATGATGAATCGGCCGTCATCGGAGAGAAGCGCGAGCACGGCTTCGATGAAATCATGCGGCTTTTCGAGATGGGTGAAGACGCTGCTGGCCACGATCACGTCGGGTTTACCGTAATCGGCCTCGATCCGGGCCGCGGATGCCGCGTCGAAGAACGCGCAGATCGTGGTTAACCCCTTGTCGTTTGCGATCTTCGAGACATTAACCGACGGCTCGACCCCCACGCACTGGACGCCTATGTCCTTGAGCGGCTTGAGCAGGATGCCGTCGTTCGAACCCACATCGACGACGAATTTCGAACCCGTCAGCTTCTTCGCCAGCCCTTCGAAATGCCGCACCAGACCGGCGTTGACCGAAGAGAGATAATAGTAGTCCTCGAACATGAGCTCGCGGGACACGATCGTCGTGAGCTGCACGTTCTTGCAGTTCGGGCAGAAGCACATCTCAAGCGGAAAAAAGCGCTCGCTCGCAAACTCGGGCGCAGTCGGATACTTGTTCGCAAGCGGCTGCTTTCCCAAATTAAGAAACTCCGCAAGCTTAGCGCCCCCACAAAGCTGACAATCCATATAGAAGATGGCCTTTTATCTGCGCCGGACCTACCAGTACCTAGTACTACGAACCTCACGATCAGTTCGATAACTTTATCGCTAGCAAAAGCAGCGCCATATTCCCCGGGACAGTAAACCGCACACTGATCGCTCTCACTTGTAAGAAATCGACGGGTGACCGTCCGTTGATCTCAAATGCTCCTAACCCGGCCGATAAGCGCGGGAAACGTTTTGCCTCGCCCCCCAGTTACGAATGTATTTGTCAGCCAGACCTACATCGCGAAGGATCAGCACGTTCTCGGCGTTCCGTTCCTGGGCTGAACGCGTGAAATTGAAAGAGCCTGTGACGACCGTTTCGCCGTCTATAATCATGACCTTGTTGTGCGCAATCGCTACCTTGTCATCGATCCATACCGGAATCCCAGCATTAGCGAAGAATTTTGCGGTGCTGTATCGCTCGCTGACCTGGCTTTTATCCAGTAGTACACGGACTTCGACGCCACGATGATGGGCGTCGGTCAAAGCCTGTGCAATCGGCGCAGAGGTGAAGCTATACGCCTGAACCATGATGCTCGTTTTCGCCAAGCCAATTTGATCAATAATCAATCCCGCGCAGTCGGAACCGGGGGTGAAACATACGTTCCAATTGTCGTCGGCGGTCGCAGCTAAGGGGAAGAAGAAAAGCCATACGGCGAGCGTAACCACATATGGCACCGCCCTTCTGGAATCTATTTTCCGCGTAGCTGCCATTTCAACGCATCCCCGATGATCGTCTTGAGATCCGAGCGCTTCGGCGACCATTGCAAAATCTCCCGAGCGCCGCGGCCCGACGTATAAAGGGCTGGTGGATCTCCTAACCGACGCGGGCGCTCTTTGAATGGGACGGCCTTACCGCTTGCCATCGCTACCGCTTTGATGATGTCGCGAACTGAAGTGCCACTCCCGGTCCCGAGATCGCACACAAAGCTGGGGTCACCGCCTAACAGAGCTTTAAGCGCGAGCACATGGGCATCGGCGATGTCGCTGACATGGACATAATCGCGAACACATGTCCCATCCGGCGTCGAATAATCCACACCAAAGACATCCAGATGCCGCGCCGCTCCGAGAGAGGCCTTAATGGCATTGGGAATGAGGTGGGTTTCCGGCTCGTGATCCTCCCCAACTTCAGCAGCCGGGTCCGCGCCGGCTGCATTGAAATATCGAAGGATGGCGAATGCGAGAGCTCCGCTTCGCTCCATGATCTCCGATTCCACGGCTGCTTTGGATGCTCCATAGGGATTGATCGGAGCAATCGGTGTTTCTTCCGTAATCGGAAGCTTCTCGGGGTGACCATAGACGGACGCCGTGCTTGAAAAAATGAGACACTTCACGCCGTGGTCCACCATTCCATCAATGACATTTCGCGAGCCCTTAACATTGACGTCTTGATAGAGGTCCGGGTGGGCTACGGATTCCGCAACGCTCGCCAGCGCGGCAAAATGCATCACGGCTTTCGGCTTCCAGCGTTGAAAGGCGGCATCGAGCAGCTTTCGGTCGCGGACGTCCCCCTGTTCAAGCGGGCCCCATTTCACGAACGCCCGATGACCACGCGAGAGATTGTCAAACGTCACGGGAAGAAAGCCGGCGGTAGCCAACGCCTTGCAGGCATGGGCCCCGATATAGCCCGCACCTCCTGTCACCAGCACGGCGCCGTTCTTGCCACGCGTCATCGAGGCGCCCTAAAGCGCACGCCAACGCCCCCCTCGGCGCCATCTCCCAGGAACGCCAAACCAGCGGCCTCGAAACACCGCTGAATGCGCGTCAGGGTATCCCCCATGGCGTCGGTGCCGTTCTCGTAGCGGCTGATGGTATTGACGGAGACACCCGCCTCCCGGGCCAGGTCCCGCATACTCCAGTTGAGGGCGGCTCGTGCCATCCGGACCTGCTCTCTCGTCACCATATTTGCGTTATTTTTCCTCTATTGAGTTTACTTATAACAACAATATGAGTATATTTAACCCACATTAGGCCATAGGAACAAGAGGGGATCAAGGGCTTTATGGACCGCCAGCGCTATGAGCATGCGGTGCATCTCGTAGACAGCCTGGACCGGATCTCCGACCACCTCGATACCCTCGTCCGCCATATTCGCCAAGCAGCTCTCCAAAACCCCGAGCTGGCTACAGGGCTTCTGACCTTCGCGGTCAGCGCCCGTAAACTCTACGAACTCTCCGTCGATCCCATGCTGTGTGATTGGCGGCAACAAGTGCACCGGCATGAAGACCGGATGTGCGACCAAGCCCGGAGCCTCGCTCCGGGCTTTTTTCATCGTGTGATGCAGTTGAGAGGAGAGAACCATGACGACTAGCCCGCTCTTGGCGGAGCTCAGCCTGCACGAGTATGTCCGGGCCCAGCTCGCCGCCCAATTCCCCGAGGCCGACGAAGAGACCCTGGCCGATACGCTCGAGGGACTCACAGACTTGCGAGAGATGCTGGCCCGCGTGATCCGCTCCTTCCTGGACGATCGCGCGATGAGTGAGGGTTTGAAGCTCCGCATCGGCGAGATGCAGGAGCGGCTGAAGCGCCTGGAGCACCGCGTGACGGTGAAGCGCGAGCTCGTGACCCACGTCATGGAACGGGCCTCGATCGACAAGCTGGTGCAGGCGGACTTCAGCGCCTCGCTCAGGCCCACCCCCCGGCCCTTGGTGGTGAGCGACGAAAGCATAATCCCAGCCGAATATTGGGTTCCCCAGCCGGCCAAGCTGGATCGCAAATCGCTGGGTGACCGGCTGAAGCTCGGCACGGCCATCCCCGGTGCCCTCTTGGGGAATGGCGGCGTCTCCGTCGCCGTCCGGGTGCGCTAACCATGAGCTTCACCGAGCCGCAGATCAAAGCCCTCTCCGCCAAGCTCAACGGCAAATTCGTTAAGACTCGGATCGAGGGAACCCGCGAGCTCTCCTATCTTGAGGGCTGGCACGTGATCGCCGAGGCCAACCGTATCTTCGGCTTCGCTGGGTGGGACCGGGAGACTCTTGAGGCTCGCTGCGTCTGGGACGGCGTCTATCAGGGCCAGCGCAAATGCGCCTACACCGCGCGAGTCCGAGTGAAGGTCCGAGTCGAGGGGGCCGAGATCGTCCGGGACGGCTCGGGTGCCGGCGCAGGGACAGGCCCCACCCAAGCCGAGGCTCATGAGGCCGCCCTCAAAACGGCCGAGACCGATGCCATGAAGCGGGCCCTTGCCACCTTCGGCAACGCCTTCGGCCTCGCCCTCTATGACAAAGACCAGAATGGGGTGCGCCAGCCGCCGACACGATCACCCGGGCAAATCGTGCAGTTCGTGGTTCGCGCAGGGACAGGCGAGCCCTTTTCCACCCATCCTGAGCCCAAGTCATTCTGTACGGCCCTCCGGACCCAGCTGGAGGGGGTCGCGACCGCCGAGGCCCTCACCGATCTTTGGCGGGCCAACCAAGATACGGTGGCGGCGCTTCGGAGCACCTACCCCAAGCTCATCTCGGAACGGGGCCAGCATTACGCCGACATCCTCGAGGCCCTGGCCGAAGGGCGCTTGGCCGAGCTACAGCCCGACGCCGCCCCAGACTCTACCGCGCAGGGTCCAGACGCTGCCCAGGGCGCCGTCATCGCTCTCATCGATCGGCCGCGGCGTATCCGCGACCGCGACCACCTGCGCATGGTGGCCGCAGAGGCCTGCCTCGTCTGCGGACGGCGCCCCTGCCAGGCCCATCACCTCCGCTTTGCCCAGCCCCGCGCCATGTCCCTTAAGGTCAGCGATGAATGGGTCGTGCCACTCTGTGTCACCCACCATCGCGCATTGCACGATGCAGGCGATGAGGAAGCCTGGTGGGCTGGTAACAAGATCGACCCCGTCCCCCATGCCGAGTCTCTTTGGCGCCGTACACGCGGCACGCCATCCGAGACCAGCGTCGCACCTTCTGTTTCCGGCGACGACAACAGCGGTGTTCTCCCCGACCTGGCGCAGCCCAATGGACACGGGTAGGAGCCATGGACACGAATCGACAGGAGTATGCCCGGGTTCTGTTTGCCACGGCCATGAGTCTCCTCGAACAAGCAGCAGGACGTGCATTATCTGGTCAAGGGAGACGGGCCAATCCAGCAGCCGTAAAACGCGCCGCTCGAGAATTGCAAACCAACGCCGAGGCAGCCGCGCTGATCGCGGCCGCAATCTGCAGGATATTAGGATCGCGCCATCCCGATTAACTCAGCATCCACGACCGCTTGGCATCGCGCTCAACGGCGTGTCTGCCGCGTTTGCTACGACACAGGGGGCGCTTCTTGCCGCTCCGGGGTGCCAATCCCGCCAAGTAAGCGTGATTTTTGGTGCGCGTACTCATCTGCCGTAATCAACCCCTGTTCACGCAATCCGGCGAGCTTCGCAATCTCGTCCGCGATGGATGGCGGTGTGGAAATATTACGAATTCGCGCGCCTTCTCCTTCCGCCGCACCTTGCTTAATGGCCACATCGAGCCGTGCCAACCAATCGTGAGCTTTGTTCATCATTTGCGTGATCACAATCCCGTTGGCGTTTTGGCCGCGCTCAAGCAATGGGATGGTGTGAAATAAGTTCACCGTAATAGCGGGGTTCGCGAGATCATTCACCGTGAGCTTAAGGTCGATGCGCGATATCCTCTGTCTGCTCGTACTCTTGCTCAGAAATCCGCCCAGAACCCCTCCTGCCGCTCCCAATCCGGCGGTATTCGTAACCATCACGCCATTTTGAAGGATCTCGACCGCGAGAGCATCACGATAAGGCACGATCTTGGCTTCGTGACGCGATGCTTTATATCGAACCAAGCAAACCAATCTTCGCTCAGGATCGATTCCGATCGCGGCTTGACCGTCTCGTCCCAACAAGACGTAGCCCGCCACAAATCCCTCTTGCCGCGCCATCGCGGTTTTCATCGCCCGTCGAAGCCAAAACTGCCCCACACGAATGATGACCAAGACGACCAGATAGAGGGCAAGCACTACACCAATAGTCCAGAGAAAGGAGTCTGGAGTAGTTGCTGCATAAAGAGCCAATTTGTGCATGGACATGTCCTGGAGATGTTCAATACTAATACGTGACTATAGTCCGTGGTTTAATACACATCAAATCTATTGCCTTCGGAGGTATGGATGCTCGAAGGTGTGTTGCCTGGAATATCCGAAAAATCCGGGTCTCAAAGGGCTTGGCGCAAGAGGCGCTTGCGGTCGATGCAGAGATCGATCGGACCTACGTGAGCAGGCTGGAACGGGGGCTCGAGAATCCGACCGTCGCCGTCCTAGAACGGGTCGCGGCGGCTCTAGATGTATCGATTTCGGCATTCTTCAGGGTGCCCAAAGCCGGGGCCCGACCGATCGCCATGCTGCGCCGCGGACGAAAGCCCAAGCACACTGGCAAAATTCGCTCATGACTGTCTGAGGTCCGTTGCCCAGGACCTTCTGTATGACGATATGCGGCATCACATAGACCGGGCAAACCTAGAAGCCAAACTGCTCTCGCAAATCATCCGTAGCACATTGGCCGCCCCGTACGCGCGGAGCCGGACCTCAACGGCCGCCACAATTGTCGTCGCGGCCCTTTCCGTCATTGGGTGGCTCCATAGGCTCGTAAGAGAGCCAGAACCTCTTTTCGGTCGACGCCTTTATCCCCCTTACCCGCATCCAACCTCTGCCATCACCAGATTTGAATTCGGACTAGGTTTTCCGGTGCCGATAAATCGTTCTCTTGTAGCGAGAAGTCAGCACTAGCTCCGCAGACTCCGTCCCCAATCCAACTGCGTAATGCGGTTCATATTAATTATAGGATAATAGACACGTATTTATCTTGATCCCTTCGTCACATTGAGCAAATGTCGGGACGATCGATCGTCATATTCGCTGACGCGATTCCGATCGTCCTAGTCCTTTGCAACGGGGGAAGCATCATGAAGCGCGGGTTCATTTTAGTCGCCATTGCGTTCGTCGCCTTCCTGGTGGTTCTAGGTTACGAATCCTCCGACAACCAATATTCAATAGACGTAACAGGTACGAACGGGATCGCCTTCACGGGGTCATGCATGACCACGACGGTCGGTTCTTCTTACTCTCAGGACGCAAGCGGTCTTGTACCCGCAAGCTTCGAGACCTCGGGCACAATCGTGTCCTGTGGGGTACAGAAACAAGGCGAAGAGGGAATGTTGCGCCTTAGGATTAGGCGTGACGGCAAAACGATCGCCGAAGGCTCCACATCTCAGCCTTACGGGATGGTTACGGTCGCGGGCCAATAGGCAAACTTCGTCTGGTTTTGCCGACCGTGCCCCGCGCGTACCCGCAGCCGGTTCGCCGCCCGGCTATTCTCGGTGGGTCCGCTCAGAAGGCGATCAAGATTGTCGTCGTAGCGCTGCTCGTCGGCTGTACCCCTTCACAAGACGAGTTGCGATCGGCCGACCCCGGCAGCTATCCCGAAAACTACAAGCAGATCGTATTCAGGTTTTACTATGACAATCTGCACTCCCCGAGATCGGCCACATTCGAGCGGACGTCGAAGCCCGTCGCCACCTATTGGGGAAATCCCATATCCGGGTTCAACTACGCATGGTTGGTTTGCGTAACCTTGACCTCGCTGGATGTCCGCGATGGTTACGCTGGCACGAAAACCGATGCGCTCCTCATCAGGGACGGACATGTCGTCGAGTTCTTACCGGATGGAAAATTTCACGGAACGGACGCGTGCAAGAGTGAGAGATGATCAGCCCCCGGCCACGGCATGTGATCCGGGAGCTCTGTTCATCATGTCAGCGGCGGATGGGGTTTGATCGGCGCGGGTTCGTGCGGCGGGGAAGCTGATGCAGCCGAATTTGGTGGGACAGCCATTCCAAGGCTTGGGATGTGGAGTCAACCTGATCGTCGTGGCGTCCATTCGGAAACCCCAATATTTCGCTCAGATAATCTCCAAGCCATTCTGCCTCGCGCGGCAATACGACCTGACCTGCCTCGAAGCGGGCGGATTGCGACAGCATACGCACGACCTTCTCGCCTATAGGCCGCCGGAGAATGGGATTTATGGCATGGCCACGCCCTAGCTCCTGAACAATCGCTCGCCCAATATCGGTTTTTTCGATGAGCGTTGGAGAAGCACCATATTGGATGCTCACCGCGACCACTCGGCGCCGAAGCTCCGGCACCTCCCATCGACCACGAACGACCGCGAGCAGATACATGGTCGTGTCGAGGAGCCCCCAAACCGTACCCACCGAATAATCGCTCCGATCGCCTTGCGTACAGGCGGTATCCCAACTGGCCAACACAAGATCGAACCTCGCCGGGAGCCTATCGCAATAGCGAATCCATTCGCGCTGAATGACAGTGCCGCTATCCGGAATCGGGTTTTGTTGATACTGCGCCGCAAAGCCGGCGCTGCCCAGATTGCGCCGAGCCGCTTCAATCTGGATAAGGCTTTCGCGCTCGGGATGCAGGGGTTCACCGGCACGGCGCTGATAGATCTGAAACGCATGTGGCCCCAATACGTAGCTGCGATCTTCCGTTTCTACAGCTGGGATCACAATCAGCTGCCATTCTTCTCGAGCCATCACGTGTCCCACCAAGTCGTTCTCATGGAGACGGTGGCCAACGAGGATGATCCGCCCCTCATTCTTGTTGTTGAGACGGGAATAGATAGTGAGATCGAATGTCTGGTTGATTCTCTCACGTTGGATTTTAGAGAGCGCGGACTGCACCTTAAGCGGGTCGTCCAAAATAATGATATCGGCGCCGCGGCCTAGAATGGTGCCGTCCATTGAGCTGGCGAGCCGATATCCCTGTCGCGTTGTTTTGATTTCGAGATCGGTTCCACGCGCGATCCGGAACTCCGGAAAGAGCTCTCGATACCAAGCACTCTCCACGATGGTACGAAAATCCAACGCGTGCTGACGCGCGAGCTTCTCTGAATAACTGATCACCATGATCCGAAGCGCTGGATTATGTCCCAGCAGCCACGCCGTATATGCGATGGTGACCGCGAGCGACTTCCCGTATCGAGGAGGAAGATTGATGGCAAGACGTTGTCCCGCCCCCAAGACGGTCAGCGCATGCGCGATGTAGCGAATGTGCCAATTCTCGAGATAGCGCGTCCCAGGATTGAGCGTCGTGAAACACTTGGCAATAAACGATGCGAGATCCTGACGCAAAACCGCGTTGATGACGCGCCTATTGCTCATTTGCTTTTCTTTTCCGTCGCTGTTTTCCAACGCACATAGTCTTCTAGGATGGCGTGATCTTCCTCACTGATCTCATCCCTTCCCGAGGACGAAGCTCGATTATCGCCCACCATGCTGAGCACGAACTTCGCAGCGCGAGTATCGCGAGCTGCCCTCGCGACGGCCCCGCGGAGAATTGCTTCGCCCCAGATCATCGTTTTGCCCCCGATCGTGACTTTTTCATTCAGGATTTTCTCGGCTAGCTTTTCGATTGTCATCGTCTCCCGCCGTCGCCCCTGCGGGTTACCCGACTGACCTTTTTTGTAGCGGCTATGCACAGGCGGCTTGCCGAAGCCACCCTCATTTTTCCCATCACGATTGGAC
Organism: Alphaproteobacteria bacterium; assembly: GCA_050180485.1. Classification (GTDB taxonomy): domain Bacteria; phylum Pseudomonadota; class Alphaproteobacteria; order CADEGL01; family CADEGL01; genus CADEGL01. Next base: position 16,725 of record JBFXED010000037.1, on the reverse strand, counting down.
ATCGGCACCTCCTGGCATCCGCTCGCGTGTACGCCGCGGGCGGGCCGCCAAGTTTGGCAAGCTACCTCGCGATAGGCGCTGCTCCGCGAGGTCTAAAAATTTCGCACCGGTCGCTACATGAATCGCGGTTTTACCTGTCAAGGCTTCCCAACGTTTTATGGTCACGTCACAAAATCGCGGATCAAGCTCCATTGCGAGGCATGGCCGCCTTGTTGTTTCGGCGGCGATCAGCGTGCTGCCGCTCCCACAGAACGGATCGTAGACGCTATCGCCTTGCTGGCTGCTATTCAGGATCGGCCTGCGCATGCACTCGACCGGCTTTTGAGTGCTGTGAAAGGTTGCCGCATCTTCGGCGGCGAGAGCTGGGCTAATCTGCCAGGTAGTCGCTTGATCGCGGGCGCCCTGCCAATGGCTTTTGGCACCTCGCCTGACCGAATAGAAACATGGCTCATGCTGCCAATGGTAATGACCACGGCTTAAAGCGAAGCGCGATTTCACCCAGATAATTTGCGATCGGACAATAAAGTCCAGCGCGGTTAGATTTTGTGCGACCGTCCAGCTATGGAGGCCAGCGTGCCACACATACGCCACGTCACCGGGAAACAACGCGTAGGCCGCGGTCCAATCGGCACGATCATCGTTGAGAACGCGTCCGGCCCGAGCCGTACCCGATACTTTTGCCGCTTGCCGCCATTGGGCATCGTAATCCACGCCATAGGGCGGATCGGTCACCATGAGGGGCGGCTTATGCCCCTGTAGCAAATGCGTAACATCGCGCTCCGAGGTGGCATCGCCGCAGAGGAGCCGATGGCGCCCCATTGCGAAGCAGTCTCCTGGCTGGGTGACCGCGTCTCGGGGAAGTGATGGCGCATCATCTTCGCCCACCAGAGGAGTCATGTTCGCGCGATCGAGAGCGGCCAGGATCTGCTGGATTTCTTTTTCGGCAAATGCGGTGAATGCCAGATCGAAGCCATTCTCTGCTAATGCACGGAATTCCGCGCCCAGGGCGAGCACGTCCCATTCGGCCATTTCTGCCAGTTTATTTTCGGCGATCCTGAATGCTCGGATTTCATCCTCTGATAGATGCTCGATGAGAATCACGGGAATTTTGTCGATGCCCGCTTGTCCGGCCGCCGACACGCGCCCCTCACCTAAGACCACCCTTCCCGCACGATCAGCCACAATGGGGACCAGGAATCCATAGCGGCGCATGCCAGCCGCGAGCTTGCGAAGCTGCTGGGGGGAATGCTGGCGGATGCTGCGGACACCGAACTTCAAGTCCGCGATCGCGCGATACTCGATGGCCAACCGCATGCTTGAGGCGCGCATCCCCTTGACGCGGCGCACGCGCCGCCCAACCCCTCGCTCACCCTTGGAATGAGCCGATCGATCGTCGTCCTCCGTGCTTCGCATCATCAGGACCTATCCACCTATGCGCGTGCGTTCTCATCGCCGAGAAGCCCGTTTTTCGGGCCCGTGAATCTCGGTCGGGACAGCGGATCTTCGAAAGGATTTCGCCGCTACGCCGTTTGCGACGGCACGGCACGATCATACCGAAGACGCGGCGGCAGTCAAATCGTAACCCTTTGATTTTATTGACAAAGGATCGGTATAGGGGGGCATGGATCGGAACCCGGCAAGTCGTTGATTTAGACTCTCAATTCGGCCTTCAAAGGACCCCCCAAAAAACATCGGGGAAAAATCAAGAAAAATCCGCCGTCGCATGTCATTCGCTTGCAAGCAAAATTATCTGAACTTTGCCAGTTGCTTACGGAGCATCGCCGCAGCCGATGAGATATGTTTGAAAATAAATTTTTTCCCTTAATTCGTTCCTAAAAATCTCCTAAATAACTTGCGCGATGCGGTTCGCGCATTGGAATGTCGTTTTATTCACTATCCGCTTCGGATGAATCTCGAGCTATGTCCTGAGTGCGATTGATATATGGCGCGTTTGCCAATTCTAGCGGTGCACTTCTCATTGGTGATTCGGAGTGCGTTATCTTCGGCTTGCGCGTACGCCCGGCTGTAGAGCCTTCAACAAGAATGACGCATGGAAAGCCTGCGGAATTCGCTGCTTGGACGATAGCGACAAGCAGCGCCGCGAACATAAGCTATTGGTCGTGTTCAACACTTTCGCCATGGCTTCTTCGCGCACCTGATTTTTCAGGCCGTTTCCCTGCAAAATTCCCTGCTAGCAGGGAATTCGACGTCCGGCTGCGCACCGAGTCGAGCACCTGGCTCAGCGCAGCAAACGCAGAGCCGCCTGAGGCCCCCAGCGAGCGAGCACGTATCGAGGCGCGCGCGGACGTGAATATCGCCGCCCTTCAACGGCCCCCGACTTCACCAGGGCGCGGTGCCCGAGCGACAGGTCGTCATAGCTAAAGGGCTGCCAGCCAGCGCCGCCATGCCTTGCCGCCTCGCTGCGGCGGGTTTAGGTAGATGCGGCCGCGCCGCGTGGCCTCCCTGCTCTTCACCTGATGAGCGAAGCGATGCAACCGTCTGGAGGCGACAGTCGCGAAAGAACGGTGACGGTCGCCATACTTGGCGCTTCCGGCAAGACCGGGCGGCATCTCGTCGCGCGACTCGCTACCGATGGCATGCGCGTGATTGCCGTGGGCCGTTCCCCAGCGCGCTTGGTCCAATTCTCCCATCCCCGCGCCGAACGGCGGATCGCGAGCTTCGAGGAACCCATCGCTCTTCGCGCCGCGCTCGAGGGGGCCGAGGTGGTCGTCAATACGGCGGAAGCGCATTTCGTCGATGCTCTGCTGGCCGCACTCCCGTCCACCTGCCGCCGGGTCATTCAAATGGGGACCATGCGGCGATTCCTGGCGGAGCCGGATGAGCCCGGACGCCATGCCGCGCACGCGGAAGAATCCCTGGCCCGTTGCGGCGTACCGGCGGTGATCATTCATCCCGGCCTGATCTACGGCCATGATGACGATCAGAATGTGGAGAAAGTTCTGACCCTCATGCGCCGCTGGCCGCGCGCCCTTCCACTCGTCCTGCCTCTACCCGATGGCGGACGTCGTTCGGTGCAACCCATTTTCATCGATGACATTGTTGATGCGCTGGCCGCCGCGGTAACGAACACGGATGCGCCCGGGGCACCCATCGCCGCGCCCGGCCCTGCACTGTCTTATGCCGACATGCTCCGGCTTTGCGCCAAGGCAGCGGAGCGGCGCCTCCACATCGCGTCAGTGCCGACGGCCGCCTTGTCGGCAGCGGCCCGCATGGCGCAACGGCTCGGCTTCAGGCTTCCGTTCGGCGCGGATTCCTTCAATCGCGCGGGTGAAGACAAGCACCAAAGCGCCGCGATGTTGGCCGATCGCCTCGGTATTGTGCCAAGGCCCTTTGCCGAAGGGCTGCGCGATAGGCGAAGCGCGTCGCGTGTGTTGGATCGCGTCAGTTAGGCGCGCCTTGCCGCTTCGGCAAGGAGGCGTTTAGATGGGCAATAACGCGGCCTTATCGCCGCCCCGGAAACCCCAATTGCCCAAGACGCCATGACCGGCTTCGCCGTTTCCCTGCCGAGTCCCCTTCTCGTCACCGGCGGCGCCGGCTTCATCGGCGCGAACTTCGTCCACCGGGCCGTCGCCGCCGGCGAGCGGGTGGTCACGCTCGATGCGCTCACCTATTCCGGCAACCGTGCCAGCCTGGCCTCCCTCGACGGCAATCCCAACCACAGCTTCGTTCAGGGTTCGATCGCCGACCGCGCTCTGGTCGACCGACTTCTGTCTCACCACCGGCCGCGCGCGGTGGTGAACTTCGCCGCCGAGACTCATGTGGACCGCTCGATCGACGATCCCACGCCTTTTGTCGAGACCAACCTAGTCGGAACCTTCAACCTTCTCGAAGCCGCGCGCGCCCACCTGCGCGCGTTGCCGTCCACCGAGGCTGAGAGCTTCCGCCTGCTTCACGTCTCGACCGACGAGGTCTATGGCTCCATCGAGGACGGGCGTTTCACCGAGAACAGTCCCTTCCAACCCAGTTCGCCCTATGCCGCCACCAAGGCGGGGGCGGATGCGCTGGTGCTGGCCTATCACCGCACCTATGGGCTGCCGACGCTGATCACCAACGGCTGTAATAGCTACGGTCCGTATCAGTTTCCCGAAAAGCTGGTGCCGCTCGTGATCCTCAACTGCCTGGCCGAGGCACCGCTGCCGCTCTATGGCGACGGCGCGCATGTGCGCGAATGGCTGCACGCGAGCGACCATTGTGCCGCCATCGCCGCCGTTCTGGCCCAAGGGCGTCCGGGCGAGACGTACAACGTAAGCGGCAGCGTCCAGTGCACGAACCGCGAGATCGTCACCACCATCTGCGCGATCTTCGACAAGCTTCGCCCGCGCGCGGGCGGAAAGCCCCATGCCGAGCTGATCGTCCACGTGGCCGACCGGCCGGGCCATGACCGGCGCTACGCGATCGATTCGGCTAAGCTGACGGGCGAGATCGGCTGGCGCCCCGAAATCGCGCTTGTGGACGGCCTGGAACAGACGGCGCGCTGGTATGTGGCCAACGCAGCTTGGTGGCGCGAGACGCACCGCCGTTACCGCGGCCAACGGCTCGGCCTCGGACAAGCAAGCGGATCGTGAGCGACATGCGCGTGACGCCCACGTCCCTTCCGGAAGTTCTGATGCTGGATCTCGAGCGGCACGACGACGCGCGCGGATCGTTCATGGAGCTCTGGCGCGAAGACAAGCTGGCGGCGGCGGGCATTCCGGCGCGCATCGTTCAGGCCAACCTTACCACCTCGCGCAAGGGCGTCCTGCGCGGGCTCCATTTCCAAGAGCCCAACGCGCAAGACAAGCTGATCACGGTGCTTTCGGGCGCCATCTTCGACGTGGCCGTCGACATACGGCGCGGCAGCCCGCACTTCGGACGCTGGGTCGGAGTCGAACTGAGCGCGGCGAATCGGCGGCAGCTTTGGATTCCGCGCGGCTTCGCCCACGGGCTTTGTGTCCTGACTGACGAAGCCCAGGTCCAGTATGGATGCACGGACTATTACGCGCCGGCCCATGACCGAACGATCCGCTGGGACGATCCCGCCCTTGGCATCGATTGGCCGGTAAGGATGCCAACGCTTTCAGCGAAGGACGAATCCGCGCCGCTGCTCGCGAACGCGCCTGTGCTCCCCAGCTACCGGACCGAGCCGTGAAAATCCTGCTCACGGGCTCGGGCGGCCAACTTGGCCGCGTGCTGGCACAACCGCTCAAGCAGATGGGCGAGCTCTTCGCGCCCAAGCGCGGCATGTTGGACCTAGCGGACAGCCAAACCCTGAAGAACGCGTTGGAGACGGCCCAACCCGCACTGATCGTGAACGCCGCCGCCTATACCGACGTCGACCGAGCGGAGACGGATACGCGCCAAGCCTATCTGGTCAACGCGGCCGCGCCGGAAATCATGGCGCGCTGGGCGGCCACCCGTGGCGTCCCGCTGCTCCACATCTCGACCGACTACGTCTATTCCGGCGCGGGCGATACGCCGCACGACGAAGGCGAAGCGCCGGCGCCGCTCAATGCCTACGGCGCCTCCAAACTGGCGGGCGACGAGGCCATCGGCCAGTCGGGTGCGCCGCATCTGATCTTGCGCACCTCCTGGCTCTATGACGCCACGGGCCGTAACTTTCTCACTTCTATCCTGGATGCCGCGCGAACGCGCACGGAGCTACGCGTGGTCGATGACCAGGTCGGCGCGCCCACGCCGGCGGCCCTCGTCGCCGCTATCGCCATGGAAATTCTCCAGGCCGGCGACCCGCGCGAAACCTTCGCCACCTCGGGCGGCGTCGTGCATGCCGCCGCGATGGGTGCGGCTAGTCGTCACGAGTTCGCCCGGACCATTATCGACGGCTTGCGCAAACGCGGCTGCGATCTCGCGGCCCAGCGCGTGGTGCCGGTGCCGTCCACCGACATGCCGACGCCAGCCAAGCGGCCGCTGAACTCGCGCCTGTCGCTCGCGCGCCTGTCGGAGCGCTTTGGCATCGTGCCGCCCGACTGGCGCGCGGCACTCAAGCCCGTGCTGGATGCGGTGGCGCGCGCGGAGAAGAAGAAGCCCGCGCCTTGACTTCGCGCGGGCCCGGACGCCATCCTTCCCGGACCACGTGAGGCTGGGGTGCCCAGGCCGCTTCCCGCGCGCCGAGGCTGAGAACAGACCCAGGAACCTGAACCAGGTAATGCTGGCGGAGGGAGCAACACGGGTCGTGATGCGTTCGAATCCACTCTCTCGGCGTCTCGTGATCCAGCCCTCCCTCGCCCTAAGGAGGAACGGATGAACCGCATCCTGCACACGGCCGCCATCGCAGGCGCCCTGCTGTCGCCCATCTCCCTCGCCGCGTCGGCGGAAAATGTGCGCATCCCCGTGCTCGTTCCCATCACCGGTATCCTGGCGCTCGAAGGCACCAGCCAGCGCAACGGTGCGGTCATGGCGTTGGACGAGAAGCCGGGCGGCGTCGACGCCGGCTACGACGTGACCGACACGGCGGCCTCGCCCGAGATCGCGGTGAACGCCCTGGAGCGCGCGCTTTCCCAGCCCAACGTTGTGGCCGTCGCGGCCTCCATCTTCGGTCCGCAGATGTTGGCCATGATGCCCATCGCCGCCGAGCGCAAGGTGCCACTGGTGACCATCTCGGGCACCGCGAAGATCACCGAGATGGGCAACGAATATGTCTTCCGCTTCTTCCCGACCGACGCCGTGGTCAAGGTTGCCCAGGCACGCTACGTCGTCGAAGAGCTGAAGAAGACACGCGTCGCGCTCGTCTACCAGACGACGGCCTATGGACAGAGCGGCCAGACCCATCTGCTCGACAACTTCAAGCGGCTGGGCGCATCGGTCGTGTTCGAGGAAGGCTTGGCGCCCACCGTGAAGGACATGGCGCCGGTTCTGGCCAAACTGAAATCAGCCAATCCCGATGTGATCGTGCTGCAACTCCACTCCGGCCCGACCGCATTATTCGTGAAGCAGGCGGCGGCCTCTGCCCTCAACTTGCCCATCGTCGCGGGCTCGGCCATGCACCAGCCCTCGACCGCGGCGCTGCTTGAGCCGGTAGAGTTGAAAGGCGTCTGCGCCGAAAGCGGCTCCTCGCCCGTCTCCGGCGGCTCGCCGGCCATGGAGAAGTTCGCCGCGGCCTATCGCGCCAAGTTCAATGCCGAGCCCGACGCCTTCGCCGTCGCGCAGTATGACGGCACGCGCATGGTGCTGGCCGCCATCGGCAAGGGCGCGCGCAACGCCGCCCAGGTGCGCGATGCGCTGGCGACCGGCAGCTACGAGGGGCTGGCCATGGCCTACAAGTCGGACGGCACCGGCAACATGGCCCATGATGCGGTGATCGTCTGCTACGATGGCGCGAGCCGCGTGCCCAAGATCGTCAAACGCTACGCCGCGCGCTGATCGCGGATGGACGCGCTGACGTTCGTCCAGCTTCTGCTCAACGCCGCGGCTCTCGGCGCGGCCTACGCGCTGGTCGCGCTCGGCTTCGTACTCGTCATCAACGCGACGGGCGCGGTGAACTTCGCCCATGGCGATCTCGTGATGGCGGGTGGCTTCCTGACGGTGGCGCTGGCCGGCGTGATGCCGCTGCCGGGCATCGTACTTTTGCCCGTGGTCGCCGCGTTGATGGCGATTCTCGGCCTCGTGCTGTCGGCCGCGGCCTATCTGCCATTGCAGAACCGGCCGCCGGTCGCGATCTTCATCTCGACCATCGCCGTCGGTGTCATGCTGCAGAACGGCGCCAATGCGATCTTCGGCGCGGCACCGCGCGGCGGCCCGCCGCTCGTGGGCGACGATATGCTGTCGCTCGGCGGCGTTGTACTTGATCGCCAGTCAGCCGCAGTGATCGCCGCCGCGGTGGTTCTCCTAGCCGCCACGCAGATCCTTCTCACGCATACGCAACTCGGCAAGCGGATGCGCGCCACCGCGCAAGATCCCGAGATGGCGCGCGCGCTCGGCGTGCGCACGGGGCGCATGGTGGCACTCACCTTCGCCCTTGCCGCGGCTCTCGCGGGCGCAGCCGGGCTTCTGCTCGGCAACCGCTACTTCGTGACGCCGGCCGAGGGCGGCAGCCTGATGCTCAAGGCCTATATCGCCGTGGTCATCGGCGGCTGGGGTCGCATCGGCGGCGCGGTGATCGGCGCGCTCCTGATCGCGCTGTTCGAGAGCGTGGTCGCGGCTTTCCTGTCCCAGCCCGTCGCCGAAGCCGCGCTTTACGCTGTCCTTCTGATCGTGCTGTTCCTCCGGCCCGGCGGCATTTTGGGCGAAGTGGAAGGGCGCCGCGCATGAGCGCCACATCCACGCCGTCCCAATCCGCGCTTCGCGCCGCCCGCGCGCCCTGGATTGCCGGCGCGGCTCTGCTCGCGCTCTACGCGGCATTCATGGGCGACATCTATGGGCTGCGGCTCCTGACCCAGGCCGGCGTCTATGCCCTGCTCGTGATCGGCTATCAGTTCGTCTTCGGCCATGCCGGCGCATTCTCGCTCGCGCAAGGCGCCTTCTTCGGCCTTGGTGCCTATGTCACCGGCATCCTGGGCGTGAAGTTCGGCTGGGGCTTCCTCGCCACCTTCCCCCTCTCGATCCTCTTGCCCGCCGCGTTCGCGCTTCTGGTCGCGGCGCCGGTGCTGCGCCTCGAGACGCATTACTTTGCGCTGGCCACGCTGGGCCTGGCCCAGGTCGCGCTGATCGGCGCGGTGAACTGGGAGTCGCTGACCGGCGGCGCCAACGGCCTCGTGGGCGTGCCGCGCGTGACGCTGTTCGGTGCGCGCCTCGTGACCGGCTGGCCGCTTCTTCTGTTCGTCTGGAGCCTGGTGGCGCTCGGCGGCCTCCTGGCCTGGCATCTCACAAGCGGCATGAAAGGCCTGGCCTATCAGGCCGTGCGCGAACGCCCGCTGGCCGCGGCATCTGTGGGAATCGATGGCGGCATGCTGCGCGCCACTGCCTTCGTGCTGAGCGCGGCCTATGGCGGCGCGGCGGGTGCCTTGCACGCGACCAGCCTGGGCGTTCTTTCGCCCGAAGTGTTCGACTTCTCGATCATGGTCGCCTGCCTGACCATGGCCGTTGTCGGCGGGCGCGGCCGCATCGCCGGCGCGATCCTGGGCGCGGTGTTGCTGGTCCACTTGCCGGAATGGCTGCGCGGCCTGGAGCAGTACTACCTGATCGCCTATGGCGCGGCGCTGCTGCTGGTCGTGATCCTGACGCCGGACGGGCTGGCGGGCCTGGTCGACCGCTTCTGGCCCCGCGGGCGCGAGCCCGGCGAGATCTTGCCCTTCGTGCCGGCTTCGGTTCGCGGGTCGCGCGCCGGCGGGGCCACGCTTCACGTCGAAGATTTGGCCAAAAGCTTCGGCGGCGTCGCAGCGCTCGATGGTGTCAGCCTGCGCGTGGCGCCGGGCGAGATCGTCGGTCTCATCGGCCCCAATGGCTCGGGCAAAAGCACGCTCGCCAACCTCATCACCGGGGTCTATCGCCCCGATCGGGGACGGATTCGCCTCGACGCCACACCGCTCGAAACGCTGCGCCCCCACGAGATCGCGCGGCTGGGTGTCAGGCGCACATTCCAGACCGCCGAGCTGATCGCAGGCGCGAGCCTGATCGACAATGTCGCGGTCGCCTACGCCGCGGCGGCGAACCCATCCTTGCCCCATGCGCGAAGCCGTGCGCTCACCGTTCTGTCAGGGGCCGGCCTGACCGCCCGGGCCCGGAAGGATGCTGCCGCACAGCCGGCCGGCGTGCGGAGGCTGGCCGAGGTCGCGCGCGCCACGGTGCGCGGACCACGTCTTCTGGTGCTGGACGAGCCGAGCGCCGGCCTGACCGAGGACGAGCGCACGACGCTGACCCGTCTTCTGCGCGATCTCGCCGGCCAGGGCGCCGCCATATTGGTGATCGATCACAACGTACCGTTCCTGTCCGGGCTGGCGGGGCGGCTCGTCTGCCTCGAGACCGGACGCGTGATCGCCGACGGCACGCCGGACGTCGTCTTGGCCGATGCCGCCGTGCGCCGCGCCTATCTCGGCACGGCCGAGAAAAAGCCGTGAGCGCGCTGTTGGAGCTGCGCGGCGTCACCGTCGCCTATGGCGGCGCGCCCGTCGTCGAGGACGTGTCGCTGACGCTCGGCTTCCGCGAGGTGGCGGCGTTGCTGGGCGCCAACGGCGCGGGCAAGTCGACCCTGCTCAAGGCCATCATGGGCTTGGCCCCGCTCGTGCGCGGCGAAATTCTTCTCCACGGTGAACGGCTAAACGGCATGCCGTCTGAGGAACGCGCCCGGCGCTGGGGCATCGCTTATGTGCCGGAAGGGCGCCGGATCTTCGGTGGCATGACGGTGCGTGAGAATTTGGAGGTGGGCGCCTGGTGCGATGGTGTCTCGCGCCGACGGCGTCTGGACGAAACCTTCTTCCTGTTCCCGCAACTCGCCGAGAAATCTTCCGCGCGCGCCTGGACCTTGTCGGGCGGCCAGCAGCAGATGCTGGCCATCGGTCGTGCGCTGATGCAGGCGCCTTCCCTGCTGCTGCTCGACGAGCCGTTTCTCGGCCTGGCGCCGGTGCTGATGCGCGACGTGGTCAACCAGATCCGCGCGGCCGCGGTCGGCGGCCCTGGCATCCTGGTCGCCGAGCAGGCGTTCGACGCGGCCGCTTCGCTGGCGCCGCGTGGCTATGCGATGCGACTGGGACGCGTGACGGCGCAGGGGACGCTGGCGGAGTTGCGCGACTCGGGGATGCTGGCCGAAAGCCTGTTGCCGCGCTGAATCTCTATTTGCACTGCTCGCGCGCGACGAAGGCGCCGCCCGTGCCGGTCTCCGGCCAAATCGTGACCGTCGAGCCTTTGAACTTGACGATCTTGTCGTAACCGCACGCCAGTTCGCGCGCGAGCTTGCGCACATTGTCCGGCGACTTGTAGCCCTCCGGCTTCAGCGCGACCCACACCACGCCCGGCTCCTGCACCGACATCTCGGCGACCAGCGGCTTCTCCGCCGCCCAATCGAGGAATGCGTCTTCCTTATCCACGTTCTGGGGCTTGGCGGGGGCGGCCGAGACCGACGCCGCGAAGAGCATCAGAACGGCGCAGGCCGCCGTCGCGCGCATGGGGCTCATCATCGGTCCATTCTAACCGACCAGGCATGAGAATCCGATTGCCACCGGGCGGAGAGGCACCGTAAACAGCCACGAACCAAGGAGGGTCGGGCATGGCCGCAGGCACGGACAAGAAGGAAGCGGCGCGCATCACGGCGCGCGCCTTGTTGGACATCAAGGCGGTCAATTTCCGCCCCGACGAGCCCTACATCTTCACCTCCGGCCGCGTCAGCCCGGTCTATATCGACTGCCGCAAGATCATCGCGTTCCCCAAGCAGCGGACCGAGATCGTGACGCTGATGGCCGAACTGATCCGGCGAGAGATCGGCGTGGATGGCATCGACGCGGTCGCGGGCGGCGAGACGGCGGGCATCCCCTACGGCGCGTGGATGGCCGACCGGCTGAACCTGCCCATGCTCTATGTCCGCAAGCAGCCCAAGGGCTTCGGCCGCATGGCCCAGATCGAGGGCGACATGCCGCCGGGCTGGACCGTGCCGCTGGTCGAGGACCTGGCCACCGACGGCGGCAGCAAGCACGTCTTCATCAAGGCGCTGCGCGATGCCGGTGCCGTGGTGAAGGACGTGGTCGTCGTCTTCCACTACGGCATCTTCCCGAAGAGCGTGGAAAGCCTGAAGGAGATCGGCGTGCGCCTGCATGGCTTGGCCACCTGGCATGACGTGCTGGCCGAAGCGCGTCGCGGCAACGACTTCCCCGCCGCGAATTTGGATCAGATCGAAAAATTCCTGGCCGACCCCGACGGCTGGGCCGCCGCGAACGCGCATAAGGCGAAGAAATAGCGGCGCTTTTCGATTTCCGAACCCTGAGCCCCTTGACCGGTCCGGCCTGATCGGAAATTCTTCCTCTCGTGTTGGTTCCCCGGCGTAAGGCCGGGGAGGAAAGAGGGAACACGGTCGGCCGCACCTGCGGCTTAATCCGTGGCTGCCCCCGCAACTGTCAGCGGCGAGCCTTGGTCCGCATGGCCACTGGGAAACCGGGAAGGCCGGACCGCCACAGGCACTGACCCGCGAGCCAGGAGACCTGCCAACGCAGTCACCCAACCGATGGGCGGGGCGTCCATACGGAGCGGTTCTTTCGCAGCGGTGACGTTCGTTTCCGATGCGGGGGCCGTTGGGGGTGTTTCCTTCCACGTCATTCCGGGACCTTGATCGACGAACGGCCCTTCTCGCGGCCGCGATGTCGGTCGCGCGCGCGCCGCGAAAGCGGTCCTGCGTGGCCATGCGTCTTTCGCCTCGGGTCAACCCCGCTTGGCGTCCCCCGAGGACGTCAGGGACGAAGGAGCACGTCATGCCTTGGAATTTGCGCCTCAAGCGCCTCGGGCGAACCACTGCGCTGATCCCGATCGCCGCCGCCTTTTCCACCTCCGCGCTGGCCCAGCCGGTCGACCAGATCACGCCGCAGCAGGAGCTGCAGGAGGTCAACGTCACCGCGACGCGCCTGGGCACCGGCATCGCCGGCACCTCGACCACGATTCTGACGGAGGAGGACATCAAGCGCTCGCCCGACATGACCTTGCAGGACCTTCTGTCCCGCCAGGCCGGCATCCAGGTGCAGAACCTGTTCGGCGGCACGGACGGCGCGCGCGATACGATCGACATGCGCGGCTTCGGCGCCTCGGCCGTGTCCAACACGCTGGTCTTGATCAACGGCCGCCGCCTGAACGACGTGGACATGGCGGGCGTCGATTTCACCGCCATTCCCAAGGACAGCATCGAGCGCATCGAAATCGTGCGCGGCAACGCGGGCGTGGTTCTGTATGGCGATGGCGCCATGGGCGGCGTCATCAACATCATCACCAAGACCGGCGTCGCGGTGCCCAATGCCTACCGCGCCGACCTGTCATACGGTTCGTTCGATTACACCCAGGCCAACATCGCCGCGAACCAGTCGTTCGACAACCTGGCCCTCGCCCTCTACGGCACGCTCATCAATTCCAACGGCTATCGAGAGAACAACGATTTTCACGAGCGCAACATCCAGGGCGACGCGCGCTATCAACTCGAAGGCGGTGAGATCTATCTCACCGTCTCGGCGGACACTCAGCGCCTGGGTCTGCCGGGCGGACGCCAGGTCACGCTGACCACCAACCAAGTCGCCACTGACCCGACCGGCACATCCACGCCCAACGACTATGCGAACAAGCAGGGCCTCAACATCACATTGGGCGGCACGCACAAGCTGTCGGAAGGCGTCCAGGCCGTCATCGATGCCGGCGTGCGTAACAAGGACCAGCAATCGGGGGTCTTCAGTTCCTTCGGCCCGGCGTTCGACAGCTATAACAATACCACGCTGACCACCTCGTCCTTCACACCGCGCCTGGATGCGCAGCATCAACTGCTGGAGATGCCGGGCAAGCTTTTGAGCGGCGTCGACGTCTATGGCTCGCTTTACGATTCTGACCGTGCGCTCCATCAGGGCGATGCGCCGATCCATCACTACGACCTCACACAGATCACCGTCGGGCCCTACTTTCAGGAAACGGTGACGGCGTGGGGCAATACCGACATCGCGCTGGGCGCGCGTACGGAAACGGCTTGGGTTTCGGCCACCGATACCTACGATGCCCGTGCGCCCGGCGGCGCGGGCGGCGTCCAGGGCGTGCCCTACAACAACACGCAGACGGATTGGGGCGCGCATCTGGGCGCGAGCCACAATCTGAGCGACGTTTGGACGCTGTTCGGTCGCGTGGGGCGCAGCTTCCGCCTGCCCAACGTGGATGAGCGCGTCGGCGCGGTGCCGTTTGGCGTGCCGCCGAACTTCGCCTTGCAGACGCAGACATCGCGCGACGTCGAAGGCGGCTTCCGCCTGAACTGGCGCGGCCTCGAGTGGCAGACCAGCGCCTACGCGATGAACCTGAACAACGAGATTTTCTACAGTCCAGCCACCTTCACCAATACGAACCTGGACCCGACGCGCCGCGTCGGCGTCGAAAACGGCGTGACGTACCACATCTCGAATCCCGTGCTGCTGAAAGGCTCGCTGACCTATATCGACGCCACGTTCCGTAGCGGTCAATTCAACGGTAACGAGATTCCGCTGGTCTCGCGCTGGACGGGAAACGCCGGCATTTCCTGGAACGTGTTCCAGAAGTACATCATGCTGGACGCCGATCTCCGCTATATCGGCAAGCGCCGGTTCGATAACGACGCGGCCAATTTCCAGCCCATGATGCCCGCGGTCACGCTGGTCGACCTCAAGGCCAGCGGCCAGATCGAGCGGTTTAGCTGGGCGCTGACCGTCCAGAACTTGCTGAATAAAGAGAACTACTTCGACTATGGTATTGCCAGCGCCACGACCTACGGCACCTACAACGCCTATCCCATGCCGGGACGTAACTTCACCGGCAAGATCGGGATCAAGTTCTAGAATCCGGCGAACGACCAGGACAAGGAGACTGAAATGACCCCTCTCAAGCTCTTCGGCATAGGCGAACGCGTCGAGACGGCGCAAGGCCGCGCCGTGAAGGCCGCCTGGATCGGCCTTCTGATCGTGCCAAGCGTCGTCGCCACCGGCGCCATGGCCTGCGTCGCGCCCTTCGCGGCCGTGGCCGCCTTGGCCGGCCTAACCCTGCCGCGCCGCGAGGCCTTGACCACGGTGCTGGCCCTTTGGATCGGCAACCAGGCCGTCGGCTTCCTTTCGCTCGACTATCCGACGGACGCCTACACGATCGGCTGGGGCCTGGCCATGGGCATCGCCGCGCTGCTGGCTGCGTTGGCGGCTGAACGCTTCCGTGCCCGGCGCGACATGGCCGGGCTGGCCATCGGCTTCGCGGCGGCCTTCGTGGTCAACCAGATCGCCCAGTGGGCAGCCTCGGCGTTCCTGGGCGCGGGCGCCGGCTTCACGCCGGAGGTCATCGCCTACGTCGCCGTCATCAACGCAGTGTGGTTCGTCGCCCTGGCGGCCGGCCACCTGGTACTGGTCGCCTTGGTGGAGCGCCGCGCGCGCGCCGCGCTGGCGGCCCGCAAAGCGGCCTGAGGGTTCCGCGAAGCGCCGCGCGGATTCCGGTCCGCGCGGCCACGCGCTTTCCGCCATGCAACCGGAGCATCGTCCGCCCTGGCTTCTTCTCGACTTCGGTAAAGACCTTCGTCTTATCGGCTGGCCCGTCGTCGGCCCGGCATTGGGTACGGCGCGGCGCGTGGCGTGGCTGCAAGTGCGCAATGCCGATCTGCCGCCCGACCGCGATCCCGCCGCCTACTTCGCCGAACGCGCCGCCGCAGCCGGTGTTTCATTCGATGCCGGCCTGATGACGGCCGCGGACCTGAACGGCTTCGCCGTTGCCCAGCGTGATTCTGTTTCCGTCGTCTCCACCGGCGGCCTCGGCAACGCGGAAAGCGTGGCGCCTTCCATTGTCGCGCGGCGAAAGACCGCCCAGGTTGGAACGATCAACGTTGTCGCTGTGATCGAGCAACCCCTCACCCTCGCCGCCCAGATCGAAGCCGTATCGATCGTCGCGGAGGCGCGCACCGCCGCCGTCATGGGCTTCGGCCTGACGACGCCGGACGACGGGCGTCCGGTGACCGGCACGGGAACCGACTGCATCCTGGTCGCGGCGCCGGACAGCGATTCCGGCCTTGCCCATTGTGGCCTCCATACGCCCATCGGCCGCGCGCTGGCGGAAGCCGCCTACGAATCCGTCCACGACACGTGTGCATCATGCTTGCGCGCACCTTCGCTCCGCTGACCGGCGCGGACGGACGCGAGCGGCGGCTGGCACTGGCCGCGTCGCTGGCGTTCCACGTCGTCGTCATCGGCGCGCTGATCTGGCTGTTCGTGCCTTCAGGCGATGTGCCGGAGGCGACAGTCACCATCGAGGTCACGATCGTCGGCTCGGACGGCGCAGAGCAACCGGCCGACACCGGCTCCGCCCAGACACCGCCTACGGCCCAGGGCACGGCCCGCACGAATAAGCCGCCTCCACCGGCCGCGCGGGAGAATCAGCCACAAACGCCATCCGCGATCGCCGTGTTGCCGCCCGCGGCAGCGTCGAGCGACGCTGTGCTGCCCGCAGCCCCCACGCCCACACCACCGTCTCCGCCCGCGTCGGCCGCCACGGCCGCGGACAGTACCGCCGCGCCCTCGCCGGTGAGCGGGACTGGACAATTCGGCGGCGCATCGGGCGCGGCATCCGCGGGTGCGGGCAACATGGCATCGGCCGGACAGCAGGGTTCGGGCGAAGGCGACCGGCCGCCGCGCTACAAGCTGGGCTCCGGATCCACGCCCTATCCGCCCTATCCCATGGTCGCGCGGCGAAACGGCTATCAGGGACGGGTGGTGGTGCGGCTCGCGGTCGCCGCCGATGGGCACGCGACAGACGCCGAAGTGCTGCAAAGCAGCGGCTATGATGTTCTAGATCAATCGGCCGTGGACACGCTGAAGGACTGGAAACTGGAACCTGCCCTTGCCGGCGGCAGGCCGGTCCCTGGAAGCGTCAATGTGCCCGTGCGGTTCCGCCTGAGCGGCTGATCTAACCGACCTCGACGTCTTTCCAGAAGCCGATCCAATGATCGACCGGCTTCATCGGCGCGAGCGGCGCTTCATATGACCATGCGGCGCGGGCACCCATGGCCGTGCCGTCCACCAAGTCATAAAACTGCACGCCATGCGGACATTCCAAATCGTCCGCGGTCTTGGGCGTGGCGCGCAACAGTTCCATCCGCACGGCATA
>JBFXED010000036.1:0-33145 GCA_050180485.1 Alphaproteobacteria bacterium | reverse complement strand
CGATCGAGACCATCTCGCTGGGCGTCCTTTTGTTCATCGCCATGGTGGCCATCGCGGCCATGGTGTTCGCCACGCGCACGGGCCTGGCGCTGCATCACGACGTCGTCTCGGTGTTGCATATGGTGGGCGCGCGCGACGGCTTCATCGCGCGGCAATTCGAACGCCACGCGTTGTGGCTGTCGTTCAAGGGCGGCATCCTGGGCCTGGTGCTGGCCGGCGCCACGTTGATCGCCCTGGACCGGATCGGCGCCGAGCTGGCGCCTTCGCTTTTGCCGCGCTTCGAACTGGGCTGGCCGCAATGGCTAGCGCTCCTGGCTGTGCCGGTCGCAGGTATGATCATCGCCACGGTGACCGCGCGCGTCACGGTCATGCGGACCCTTGCCAAGGCCTTGTAATGGCGCGGCGCCGGGGGGCCGGCCTTTCCGTTTTTCTTCTTCTCCTGGCGGGCGCATGGCTGGCGGGCCTGGTCGTGTTCGCCGAGGCCATTCCCGACCGCCCCGCCGATGACGGAAGCGCGACCGATGCCATCGTCGTGTTGACCGGCGGCAGCGGCCGGATCGAAGTCGGGCTCGAGCAGTTGGCCGAAGGGCGCGCGAAGAAGCTGTTCGTCTCGGGCGTGCCGCGCGGCGTCCTGCTGGCGGAACTGCCCGGACTGGCCAACGCCACGCCCGAGCGGATCGCCTGCTGCGTCGTTCTGGGCCACGAGGCCGACAACACGACCGGCAACGCGCGCGAGACGGCGGCGTGGATGATGGCCGAGGGCTTCCGCTCCCTGCGTTTGGTGACCTCGAATTACCACATGCCGCGCAGCCTGTTGGAATTCCGCCGCGCCATGCCGGGGGTCGAGATCGTGCCGCATCCGGTCATCCCCGAACGCGTGCGGCAGAACGATTGGTGGCGCTGGCCCGGCACGACCATGCTGATCGTCACCGAGTACAGCAAATACCTGCTGGCGCTGGCGCGCCAGTGGGCGGGGGAGACGCTGGCGCCGCGCGCGGCGGCCAGCGTGCCGTGACCGGGCGGGTGGGGCTGGCCTTGCGTTCGGCCACGTTTAATCTTCTGTTCTTCGGCTGGTCGATCGGCTTCTCGCTTCTCTTTTGGCCGTTACTCGTTCTGCCTCCACGTCGCATCACGTGGCTTGGACGATGGTGGGCGCGCGGTGTGCTGGCTTTTCTGGCTTTGACCGTGGGTCTGCGCCATGAGGTGCGCGGGCTGGAGCACCGGCCCCACGGATCGGCCATCGTGGCCTCCAAGCACCAATCGGCCTGGGACACAATCGTCTTCTTCCTGCTGCACGAACGGCTGGCCTACGTGCTGAAGGCCGAATTGTTGCTGATCCCGATCATCGGCTGGTACCTGGCGCGAGTCGGCATGATCGCGATCGACCGGCGCGGCGGCGCGCGCGCCTTGCGAGCCATGATCGCCCGCGCCCGCCGGGCGGTTGCCGAAGGGCGTACCATCGTCATTTTCCCCGAAGGCACTCGTACCGCGCCCGGCGCCCGGCGCCCTTATCAGCCTGGAGTGGCCGCGCTCTATGCCCAGCTCGACCTGCCGGTCGTGCCCGTCGCCCTCAACTCGGGGCGCTATTGGCGGCGGCGCGGCTTCCTGAAGCGTCCGGGCACCATCATTTTGGAGTACTTGCCGCCCATCCCGCCCGGCCTGGATCGGGAGACGTTCACAACCGCGCTGGAGGCGCGCATCGAGGACGCTGTCGCACGGCTGGATAAAGCCGCCACACCCACGGATTCCAAGGAACCGAATCGCGTCGCCGCCGGTTGATGGGTTCGGGCGGCGCGAGACGCCGCCTTATCCCTGGAGGCGGCCATGTACTCGATCGTCCCGTTCATGGCAGGCGCGGTCATCGCGGTCGGCATCCTGTCGGCGTTCGCGCCCATGAACGCCATTTCGACCGAGGATTCTCTCGCGATCACCCAGGCGCAGGGCACGCCATCGAACGGCACGTCCGTTCCGTCAGGAAAAGGCGGTCCCGGCGACATCAAGGGCGACGGCTCGAGCGACGGTTCCACCGGACCTACTCGCCCCAACGCCAACACGGCCGACGGCGGCGACGCCAACAAGGCCGCGCAGGATAAGCAGCACCTACGCCCGCAGCCGCCCAGGCAAACCGATCCCTCGCAACCGGCGCCCGCCACGAAGTGACGGGACGCCTTGGCGCGCTGCCAGCGTGGCTGGCGTGCGCGGCGGCCGAGATGAACTTCCCGACCATGATGAACGTGGCGCGTGTGCATGAACGGAACCTCCGGGCCACCACGGGCGTTTGACCTCCGACCCCAACAGGAGCGGTGCGATGCCAACCAAGCCAGCGAACGAGACCACACGCCAGCCGGTGCCGGGCTATCCGTCCAAGGACGCAGAGAATCTCGGCCGCGTCGCCGGCCACGGCGGCGACAATCTGGCGCCCGTCCAGCCCGGCAAGCGCGGCCACGACCTCGACGCCGATCTGAACACCGAAAAACGCGGCAACGCCGTGGTCAAGGATGAAGACGAAGACGACGAGAACTCGGCCCACGACCGCGCCGAGCGGGTCGAGGGCGACGACGAGGACCAGCGTCACTAACGTGAGCAAAATACCGCCTTCCCGCCGCCCGCGGTCCAAGCCGCGGGCGGCTTCGTTTCCGACCAGCGCTGAGGATCAGAACGCGCCTTTCGGCCCGTTGACCCAACGCACTCTCCATCTCTGCATCGACATGCAGCGGCTCTTCTCGAAGGACGGACCGTGGCACACACCGTGGATGGAACGCGTCCTGCCGGTCGTGGCGGGTATCGCCGAAAGCCACCCACAGCAAACCATCTTCACCCGCTTCATTCCGCCGGTGACGCCCGAGCAGGTACCGGGCACGTGGCGCCAGTATTTCGAACGTTGGCGCGACGTGACGCGCGAGCGGGTCGAGCCTGATCTTCTCCGGTTGATGCCGCCCCTGCAGGCCCTGGTGCCGCCCGCGCAGGTGATCGACAAACCGGCTTATTCGGCCTTCTCGAACCCCGCCCTTCTGCGCCACCTGCGCACGCGCAAGGCCGACGGGCTGATCGTCACCGGAACCGAGACCGATGTTTGCGTGCTGGCGACCGTGCTCGACGCCATCGATCATGGTTATCGCGTCACGGTCGTAACCGACGCCATCTGTAGCTCATCGGACGCTTGCCACGAGGCGCTTCTTACGCTCTACCGTGAACGCTTCAGCATCCAGCTCGGCCTTGCGGAAAGCGCCGAGGTCCTGGAGGCGTGGCCTCGGAGCGAGTAACCCATGATGCGCAAGATCGGTATCGCCGTGACCTCCCTCGCGGTGTTGGCGCTACTTCTGTTCGGCTGGTGGCTGTTCAGCCGCCCTGATCGCGGCGCGGTCGGTGAGGTCAGCACCAAATTCCGCTGGGTCGGTCCCAACGACAAGGTGGTGGTCGACGCCTTCGACGATCCCAAGGTTCAGGGCGTGGTTTGCCATATCAGCCGCGCGCAGACCGGCGGCGTGAAGGGCGGATTGGGCGTGGCCGAGGACACCAGCGACGCGGCCATCGCTTGCCGCCAGGTCGGGCCGATCACGATCAAGGAAGAACTGGGCAACGGCGAGAAGGTGTTCGACGAGCGGCGCAGCGTCCTGTTCAAGACGCTTCAGGTCGTGCGCTTCTTCGACAAGACCAACAACGTGCTGGTCTATGTCAGCTACAGTGACCGCGTGATCGAGGGCAGTCCGCAGAACAGCATCAGCACCGTGCCCATCATGACATGGCCCGGAACACAGTAGAGGATCAGCTCTCGCTCAATTCCTTGAGCCGGATCTCGGCCAATGGCTTGAACTCGCCCTCCGGGTATTTCTCGAGATAGGCCTGGAACATCTCCGGGTTGCCGCTGTCCTTCACGGTGTTCCAGAACGCTAGCTCGACCTCCTTTTCGGTCGGGTCGGGCGGCGGTTCGCCCTCCAGGCGCGCGCGCGCTACGGCAGCGAAAGTGCCGTCCGGGTACTGCCCCAGATAAGACTCCAAATCCTCCGGCCGATCGCTGTCCTTGATCGAATCCCACAGAGCCAGTTCGACGGTTTTGGGGTCGACAGCGGCCACGACCGGCACAGCGCCGGCACCCATGGCGGCGGCAGGTTCGACCGGCGGCGCGGTCTCGGGCGGCGCGGGCGGCGGACCATCAGGCAACAGGCGGAACACGCGCACGGGATGGCTGATGTTCTTAACCGTCTGCTCGCCCAGATCATCGAAGCCGAAGGGCAGTTTGTAG
Organism: Alphaproteobacteria bacterium; assembly: GCA_050180485.1. GTDB lineage: Bacteria > Pseudomonadota > Alphaproteobacteria > CADEGL01 > CADEGL01 > CADEGL01. Next base: position 28,902 of record JBFXED010000036.1, on the reverse strand, counting down.
CGGATATGATCGCGCACGCCGCGGGTGACGCAGATACCACCGGGTTCGGCCAGGCTCTGGACGCGCGCGGCGATGTTGACGCCGTCGCCGAAAATGTCGCCATCCTTGGCCATCACGTCGCCGATGTTGAGGCCGATTCGGAACTCCATACGCTTTTCGGGCGGCAACGGTGCGTTGATCTTCGTAAGCGCCGCCTGGGCGTCGACCGCGCAGTTGACGGCGTCGAAGATGCTGACGAATTCGGCCAGAACGCTGTCGCCCGCCGTGTTGGCGATGCGTCCCCGATAGCGCGCGATGGCCTCGTCGATGACGGTGCGGCGCTCGGTCAACAGCGCCAAGGCGCCCGCCTCGTCGTCCTCCATCAGCCGGCTATAGCCCACGGCATCGGAAGACAGGACCGCAATCAGTTTTCGTTCGAGAGGAGGCGCTTCCATGCGAGGCCCGGCCATGCGGACACAAGACGAACCGGACGAAGGAAGGAATTAGCAGCCCGGTGGCATATCCAACGCGCCGGGCGATTGCGGGTTCCCGGCAACGAAACGGGCGGCGGGGTCGCCCCCGCCGCCCGTGAAGGCGCGATAAGCGTCCGGTTTTAGCCGGCGATCGTGTCCAGATACTTCTGGTTCACGTCGTTGTAGTTCTTACCCCACCACTCGCCGTCGAACACGAGCTGCACCTTCGCGTTGGCGGGATCGGTCGGGTTGAACTGCTTGAGTTCGGCCGGAACCTTCTCGGCCGCGCGCGGATTGGTCGGGCCGTTGCCGAGGAAGCCCAAGAGGCCCACCTGCCCATCGACGTTCGCGCAGGTGCTGGCGATCAACTGCTGCGCCAGGGGACCGGCCGGATTGCCCTTCGGGATCGAGAAGCAGGTCGGCTGGATGATGCCCTGGTTCCAGGTGAACTTCAGCTTACCCTTGGTCTCTTCCTGCAGGATCTTGGCGCGCGTGTTCCACAACACGCCCATCACGGCCTCGCCCGTGCGCATGAGCTGCTCGGACTCCGTGCCCGATTGCCAATAGACTGCGTCCTTGCGGACCTTCTTCAGCATCTCCAGGCCGCGATTCACGTCGATGGGGTAAACCTTGTCCATCGGCACGCCGTCGCCCATCAGAAGCGTCTCGAACATGCAGTTGGCGTCGCGCCGCAGCATGCGCTTGCCCGGATATTTCTTGAAGTCGAAGAAGTCGGCCCAGCCCTTGGGCGGGTCGTTGCCGAACTTGCTGGCGTCGTAGATCAGCACGTTGCTGAAGGAATACGGGCCGGCGCCGAACGGATAGGCGAAGCCCTTCATCATGTCGGAGATCTTGACGACGTTGTAATCGATGGGCTCCAGCATATCCATGCCGCCCAACAGGATGGCGCTGGTGACCGAAGCGTCAATGACGTCCCACGTCACCTTCTTCGATTCGACCATCGCACGGATCTTGCCGGTGGAGGGACCGGAGGAATCGACCGTCACCTTGACGCCGGGATTCTTGTCCTCGAACGGTTTGGCGTAGAACTTCTGCCAGCCTTCGACGGCGATGCCGCCCCAGTTGACCATGACGATTTCCTTGGCGGCCTGGGCCATCGCCCTGTCGGTCAAGATACCGCTGGCGCCCACGACGCCCAACGCCGTCATCACCTGGTTGAACTGCCGGCGCGTCAGTTGTCCGCGCGCAAGCTTCTCCTGCGCAAGCATCGCGCAGTCTTCTTGGAACGATTGCACTTTGGTCATTAGCATTCTTTCCCCTATTTTGGTCCTCTTGCACATCCATCGGAAGACCGACGCGCAGGCGGGGAGCCTAGCGCAAAACCAGGCTCCCCGCCCAGGTGGCTCGTCCGGGGAGGCAACGTGCCCCCCGGGGCACTGCGTCAGCTCGCGATCGTGTCCAGATACTGCTGGTTCACTTCGGTGTAGTTCTTGCCCCACCACTCGCCGTCGAAAATCAACTGAACCTTGGCGTTGGCCGGGTCGGTCGGATTGAACTTCTTGAGATCGTCGGGAACCTTCTCCGCCGCGCGCGGATTGGTCGGGCCGTTGGCGAAGAAGCCCAGAAGCCCCACCTGCGCCTCCACATTGGCGCAGCATGAGGCGATGAACTGTTGGGCCAGAGCACCAGCAGGATTGCCTTTCAGGATCGGGAACGCGGCGGGTTGCAAGATGCCTTGATTCCAAGTCCAGGTGATTCGGCCCTTGGTTTCCTCGTGCAGGACCTTGGCGCGGGTGTTCCATAGTACGCCGATGGTGGCTTCGCCCGTGCGCATGAGTTGCTCGGATTCGGAGCCTGAGTTCCAGTAGACGGCCTCCTTGCGGATTTTCTTGAGCACCTCGAGGCCGCGCTTCACGTCGATGGGATAGACCTTGTCCATCGCCACCCCGTCGCCCATCAGCAGGGTCTCGAACATGCAATTGGCGTCGCGCCGTAGCATACGCTTGCCGGGATATTTCTTAAGGTCGAAGAAATCGACCCAGGTCTTGGGGGGATCGTTTCCGAACTTCGACGAGTCGTAGATCATCACGTTGCTGAAGGAGTACGGCCCTACAGTGTAGGGATAGGCGAAGCCGGGCAGGATGTCGGATTTCTTGACGATGTTATAGTCGATGGGCTCCAGCATCCCGAGGCCGCCCAGAAGAATGCCGCTGGTAACGGAGCCATCGCAGGTATCCCAGGTCACCTTCTTCGATTCGACCATGGCGCGGATCTTGCCCGTGGTCGGACCGGATGAATCCATCACCACTTTGACGCCCGGGTTCTTTTCCTCGAAGGGCTTGCCGTAATACTTGCCGAACGCCTCGTTGGCGACGCCGCCCCAGTTTACGAAGACAACTTCCTTGGCGCCCTGGGCCTTGGCGCCGCTTGACCCCACCGCCGCGCCGCCGAGGCTGGCCAAAGCCGCCAAGGCCGCGTTGAACTGGCGGCGGGTCATTTGCCCGCGGGCCAGCTTCTCATGGGCAAGCGCGATGCAGTCTTCTTGAAAGGATTGCACGTGCGTCATGGATTCCTCCCGTGATGTGTTTGCTCAGGCACTCCCTTGTCGATCGACCGGCCGTATCGTTCCGCCACGGCCGCCGGCGGCGACCCGTCACGCCTTCGCGCGGCGGGACTTCAAGGCAAGCTCGGCCAAGAGGAACAGCAGGGTCACGCCGATCAGCATGACCGCCACCGCCGCGATGGCCGGGTCCAGGTTCTCATTGATGTCGTTCCAGATACGGCGCGGCAGCGTGTAGACGGTGCGGCCCGCGATGAACAAGACCATCACCGTCTCGTCCCAGGAATGGATGAAGGCGAAGATGGCGCCGGACAGGATGCCGGGCGTGACGTTAGGCACGATGATGCGCCAAGTGGTCTGGCCGAGCGAGGCACCGAGCGTGCGCGCGGCTTGCTCCAGCCTGATGTCGAAGCCGGCAAGCGCGGCCGAGACGGTGATGACCGGATAGGCGAGGCCCGTGACCGTGTGCGCCAGGATGACTCCCAGGTAGCTGTCGATCAGGCCGACATCGACATAAAGCTTGTAGACACCAAGGGTATAGACGATCGAGGGAATCACGATCGGCGCCAGCATCAGGGTGCGCACCAATTCCGAACTGCGGCTGGCCAGGCGCCAGCAGCCGATGGCGCACAACGTACCCACCACCACGTCGATCGCGGTCGACGCCACGGCGATGATCAGGCTCTGCCAGATGGCGTTAAGCCAGCCGCCGCCCGTGAAAACCTTTCCGTAATGGGCAAAGGAGACCGTCTCCTGGGGAAAGGCCAGGAAGCGCTGGTCGGTGACCGAGACCGGGAAGACCACCAGCATCGGGGCCATCAGGAAAACCAAGACCGTGCAGGCCAAGCCCAGCGTGATGCCGCGCGCCAGGCCCTTGTCGCCGCCGATTGTCTCCATCACGCGGCTCCGAACAGCTTGCGCATGTCGATGATGCGGCCCAAGAGCGCCATCAGCGTGATGATGATGACCAGAAGAAGGGCGGCCAACATGGTACCCAGGCCCCAATTGATGGTCTGGGTGATCTGCACGCCGATATACTCCGCGATCATGAAGACGCGGCCGCCGCCTAGCAGCGCAGGCGTGACATAGAAGCCCATCGAGAAGATGAAGACCAAGACCCCCGCGGCCACCACGCCCGGCAGGCTGAGCGGCAGGAAGATGCGGCGGAAGGCGCTCCAGGGGCTGGCGCCCAGAAGACGCGCGGCGGCGATCAGCCGCAAGTCGATGCCACGCATGTTGGAATAGAGCGGCAGCACGGCGAACGGCACCATGTAGTGCACCATGCCGACGATGACGCCAAATTCGTTGCGCAGAAGCGTCAGGGGCTCGGCGATCACGCCCGCCGATAGGAGCGCTTGGTTGATGACGCCGTTGGAGCGCAGGAGCGTCACCCACGAGAAGGCGCGCACCAGGACCGATATCCACAGCGGCAGGAGGACGAAGAAGGTCAGGCCGCGCAGCCAAGCCCCCTTGGCCTGGACCATGGCGTAGGAAAGGACATAACCGAGCACGAGCGTGATCGCCGTCGTGATGACGCAGATGCGCGCGGTCACGATCAGCACCTTATGGACGGATTCGGAGGTGATCAGCTTGGCGTAGTTGCCGACCCCGGGGACAGGTTCGGTCACGCTGATCCACAGAACCTTGGCCAACGGAAAGAAATAAAGCCCGACCATCATCAGGACGGCCGGCATGACCAGAAGCCAGTAAAACCGGCGGAGTTGGTCGCCGCGCATGCGCGGCGCTTCCGCCGGAGACGACGCAACCATACGCGGCCCTCCCCAATGCCTATTATTGCCTGAGGAAGGCACACCTCGTCATCCGGGAACGCATTCCCTTTGCCAAGGGCGGGGGCCGACGCCACAGTACGCGCCATGCTTTCCGCCGATCTCGTGCTGCATAGCGGTAAGATCGCCACGCTCGACATGGCGAACCGCTTCGCGCGGGCGCTGGCCGTGCGCGCAGGGCGGATCGTCGCCGTGGGCGAGGACCGCGCCATGCTGGATCTGGCCGGGCCGGACACGGAAACCGTGAATCTCGAAGGCCGGACAGTGATCCCGGGCATCGTCGACTCCCACTGCCATCCAGACAGCTATGCGATCCGGCTGGCGAAGTGGCAGTCCTTGGATCCGGCGCGGATCCGCACCAAGGACGACCTGCTGCGCACAATCGCCGACGGAGCGGCCGCAACGCCGGAGGGAAACTGGTTCGCAGGCTATCGTTATGACGAGCGACGAAGCGGCGGCTACCCCTCCATCGCCGAGTTGGATAACGCAAGCCGTGGGCGCCCGGTCTTGGTCGTGCGCACCTGCGGCCATTTGGCCTTGGTCAATTCAGCAGCCTTCGCCGCCGCAGGTGTTTCGGCGGACGCCGCCGATCCGCCCTTTGGCCGGTTCGACCGCGATCCCCGCACGCATGCGTTCACCGGCCTCGTGCGCGAAACGGCGGCGCATTTGTTCCTTAGCCAAGTCCACGCCCGCGATACCGACGAGGATATCGCATCCGGTATGGGGCGCGTGTTCGAGGAATGCTTCGCTCATGGCATCACCTCGCTCTACAACTCGCTGACGTCATCGAGTGCGATGCGCGCCTATCAGATGATGAAAGCGCGCGGAACACTTTCACTTCGCGTCGGCATCATCGCTAGCGGCCGCGAGCCGGGCCTGATCGAGGCGCTGATCCAAAGCGGCGTGCGAAGCGGCCTGGGCGACGATTGGCTGCGTATCATCGGCGTCGAATGGTGCCCCGACTGCAGCACCAGCGGCCGTACGGCCGCCTACTACGAACCTTACGTCGGCAAGCCGGCCCAGGGCGAACCGACCGACAACCGCGGCATGCTTCTTTACGACGCCGAGGATTTGAAGGCGCGGGCGACCGCCGCCCACAAAGCGGGCCTGCTGGTCTGCATCGAAGGCGTCGGCGACCGCGGCATCGATTTCGCGCTGGACGCGATCGAAGCGGCTCTCGTGGCACATCCGATCGATGATCATCGTATGCGCATCGAGCATTGCTGCTACGTCACCCCGCCTGTCCTCGAGCGGATGGTGCGGCTGAAGGCGGTCGATTCGTCGGCCACCGGCTTCATGCATGATTTGGGCGATGCGTATATCGCGAACCGCGGCGCGGATGCCATGCGCCATATGTGGCCGCATCGGACACTAATCGACCGCGGCGTACCGGCGCCGGGACATTCGGATGCAGCCGTCTGCCACTTCAATCCTTTCCTCGCCTTATGGTCGATGGTCAATCGCAAGACCGCGACCGGCCAATCCCTCGATAGGCGCGAAGCGGTGACTCCAACCGAAGCCTTGCGCGCCTATACGATCCTGGGCGCGTGGTCTGGCCGGGAGGAGAACGTTAAAGGCTCGCTCGAGGCCGGTAAGGTTGCCGATTTCACGATTCTCGACCGCGACTATTTTACCGTCGACCCCGACGACATCCGCAATGTCCGCGTGCTGGCAACCTATGTGGACGGGGTTTGCCGCTACCGCGTGAGTGGTAGGGGGTAACTCTGTGGAAAAATTCCTCCTTCGGGGCATTGGAATCGCGGGGATAAGTGGGAAAACCGGCCACTCTCAAACCATTAGGCGGTCACCTGGGTGTGAAAACATAACAAGAACGATTTCTTGACTCCGCCCCAGACAACTCTAAAGTGATCAAGGGTGCGTGCGCCTTGAAAAAAGGTAATTCGCACGCCAAATCATAGACTTGGCGCTATTATCCCAGTGGACAGCGAAACCGCCGCTGGAAACGCCCGACTTCATCGATGGGACTTCATATGCCGCGCGTGGCCAGTATTTCGCAGCAGATCTGGGACATGAAGTACCGCCTCAAAGGGGCGGACGGCGCGCCTGTGGACAAGACCATCGAGGAATCCTGGCGCCGCGTGGCCGACGCCCTGGCCGCACCCGAGAAGGACCAAAAAGCCTGGGCCGACCGCTTCTACGAGGCGCTCGACGATTTCCGCTTCCTGCCCGCCGGCCGCATCCTGGCCGGCAGCGGCACCAAGCGGCAGGTCACGCTGTTCAACTGCTTCGTCATGGGCCGGATCCCCGACAACATGGAAGGGATCTTCGAGAATCTGAAGGAAGCCGCCCTCACCATGCAGCAGGGCGGCGGCATCGGCTATGACTTCTCCACCCTGCGCCCCAAGGGTGCGCCAGTGAAGGGCGTGGGCGCCGATGCATCGGGCCCCCTCTCCTTCATGGACGTGTGGGATTCCATGTGCCGCACGATCATGAGCGCGGGCTATCGCCGCGGCGCCATGATGGCCACCTTGCGCTGCGACCATCCGGACATCGAGGCGTTCATCGACGCCAAGCGCGAGCCCGGCCGTCTGCGGATGTTCAATCTGTCCGTCCTGGTCACCGACCCCTTCATGCAGGCGGTGAAGGAGGATGCGCCGTGGGAGCTGAGCTTCGGCGGCACTTGCTTCAAGGTCCTGCGCGCGCGCGAGCTGTGGGACAAGATCATGCGCGCGACGTACGCATATGCCGAGCCGGGCGTGATCTTCATCGACCGCATCAACCGGCGGAACAACCTCAATTATTGCGAGACCATTCACGCCACCAACCCGTGCGGCGAGCAGCCTTTGCCGCCCTATGGCGCATGCCTCTTGGGCTCGATCAACCTGGCGCGCCTGGTGAAGGACCCATTCGGCCCCACGGCTGCGCTCGATCTGGAAGAGCTCGCGCGTCTCGTGCCGCTAGCCGTGCGGATGATGGACAACACCATCGACGTCTCGAACTTTCCCCTGCCCCAGCAGGCGCATGAAGCACATGCGAAGCGCCGTATCGGCCTGGGTGTCACGGGCCTAGCCGACGCGCTGATCATGTGCCGCGCGCGCTACGGCAGCGAAAGCGCCGTGCGCCTGACGCGCACGTGGATGGCGGCCTTCCGCCGCGCGGCCTATATGGCGTCGGTCGAACTGGCCAAGGAAAAGGGCGCATTCCCTCTCTTCGATCGCGACAAGTACCTGGCCGGCGAGACAATCGGAGAGATCGATCTGGACGTGCGCGAGGCTATCGCCGCCCACGGCATCCGCAACGCCCTGGTCACCTCGATCGCGCCGACCGGCACCATCTCGCTGTTCGCCGACAATGTCTCCTCGGGCATCGAACCCGTGTTCAGCTATGCCTATACGCGTAACGTCCTGATGCCCGACGGCACCCGGCGCGAGGAAGAGGTCAGCGACTTCGCCTATCGCCTTTACCGGCGCATGCACGGCGAGGCGGCGCCCCTGCCCGACTATTTCGTCGACGCTCAGACGCTGGCGCCCCAGGACCATGTCGTCATGCAGGCGGCCGTGCAGGGCTATATCGACAGCTCGATCTCCAAGACCATCAACTGCCCGGCGGACATCACCTTCGAGCAGTTCAAGGACGTCTATCTCTCGGCCTATGACCTGGGCTGCAAAGGCTGCACGACCTATCGGCCCAACGATGTCACGGGCGCCGTGCTGGAGGTGAAGAAGCCGGCCGAGCCGGCGCGGGAGCCGGAACTGCCGCTGGAGAAGCCGGTCGCGCGCCCGGCCGACATCTACGAGGCCGGCGGCGTCGTCTATATGACGCGGCCCTTGGATCGGCCCGAGGCACTGCCCGGCAGCACCTACAAGATCCGCTGGCCGGACACGGACCATGCCATCTACATCACGCTGAACGACATCGTGCAGGATGGACGCCGGCGGCCCTTCGAGGTCTTCATCAACTCGAAGAACATGGAGCACTACGCCTGGACGGTCGCGCTCACGCGCATGATCAGCGCGGTGTTCCGGCGCGGCGGCGACGTCTCCTTCGTGGTCGACGAGCTGAAGGCCGTGTTCGATCCGCGCGGCGGTCAATGGTCCGACGGGCGCTACGTGCCCTCGCTCCTGGCCGCGATCGGCGGGGTGATCGAGAAGCACATGATCGAGATCGGCTTCCTGCCGCGCGCGGGCGATCAGGATGCCGTCATTGCCGACCGTAAGGTCGTGGGCCTGGAAGACGGCGCGCGCCATCAATTGCGCCAATGCCCGCGCTGCAGCCAACCCAGCATGATCCGGCAGGAGAATTGCGACGTCTGCACCTCCTGCGGCCATTCCAAGTGCGCGTGACCGCGCGGCCCGCTAAGCGCTGAATCCCTCTTCCGTCAGGCGGCGGACGATGTCGCACAGGAGTTTGAGGCTGGGCTCGTCGACGCCCAGCTCCTCCAGGTGCTTTACCGTGTTCTCCAGATAGTCCCGGTTGGGTCCGCGCTGGCCCAAGCCGCGGCAGATCAGCGCGGCTGTCTCTTCCGGCGTCAATTCGCCCGCATATTCGGGATGGGTGGAATCGGCGACGTAGGTCTGCGCCTCGACATAGTGCGAGCCGACCTTCACCCGCAGTTTCTTCGGCGTATAGACGTAGGTGGTCATCTCGCGGTCGGTCAGATAGTCGAGCGCGGCCGGCACATCGGCCGCCGCGACGCGGAACGCCATGCCCAGACAATGCCCGCCTGGCCGCAAGCCCAGCACGAGCCCAGGTTTCTCCTTGGTGCCGCGATACTGGTGGGAAAAGATGCAGAAGGCGCGGTGATAGCCTTCCAGCAACGCCGGCACGGCCTCCTCGTGGCGGAAGCCCGGATCCCACATCAGGGAGCCGTAACCGAAGACCCAGATATCTTCGCCGTTCGCGGTCATGGGAGATTGGGTAGCGAAATCCAGCGGTCCTGCCAAGCCGGACGCTAGGATTTAGCCGGGCCGTCCTCGAGCCGGTCCAGCTTGCGCAAGGCGGGAGAGCCGAAGCACCAGAAGCCCACAATCAGGATTGTGGCCGTCCCGCCCAGCACGACCGATCCCACGGGCCCGAGCCAGGCGGCCGTGATGCCCGATTCGAATTCGCCAAGCTGGTTTGATGTGCCTATGAAAAGCGAGTTCACCGCGCTGACGCGGCCGCGGATAGCATCAGGCGTCCAGATCTGCACGAGGGTTTGGCGAATCACCACGCTCACCATGTCGGCCGCGCCAACGATCGCGAGCGCGGCGAAAGAAAGCGGCGCGGAGTCCGAAAGGCCGAAAACGATCGTGGCCGCACCAAACACCGCCACCGCCGCCAGCATGGAGACACCCACATGCCGGCGCGGCGGATTTCGCGTCAGCACAAAGCCGATGGCCAAGCCGCCCACGGCAGGCGCGCTGCGCAGAAGCCCCATTCCGAGCGGGCCGATGGCCAGGATGTCGCGGGCGAAGATGGGCAGGAGAGCCACTGCGCCTCCGAACAAGACGCCGAACATGTCGAGCGAAATGGCGCCCAGCACGACCTTGTTGCGCACAATGAACTCGAGGCCGCTCAGGACCCCACGCAATGTTACGGGTTCGCGCGAGGCGGGGCGCTTGGACGCGGGGAGAAGAAATGCGGACGTCGCGGCCGTGGTCGCCAACACCATCGCAATCACGAAAGGCACCGTCGCGCCGAACACGTATAGCAGCCCGCCCAAGGCGGGCGCGATGACGAATGCCGACTGATTGGACATGGACGACCAGGCGGCCGCGCGCGGAAACTCTTTCGCTGGCACGAGGCTGGGCAAAAGCGAACTGAAGGCTGGGTACTCGAAGGCGCGCGCCGCGCCATAGCAGGCGACAACCGCGAAGACGGCCACGACCGGAACATGGTCTATGGTTGAAAGGACGGCGAGCGCGAGAGCGCAGAGCCCTTCCACGCCGACGGCCGCCATGAGGACATACCGGCGCGGATAGCGATCGATGATCTGGCCGGCGGGCAACGCCAGCCCCATCGTCGGCAGGAACTGCGCCAGCCCGATCAGGCCCAAGTCGACCGCACTGCCGGTAAGCGCGTAGACATACCAGCCGACGGCAACGGCCAGCACCTGCGCTGCGGAAATGGCGCTGAACCGGGCGGCCAGGAACAGCGCAAGTACGCGCGGGGAAAAGGCCGCGCCGAACGCGCCGTCGTCCGAGGTGGAAGAATTCATCCGTCTCCCTTACGGTCCACGCCGTCGTTCGTCGAGGACCTTACCCATGACACCGGCGAATGGCCGCCTGCATTAGGGAGCTTTCTCGCGCCCGCCCCGTAAAAATGCCATGACTAAGGGCCGATTGCCCGTCGGAGAGCTCATGTCCCTGCGTCGTGTTTTCCAGATCGTCGCCATCATCGCGCTTCTGATCGGGCTTTGGATCGCCGGCTGGTTCTACGCCGCTGATCAGGCGCAGAAGCGGATGGCGACATGGACCACCGCCCAACAAGCAGCTGGAAATGTCGTGACCTACGACACGCTAGAGGTCGGCGGTTTTCCCTTCCGCATCGTCGTCGTGATCGAAGGGCCGGCTTACGGCACACCGACTTACCGCTGGCAGGCCACCTCCCTCACCCTGGCCTTCCAGCCCTGGAATCTGCGCCGTTTCGGCTTTCGCATGGCTGGCGCACAAAGACTGGACATCGCCACGGGCAACAAGGTCGAAACCATCCATCTGACTATGGATCAGGCGGGCGGCACCGGTTCGTTCGATGCCGCCGGCAACATGTCCGCGTTCGAAAGCGAGTTCCGCACCCTATCGATCGCTATCGAGCAAGGGCCGGCCTATGGCTTCAACACGCTGCGCGTCGAAGGGCGTGTACCAGCCAATCCCATCCCCAAACCCGATGGGACATCGTTGGAACTGGCCTTTGCCGCCGACCAGATTGCGCTGCCCGCCGAGCAGGCGATCCTGGCGCCGCAGATCGAGCGCGCCGCGGGCACGATCGCCTTCAACGGCCGCCTGCCGGCCCAGCCGCTGATCCCCGCGCTCACGGCATGGCGCGATGCGGGCGGCGCGATCGATTTCGCACAGTTGTCGTTGCGGTGGGGTGCCTTGACGGTCGAGGGCGACGGCACCGTCGCGCTCGATAACGCGCTTCAACCGCTCGCGGCTTCCTCGCTGAGGGTTTCCGGCTTCAACGAAACGCTGGACCGCTTGGCCGCAACAGGTGCGATTCAGCCCGACGCGGCGGGGGCGACGAAATTCGCCCTAGGGCTTATCGCGAAGAGCCCCGACGGTGGCGGGCCGCCGGTCGCTTCCGTGCCCGTGTCGATCCAGAGCCAGCAGGTTTTCGTGGGGCCGATCGTGATTTCGCGCCTGCGGCCGATCCGCTGGGAGTAGCGTAGGACGCCTGCCCGGCCTCGACGATGCCGCGCCGGATCGCGCGCGTGCGCGTGAACAGCTCCTGAAGCGTATCGCCTTCGCCCCACCGGATCGCGCGCTGCAGCGCCGTCATGTCCTCGGTGAAGCGCTGCAGCATCTCCAGGACCGGCTCGCGGTTGTTCAGGAAGATGTCGCGCCACATCACGGGATCGGAGGCGGCGATACGCGTGAAATCGCGAAAACCGCCGGCGGAATACTTGAAGACCTCGCCCTGCATGTCCTCGCTCAGCCGCGTGGCCGTGCCCACAATCGTGTAGGCGATCACATGCGGTACGTGCGAGGTGATGGCCAGGATGAAGTCGTGGTGCTGCGCATCCATGGACGCGACGCGCATGCCGACGCCCTTCCACAGGGCCTCGACTTTCTCGACCGCCTTTTTCGGCACGTCGGCCGTGGGGGTCAGAAGACACCAGCGATTCTCGAACAGCTCCGCGAAGCCGGCCTCCGGCCCCGAATGTTCGGTGCCCGCGATGGGATGGCCGGGCACCAGATGGACGCCGTCCGGCAGATGCGGGCCCACATCGCGGATGACGCATTGTTTGGCCGAGCCCACGTCGCTGACGATCGCGCCGCGCTTCAAAACAGGCGCGATGCGTTGGGCGATGTCGGCATAAGTGCCAAGCGGCGAACACAGCATGACCAAGTCGGCACCGCGCACGGCCTCGGCCGGATCTTCGACCATGCGTTCGACCAGTCCCAATTCCAGCGCTTTGGAGCGCGTGGCTTCGGAACGCGCACAGCCGACCAGGCTTCGCGCCAAGCCATGTTTCTTGCAGGCGCGGGCCAGCGACGAGCCGATCAGGCCGATACCGATGAAGGCGATGCGATCGAACAGGAATTTCTTGGCCATGGCGGCGCGTCCTAACGCATGAAGGCGGCGAGCGAGTCACGCGTCGCGCGCAACTCGGCCTCGGTGCCGATGGTGATCCGCAAGCCGTCAGGCAGCCCATAGGCGCCCACCTTACGCACGATGATGCCGTCTTTGTTCAGATGGGCATTGGCGGCATCGGCATTGCGTTTCGGATCGTCGGGAAAGCGTGCCAGGATGAAATTAGCCTGGCTGTCCGGCACATCGATGCCCATGGCGCGCAACTCGTCTCTGAACCAGGGCAGCCAACGGTCGTTGTGCGCCTTGCACGCGGCCGCGAACTCCAAATCCTCCAGCGCCGCGACCGCCGCGGCTTGTGCCGGCAGCGCGACATTGAACGGCCCGCGGATGCGGTTAACCACGTCGGCGATCGCGGGCGGGCAATAGACCCAGCCCAGCCGCAGGCCCGCCAGGCCGAAGAACTTGGAGAACGTGCGCGACATCACGCTGTTTTCTCCGCCATCGACCAGCTCCTGGCCGGTCGAGCAGTCGGCCGCGCGGGCGAACTCGACATAGGCGGCGTCGATCACCAGAAGAATGTCGTCGCGCAGGCCGTCGCGCAGGCGCCGCAATTCGCCCTTGGGCAGATAGGTGCCTGTCGGATTGTTGGGATTGGCCAGAAAGACCAAGCGCGTCTTGGGCGTGACCGCCGCCAGGATCGCATCGACCGAGGCGGTCAAATTCTTCTCCGGCACGCGTACCGGCACGGCACCCGCCGCCCGGGCGGCAATGGGATAGAGCAGAAAGCCGTGGGCGCTGTAGACGATCTCCTCGCCCGGCACCGCATAGGCCTGCGCCAGGAGCAGCAGAAGATCGCCCGAGCCGCAGCCGCAGACGATGCGCGCGGGGTCCAGGTTGAAGCGCTTGCCCAGCGCCAGACGAAGCTTGGTCGAATCGCCGTCCGGATAACGCCACAGGTCGTTGGCCGCCGCGCGATAGGCTTCGATGGCCTTGGGACTGGAGCCCAGCGCGTTTTCGTTGGATGATAGTTTGATGACCTTGCTCTTGCCCGCGAGGGAAGAGAGGCCCGGAACATAGGCCGCGATCTCCTGGATCGCGGCGCGGGGTTTGGGAGCGGACATGGGCGTTTCCTAGCCGCGCGGTTCCCCGCCCATCAGGGCGGAAGAGACGGGGACGGCATAACCGCCGACCTGGCGAATCTCGCGGGCGCCGGCACCAACCGCGCTGGCCAACCGGGCCAATCGCGGGTCGTCCGGTGCGACATAGCCGTCGATCTCGACCAAGTGCAACCACGCCTGACGGCCGGTATCCTGCCAGGAGGTCGCGAAGCTGACCGGCAGATCCGTCTTGCTGAAAGCCTCCTTGAGGCCCGAACGGCTGAGCGCATCGGTGGTTTCGAAGCCGAGGAAAGAGCGATCTTCGCCGGTTTCGGCCTGCTCCACCCGCGCCACGACTAAGGCCTCGGCCGCCGGTTGTCCCGGCATCGCGAACGGCAGGCGCGCCGCGATGAAAGGGCGCGCCTCGTCGTTACCGAACAGCATGGGCCACCACGGGCGCTCCTCGACCTCCTGCGGCAGGGGCAGAACCGCGAGGCTCGCGTTCCCTTCGCGCAAGGCGCCCAGCGCTTGACCCGCCGTGCGGAACGCCGCGATTGGGGTGGACGAGCCGTATTCCTCGCGCACGAGCGGCAGCAGGTCCGGCCCGTCGCTCGCGACCGCGACGGAGAAAGCACCCTGCATGCGAAGAAACGCGCTGATGATCTCACGCCAAAGACGCACCAAAACTTCGCGCGGGAACTTTCCGCTATGGCGCTTCAATAGACGGCGCAGGATGGCGGCCTCCCGCCCGGGGCGGAAGGTCGGCCCCCCCGTCTTCGCGGCCCCGATAGCGGCGACGAGCTCCGTCCGCCGCATGATCAGGTCATGCAGCGAATCGTCGATCCCGTCGATCTCTCGACGCAGTTCGTCGAGCGTTTTCGAAGTCCGCGACATGAGAGCCAGCCGATCCGATGAAGGGCGGCAGTAGTAGCCGTTTTTCCCTGAAAATTCAAAGAAGACATTGACTTCCCAGCCGCTTGGAAACATCTATGCGAACGCCGACGCAACGGCTTTTCGAGGGGTTCCGCCCACGCCGATGAGCGCCGTTTCCACCGATGCGCCCAAGATCACCTGGCCCGCCCAGTTGCCGGGCCACCGCCTGACCTTTGACGCGGACCAACCCCTGCGGTTGGACAGCGGGGCGGAGCTGGGCCCGTTCACCATCGCCTATCAGACCCATGGCACGCTCAACGCCGAGCGTTCGAACGCCATTTTGGTCTGCCATGCCCTGACCGGCGACCAGTACGTGATCGGCCAGCACCCCGTGACAGGCAAGCCAGGCTGGTGGCAGTTCATGGTCGGGCCGGGCAAGCCGATCGACACCAACCGCTATTTCGTCATCAGCAGCAACGTGCTGGGCGGCTGCCTGGGAACGACCGGTCCCAAGGACGTCAACCCGGCGACGGGGCGGCCCTATGGCACCGGCTTTCCGGTCATCACCATCGCCGACATGGTGCGGGCGCAGAAGCTGTTGATCGACCATCTGGGCATCGAAAAGCTGTTCTGCGTCACGGGCGGCTCGATGGGCGCCATGCAGGTCCTGCAATGGGCAGCCAGCTATCCCGAGCGGGTCTTCGCCGCGGTACCCATCGCGGGCGCGGCGCGCCACTCGGCCCAGAACATCGCGTTCCACGAGGTGGGACGCCAAGCCATCATGGCCGACCCCGACTGGTGCGAGGGTGACTATCTGGTCGAGGGCAAGAACCCGCGTCGCGGCTTGGCCGTCGCGCGCATGGCCGCACACATCACCTATCTGTCCGAAACCGCGCTACACCGGAAGTTCGGCCGAAATCTTCAGGACCGGCAGAAGGTGACCTATGGGTTCGACGCGGATTTCGAAGTCGAGAGCTATCTGCGCCACCAAGGCAGCACCTTCGTCGAACGTTTCGACGCCAATTCCTATCTCTACATCACCCGCGCGATGGACTATTTCGACCTGGCCGCGGAGTTCGGCGGCGCCCTGCCCAACGCTTTCCGCGGCAGCAAAGTGCGCTATTGCCTGATCTCCTTCACCGGCGACTGGCTGTTTCCGACCTCGGAGAGCCGCGCCATCGTTCATGCGCTCAACGCGGTCGCGGCCAACGTCAGCTTCGTCGAAATCAAGAGCGACAAGGGGCACGATGCGTTCCTGCTGGACGAACCGGAGTTCGCCAAGACGCTGAACGGCTTTTTGAACGGCTGCGCGGAACATCGCGGACTCGCGCACCGATGAACCGTATGTCCACGCGGCGGCCGCGCACGCCAATCCGCATCGACCTTCAGATCATCGCCGACATGGTGACGCCGGGCAGCCGCGTGCTCGACATCGGCTGCGGCGACGGCGCCTTGCTCGACCACCTGGTCCACGAGAAGCAGGTCGATGGACGCGGCATCGAGATCAAGCAGGAAGGAGTCAACGCCTGCGTCACGCATGGGTTGTCGGTCATCCATGGCGACGCGGACGAGGATCTCGACGACTATCCTTCGGACGCGTTCGACTACGTCATCCTGTCACGCACGCTGCAGAACACGCGCGACCCGCGCTGGGTACTGGGCGAACTGGTGCGCATCTCCCAGCACGCCATCGTCTCGTTCCCCAATTTCGGTTATTGGCGCGTGCGCTGGCAATTGCTCCTGCGCGGACGCATGCCCGTGACGGCGCTGTTCGACGATCCGTGGCACACGAGCCCGAACATCCATCCCTGCACGATCCTGGATTTCACTGTCCTGTGCCGTGACATGGGCATCAAGATCACCCGCCAGATCTCCCTGACCAAGACGGGACAACGGATCGGTCCATGGATGCCGCAGGCTTTGTCGAACCTGTTCGCCGAGCAGGCCGTGTTCCTGCTCAGCCGGGGGAATTAACCCCGGTTCGCGTCAGGCCGCCCGGCACGGGCGCATAGACCCGCCGCCCGCTCTTTTCCCGGCTTCGCGCGGCGCCTGCGGCATAGATTTGCTTGCCTGCCTCCACCACGACCACGCCCGAAAACCGCTCCAGCCACGGGTCGCCCAGGCGCTCCCACGCGCGCGCGGTAGCCTGGAGCATGCGCGAACGCGCCGGCGGAACGTAGAGCGCGCCGGTCGTGCGCAGCGGTGTAAACATGTTCTCCCGCAACAACAGCGAGAGCTGGCGCTGGGTATAGGTATGGCCCTGGCCGAACGGCGTGCGCTCCAAGAGGGCCCAGATGCCGCGGCGGTTCGGCGCCACCACCAACAGCCGTCCGCGATCGGACAGGACGCGCCACACCTCACGCAACAAGGGACGAAGCTGCTCGCTGAACTCGATGCCGTGGACGATCAGGATACGATCAACCGACAAATCGGGCAGCGGCAACTCGGCTTCCTCGGCCAGGCCAACCAGGCCGCGCTCGCCAACCGGCCAATGCACCACGCCTTGTGCCGCGGGCATCAGCGCGATGACGCGGCTGGCCTCGCCGCGAAAGAACGGCAGATAGGGCGTGGCATAACCGAGACCCAGAACCCCATCGCCGCGGACGTCCGGCCACAGCGCGCGTAGACGCGCGCCGATAATACGGGTCGCCAGGACGCCCAGCGTACCATCGTAAAAATCGCGCAGATCGACCACGTCGGGCGCCATGGGTCCAGTCTAGCAGCGCCTCCCCGGCGGCGATATTCTCGGCACCTCTCGGAGCCGCACCGGCTCCCAATTCCGCTGCACGGAGCCCCTGCGATGAAACTACGCCATTCGCCCACGTCGCCTTATGTCCGCAAAGTCATGGTCGTCGCGAAGGAAACCGGCCTGGATGGCAAGATCCAGACGGTGGAAACCAAGCTGGGCCCCGATTCGGACATCCTGCAGCAAAACCCCCTGGGCAAGGTGCCCACCATGATCCTGGACGACGGCTCCGTAATCTTCGATTCACCCGTCATCTGCGAATACGTGGACAGCCAGTCAAAGGGCGCCAAGATGTTCCCGCCCGCGGGGCCCGCGCGCTGGAAAGCGTTGGCCATGCAAGCTTTGGGTGACGGCTTGATGGACGCATCCCTTGCGCGCCGGGGCGAGATGATGCGGCCCGCCGACAAGCAAAGCGCCGACGCGCTCGCCAAGCAGGCCGGCGTCATGGCGCGCGCGCTGGACACGCTTGAGAAGCGGGTCGCCGAGCTGGAGGGGCCGGTCACCATCGGCCAGGTCACCGTCGGCTGCGCGCTCGGTTATCTCGACCTGCGCTTCGCCGACGACCAATGGCGCAAGACGCGCCCGAAGCTGGCCGCTTGGTTCGAGACATTCTCCAAGCGTCCGTCCATGGCTTCCACGGTTCCGCCGAGCTGAGATGACGCTGTCGTCACGGATGACCGCCGAGGAGGTCGTGCGCCTTCTCGGCCTCATCCGTCATCCGGAAGGCGGTTATTTCCGAGAAACCTATCGGCATGCGCCAGCCGGCGGCGAACGTGGCGCCATGACAGCTATCTATTTTCTGCTGCCCAAGGGCGAACGCTCGGCCTGGCACCGGGTCGATGCCGACGAGATGTGGCATCACTATGCGGGCGCCGCGCTGCGCCTCGATATTGCTATCGACGGGAAGCCGACCGAATCGGTGCGGCTTGGGCCGGACCTCGCAGCCGGGCAGCGGCCGCAGGCGCTGGTGCCCGCCCATGCATGGCAAGCCGCCGAAAGCGAGGGTGACTGGACGCTGGTCGGCTGCACCGTGACGCCGGCCTTCGCGTTCGAGGGCTTCGAGATGGCGCCGCCGGGCTGGAGCCCTCCGCGCTAAGAGCTTACGCCCGCCCGCGCCACAGATCGCGCGATGCCAGCACCGCGCCGCCCGCGATCAGGATGCACGCCACGGCGATCGATACGCTGGGCTCAGCGAAGCCGAAGATGGCGAGCAAGACCGTGGACAGGAGCGGCACGCCATAAGACAGGCCGCCGAGCGAACGGATGTCGCCGTGCTTTACGCCATAGTCCCACGCGAAGAACGCCCCGCCAGCCGGCCCCAGGCCGAGGGCCAAGATCGCGAGCCATTCCCCAGGCGTCGGCCACACCCAGATCTCGACGGCGAAATGGCAGGCGAGCGCGAGCAACGCGGTCCCGAGACAAAAGCCGCCCACCGCGTCGGTCGGCACATGGGCCATATAGCGGCGGCTGGCGAGCGAATAGAGACCCCAGGTGAGCGCGCCGGCCAAGGCCATGACGTAACCCCAGGCATGCTCCGGCTGGATCGCGACGCGGCCGCCTCCGGTGACGAGGATCGCCGCGCCGGCCAAGCCCAGCAGTGAGCCCGCGACATGCCACCAGCGCAGCCGCTCGCCGGGCAAGAGCGCCGACAGCATCACGACGAACAGCGGCCACAGAAAGTTCAGCAAATTGACCTGGACGGGCGGCGCCATGCGCAGGGCGAAGAAGTAAAGCAAGTGATAGCCGAACAACCCGCCGATTCCGATCAGCCACGCGCGTTGCGATAGACGCAAGTACGGAACGACCGATTCGCCGCGCACGAGCCATCGGCCAAGGGCCAGGAGAAACGCGACCGAAAAACACAGGGTCACGAGCTGGAACGACGGAATCTCGCGCGCACCCATGGCGAACAAGGCAGATGCCGACCACATGGCCAACGCCGAAGCACCGACCACGGTCGCGCGCAACACGCCGCTGTCGGCGCGGTCTGATCTCGTCATGGATGGATTCCAGCGCGGCGCGGGCCGGCTCAGTACATATGCTGGCCGCCGTTGATCGATATGGTCGAGCCGGTGATGAAATCGGCGTCGTCGGCGACCAGGAACAAAACGCCGCGCGCGATGTCCTCGGCCTTACCCAGTCGCCCCACGGGAATGCGCGCCACGATCTTCTCCAGCACGTTCGGCGGCACCGCGCGTACCATGTCGGTATCGACATAGCCGGGTGCTATGGCGTTGACGGTGATGTTCTGCGCGGCGCCTTCCTGCGCCAGCGCCTTGGTGAAGCCGTGGATGCCGGATTTGGCGGCGGCGTAGTTCACCTGACCGTACTGGCCGGCCTGACCATTGATCGAGCCGATGTTGACGATGCGGCCGAACTTGCGCTCGCGCATCGATTCGATGACGCAGCGGCACATGTTGAAGCAGGAGCCGATATTGGTATCGATGACGCTTTGCCAGGATTCGGGCGTCATGCGGTGGAGCGTGCCGTCGCGCGTGATGCCCGCGTTGTTCACCAGCACGTCGATGGGTCCGAGATCGGACGTGATCTTCGCGATCGCGGCCTGGCAGGCCTTGAAATCCGAAACATCGAACTTGTAAACCGGGATGCCAATTTCCTTATGGAAAGCCTCCGCCGCCGCGTCGCTGCTTGCGTAGTTGGCGGCCACGACATAGCCCTTGTCCTTGAGGGCCATGCTGATCGCCCTGCCGATCCCGCGCGTGCCGCCGGTCACAACCGCCACCCGAGCCATACGAACCTCCCTGCCGCGGCCATACGGCCACGATCCCGTGCGTTTCTATGATTTACTCTATACCGCCGCAGGGGAGGCGTCCGAGGCGATTTCGAAGGGCTGGAATGCTCCCCGGACAGATCGGTGCCGTAAAAAGTTCTTAGTCTCGGGCCACGCACATGGCGATGCCCATGCCACCGCCAATACAAAGAGTGGCCAGACCCTTTTTCGCGTTGCGGCGCTTCATCTCATGCAGGAGCGTCACCAGTACGCGGGCGCCCGAGGCTCCTACGGGATGGCCGAGGGCGATGGCGCCGCCATTCACGTTCACCTTGCCGGTGTCGAAACCCAGTTCCTTGTTCACGGCACAGGCCTGGGCCGCGAAGGCTTCGTTGGCCTCGACCAGGTCCAGGTCGTCGGCTTTCCAGCCGGCTTTGGCGAGCGCGGCGCGGCTGGCCGGGATCGGCCCCGTTCCCATGATGGCGGGATCGACGCCGGCGGTCGCCCAGGAGACGATGCGGGCCAGGGGCTCAACGCCGCGCTTCTTGGCTTCGTCGGCGGTCATCAAAACGAGCGCGGCGGCGCCGTCGTTGATGCCGGAGGCGTTACCCGCCGTGACCGTGCCATCCTTCACAAAGGCCGGACGCAGTTTGGACAGCGTGTCCGTCGTGGTGCCGTGGCGCGGATATTCGTCGGTGTCGACAACCACGTCGCCCTTCCGCGTCTTGATCGTGACGGGAACGATCTCGTCCTTGAACTTGCCGGCCTTCTGCGCGGCCTCGGCCTTCTGCTGGGAGGCGGCGGCGAAGGAATCCTGTTCCTCGCGGGTGATCTGCCATTTCTGGGCCACGTTCTCCGCCGTGTTGCCCATGTGGTAGCCGTTGAAGGCGTCCCACAATCCGTCCTTGATCATCGAGTCGATGAAGGTAACGTCGCCCATCTTGGCGCCGTTGCGCAGATGCGCGACGTGGGGCGCTTGGCTCATGCTCTCCTGCCCGCCCGCGACCACGATCGACGAATCGCCGAGCTTGATGGCTTGGAAGCCGAGAGCGACTGAGCGCAAGCCCGAGCCGCAAAGCTGGTTGATGCCGTAGGCGGTCTTCTCGACCGGCACGCCGGCGCCGATCGCGGCCTGCCGGGCCGGGTTTTGGCCCGCGCCAGCGGCCAGGATCTGGCCCATGATCACTTCGGAAACGTCGTCTGCCTTCACCTTCGCGCGCTTCATGGCCTCGGCGATGGCGACCTTGCCAAGGTCATGGGCCGGCAGCGCCGAGAGCGTGCCATTGAAAGCCCCAATGGGGGTGCGCACGGCGGAAGCGATCACGATATCGGTCATGGCTGACTCCTTGTTTGTCCCGGCGGCCGTGGTGCGACGAGGGCTGGACGGCTCCGTTCGCAGTCGCGAAACGCAGCGGGGCGGGCCCTTGCCTAAGCGCGATATATCGCGTCTTTCGACCTCTTCCTAAGTATGTTGCGCCGCCACATGAGGATCAAGCCCCAGGCCAGACGGCGCAAATCAGCCCCTCCGGCGCGCCTTGCGGCCGGGCACAGCGGCCAGCCACGCGGCCAGTGGCGCCCATACTTCCGAAGGCGCGCGGTTGCCAACCACCATGCCAATATGGCCAAGCCCGGTCGTGACCAGCTTGGCGCCGGGAATAGCGTGAGCCAAAGCCAGGGCCGACTTCGGCGGCACGATGCGGTCGCGTTCGGGCACGACCACGAGCGAAGGCGCGGCGACCACCGCCGGATCGATCGTGCGGCCAGCGATGCGCCATTCGCCGTGCGCCGGATCGTTGCGCCCATACCAACCGGTCATGCACGCATGGGCCACGGGCGCCGCCAGCGGCACCCCGTCATTCGCCCAATCCTCCAGCGCGACGAATGCCTCAGCGTCCGGCGACGACGGATTAAGCGCGGCGAAACCCTGAAATTTCTTCACCGAGAGATAAGGATCGAGGCCGGCGAAAAGAATCTGCAGGAGATCGACAGGCATCTCGCCGGCCTGATCGATGAAGGGCCAGAGTGGCGTCATCAGCGCCGCGAGCGCCATCGCCTGCTCCGGCCGCTCGGCGTGGAAGTCCCATGGTGTTGCCAGGAGCGCGAGGCCGGCGACGTCACGCGGCCGCCGCGTGGCCAGCGCCAGCGCAAGATCGCCGCCCATGCAGTAGCCCAGCACCAGGGGCGCTTCGTGCGTCAATGCGAGCGCCGCATCGAGCGCGCGTTCGAGCCTACCCGCGATATAGGAATCGAGATCGAAACCACGCTCTTCATCACCGGGTTTGCCCCAGTCGACGAGCAAAGGCCGCAGACCCCGCCCGGACAAATGGCGGAGCAGGCTACGGCCCTCGGCTAGGTCAAGGATGTAGGCTCGGTTGATCAGCGAAGGGACGACGAGGATAGGCCGCCCGTTCGGCGAGCCGTAGTCGAGGAGCCGGGTCGCGCCCTCCGCCCACGCGGTCGGCGGATCGGTCAACGCGCGGCGGTAGGGGTGGCCGCGATAGGCTTCGATGCCGGAGAGGAAACGATCGGTCCGCGTGCGGACCTCGCGCTCAAGTGCGGCGGCGAGTTTTTTTGGATCGGCCGCCTGGAGATCTCTTGCCAGTTCCGCCGCGCGGGTTTCGAGCGCCGGCTTCCAGGGCAGCGAGCCGTTTCTCAACAGCGGCAAGGCGCCGAGCGAGCTGAGATAGGTCGCGAGCGCCGTTCCCAGGTGATACCCCAGCGGCCGCGGACCGCTTCGCGCGGGCTTCACCGTTGCCTCCCGGCATGGAGGCGAGCGCGGCGGCCAACGCCGCGGCGCCTCCGCCCATCGTCTCGAGCCATCGGGTCAACGCCTCGCTCAGTTCGGGATCGGACGCCGCGGCACCCAACTGCGCCTGCCACAAATCCAGCACGCGGCGGGCCAACTCTTGGAAATCGGGCGGCTCGGTCATGGCGCGAGTATAACGGGTGCAGCATGACGCCGCCATGACGCGAAGCGGGAAAATGCGCCTAACATCTTGAAAATACACAAAATGCTGCGCAGCAAATTTGCTTGCGCGGCGCAATATTTGCGCTCACTTTGAATTATTGCGGGTGGCGCAAGCCCGCGTTTCCGAGAGCGCGGCAATGGCAGAGCAAGGCGAAGACAAGAAGGCTCCGGTCACGATCAAGAAATACGCGAACCGGCGCCTCTACAACACGGCGACTTCGAGCTACGTCACGCTCGACGATCTGTGCCAGATGGTGAAGCAGGGCATCGAGTTCACCGTATTCGACGCCAAGAGCGGCGAGGACATCACCCGCTCGGTCCTGACCCAGATCATCGTCGAGGAAGAAGGCAAGGGCGGCCAGAACCTCCTGCCCATCAGCTTCTTGCGCCAGCTCATCGGTTTCTACGGCGACAGCCTGCAGGGCCTCGTGCCACGCTATCTCGAGCAGAGCATGATGTCGTTCATCCAGAACCAGGAGCATATGCGCGACTATATGCGCAACGCGTTGGGCGGCCTGTTCCCGTTCAACCAGTTCGAGGAGATGGGCAAGCAAAACATGGCCATGATGGAAAAGGCCATGAAGATGTTCGCCCCCTTCGCCCGCGAAGGCCAGGCCAAGGCCGACGCGGAAGCAGCCCCCACCGCCGGCAGTGGCGGCGACAAGCTGGGCGAATTACAGAAGCAGATCGACGCCCTGCAGAAGCAAGTCCAGGACCTAGGCCGCAACCGGCGCGAATAGTCCCGCGCCGGTTCGCCAATCTGTGGGCATTACTTCGGTTGCTTGGCCAGCCATTCGCGCAGGAACGCGATTTCCTTTGTCTGCGCCGCAATAATCTCGTCGGCGAGTTTCTTGATTTCCGGGTCTTTGCCCTTGGCAAGCACATCGTTTGCCATAGTGACGGCCATCTCGTGATGGACGATCATCTCCTGCGCGAAATCCTTATCGGCATCACCCGTCAGTACGGTGCCCATCGGCCCCATACCGCCCTGACCGTGCCCGGCGCCATGCGGAGCCGCCGCACCGCCCGGGGGCATCATCTGCCCCGCCGGTGTGCCGGACATTTGGCCGTGCATGCCGGATCTTTCGCCCATCATTTTCGACTCCATGCGTCCATGCATGATCGTTCCAAGCACGAACCATGTAATCACCGCTCCAACCACGCCAATTAATGCTGCTATGGCGGCTTGCTTCGTCGTCATCTCGTTTCTCCTCTCACTTCGGGTTTCATGGGATCGCACGATGAAACACGTCAGAGCCGGATTCGCTTCAATCGCGCGGCATTCGCGATGACTGAAACCGAACTCAAAGCCATGGCGGCGGCGGCGATCATCGGGCTCAGCAGAACGCCGAAGACGGGATACAACGCGCCCGCAGCCAGCGGCACGCCCGCGGCGTTGTAAGCGAAGGCAAAAAACAGGTTCTGATGGATGTTGCGCATGGTCGCGGCCGACAATGCGCGGGCCCGAGCGAGAGCCGCCAAATCACCCCTTACCAAAGTAACTCCGGCGCTGTTGATGGCAACGTCGGTGCCTGTTCCCATGGCTACGCCCACATCGGCCGCGGCCAAGGCGGGCGCATCATTGACGCCGTCGCCGGCCATCGCCACCACGCGGCCTTCCGCGCGCAGCCGGCGGACGACATCGCTCTTCCGCTCCGGCAAAACATCGGCCTCGACCTCTTCGATATGCAATGATTTTGCGACCGCTTCGGCCGTGATCCGGTTGTCGCCCGTCAGCATGACGACGCGCAGGCCCGCGCGTCGCAAATCTTCCACGGCCGCCGGCGTCGATGCTTTGATCGGATCGGCGATGGCGATCAAGCCGACCAGCCGCGCGCCTTCAGACAAATGCACGACCGTGGCGCCGTCATGGCGCAGCACGTCGGCACGCGCGGCCAAGGCCGCATTGTCCACGCCGAGATCCGCCATCAGGGCAGCGTTACCCAAGGCCACCTGCGTACCGGCGACCATTCCCTTGACGCCCTTGCCCGTGATGGATTCAAACGCCTCGATGGCCGGTATGTCGAGCTTGCCGTCACCCGCCGCGGCCAGGATCGCGGCTGCCAACGGATGTTCGCTCCCCTTCTCCAGCGCAGCGGCCAAGCGCAAAACATCGGCCTCGTCGCGGCCATGTGCGGGCACGATTTCCGTCACGCGCGGCTTTCCTTCCGTCAGCGTGCCGGTCTTGTCGATGACGACCGTGTCGACCTTCTCGAACCGCTCCAGCGCCTCCGCGTCGCGGATCAGGATGCCGAGGGATGCGCCCCGCCCCACCCCAACCATGATCGACATGGGCGTGGCCAGGCCGAGCGCGCAGGGACAAGCGATGATCAGCACGGACACCGCGGCGACCAGGCCATAGGCCAGGCTGGGGCTCGGCCCGAACGCCGCCCAGACGATGAAAGCCGCGATGGCCACGGCAATGACGGCAGGCACGAACCAGGACGAGACGCGGTCGGCCAGGCGTTGGATCGGCGCGCGGCTGCGCTGGGCGTCGGCCACCATCTGGACGATGCGCGCCAGCATGGTCTCGGCGCCCACCTTTTGGGCCCCTATGACCAGCATGCCGCGCCCGTTGAGCGTACCGCCGATCACCATATCCCCGACGCCCTTCTCCACCGGCATGGCCTCGCCGGTGACCATCGATTCGTCCACGCCACCACGCCCTTCGAGCACGGCGCCATCGACCGGCACGCGCTCACCGGGACGGATGCGCAGCCTGTCGCCCACCCGCACCTGGTCGAGCGGCACATCTTCGTCGCCATGGGCGCCGATCCGCCGCGCGGTCTTGGGGGCCAGGTCGAGCAGCGCGCGGATCGCGTCGCCCGTGCGTTCGCGCGCGCGTAGCTCCAGCACCTGACCCAACAGGACGAGAACAATGATCACGGACGCCGCCTCGAAGTAGACGGCGACGCTTCCATCCGCGGCGCGGAACCCGGCCGGAAACAGGCCCGGCGTCAGTACGGCCACCGCGCTGTATAAAAAGGCCGCCCCCGTGCCGACCGCGATCAGCGTGAACATGTTGAGGTTGCCCGTGCGCAGCGAGGCCCATCCGCGCGCGAAGAAAGGAAAGCCCGCCCAGAGCACGACGGGAATGGCCAAGACGAACTGGAGCCATGCCGACAGTGCGTGCGGCACGAGATCGTGCAGGCCCAACGCCGGAATGTGCCCGCCCATCTCCAGCACGACGACCGGCAGCGTCAGCGCGCCGCCGATCCAGAAGCGCCGCGTCATGTCGGCCAACTCGGGATTGGGCGCTTCGTCACGCGACGGCGCCACGGGCTCCAGCGCCATGCCACAGATGGGGCACGCTCCAGGCCCCTTCTGCCGCACTTCTGGATGCATCGGGCAGGTATAGATCGCATCGGCCGCGCCCGCGGGCGGAGGCGCGGGTGGCTTCAGATACTTCGCGGGGTCGGCCGCAAACTTCGTCCGGCATCCAGCTCCGCAGAAGTGATAGGTGACGCCGTCATGGGCGTGACGATGCGGCGACTTCGCGGGGTCGACCGTCATGCCGCAGACCGGATCCTTCACGAAAACGGACGCGCCGTGGCCGCGGCAGCCGGGCGCGTGATCACCGTGGGCGTGCGCGGAATGGGAGGTTTGTTGGGTCATGGCAATTGACTATATACCCTACCAGGGTATAGTATTCAACTATGACGCCGACGACCAAGAAATCCTGCGCCGACCGCCTGAAACGTATCGAGGGGCAGATCCGCGGCATCGCCCGCATGATCGAGGGCGACCGCTATTGCATCGATGTCCTGACCCAGGTGCAGGCCGTTCGCGCCGCGCTGAAGCGCGTCGAGGACGTGGTGTTAAAGGACCATGTCGAGCATTGCGTCGAGCACGCGATCAAGAGCGGCAACGCCACCGATCAGCGCCGCAAGGTGTCGGAACTGCTCCAAGTCCTGAGCAAAGTGCCGGGCTGATCCCACGCGCCGGGATACCCACACAGTGACCGACGAACGGTCACGGAACCGCGACCTTCCTAGGAGCTTTAGCGCATACCGCTTCTATTGAAGGAATGAACAATGCGCACAATCGGCTCGCTAAGCCAGGCTTCGGCTCTTGGCCTCTTACTCGCGCTTGGGGCTTGCGGCGGCAGTGAAGAAAAGACGGTCATCGTGCAATCGCAGCCAACCGTCGTCGTGCCACCCGCGGCCGGCGTGGTGAAAGTTTGCCCAAGCGGTCAGACGATCTGCTGACGGGTTCAGTCGTAGAAGAAAAGGTCACGCTCCTCGCGCCGATAGGCCAACTCCCGCGCGCCCACCCGCCAGAGCGGATACAGGACGAGCAAAAGGAGCGCGCTCCACAGCACGTAAGGCGATGTGAGGTAGGGCCGCCAGGAATCCGGGATCAAGGTGGAAGTTTCCTTCACCACGTTCCAGAGCGGGATCGCCAGCGGAGCAAGCGGTACCTGGCTATTCAACCACGACGTTTGGGTGTCGCTTTCCACCGGATGAGCGACTTTGGCAGGGGCCTGACGCCGCAACGCATCAGCATGGCGGAACTCACTTTGCGAAAGTTCCGGCCAAAGTTGGATCTGGCGCGTTTCCGTGGGTGTACCGCGGATAGGCGATGGGGACGGATTTGCTGCCCGTGCACTCAAAGCAGACTGCCGTACCTGGCCGCGCTCGACTTGCGATGCATCGTCCATCAGCGCAGCGCCGCCGCCGTCTCCTCCACTCCCGGCTGCCGCTCCCGCGGATCCCGAAGAGCCTATTCCCGCGGAACCGCTGCCACCACCGCCCGTGCCGCCGGTACCACCAGTACCGCCGCCAGAGCTTCCACCGCCATTGCCGTTCCCATTCCCTCCACCGTTACCATTTCCGGCACCGCCGCCATTTCCGTTGCCATTGCCGCCGTTTCCATTGCCGTTTCCGCCTCCGTCGCCGCCACCATTCCCGTTACCGCCGCCACCGCCCGCGCCACCGTTCCCTCCGGAGCCGCCCTTGGCGTGGACGGCACCGGAATGAATTCCGTCGAAGGTGAGGTTGAAGGGCACCGCAGCCAAAAGGGCGGCCAGAAAGGCGACTGAGCCGGCCATCGCTGCCTTGCGCGCGACACCAGTGCGCATCCTGTGGGCACCTGTGAACGGAGCGAGATGAGAGTGTGACCATCAGAGAACCGGGAAGCACTCGTTCGGTTCCGTGACCGTGACCGAGCGCGGCCGCGGTATGGCTCGGCGTTAGTGTGCGCGCCAGGAAGCTCCCAGGAACCCGACGTCCTAGTTTTGGGTCCGATCACGAAAAAGCCCGCCGGGGTTTCCCCAGGCGGGCTTCGCCGTTCCGACGTCCGGAAGCTTCAGGCGGCTTCCTTGATCGATTCCTCGACCGTGCCGACCAGCTGATCGATCTGCTGCTTGGAGACGATGAGCGGCGGCGAGGTGGCGATGGTGTCACCCGAGTAGCGCACCAGCACGCCTTTCTGGAACGCGCGGGTGAAGACGTCGTAGCCGCGCGTGGTGGGTTTGCCCGGCACCGGATCGAGCTCGACGCAGCCCATCAGGCCCAGATTGCGGATGTCGA
>JBFXED010000035.1:0-34192 GCA_050180485.1 Alphaproteobacteria bacterium | reverse complement strand
GGCTCGACGGCTTCGCGCACGTCTTCCTGCTCGACCTCGCGGCCAGCCTTGGGGCCCTTGCCGAACTTCGCGGCGTGCTGGGTCGAGACCACGATCGCCGTGGTGCGCACCGGCTTGCCCTTTTCGTATTGCAGGCTGACCTGACTTTTCGCGTCGGGCGCGAAGATCGGCTCCCTGCCCGCGTGACGCGCTTCGGCCATGGCGCGCAGGATGTTGTGCGCGTATTGGATCGGCGCCGGCATCAACTCCGGCGTCTCGTCGCAGGCATAGCCGAACATGATGCCTTGGTCGCCGGCACCCTCGTCCTTGTTGCCCTTGGCGTCGACGCCCTGGGCGATGTCGGGTGACTGGCCATGCAGATAGACGGACACCTTGGCTTTCTTCCAGTGGAAACCGCTCTGCTCGTAGCCGATCTGCTTCACGACCTTGCGGGCGATGGCCTCGATCTTCTCTTTCTTCACGTGGCCGTTCTTCTCAACAAGCGACCGCGGGCCGCGCACCTCACCGGCCACGACGATGCGGTTGGTGGTGACCAGCGTCTCGCAGGCCACGCGCGCATGGGGATCGGCCGCCAGAAAGGCATCGACGACGGCGTCCGAGATACGGTCGCAGACCTTGTCCGGATGGCCCTCGGAGACGGATTCGCTCGTAAAAACGTAGCTGCCCTTGGGCACGGTCGGCTCCTTCAAAAAATCGGGGAAACGTCGGTCGCGTGCGCGATCAGCGGAACGATGGGCGCCTTGCGGGCCGCACTTTTCCCAATCCTGGCCAACCCCGTCAAGAGAATTGGCCCCACGGCCGCGTCAACGGCGGCGTGATAAAGCGGGGCTTGCGATCAGGATGAGCAAAACTATCGCGATCACCGGCCAGTTGCCCGTGCGCGCGAAGAGCGTGGGCGCCAGCGCCGCGGGCAAGGGCGCGTCCAGCACGCCGCGCTGGCCCAGGCCCAGCCGCCCGACGATGCGGCCATAAGGGTCGATCACCGCCGAGATGCCCGTGTTGGCCGCCCGAACCAGGGGCAGCCCTTCCTCCACCGTGCGGACGCGCGCGCTCGAGAAATGCTGGTAGGGGCCGGCGCTTTCGCCGAACCAGGCGTCATTTGTGACATTTAGAAGCCAGCCGGGCCGTTTGCCCTCCTCGGTCACCGCACCCGGAAAGATGGCTTCGTAGCAGATTAGGGGCGAGACGGACGGCGCGCCCGGCACCTCCAGCGTGCGCGGCCCGGGGCCGGCCGAGAAATCCGTCATGCCCGGCGTGATCTTGTCGATCGGCAGAAGCCAGCGCAACGGGACGTATTCGCCGAAGGGCACCAGGTGGAACTTGTCGTAGCTGACGACGATCGCACCCGTTGGATCGACGCCTTGCAGCGAGTTCCAGACGCGGAAGGGTGTCGTCTCCGTGCGCGGCTCGGCGCGCAGCGTGCCGGTCAGCACGGCGCCGCCCTTGGGCGTCACCGCCGCGATGGCTTGGCGCAACTCAGGCTCGTGATTCAGGAAGTAGGACATGGCCGTCTCGGGCCAGATCACATGGGTGATCTGCTCGAAGCCAGGTGTGACCGTCATGGCCAGATGGGCGCGGGCGTTCGCCAGCCGCTGATCCTCGAGCCATTTGAGTTGTTGGGCGATCGCGGGCTGGACGATGCGAAGGCGGATCCCTGGAACGACATCGGTGCCGGCTTCGGGCAAGGACGCAAGCCGCGCCGCGCCGCCAGCCCAGATCAACGCGGGCGCCAGGATCAGGACAGCGAGAACGGAGAACGCACGCCGTTTGGCCTGCACGTCGGTATCCGCGATCCGCGCGGGCCATGCGGCGACCAGCACGGTCCAAAGCGTAAGCCCGTAAACGCCGATGAGCGATGCCACCTGCAACATGGCGGGCGAATCGGCCCATACGTAGCCAACCAGGTTCCATGGAAACCCGGTCAGTACATACCCGCGCAGGATCTCGAGCAGGGTCCAGGCGGCCGCCAGCACGAAGATGCGCATGACACCCCGCGCGTGCAGGCGCCAGGCGAGCCAGATGGCGATGGAAGTGAAAATTGCGAGACCGCCGGGCACACCGAGAAGCGTGAACGGCACGAGCCAGGCGAAGCGTTCCGGATCGGTCAGGAGCGACAGCATGATCCAATAGAAGCCGACCACGAACTGGCCGAAGCCGAACCACCAGCCGAGCGCGAGCGCGGCGCGCCCGGGCCTGCGCGCGCTCGACGTGCCGTCGAGCAGCCACACGAGGCCGGTGAAAGCCGGCACGAGCGCTGGCCAGATGAAGAAGGGCGCGTCTGCGGCGGCCGAGATCACGCCCAACGCTAGCGCCAAGGCATAGCGCCGCCAGCCCGCGAGCGCGCGGACGCGTTGGCCGAGTCCGGCCAGCCAGGCAATCGTGCGCTCCACGCTCAGCCGCCGTCCGCGGTGGACGCGCCGCCGCGCGGCAGATTGCGCACCCTCAGGCGGCGCACGCGCCGTGCGTCGCTCTCCAGCACTTCGAACTCGAGCCCGTCCGGATGACGAACCAGCTCACCGCGGCGCGGCACGCGCCCCGCCAGCGCCGTGACTAGGCCGCCCAACGTATCGATCTCGGCACGCTCGTCCTCGGTCAGCACGTTGCCGACCGCCCTCTCGAAGTCCTCGAGCGTCGTGCGCGCGTCGGCGACAAGCGTGCCGTCCGGCTTTGGTTGCAGCACCGGCGTCTCGTCGATGTCGTGCTCGTCCTCGATCTCGCCGACGATCTGTTCGACCAGATCCTCGATCGTGATCAGCCCGTCGATGCCGCCATATTCGTCGACGACGAGCGCGATATGGGTGCGCGACTGACGCATCTCGAGGAGAAGGTCGAGCGCGCGCATGGACGGCGCCACGAACAGGACCTTGCGCAGGATCTGCGCCAACGAGAACTGGTCCTTCCGGTCCCAATAGGTCAGAACGTCCTTCATGTGGACCATGCCGATCACGTCGTCCAAATTGGCGCGATAGACCGGCATGCGCGAATGGGCTTCGGCGCTCATGGCCTTGACCAGATTGTCGAGCGTGGTGTCGGCCTCGACAGCCACGATGTCGGCACGCGGCACCATGACGTCCTCGGCGCTGAGCTCGCCCAACTTGAGCACGTTGCGGATGAGGCGCGGTTCGTCGAAATCGCCGGAGGCCGATTCCTCCTCGAAATCCTCGATTAGCTCCTCAACGCTCTCGCGCAAGGAACTCTCGTCGGCCTTGCCGTTGCGCCGCGCGCGCAACCACGCCAGGAAAGCGCCGACCGCGCCGGGATTGGATTTGCCCCCAGGCTCGCTCATCGCGTCATCTCAAGCCGAGGCAGGGTCGGCATAGGGATCGGGAATGCCAAGCGAAGCCAGGCTTTTCCGTTCCAGCCGCTCCATCCGCCGTGCCTCCGCGTCACTCTGGTGGTCGTGGCCGAAAAGATGGAGCACACCGTGGACGACCAGATGGCTTAAATGGTGCGAAGGTTTCTTGCCGCCCGCGGCCGCTTCGCGCAGCACGGTGCCACGCGCCAGCACGACGTCGCCAAGCAGCAGCGGGATTTTCGCCGGCGGGCGCGGCGTGGCCCGATCCAAGCCTGGAAACGACAATACGTTGGTCGGCTTGTCCTTGCCGCGGTGGCGGCGGTTCAAGCCGCGCACGAAAGCGTCGCCGGCCAGCACGATGCCGATCTCGCCCTCCGGGACGGCCCTACCCAGATGGCCGAGCGCCGCGCGCGTGGCTGCGCGGCATAACGCCGGCGCGCGCGGCAGATCGCGCAGCCAGGCACGGTCGGGCACGGACACGACGACGCGCACGGGCGAGCGCCGCGCCGCGCGCGGCCGCCGTCTTGGCGGAGGTTCGCTCACTTCGCGTTGCCCGCGCCGGCCTTGTCGCGGTAATCGTAGGCGCGGACGATGCGGGTCACGATCGGATGACGCACCACGTCGGCGTCGGTGAAGGTGACGACGGTGGCGCCCTCGATGTTACCCACCACCTGCAGCGCATCGACCATGCCGGAGACGGCGCCGGGTGGCAGGTCGATCTGGCTGACGTCGCCGGTCACGACCATGCGCGAGTTCTCGCCGAGGCGGGTGAGGAACATCTTCATCTGCCCGGCCGTGGTGTTCTGGGCCTCGTCCAGGATGACGAAGGCATTGGCCAGCGTGCGGCCGCGCATGAAGGCCAAGGGCGCCACTTCGATCTCGCCGCTTTCGAGCCGCTTCGCGACCTGCTCGGCCGGCAGCATGTCATAGAGCGCGTCATAGAGCGGGCGCAGATAGGGATCGACCTTTTCCTTGAGGTCGCCGGGCAGGAAGCCCAGCCGTTCGCCGGCTTCGACCGCGGGGCGCGAGAGGATGATCCGGTCGACCTGGCCGCGCAGCATCATGGCGACCGCCATGGCCACTGCCAGATAGGTCTTGCCGGTACCGGCGGGACCTTGCGCGAAGACCAGCTCGTGCCGCTCCAGCGCGGTCATGTAGGCGGCCTGGGCTTGCGAGCGCGGCGCGATCAGGCGACGGCGCGTATGGATGGCCGTTCGTTCGGCGCCATGACTTTCGACATGACCGGCCAAACGGACCGCCGCGTCGACCTCGCCCGAATCCACGGCCATGCCGCGCTTCAGTCGTGCGTAAAGCTCGTTGAGAACGCGACGGGCCAGCTCGACCGCGTCCTCGGGCCCGAAGATAGCGACCCGATTGCCGCGCGTGGTGACCGAGACACCCAACTGCTTCTCGATGCGTGCCAGGAACTCGTCGTGCTGACCGAACAGGGATGGCAACAAGCGGTTGTCGTCGAATTGAAGATGCACGGGCTTGGCACCCGTCGTGACCGACACCTGGCTCAACCAATCCCCTCCATGATGATGCGCCGTTCCCCGCCGTCCGAGGCACCGAACGGCGCCGTTGAATTTAATGATACCACTTCGCCCGAGACACTGTTGTTATAAGCGGCGTCGATGCGAACCGACGCCAAGACACCCTGCGCGGCACCCGTGGCATGGACCGACTGCATATATGGGCTGCGTCCGATGGACTGGCCAGGGTGCGCGCCGGCCCGATCGAACAGAACTTCGACCGTGCGGCCGACCGTGGCCCGGTTGAAGGAAAGCTGCATGTCGTTGAGGGCGGCCTGAAGCCGTTCTAGCCGCTCGGCCTTCACCTCTTCGGCGACCGTTTCCACCATCTCGGCCGCGGGCGTGCCCGGCCGGGGGCTGTATTTGAAGGAATAGGCCTGGGCATAGCCGACCGCGCGCGCCAGCGCGAGGGTGGCCGCGAAATCGGCCTCGCTCTCGCCCGGGAAACCCACGATGAAGTCCGACGACAAGGCCAGGTCGGGCCGCGCATCGCGCAAACGTCCGATCGCGCGCCGGTAATCGTCCGCCGTGTGACGCCGGTTCATGGCGGCCAGGATGCGGTCCGAGCCCGACTGCACGGGCAGATGCAGAAAGGGCATGAGCTGCGGCACGTCGCGGTGCGCGGCGACCAGATCGTTGTCCACGTCGCGCGGGTGCGAGGTCGTGTAACGGATGCGCGCGATGCCGTCGATCTCGGCCAGATGGCGGATCAAGGTGCCGAGGCCCGTCGCACCGTGGCGATAGGCATTGACGTTCTGGCCCAACAGCGTGATCTCGCGCGTGCCGGCTGCTGCCAGACGCCGCGCCTCGTCTAGGATGTCGGCCGTGGGGCGCGAGAATTCCGCGCCGCGTGTATAAGGCACGACGCAGAAGGTGCAGAACTTATCGCA
The DNA here is from genome assembly GCA_050180485.1 of Alphaproteobacteria bacterium. Lineage (GTDB taxonomy): Bacteria > Pseudomonadota > Alphaproteobacteria > CADEGL01 > CADEGL01 > CADEGL01. The sequence goes on along the minus strand of JBFXED010000035.1, from coordinate 28,475 downwards.
GCCTTCCTGGACGGTCAGGAAAGCCGCCGCGCCGCGGGTGGCGCCTTCGCCCGCGCCGGCGAACTTCGCGGCGGCCGCGAAATCGACGTCGATCGCGCCCGCCTTGCCGCGCGCGGCCTCGTCCAGCAACACGGGAAGCCGGTGATAGGCCTGCGGCCCCACGACCACGTCGACATGGGGCATGCGGCGCTGGATTTCCTCGCCCTCGGCCTGCGCCACGCAGCCCGCGACGCCCACCGACAGCGTGCGGCCTTCGCGCGCGCGCTCTTCCTTGAGCATGCGCAGGCGGCCCAGTTCGGAGAAGACTTTCTCCGACGCCTTCTCGCGGATATGGCAGGTGTTGAGGATCACCATGTCGGCGTCCGCCGGTGAGTCGGCGGAGACATAGCCAAGCGGTGCCATGACGTCCGCCATGCGGGCGGAGTCATAGACATTCATCTGGCAGCCGTAAGTTTTTATGAAGAGCTTTTTCGCCAAGCGCTTACGAACGGTGCGTGGCGCCGCGCGGGACGCCGTACTTCGCGAGAAGCGTGAACATAATCAAGACACTAGCATCGCTCGACCGGGAGTCAAGCAAGCCCCTCACGCGGGCAAAGGCGCCGGCAGGGCGCGGCCCGAAAGCGCCGAGGCGATGCCGTTCGCGATCACCGATTCGCAGTGGCGGGCCAAGGCCTTGCGGTTGGGGAAATCGGGCGGGCTGACGGGGGGGTGGAACTCGACCACGACGGTCGCCGTGCCCAAGGCCATCACATTGAGAACGTGGGAGGCCAGGTCCATGTCGCCGTACCAAGCGTAAAAGGGACGCAGGTTGCGCCCGAGCGGCATGCCGTCCAGCCGCGTGTAGGTGACGGATACGGGTTGCACCACCACGGGCCGGCCGCGCACTTCGATGGATGCCGCGCTGAACAAGGCGCTCTTGAACGGCAACGTGCCGTTGCCGTGGTTGCTGGTGCCTTCCGGGAACAGGATCAGATCGTCGCCACTTTCCAGTCGCCTTGCGATCTCGTCGCGCTGGACACTGGGATCGCGCGCGCCGCGGTCGACGAAGACGCTGCGCTGCAACCGGGCCAATAGCCCGAACAACGGCCAGTCCTTGACCTCGGCCTTGGACACGAACGAGCCATGGGTGGCGGCGCCGAGGACTGTGATATCGAGATAGGAGGTGTGGTTGGCGATGAACAGTGTCGGCCCGTGGGACACCCGCGTGCCGCGGACCTCGAGCTTGAGTCCCAGGATGCCGCAGCACAGCCGATGAAAGGTCGTGGGCAAGGTCTTCGCGCGCCGCGAGCCCACGGCCAGGAACAAGGCCTGCACCGGAATCAGGGCGAAGGTCAGGCTGAGATAGGCGACGAGACGGCAAAGGGCGCGGAGCGGAGAGCCCATGGCTCAGTCGAGCAAGCCCGAATCGCGGCCTTCCTCGCGCGCGTAATGCCGCGAATATTTCTCCGTAACCCAGTCGGACTTCACGATGATGCAGACATCGGTCGTGTTGAACTGCTCGTCGATCACGGCACCGTCGCCGATGAAGCCGCCCAAGCGAAGATAGCCCTTGATCAAGGGTGGCAGCGCGGCTTGGGCGCGCTTCGGATCGATCTTGGACCGCTCGACCAGGCGCATGTCGGTATAGCGCGCGGCCAGCGCGCGAGGTCGAAGCGCCGGCGGTGCCAGATGATAGTGGTAGAGATAGGCTAATGACGTCGCGACGCGCGACGGGTCAGTGCCCGGCAGGCTGGCACAGCCGAACATGATCTCGATCTTATGGTGAAAGACATACTGCGCGATGCCGCGCCATAGAAGCTGCATGCCCGCTCGGTTGCGATACGCCGCGTTGACGCAGGAACGGCCGAGTTCGAGGATTTCCCCCGGATACGACAAGAGAACGCCGATATCGTATTCGCCCGCCGTGTAGAAACCGCCATGTTTGTTGGCAACCGTCCGACGCAGGAGGCGGTAAGTGCCGACCACGGCCTCCGCTCCTTCTCCGCGTTCCGCGTCGAACACCAGAAGATGGTCGCAGATTCCGTCGAAATCGTCGAAGTCCTGGCGGCGCGCGGCCATCTCCGGCGTCGGCTTGGCGGACATCTCCTCGTAGAACACCTGATAACGAAGCGATTGGGAGGCCGAGATTTCGGCCGCGCTTTCGGCCAAGCGGACCGACAGGCTACCGGAACTGGCGTCGACGACCCGTTCGGCTTCACGCTTGCGGAACGGCAAGGTGTTGCTCATCCCGCCAGATCCGCTCTCGGGGTGGAGCACGCCGTCATTCGGAACCCGTGCGCTTGCGCTTCAGCGGCGTGCCGTAGAGGGCGAGCCGGTGATTCACCAACTCGTAACCCAACTGCCGTGCCACGCGGCGCTGAAGCTGCTCGATCTCTTCATTGCGAAACTCGATCACCCTGCCGCTCTGCACGTCGATCAGATGGTCGTGGTGCCTTTCAGGCACTTCCTCGTAACGCGCGCGGCCTTCGCCGAACTCGAGCCGCTCCAGGATCTGGGCCGCCTCGAGCAGACGCACGGTACGATAGACAGTGGCCAAGCTGATGCGGCGGTCGATCTCGGCGGCGCGCCGGTAGACCTGCTCGACATCCGGATGGTCTTGCGCTTCGGACAAAACTTGCGCGATGACGCGTCGCTGGCCCGTCATTTTCAGGCCCTTCTCGACGCAACGCCGTTCGATCCGGGACAGCTCGGTGGTTTTGCCAGGCATGCTTCGGTTTCCTCGAGCCGGAGTATAGACGAAAGGTCGCGGACCAGCCATGCCACCCGGCCGTGTTAGGTTATTTTCCCCACCGGAAATGTGAGTTTCAGCACCAGCGCGTCGGCATCCTGTTCATTCTTGCGACGGTAATAGCGGGACCGCCGGCCGGCTTCGCCAAAGCCGCGGGTTCGATAGAACGCGAGAGCCGCCCGATTATCCTCCGCGACCTCGAGGAAAAGCGACGCGACCCCCGCGGCCAGCAGCGAAACAACCGCCGCATCCAAAAGCGCCGTGGCGATTCCGTGACGTCGGGCGGCGGGCAACACGCCAAGCGACAGAATCTCGGCCTCGTCGGCCGCGACGCGCCAAAGCATGAAGCCGACAGGTGCGGCATCGAGGGCCAGCGCCGCGAAGACGCCCGGTTGCCGCAGGAGCGTGGCGATATCCGCGGCCGGCCATGCCTCTTCGAGGCAAGCGGCGTGCAACGACGCGAGCACATCCGCGCGCGACGCATCCGCCGCCTCGATGCGCGCACCCATCATGCGCGGGCGACCGTCACGTCGGGCGCGCGCAGATAGAGCGGGCGCGGCGGAAGCAACGCATCGCCCGCAACAAGCCGCGCAGCGGCAACCATCGCCACGTGCGCGGCATCGGGATGGACGGCACCGGCCATGACCGACGCGCGGCGGCCGCCCGCGGCCAGCACCTCCGCCGCCCGGATGGCGGCGTCCCCCGCCACGGCCAAGTCACCCGGCGGAACGTGGGCGCATAGATGTTCCGGCGGGACCGCGGCGGGCGCATCGAGCGGCGACAGGTCGGTGGCGAAAGACTGCACGAACAATTCCTGCCGCTTGGATTCGACCGCAACCAACAGGACAGCACCCTCGCGCGCGCCTGCGTCGACCGCGCGGGCGACGGCTTCCAGCGTGGTCACGCCGCCGATCGGCTTGCCCGCCGCGAGTGCTATGCCCTGTGCGGCCGCCAGACCCACGCGCAAGCCCGTGAAGGCGCCGGGCCCGACCGTGACCGCGATATGATCGAGAGCCTGGAACGCCACGCCGCTTTCGGTCATCACCGCCTCGATCAACGGCACCAATGCTTGGGCATGGCCGGTCGCCATGGGCACGAAGCGGCGCGCGGCGATCGTGCCACCCGACAAGACAGCGGCGGAACAGGCCGCCGTTGCCGAATCGAGCGCCAGGATGGTCAGGCGATCGTGCATGTCTCCTCGAACGTCAAACGCGGGTTGCGCGGATCGAGGCCGGTGCGGTCGCCATAGCCGAAATTGCACAGAAAGTTCGACTTCACGCGACCGTCGGGAAAGAACGCGGCATCCACCTTGGCGTTGTCGAAGCCGGACATGGGGCCGCAATCGAGACCGAGGGCGCGCACGGCCAACATGAAATAGGCGGCCTGGAGCGAGCCGTTGCGCAGCGCCGTCACCTCGGCCGTCTTGGCGTTGCCCGCGAACCACGAACGCGCATCGGCCTGGGGATAGAGCCGGGGGAGAAGGTCGTAGAACAAAAGGTCATAGGCGAAGATGGCGGTCACCGGCGCCGTCATCGTCTGCACCATATTGCCTGAGCTGAGGGCCGGCTTGAGCCGCGCCTTGGCCTCGGGCGAGCGGACGAAAACGATGCGCGCGGGGCTGCAATTCGCGCTTGTGGGCGCGAGCTTCATCAGTTCGTATGCGGCGCGCAGCGTTTCGTCCGACACGGGCTGGTCGACCCACCGGCGCAGTGTGCGCGCGTCGCGGAAGATGATGTCCAAATCCTTGTCGGTCACGCGCGCGTCCATTGGCGGGCTCCTTGCCTAATGCCGGCCCATTGTCCGCGATGGTGGCGCCCTCCCACAAGCGAGCGGCTTGGCGCAGCCGCGCGCCGTGGCTAGGGTCGCGCATGGAAACAATCGTGCCGTCCGTCCGGCTTCGCCTACGCGCTGCCCTCGTCGCCCTGCTCGCCCTCGTCGCGGCCCCCGCTGCCGCGGGGGATTCAGCGGTGATCGTCCTCTATCACCGGTTCGGTGAAAATCAGTATCCCTCCACGAACATCCGGCTGGAGCAGTTCGAGGCGCATCTGAAGGAGTTGAAATCGAGCGGCTACACCGTCCTGCCGCTGACCGAGATCGTTTCCGCCTTCGCCGCGGGGCGCGCGCTGCCCGACCGGACGGTGGCCATCACGATCGATGACGCGGTGGCCTCGGTCTACACGCGCGCCTGGCCCCGCCTCAAGCAGGCGGGGCTACCGTTCACACTGTTCGTCTCGACCGAGGCGCACGACAAGCGTTTCAAGGACTACATGACATGGGATCAGATCCGCGAGTTGAAGGAAGCGGGCGTCACCATCGGCAACCATTCCGTCACGCACGGCCACATGGTGGATCAAACGCCGCAGCAGGTGGCGGATGAGATCGCCGCCTCGAATGAGCACTTCAAGGCGGAGCTGGGCGAGACGCCCACGTTGTTCGCCTATCCCTATGGCGAGTATGCGAGCGCGCCGCGCGCGGCGGCCGAGAAGGCCGGTTTTAAGGCTGCGTTCGGCCAGCATTCCGGCGTGGCTTATGCGGGCGCGGACCGTTTCACCTTGCCGCGCTTTGCCCTCAACGAGCATTGGGGCGAGATCGGGCGTTTCCGGGAAATCGTGAACGCCTTGCCCCTGCCCATCACGGTGACCGAGCCGGGTGACACGCGGGTGACACAGCCGAATCCGCCGTCCCTCGCGCTGACGGTTTCGCCCACGGTTGGGCCGCTCGCCAAATTCGCCTGTTATGGGCCGTCGCGAACCACGACAAGCATCGATGAAGGACAACGCGCGGTGAAAATCGGTTTCGCGCAGCCCTTCGCGCTGGGGCGCAACCGGGTCAATTGCACCATGCCGGGCCCTGACGGGCGCTGGCGCTGGTGGGGCATTCAGTTTTACGTGCCGAAAAAGTCGCCCTAGGCGCCCCGCGTGCCGGCTGGCGGCGGACGCCGCTCGAGCCGCGCGCCATCGAACGCGCGAAGCTGGTTCGACTGAATCATGGCCCGAACGTCGCGGATATAGTCGGGACCGCGCTCGGAATATTTGCCGATGTTGGTCGCCAGCTCATAGCCGTCCAAGGGACGGTTCTGCACGCGCAGACCCGCGCGCCGGTCCCGGAATTCGCGATAGGCGTTATGAGTGTTGAGATTATGGACGTAGGCGCGCACCCCTTCAGCCAAGCCGTCGAAGGCATGGATCTGATAGTCGTCATCGTTAAGCCCGACCGGCGTCATACCGGCATCGGGATTGAAGACTTTCTGACCGAATAAGGCCTGACCCTCGCGCGCGAAACGCGACGTTCCCCAACCGCTCTCGATCGCGGCCTGCGCCATGGCGAGGGAGGGCGGCACCGCGTCCACCCGGCGCAGCAATTGCTGGAAGTTCACGCCATCGATTTCGTAATGCTGTGACAGACGCCCGAGCCATGCCTGCTCGCGTGGAGAGATCGTCTCGCCCGCAGCCAAGCGCTGCTCTAGCGCGATCAACCGCGCGCGGTCGCGCAGAACGGCTTCGTTCGCGTCCAGCATCAGCGGCAACAGCGTGCGGAAGAAAAGCGCCTTGCGGTCCGCGGCGGACTCGATGGTAGCCAGATCGTCGGGCATCCGGTGCAAAAGGATGCGCGGCACATCGATCAGGCCTTCGCGCACGTCCTGCAAATGATAGTCCATCTTGGAATAGAGGTCGGACAAGGCGTCGGCGCCGCGCACATCGCGCACGAACATCGAACCGTTGAGCGTGGCGCTGCCCTTCAGCGAGCCGCCCACGACGCCGACGGCATCAGGTGCCGTCAGGAAAATGGAGCCCGCGACGAGAATGGCGCAGACCCCGGCGGAAAGAAGGGTGCGATCACGTAGATTCGCCCGCAGCAACAATTGGCGCATCAATCACTCCTGATACGTAGAGGGATTCGAGCCGCGCCCCCGCCTGCTCGACGCAATCGCGATAAAACAAGTGTAACACAAACCAGTAGGCACGAGATTCGACCGCATGGTTGCTGGGATCGCGTTCCCATCACGCCGGATTGCGCGACAGGTCAACCTTGGAACGATCGAAGGAAATGGGGTCAGGCTGCGCGGACTTCCACGACCTCGGGTACGTAATGCTTCAGCATATTCTCGATGCCCATCTTCAGCGTCGCAGTGGAACTGGGACAGCCGGAGCAGGAACCGCGCATGTGCAGAAAGACGACGCCGTCCTCGAAACGATCGAACTCGATGTCGCCGCCGTCGGAGGCAACCGCGGGACGCACGCGCGTGTCGAGCAGATCCTTGATCTGCTTCACCACCTCGTCGTCATCCTCGACCGACACGGCCGCAGGCGTGTTCTCGTCGCGCAAAACCGGCGCGCCGACCGTGAAGTGTTCCATGATCGCGCCCAAGATCGCGGGCTTCATCACGTGCCATTCGCGATCGACGCTCTTGCTGACGGTGATGAAATCGGAACCCAAGAATACACGCGTCACGCCCTCGACGCGGAACAGGCGCTCGGCCAAAGGCGAACGCGCCGCATTCTCAGCGGACGGAAAGTCGATCGTGCCGGCCTTCATCACGGCCATGCCGGGGATGAATTTCAGCGTGGCGGGATTAGGTGTGTCTTCAGTCTGGATGAACATCGACGTTCCTCGCACAGCACCGGGCCGGGGCCTCGGATGGGTGTAAAATGTGATGAGGCGCGCTTGGTTTCAACCTAACCACCCAATCTTTTGGGCCGATATCGCTAATTTCCTATTGATTTCAATATGTTGAATGGATTGCCGTGTCTCATGCAAAATGCACATGTCGCCGAAAGCGCGCCCTTCCCCAGCCAGCCGGCAACCTCCGCCGCGCCCGTCGTGCAATGGCTTCTGGCCGAAGGGAGGCGCAGCACCGACATCCGCGCGTTGATCGCGGAGCTGGCGCGACGCATGAACGACGTCGGCGTCCCGGTCGCGCGCATCAACATCAGCATTCCCACCCTCCATCCGCTTGTCTTTGCGCACACTTATCGGTGGACGCGGGGCATGGACCAGGCCGAGCAAACGCCGCGTGAACATACGATCCGTGACTCGCCGGAATATCAGGTCAGCCCTCTCAAACCTGTATACGAAGAGAACCGGATTATCCGGCGGCGCCTCGACGTGCCCAGCCCGATCCTCGACTTCCCTATCCTGAAGGAATTTCAGGAACAGGGTCTGACCGACTACCTGGCCCTGCCGACACAAGGGCGCGTGGGCCACCGTATGGCGGTGACATGGGCGACCGACCGGCCCGGCGGTTTCGGCGAAGACGACATCGCGCGGCTGGGCGGCATCCTTCCCGTGTTGAGTTTGGTGCTCGAAATCCACTCGCAGGAATCCATCACGCGCACCCTACTCGACACCTATATCGGACGGCATTCCGGCACGCGTGTGCTGGACGGTTCGATTCGGCGCGGCAGCGGCGAGACAATTCACGCCGCATTGTGGATGTGCGACCTGCGCGGCTCGACCGAGATGGCCGAGCATCTGCCGCGCGACGTGATGTTGGGATCGCTCAACGCCTTTTTCGAAGCCGTTGTGGAGCGCGTCCACAATCATGGCGGCGAAGTGCTGAAATTCATGGGCGACGGCCTCTTGGCCATCTTTCGGCCCGACTTGGTCGGCGAAGGTCTCTGCGTCTGCAACGCTATCGACGCCGCCGACGAGGCATTCAGTGCCGTCGATACCTTGAATGCCGCACGCATCGCGGTCGGCGAGCCCGCGTTGCGATTCGGCCTGGGCTTGCATCTCGGCGACGTGATGTACGGCAATATCGGTGCACCCGATCGCCTCGACTTCACCGTGATCGGGCCTGCGGTCAATTTGGTCTCGCGCCTGGAAAGCCTGACCAAGACCGTGAACCGGCCGCTGTTGATGTCGTCCGAATTCGCCAAGCTATGTCCGCGCCCCACGCAGTCCCTTGGCCACCACGCCTTGCGCGGCGTGGCGGAGCCGCGCGAGGTGTTCGTCCTGTCCTGAGCGATCAGGTCAGAACGTCGATCTGCTCGTCGGTGAGAGCACCCGGTACGATGGTCATCGGCGTATGCAGGCGGCTCGAAAATTTCCCCGTGAGCGCCGCGATCAAAGGGCCGGGCCGGCGGCCCTTGGCCGCGCCCAGCACCAGGATCGAGATGCTTGGCTCCTCGTCCATCAGCTTGAGAAGCTGGTCGCGGCGCGAACCCTTGCGGATGTAGAGGATCGGCATGTCGCCGGTCCATTCGCCGACGAAAGCCGACAATTTCTGCAGACGTTCCTCGGCCGCCGCGCGCAACTCCTCCTCGCGCAGGCGTTCCGCGGTCGACCAATGCAACGCTTCGGGTTCGATCACGTAAAGTAGAGCCACACGGCCGCCCGTGCGCACCGCGCGCCGGCAGGCATAGCGCAGTGCCACCTTGAGTTCCTCGCTGTCGTCGACGACGACCAGGAAGACGCGCTGGGCGGGTGCGGGCTGGCTTTGCGTCTGGTCGGACATGTTCGTTTCCCCTCGTTCGCCTTTGCACGCGTCAGATGCGCCTGAACGCCACGCTCGCGCCCCATCCGGCCGCCAACGCCAAGAAGATGGCGATGATGCCGTATAGGATGGAATGGACATGGGCGAAATACTGGATGTCCGCGCCCACGCCTGCGTTGCTGACGATGAATGGAATTGTCTGTGCGCCCACGACCTGGCTATCGCGGATGAAGTAAACCTCGACCGAATAGGTTCCGATCGGCACGTTGGCGGGAATATAGAAGTCGCTACGGAACAGACGGCCGGTCAGGAACGAGACCTTGAACGGCTCGGTGAAGTAGAGTTTCTGACGCAGCTTGTTGCGGATCAGCCCCTCGCGGAATTCCTGATTTTCTTCCTTCGGCACCGCGCGTTTGGCAGCCAGCCGCATGTTCTCCAGGCCGATGTCGTGGCGTTTCAGAACGTCAGGTGGCGCGAGCTCGCCCAAGGGACGCGAGGATGCGACCAGATAGAACAGCGGCACGCCGACGAATTGCAGCTCGTTCTCATTCACCCAGATGCCGGCGATGCGCCCCTTGTGGCGGACGGTGACGTCGCGCTCGGGCCCCTTCACCACGATGGCCACGTCGCCCTCGCCGTCCACCGCGCCAAAAACCACGACGTTCGTGCCCGTGAAGCCCGCAGTGATGGCGACCAGGTGGTCGGAAATGTCGGCAACCAGCGCTTGTGCCGCGGCCGGACGAGCGACCAGAGCGGACGCCGCGAATACCGTCGCCGCGACGAAAAGCAAACGAAGGGCGATGCGCGTACTCACAGATCCACCGGCGCGACGGTGATCGAATAAAGATCGGCCGGCCGCACGACCAGGTCGAACAAGAGCTTGCCGCAAACGGCCAGCACCATGAGCGCCAAAAGCCCGCGCAATTGAGCTGCCGGCAGACGCGCGCCGAAGCGCGTCCCATACTGGGCGCCAACCACGGCGCCGATGAGAAGGATGGCGGCCAGGACGATGTCCACCGTCTGGTGGCTGACGGCCTGCAGGAACGTGACGTTAGCGGAGACGAAAATGATCTGGAACAGGGAGGTGCCCGCGACCATCGCGGTTGGCATGCCCAGGAGATAGATCATCGCCGGGATCAGAACGAAGCCGCCGCCCACGCCCATGATGGCCGACAGGATACCGACAAAGAAGCCGATGCCGAACGGCAGAAGCGCGCTGATGTAAAGCCGCGATTTCTGGAACCGAAGCTTGAGCGGCAGGGCGCGCACCCAATTCGGATGGCGCATCTTGCGCGCGGGCGGTGCCTTGTTCAGGTGGCGCATGATGGCGCGGACGCTTTCCATCAGCATGAAGACACCGATCGTGCCAAGAAACAGCACGTAGGAGACGGAAATCGTCAGGTCGATCTGGCCGAGCTTGCGCAGAATACCGAACAGCCAGACACCGAAGCCCGAGCCCAAGAGGCCGCCCACGAGAAGCACCCCACCCATGCGGAAATCGACATTCTTCCGCCGCCAATGGGCCATCGCACCCGACACCGAGGCCGCGATCAACTCGTTGGCGACCGAGCCCACGGCCACGGGCGGTGGCACGCCCAGGAAGATCAGGAGCGGGGTGAGGAGAAAGGCGCCGCCGGCGCCGAACAGGCCGGAAAGGAAGCCCACCGCGCCGCCGAGCCCGAGGATGACGAATACATCCACGGAGACTTCGGCGATGGGCAGGTAAATCTGCATGAACGGCTGCCAGATCCGCCCGGACGGCTGCGGGAGCCGGACGCCCTCGGGCGCGGCCGGTCGCGGGTCTGCATCACGTTAACGCGCTGTGCCGAAAGGACAAAGTAATTTCGGCGCGATGCGCCTCAGGGATGCAGGAAACCGACCGTGTCCTGGACCTCGCGCAGGATGGGCCGCGCGATGGCGTCCGCGCGCTCGGCCCCTTCGCGCAAAACGGCGTCGATCTGAGCGGGGTCCTGCATCAGATGGCGCATCTTCTCGGCGATGGGGTTGAGCCGTTCGATGGCCAGTTGGGACAGCGCGTCCTTGAAGACCGAAAAGGTCTTGCCGGCGAAACGCGCCACCACCTCGTCGCGCCCAAGATCGCCGAGCGCCGCATAGATATTGACGAGGTTGGCCGCCTCCGGGCGTTTCTCCAAATCGGCGGCGTTGTCCGGCAGCGGCTCCGGATCGGTCTTGGCCTTGCGGATCTTCTGCACGATCTGGTCGGCCGAGTCGGTCAGGTTGATGCGCGACATGTCCGACGGCTCGGACTTGCTCATCTTCCGTGTGCCGTCGCGCAGACTCATCACGCGCGTGGCTTCGCCCAGGATCAAGGGCTCGACGATGGGGAAAGTTTCCGTGCCGTAGTCGTGGTTGAATTTCTGCGCGATGTCGCGGCAGAGCTCCAGATGCTGCTTCTGGTCCTCGCCCACCGGCACATGCGTCGCCTTGTAGGCCAGGATGTCGGCCGCCATCAGGTTCGGATAGACATAGAGGCCGGCCGACGCGTTCTCACGGTCTTTGCCCGCCTTCTCCTTGAATTGGGTCATGCGGTTGAGCCAGCCCAAGCGCGCGACGCAATTGAAGATCCACGCCAACTCCGCGTGGGCCGAAACCTGGCTTTGGTTGAACAGGATGCAGCCCTTGGGGTCGATGCCCGAGGCGATGAAGGCGGCCGCCACCTCGCGCGTGCTGGCGCGCAGTTCCTTCGGGTCCTGCCACACCGTGATGGCATGCATGTCGACCACGCAGAAGATGCACTCGTACTGCGTCTGCAGCCGCACCCAATTCCGGATGGCGCCGAGATAGTTGCCGAGATGCAGGTTTCCGGTCGGCTGGACGCCGGAGAAGATGCGCGCCATGGGGAGCCCTTTGGTATCGAGGCGGCTGTTATGGCCGCGCGGGCGGCGGCTGGTCAACCCGGCGCGGGGCACGGCGCAGCGCGGCGCGCAGCTCCTCGAGCTTGGCGCCGCCCAGGAGAATGGCAAGCCCGCCATAGAGCGCCACGCCGCCCGCGATCAGCGCGGCCAGCGCCGCGCCCTCGGCCAGCATGTGGCCGCCGTGGAGGGCATGGTCGAGCAGCACGGAGCCGCCGATCAGCGCCGCCGCCATCAGGATCGCGGCCACGAGCATGCGTGGCGCGCGACGCACGAGGCGTGCATCCGGCGCGAAGTGGCCGCGGCGGCGCAGCATCCAGGCCAGAAGCCCCGCGTTGATCCAGGACGACGCGGCGGTTGCGAGCGCGATGCCGACGGCGCCGAACGGATGGACCAGCGCCAGGGCCAGCGCCACGTTGGCGCCGAGCGCCGCGCAGGCGATGCGCACCGGCGTCGCGATATCCTCGCGCGCGTAGAAGCCGGGCAACAACGCCTTCACCAGCACATAGGCCGGCAGGCCAAGCGCGAAGGCGGCCAGGGCCCACGAGGTGGCGCGCGTGATGTCGGCGGTGAACTGGCCGCGCTCGAAGAGGACCGAGACGATGGGCTCGGGAATCGCGACGAGAGCCGCCGCCGCCGGCAGGGTAAGGACGAGGGTGAATTCGAGAGCGCGGTTCTGGCTGGCCGCCGCCGCCGCCATGTCCCCGGCCTTGAGCTGGCGCGACAGGAGCGGCAAAAGCGCCACGCCCACGGCAACGCCGATGACGGCCAAGGGCAGCTGGTTGAGGCGGTCGGCGTAATAGAGGATCGAGACGGCGCCCGCCTCGAACGAGGCGATGATCGTGCTGACGAACAGGCTCAGCTGCTGCACGCCCGCGCCGACCATACCGGGTAGCATGAGGCGCAGAAGCTTCTTCACGTTGGGCGTCAGGCGCGGCCGGCGGAAGAAGCGGATCATCACGTTGTTGCGCTTGGCCGACCAGACGAGCCACAGAAGCTGCGCGATACCGGCCGTGAAGGTCGACCAGGCCAGCGCATGACCCGCCGTGTCGAGCGTGTCGTGAAAACCCAAGAGGGCCAGGATCATGATCCCGTTCATCAGGATCGGCGCCGAGGCCGCCGCCGAGAACCGGTAGAAGGCGTTGAGCACGCCGCCGAACAGCGCGACCACCGCCATGCAGGTGAGATAGGGGAAGGTGATACGCGAATATTCCGTCGTCAGGCGGAAGCGCTCAGCATCGCCGGTAAAGCCGGGCGCCAGCAGCGCGATAAGCGCCGGCATGGCGATCTCGGCGACGACCAGCACCGTCAGCATGGCCGCCAGCATGACGGCCAACGCCTCCTCGGCGAAGCGAAGCGCCTCTTTCTTGCCTTCGCGCTCGACCGCGCCCGAGAACATCGGCACGAAGGCGGCGGAGAACGCGCCTTCGGCCACCAAGCTGCGGAACATATTGGGCAGCCGCTGCGCCACGAAGAACGCATCGGCCACGGGGCCCGCGGCCATCAAGGCCGCGATCATGACGTCGCGCACGAAGCCCAGGACACGGCTGGCCATGGTGTAGCCGCCGACGGTCGCGGTGTGGCGCAGAAGCCCCATGGATGCGCGAGGCGCCGCCTACTGGGCGGCCACGACCGGCTCGACCGGCGCGCGCGACGCGGGATCGGCCAGCGCCGCCAGCAGCGCGGCCCGCGCCTGCTGCAACAGCTTGGGGTGGGTGACCTGCAGGCCGAACGCGTCCTTGACGTAAAACACGTCGACCACGCGTTCGCCATAGGTCGAGATCTTGGCGGAGGAGACCTGCAGCTTGAGGTCAGCCAAGGCGCGAGTCAGCGCATAAAGAAGCCCCGGCCGGTCGCGGCCATTCACCTCGATAACCGTGTGGGTGGCACTAGCCTTGTCGTCGATCAAGACGCGCGCGGGCACTTGGAAGACATGGGTGCGCGCGGGCAAGCCCCGGCGGCTGGCCAGGGTCGCGCCCGGGTCTAATTCGCCCGCCAGGCTGCGCGCGATCAGGACGCGCAGGTTGCGCAGGCGCTGCGGATCGTCGAAGGCACCGCCGCCGCTGGCACCCGGCCGCGCCTCTTGCACCCAGAAACTGTCGAGCGCCAGGCCATCCGTGGTCGTGAAGATGCGCGCATCGACGATGTCGGCGCCGGCGGCCGACAAGGCGCCCGCCAGTTTGGAGAACAGCCCCGCCTGGTCCGGTGTGCAGATCGAGATCTCGGTCACTGAACGGCGTTCGTCGACGCGCGCGTGCATCACGAAGGGCTGCGCCTTGAGATCGGCCTCGCGCAAAAGGCGCGCGTGGCGCGCCAGCGTCTCGGTCTCGAGCGACAGGGCATAGGATGGCGGCAAACGCGACAGGTGGTCATCGATCTCGCCTTCGGTCCAACCCGGTAGAGCCTCGGCCAGCGCGGCGCGCACCGCATCGAGCCGCGCCGCGCCGGGCGCGGCACCGAGGCCGCCCGACATGGATTCCTCCGTGCGGTAATAGAGCTCGCGCAAAAGCGCCGCCTTCCAGCCGTTCCACACGGTCGGCCCGACGGCGCGGATGTCACAGACGGTCAAGACGAGAAGGAGCCGCAGCCGTTCCGGCGACTGCACCGAGGCCACGAAATCCTCGATCGACTTGGGATCGGACAGGTCCCGTTTGAAGGCGGCCTCGCTCATCACTAGGTGATAGCGCACGAGCCAAGCCACGGCCTCGGTTTCCTCGGCATCGAGGCCCAGGCGCGGACAAAGCCGCTCAGCGATCTCGCCGCCCAGCTTCGCATGCTGGCCGCCGCGGCCCTTCGCGATGTCGTGGAGCAGAAGACCCAAATAAAGTACGCGGCGCGACAGCACCTTGTGCACGATCTCGCTGGCCAAAGGATGGTCTTCGCGCAAGAGCCCGCGCTCGATGCGCGAAAGAATGCCGATGGCGCGGATCGTGTGCTCGTCGACCGTGTATACGTGGTACATGTCGTGCTGCATCTGCGCGACGACGCGGCCGAAATCGGGAATGAAGCGGCCGAACACGCCGGCCTCGTTGAGCCGGCGCAGCGTGGCCTCCGGCCCCTTGGGCGAGGTCAGCATCTCGAGGAACAGACGGTTGGCTTCGGGATCGGCGCGCAGGCGCGCATCCACCAGCTTCAGGTTCCGCGTGACGAGCTTGAGCGCATTGGGATGGATATCGAGGTTGCGCTCGTGCGCCAGGTGAAACAGGCGCAGCAGGTTGACGGGATCGCGTTCGAATGCATCGTCCGACGCGACGGTCAGCCGCTCGCCTTCCAGCGCGAAGCCCTCCAGCGGCGCCGAAGCCTGGAACGGCTTGCGCTTATGCTCGGCCTCGATCGCCGCACACAGGATGCGCGTCAGGTCGCCCACCGCCTTGGCGGTGAGGAAATAGTGCTTCATGAAGCGCTCGACGCCGAGCGTGCCCGCATGGTCGGTATAGCCCAGCCGGCGCCCGATCTCGGTCTGCACATCGAAGGTCAGAAGGTCGCCGGCGCGGCCCGTCAGGTTGTGCAAATGACAGCGCAGGGTCCATAGGAAGTTCTGCGCCTTGGCGAAGCGGCGGCCTTCCTTCTCGGTCAGGATACCCAACTTCACCAGATCGTCCATCGTGTGGATACGGTAGAGATATTTCGCGATCCACAGCAGTGTGTGCAGGTCGCGCAGGCCACCCTTACCGTCCTTGATGTTGGGCTCGAGCACATAGCGCGAATCACCCATGCGCGCGTGGCGCGCATCGCGCTCGGCCAGCTTGGCCTCGACGAAAGCGATTCCCGTGCCGTCCATAACCTCGGCCGAGAAGCGGCGGCGCATTTCATTGAACAAGCGCCGGTCGCCCACGATGGCGCGCGCCTCCAAAATGCTCGTCGCGATGACATGGTCGGTCTGGGACAGGCGGATGCACTCGTCGATCGAGCGCACGGCGTGGCCGACCTTGAGACCGAGATCCCACAGAAGATAGAGCATGTATTCGACCACTTGCTCCGTGCGCGGGCTGGCCTTGTAGGCGCGCAGGAACATGAGATCGATGTCGGAATGCGGACACATCTCGCCCCGCCCATAACCGCCGATCGCGACGACGGACAGGCGCTCGCCTTCCGTCGGATTGGCCGCCGGGTAGGCTTCGTTGGCGTGCTCGTACAGAAGACGTATGAGCTGATCCATCAGAAGCGCGCCGGCCGCGACCGTCTCGGCGCCCGAGACACCAACCTCGAAGCGGCGGCGGATCTCGAACTGGCCGGACTTCAGCGCGTTCTTGAGAAGCGCCAGCATGCGCCGCCGGCGCTCGGGCGCCGCCAAGGCTCCGAGCGCAATTGTCTCGGCGCGCAAGACACGCCGGTCGAAGATCGCGCGGGGACTGGAAATCTTGCTCATATCGCCTCGACACGCCCCGCACGGGCGCGGGACGATGGATTGAACGGCATATTACATGGTAATCGCGCGCCGCGCTGCCACCACCCGGTGCACAAGAGCGTAGACGAAACCGAAACCCTGCCATCGCGGCGGGCGACATGGCGGTCGGTCAACGACGCGGCTACCATGCACGTGACGCCTCCTGGGGGATTTCCAATGCGCCTAACCACCCGCCTTGCCGCCTTCTTTTTTCTTTTCACGACCTCGGCGGCCGTTGCCCAGACCGACCCGGCGGACCAGGCTTTCAAGAGCGGCGACTACGCCACGGCCTACCGGCTGTTCCTGCCCCAGGCCGAGCAGGGCGACCCCCAGGCACAGATGCATATCGGCTGGATGTACGAGCAGGGACGCGGCGTGCCGCAGGATTACGCCAAGGCGTTCAGCTGGTACTCCATGGCCGCGACGCAGAACAATGTGGTCGCCCAGAACAATCTGGCCGGCCTCTATGAGCGCGGCCAGGGCATGGTTCAGGACATGCCGGGTGCCGTGAAGCTCTATACCCAGGCCGCGAACGCCGGCTATCCCCCGGCGCAATTCAACCTGGGCCGCGTCTCTCTCGAGAACGGTCCGCAGCAGAATTACGACCAGGCCTTCCACTGGTTGAGCCGCGCCGCCGACCAGGGAGACGCACGCGCCATGACGTCGCTGGGCTTCATGTACGAACAGGGCTTGGGCACGCCGCAGAATCAGAACACCGCGGCCAATCTCTATTCCAAAGCGGCGGCGCTGAACGATCCAATCGCGGAGTATCGGCTGGGTGCCATGTATTTCGGCGGGCGTGGCGGATTGCCGCCGGACGAGAATGCGGCTTATCAGCTATTCAAGAAAGCAGCCGCACAAGGCGATATCGACGCGGTGAAGGCGCTGGGCAACGCCTATTGGACCGGCGGCGCGCAGCAAACGAACGCCGCCGAGGCCGTGCACCTGCTGCTGCGCGCGGCGGAGCAAGGCGATCCCGAGGCGCAATACGCAGTGGGCAAGGCGTATCTCGACGGACAGCTTGGCCAGCCCGATCCCGCGACGGCAACGCCCTATTTCCAGAAAGCGGCGGCCACGGGCCATCCCAAGGCATCGCGCGAGTTGGGCCAGATGTATGCCTCGGGCCGCGGCGTCTCCAAGGATACACAGACCGCGCTCCGCCATCTGGAAGCGGCGGCGGACAAGAACGATCCCGTCGCCTTGCGCAAGCTGGGGCAGATGTACGATTCCGGCGACGGCGTGCCAGTCGAACTGCCGCGCTCGATTGCCTATTTCCGCCGCGCGGCAGCGCTGGGCGACGCACCGAGCCAGATGCAATTGGGGCTCGATTATTCGACCGGACGCGGCGTGAAGCAGGACAATGTGGAAGGGTTGATGTGGTACATGCTGGCCTTGCCGAAACTCGAGGGCAAAGACCGCGAGACGGTCGAGACCGCGGGCCGTCTTGTCGCCGCTCAGATGACGGAAGACCAACGCAACGAGGCCAACTACCGCGCCGCCAGCTTCTACGAAAAGAAGCGCTGAGCGATCAGTCCGGTTTCCTCCCGATCAACGATCGCAACCGATAGACGAGATCGAGCGCCTCGCGCGGGGTCAGCGCATCGGGGTTGGCTTCCGACAGCGCGGCCTCGACGGGCGACGGACCTGAGGGCTCGGGCGCACGCGGCGCCGAGACGCGGAACAGCGGCAGATCGTCCGCCAGACGCGACAGCGCGCCGGCCTGTTCGCCCTGGGACAGGATTTTCAAAATCTCTTCCGCGCGCGCGACGGCGGCCGGCGGCAGGCCCGCGAGCCGCGCGACATGGACGCCGTAGGAGCGGTCGGCCACGCCCGGCGCGACTTCATGCAGGAAGACCACGTCGTTCTGCCATTCCTTCACGCGCATGGTGTGGCAGGCCAGATGCGACAGCTTGGCCGCGAGCGCCGTCAGCTCGTGATAGTGCGTGGCGAACAGCGCACGGCATTTATTCACGTCGTGCAGATGCTCGACCGTGGCCCAGGCGATGGAGAGCCCGTCGAAGGTCGCCGTGCCGCGCCCGATTTCGTCCAGGATCACGAGCGCGCGCGCGCCCGACTGATTCAGGATGGTCGCGGCTTCCACCATCTCGACCATGAAAGTGGAGCGGCCGCGCGCCAGATCGTCGGCGGCCCCCACGCGGCTGAACAGCCGGTCGACGATGCCGATATGGGCGGAAGCGGCGGGAACGTAGGAACCCATCTGGGCCAAGATGGCGATCAGGGCATTCTGGCGCAGGAAGGTGCTTTTGCCCGCCATGTTGGGGCCGGTCACCAGCCACAGGCGACGCGCATCGGGCCCGTCCGAAAGATCGCAATCGTTGGCGACGAAGCCGGCCTCGTCGCGCGCGGCCAGCGCGGCCTCAACCACGGGATGCCGGCCGCCCTTGATCGCGAACGCAAGCCCGTCGTCGACGGCGGGGCGCACATAGCGCCGCTCGACCGCAAGCGCGGCCAACGATGCGGCCACATCCAACGCGGCGATGGCGCGCGCCGCGCGCATGATCTCCTCGCCCCGCGCACGCACCTCGCCGACCAAATCGTCGAACAGCGCCAGTTCCATCGCGAGCGCGCGCTCGCCCGCGCGCGCAATCTTGTCCTCAAGCTCGGACAATTCGACCGTGGTGAAGCGCATGGCGCCCGCCATGGTCTGGCGGTGCAGGAACGTCTGGCCGGGTCCGCTGGGCAGCTTCGCCGCATGCGCTGCGGAGACCTCGATGAAATAGCCCAGCACATTGTTGTGCTTGACCTTCAGGCCTGTGACGCCCGTCTCAGCCGCGTATTTCGCCTGCAGGTTGGCGACAAGCTGCCGACTCTCGTCGCGTAAGCGCAATTGCTCGTCGAGCGGCGCGTGGTAGCCCTTGGCGACGAACCCGCCGTCGCGCGCGAGCAAAGGCAAATCTTCGGCCAGGGCGCGTGTGAAGCGATCCACGATCGTCGCGTGATGGCCGAGATCGCGCGCGGCATCCGCGATACCGGCCGGCGGACCCGCCAGCCCGTCCTTGCCGAGTGCTGATTTCAGCGTCGCGGTCGCGCGCAGACCGTCGCGGATGGCGGCCAGGTCGCGCGGGCCGCCGCGCCCGATGGTGAGGCGCGATAGCGCGCGTTCGAGATCGGGCGTCGCGCGGAGGGTTTCGCGCAGCTCCGCGCGCAAGGATTCCGCCTCGGCGAAGAACGCGACCATGTCGAGCCGGCGGCCGATGGCGGCGGGATCGGTCAAGGGCGCGGCCAGATGCGCGGACAGAAGACGCGCGCCCGCACCAGTGGCGGTGCGGTCGATGGTGGCCAGTAGGCTGCCGCGCCGTTCGCCCGACAATGTCTGCGCGAGCTCCAGATTGCGCCGTGTGGCGGCGTCGATCTCCATCACCGCACCGTCGGCCAGGCGGCGCGGCGGTGAGAGCAGCGGCAGCTTGCCCTTCTGCGTGAGCTCTACGTAGTCGACCAGGGCACCCGCTGCCGCCAACTCCGCGCGGCCGAATTCGCCGAAGGCGTCCAGCGCCTTCACCTTATAGACGGCTTCCAGACGCAGCCGTCCGCCCTCGCTGTCGAAGCGGGCGCTCGGTAACGGCGTCAGCGCACTTTTCCACTCCCCCAGGGTCTCGAACAGCTCGGCGCGTTGGAGCAGCCGGTCTGCGACCAGAAGCTCGCCGGGATCGAGCCGCGCCAGGGTGGACGCCAGAACCGGGACTGTGACGGGCTGGACATGGAAATCGCCCGTCGAGATATCGAGCCACGCCATCGCGAGGGCGCCTTGGGCCTCGGCCAGCGCGGCCAGGTAATTGTGGCGGCGCGCATCGAGGAGCGCGTCTTCGGTGAGCGTGCCCGGCGTCACCACCCGCACCACGTCGCGGTGGACTGGCCCCTTGTTGCCGCGCTTCTTGGCCGCGGCGGGGTCTTCCATCTGCTCGCAGACGGCAACCCGGAACCCCTTGCGGATCAGGCGCGAGAGATAGGCTTCGGCCGCATGGGCGGGCACGCCGCACATGGGGATATCCTCGCCCAGATGCTGGCCGCGTTTGGTCAGCGCGATGTCGAGGGCGGCCGAGGCCTGGCGCGCGTCCTCGAAGAACAGCTCGTAGAAATCCCCCATCCGATAGAACAACAGACAGTCCGGATTGGCCCGCTTGGTCTCCAGGTACTGGGCCATCATGGGGGTCACGTCCGCTTGCGCGGCACGGATCGCGGGAGAGGTTTCGGATGCGATGTCGTTCGCTGGCGGCACGGGCCCGACCCGGGAGGGAATCGCGGCACGTCGCCGGCCGCCATTCCTTTTAACATGGCGCCCGCCGTGGGGGCCACGCGAAGCCCGCTGCTTTGACGCTTCCCAGGCCAGCCCTTAACATTGCCGCTTCACGCCTTCGCAGGCCGAAAAGCCGCCCGTCACGCGGCTTCGACACTCGAGACCGAGGAATGCCATGTCTGAAGACCGCGCTCATGTCACGGAGCAGGAAGCCCTGCTTTTCCATTCGAGCGGCCGGCCGGGCAAGGTCGAGATCAACGCAACCAAGCCGCTGACCACCCAGCGCGATTTGTCGCTGGCCTATTCGCCGGGCGTCGCGTGGCCGTGCCTGCACATCGCGAAGGACGCCAGCCTAGCCTACGACTATACGGCCAAGGGCAACCTGGTCGCGGTGATCTCGAACGGCACGGCGGTCTTGGGCCTCGGCGATCTGGGCGCGGTCGCCTCCAAGCCCGTGATGGAGGGCAAGGCGGTCTTGTTCAAGCGCTTCGCCGATGTCGATTCCATCGACCTCGAGGTCGATACCAAGGAGGTCGACGAGTTCATAAACTGCGTACGCTTCCTGGGGCCCTCCTTCGGCGGTATCAACCTCGAGGACATCAAGGCGCCGGAATGCTTCATCATCGAGCAGCGTCTGCGCGAACTGCTCGACATCCCCGTCTTCCACGACGACCAGCACGGCACGGCCATCATCTCGGCCGCGGGCCTGATCAACGCGCTGCACCTGACCGGCCGCGATATCAAGAAGACGAAGCTCGTGGTGAACGGCGCAGGCGCCGCCGCCATCGCCTGCGCCGAGCTTTTAATCAGCATGGGGCTGCCCAAGAAGAACATCGTCATGTGCGACAGCAAAGGCGTGCTGTATGTCGGCCGCAAGGACGGCATGAACCAGTGGAAATCGGCCTATGCCGTCGAGACCAAGGCGCGCTCCCTGGCCGAGGCGCTGGAGGGCGCCGACGCGTTCTTCGGCCTATCGGTCAAGGATGCGGTCACGGCCAAGATGGCGGCTTCTATGGCGGCCAAGCCGATCATCTTCGCCATGGCCAATCCCGACCCCGAGATCACGCCCGAGGACGTGAAATCCGCACGCAGCGACGCGATCATCGCCACTGGCCGGTCGGACTATCCGAATCAGGTCAACAACGTGCTGGGCTTCCCCTACATTTTCCGGGGCGCGCTCGACGTGCGCGCGTCCACCATCAACGACGCCATGAAAATCGCGGCGGCCGAGGCCTTGGCCGCGCTGGCGCGCGAGGACGTGCCGGACGAGGTGGACGCGGCCTATGCCGGACGGCGCCTGCGCTATGGCCCAGAATACATTATCCCCGCGCCGTTCGATCCACGCCTCATCACCCACGTGCCGATGGCCGTGGCCAAGGCAGCCATGGACACGGGCGTGGCGCGGCGGCCGATCATGGACCTGGCCTCTTATCGCAACGAATTGTCGGCGCGTCTCGATCCCACCGCGGCCGGACTGCAACGCATCCTCGACCGTGTGCGCAACCAGAACATGCGCGTCGTCTTCGCCGAGGGCGAGGAGGAGCGCACCATCCGCGCCGCCATCGCCTTCCGCAACTCGGGCTATGGCCAACCGGTCCTGATCGGACGCGAGGAGCGCATCAACGCCTCGCTCAAGTCGATTGGCGCCGACGGCGCCAGCATCGAGGTCCACAACGCGCGCCTGTCGCAACATAACGGTCGGTATGTCGAGTATCTCTACAAGCGGCTGCAGCGCCGCGGCTCGCTCCAGCGCGACTGCCAGCGCATGGTCAACCTCGACCGCAACGTGTTCGGTGCTTGCATGGTGGCGACGGGTGACGCCGACGCCATGGTCACGGGTCTGACGCGCAGCTTCGCGGCTTCGTATGAAGAGGTGCGGCGTGTGATCGGTTCCAAACCCGGCAACCGCGTCTTTGGTTTGACCATCATGATCGCGCGCGGCCGCACGGTGTTCATCGCGGATACGACGGTTCACGAGCGCCCGACGCCGGTCGAGTTGGCGGACATCGCGGTGCAGGCGGCCGCCAAGGCGCGCCAACTCGGCCACGAGCCGCGCGTGGCTCTTCTGTCCTTCTCCAACTTCGGCAATCCCAAGCGCGAGCAGGCCGAGCGCGTGCGCGAAGCCGTGGGCATGCTGGATACGCGCTCGCACGATTTCGAGTATGACGGCGAAATATCGGCGGACGTGGCGCTGGACGCCACGCTGATGCGCCAGCTCTATCCGTTCTGCCGCCTGTCCGGCCCGGCCAACGTGCTGGTTATGCCCGAACTGCACAGTGCCAACATCTCCGCCAAGCTGTTGCAGAAGCTGGGGGGCGGCACGGTCGTGGGTCCTCTTCTCATCGGCCTGTCGAAACCCGTCCACATCGTGCCGATGGGCGCCACCGTCTCCGACATGGTGAACATGGCGGCGCTGGCGGCCGACGACGCGATCGAAGCGGCGCGGCGCTAGCGCCCCTCCATGCCGCCGGTGCGCATCACGGGAAAGCGGCGGCTTCGCGCGGCGCTCTCCCTTGCCTTGCCGGCCGCCCTGGTTTTCGGCGTTCTGGTCGCGACCGATGCTCTGCCCTGGTGGCAAGCGGCCCTCGGCTGGCTCGCAACGGCCGCGCTCTCCGCCATCCTGCTGCGCGCCTATCTGGCCCGTCTGCGCGCGGCCATCGAGATCATCGCGACCAAGCCGAGCGCGGGCGACATCGATCCGCGCACCGACGTGCTGGGCATGGGCGCCATCCTGCGCCGCATGCAGCGGGCGCTCGCCAACAAGGAAGAGGCCATCGCGCGCCTAGGACGCGAGGGCGACACGATCCTAGACAGCTTGCCCGACGCGGTGCTTCTGATCGACCGCGAGCTGGTGATCCGGCGCGGCAACAAGGCTGCGCTGCGCCTGTTCGACGAGAACATTGTCGGACGTGCCCTGACCGCCGTGCTGCGCGGGCCCGAATTGCTCGACGCCGTGGGGTTGGCCGTGCGCGAGGCCAAGCGCGGCGAGATTGAGATCGATCTGGCCGGGCGCAACCGCGCGGTCGAGCTGCGCGCCAATATCGAACCCCTGCCGCGCCACGCAGGCGACGAGACCTGGGCGATCCTGGCGCTGCATGACCAGACCGAGCGCAAGCGCACGGAGCGGCTGCGCGCGGACTTCGTGGCCAACGCGAGCCACGAGCTGCGCACGCCCTTGTCGGCTCTTGTGGGCTTTATCGAGACGCTGTCCTCGGGCGCGGCCGACGACGCGGCCACACGCAACCGTTTCCTGACCATCATGGACGAACAAGCCGATCGCATGGCGCGGCTGGTCGGCGATCTTCTATCTCTCTCGCGCATCGAGATGGGCGAACACGATCAGCCGACCGACCGGATCGAACTGGTAGATCTCGCACACAGCACGGTCGAGGCGCTGCAGTTGAAAGCGCAAGCGCGCGGCATCTCGCTGACCCTCAAGGTCGAGACCGGCCTGCCGCCCGCGCTCGGCGACGAGGATGAGTTGGCGCAGCTCATCCAGAACCTGGTCGACAATGCGATCAAGTATTCGCGGCCCAACACCAAGGTCGAGATCGCGCTTTCCCGCGCCGGAACACCGCCGTCCATGGTCAAGGCCGCGCCCCACGGGGTGGTGCAGATCGCGGTCAAGGACCAGGGTGAAGGTATTCCGCGCGAGCATCTGCCGCGCCTGACCGAGCGGTTCTACCGGGTGGACGCGGCCCGCAGCCGCGCGCTCGGCGGCACCGGCCTCGGCTTGGCGATCGTGAAACACATCGTCAACCATCACCGCGGTTTGCTGTCGATCGACAGTGCGCTGGGCGAGGGCAGTACCTTCGCGGTCTTGATTCCGGCGGCGGGGCCGGAGCGGGCCGGGCCTGGCTTGATGGGCGGTCAGCGCGGCCCGGCGGGCCGCGCGGGCTAGCGCGAAGACGCCTCGACCACTGCGGGCTTGAGGCCGAGCGCCTCGGCCAGCGCATGAAGACGGCGCTGTACGTCCTCGCCGGCCAAGACCATCCGTTCCTTGGGCAAGGTCAGCGCTACGCGCTCGCCGTCGCGTGAGAGCGTGGCCGAGGCAAAAAGCGACGGCGCGCCGCCGGAAAACGTGGCGCCCAGCCGCAACGCCAAGCCGAGCTGCCGCGCACGGTCGCGCAACTCGTCGTCGAGCAGCGCGCGCACGGGCTGCACCGCCGGATGCTCCACCGATCCGCCATGGCGGTGATAGACGGACAGGCCGAGGAACGCGCGGCCGGGATGGTCGATTGGCAGGACCGACAGGCGCATGACGCGGTTGAGCGCTTGTTCCGCGCGGTAGTCGGGATGGTCCGCCCAGGCGACATCGGACAGAAGGCACGCCGCACGCCTAAGCCGCGCATCGGCCGCGCCTTCGCCCCGGCCGAACACGGGCGCGGTCCAGGCAAACAGCGCTTCGCCGATGGCGGGATCGCGGCCATAGCGTTGCGCCGCGTCGGCCGAGACAGCGATCAGGGAATCCTGCTTCTGCACGGCGGCCGGCAAGCGCCCCATGGCGACACCCTCGCGCAGGCCGAAGCCCGAAAACATCACCCGCTTGGGCGCGCCTTTGCGCAACAGCCGCTCCATCACGAGCGCCGCCATGGGCAAGGCGTCCATGCGCCGGCGCGGCACGCCGGGAATGCGTTCGAGCGAGCGCCGGCTCATGCGGCTAACGAGAGAGACCACGCTTTCCATCCGCGCGCGCTTGACCATGTAGCGGTCGATGATGCGCAAGGGGTATCCGGTCTGCGCCATGTGGATGCGCGCCAGTGCGCGCCATGCGCCGCCGACCGCATAGAAGCGTCGCCCCTTCAGCTCGTCGAGCCACGGAACGTCCTTCAAGCCCTTGTCGATCAGTTCGGTCGCCCGCTCGACATCGCCTTGCGCCCGGTCGATCAGGCGCAAGACGCCAAGCGGCAAAGTCATGTGGGCACCGGTGCGGCCCTTGTTGAGGGCAACCAGCTCCAGGCTGCCGCCACCGAGATCTCCGACCAGGCCATCGGCGTCAGGCACATCGGCCAGGACGCCCTGGGCCGAAAGCCGCGCTTCCTCGCCGCCCGAGAGCACGCGGACCGTGACGCGGCAGCGCCGCTCGACCATGGACACGAATTCGCTGCCATCGGCCGCGTCGCGCACGGCGGAGGTCGCGACCACGTCGAGGGATTCGACCTCCATGGCCTCGGCCAAAAGGGCGAAGCGCGCCAGCGTCTCGAGCGCGTGCGCGCGGCCCTCGAGGGACAAGCGGCCATGCTCGGCCAAGCCGCGCCCCAGGCCGCAAATGGTCTTTTCGTTGAGGATCGGGATGAGCGCGCGGCCGGCGGGCTGATAGACGACCAGGCGGATCGAGTTCGAGCCGATGTCGATGACGCCGAGGCGCCCGTCCTCGGCGAAACCCGTACGGCGCTCCGAGGCGCCGATGTGACGTGATCGCCCTGTCACCGAGATTTTAAGCCCACCCAAGCCGGAATTGAGGAGTGGGCTTTATATATCGGATGGTCCCATCCGCCCGCTACGATTTCTTGAGGATCAGCGCATGGGGCGCGTCGGCCGTGCGTTTCAAGGCGCTGCCACGGCCCGATAGGCTGGGATTGGTCATGAAATAAGTGTGGGCGGAGAAGCGGCCTTGCTCGTGAGTCGCCCGCCGGTATGAGCCGTCGGGCTGCATGACCCAGCTTTGCGCCTCGTCGTTCAGATTCGCGATCATGATCTGATCTAGCACCTGGCGATGGACCGTCGGATTCTCGATCGGCACCAACGTCTCGACGCGCCAGTCCAGGTTGCGCGGCATCCAGTCGGCCGAGGAGATGTACACCTTGGCCTCGCGCGAGGGCAGCTTCTGGCCCGCGCCGAAGCAGACGATGCGGGAGTGTTCGAGGAAACGGCCGACGATGCTCTTGACATGGATATTCTCGGACAGGCCCGCGACGCCGGGACGCAAGCAGCAGATGCCGCGCACGACCAGCTCGATCTGCACGCCGGCCTGCGAGGCGCGATAGAGCGCCTCGATGACCGTACGGTCGACCAGCGAGTTCAGCTTGGCCCAGATCTGCGCCGGGCGGCCCGCCTTGGCGTGGCCAATCTCTTCCTCGACCAGTTGTAAGAGCGTCTTTTTGAGCGTGAAGGGCGCGGCCGCGATCTTTTCGAGCAACTCCGGCTTGCCATAGCCCGTCATGTAGTTGAACAGGCGGCTGGCGTCGCGCGCCATGGCGGGGTCGCAGGTGAAGAAGGATAGGTCGGTATAGATCTTGGCCGTGATCGGGTGGTAGTTGCCCGTGCCGAAATGAACATAGGTGCGCAAGGTACGGCCTTCGCGCCGGACCACCATCGAAACCTTGGCGTGGGTCTTGAGTTCCAGGAAGCCGAAGACGACGTGAGCGCCCGCGCGCTCCAAATCGCGCGCCCAACGGATGTTGCGCTCCTCGTCGAAGCGGGCCTTGAGCTCCACCATCGCGGTGACGGACTTGCCCGCCTCGGCCGCGGCGATCAGCGCCTTGACGATCGGTGAGTCCTCGCTGGTGCGATAGAGCGTCTGTTTGATGGCGACCACGGCCGGGTCGGCCGCGGCCTGGCGCAGAAACTGGACGACGACGTCGAAACTCTCGTAGGGGTGATGGACGATGATGTCCTTGGCGCGGATCGCGGCGAAGCAGTCGCCGCCGAAGTCGCGGATGCGCTCGGGGAAACGCGCCTGGTAGGGCGTGAACAGAAGCTCCGGCCGCTCGTCGGTGATGAGCTGGGAGATGTCGCCGAGGCCGAGCAGGCCGCCCTGCGCGAAGATATCGCGCGGCGGCACGTCCAGCTCGTCGACAACGAAGTTCCGCAACGCCTCGGGCATGTCGGCGTCGCACGCCATGTGAATCACGCTGCCGAGGCGGCGGCGCTTCAACGCCGTCTCGAACACGCGCACCAGATCCTCGGCCTCTTCCTCGATCTCGACCTCGCTGTCGCGCAGGATACGGAAGCAGCCCTGGCCCAGAACATCAAAACCGGGAAACAACGTCTTCAGGTGGAGGCTGGCGACCGTCTCGATGGAGACATAGCGGATTGATTTGCCCGGCAAGCGCACGAAACGACCTAACTGGCGCGGAAACGGCAGCAACCCGGTCATCTCGCTATCGCGGCCAGCCGCACCCTTGCCCCGCAGGGTGAGCGCCATGGCGAAGCCGAGATTGGGGATGAAGGGGAATGGATGCGCCGGGTCGACCGCGAGCGGCGTGAGCACGGGGAAGATATGCTCC
Source organism: Alphaproteobacteria bacterium (assembly GCA_050180485.1). Taxonomy (GTDB): domain Bacteria; phylum Pseudomonadota; class Alphaproteobacteria; order CADEGL01; family CADEGL01; genus CADEGL01. The sequence continues at coordinate 567 of JBFXED010000035.1, read as the reverse complement.
ATGAACCAGCGCTCGAGCCACTGTCGGTCTTCCACAGACAGGCTTTCCGCGCCGACCACCTCGATCTCGCTGGCCGCCAGTTCATTGCGGATGCTGGCCCAGCGCGTCTGTTGATCGGCCATCAGGGTATCCGCGCGCTGGCCGATCGCCTCCAACTGGTCCTTCGCGGACAGGCCATCCTGGCTCAGCGTGCCGATGCCGGCATGGACCTGGGCGCGCAATCCCGCCACACGCACCATGTAGAACTCGTCCAGGTTGCTGGCCGAGATGGAGAGAAAGCGCAGTCGTTCGAGCAGCGGATGGGCGGGATTGTTCGATTCCTGCAGCACGCGCTCGTTGAACGCGAGCCACGACAATTCGCGATTGATGTAACGTGCATCCGCGCCCTCGGCGGGGGTTGGCGGCTCGACGAGTTGGCTGCTATGCAACATGGACCGTCCGGAAAGGCTGGTGATGGGCGCCGACACGACGACCTCTGCTTCCTAGCCGACCGCCGCGACGGCGGGATGGCGGATATATGACAGTTCCGTAACGGGTTCCGATGGCCAAAACACTTTGCCTGCTGCG
>JBFXED010000034.1:0-38105 GCA_050180485.1 Alphaproteobacteria bacterium | reverse complement strand
ACCTATCAGATCGTGGTGACCGATATTCCCTACCAAGTGCCCAAGTCGCGCTTGGTCGAGAAGATTGCCGAGCTTCTGGCGGCCAAGAAGCTGCCGGTGTTGGCCGATATCCGCGACGAGTCGGCCGCCGACATGCGCCTGGTGCTGGAGCCGAAAAGCCGGAACGTCGAGCCCGATCTTCTGATGGAAACGCTGTTCCGCCAGACGGATTTGGAGACACGCTTCCCGCTCAACCTCAATGTGCTGGATAAGGACCACACGCCGCGGGTGATGAACCTGCGCGATGCCTTGAAGGCGTTCCTCGACCATCGCCATGAAGTGCTGGTGCGCGGCACCAAGCATCGCCTGGGCGAGATCGAGCGCCGCCTGGAAATCCTAGCCGGTTATCTGGTCGCGTATCTGAACATCGACGCCGTCATCAAGATCATCCGCAACGAGGATGATCCGAAGGCGAAGATGATGAAGAAATGGGACCTGACCGATCTTCAGGCCGAATCGATCCTCAACATGCGTCTGCGCGCCTTGCGCAAGCTGGAGGAGATCGAGATCAAGCGCGAGCACGATGCGCTGACGGAAGAGAAGAAGCGGCTCGGTCGCCTGCTCAAGGATGAAGGCAAGCGTTGGGACACGATCGCGGAGCAGATCAAGGATATCCGCGCGCGTTTCGGCCAGAAGACCGAGATCGGCAAGCGCCGTTCTGGTTTCGGCAAGCCGCCCTCGGCCGAAATCGTCCCCCTCGAAGTGATGATCGAACGCGAGCCCGTGACCGTGGTCTGCTCGGAGAAGGGCTGGATCCGCGCGATGAAGGGGCACATCACGGATCTGTCCGAGGTTCGCTACAAGGAAGGCGACCAGGGCAAATTCGCGCTGCTTTGCGAGACCACCGACAAGATCATGATCTTCGCGTCCAACGGACGCATGTACACGATGGGCGCGGACAAGCTGCCCGGCGGGCGCGGCCATGGCGAACCTTTGCGCCTGATGGTCGATATGGAAGACGGCCACGAGGTCGTCGCGCTCCATCTCCACCAGCAGGGACGCAAGTATCTGGTCGCTTCCAGCGATGGGCGCGGTTTCGTCGTCCCGGGCGACGAGGTGGTGGCGCAGACGAGGGCAGGGCGCCAGGTGATGAACCTCGGCGACGGCGCGCGGGCGGTGGTCTGCAAGCCTGTCGACGGCGAATCGATCGCGGTCATCGGCGAGAATCGCAAGCTGCTGATCTTCAAGCTCGATGAAGTGCCGGAAATGACCCGCGGCCGCGGCGTGATCCTGCAAAGCTACAACCGCAGCGGCTTGTCCGACGCGGTGGTCTTCAAACTGGCCGAAGGGCTGGCCTGCCGCACGCCGGACGGGCGTACGCGCACCTTCGACGATCTGAAGGATTGGATCGGAAAGCGCGCCCAGGCCGGACGCATGCCTCCGACGGGTTTCCCGCGCTCGAACCGATTTTCCTGATCGGTTCGCCCGCGTTATAACGGCGCCACGAAAGGCGAGGGGAGGACATCATGTTCGCGTTGAGCCCAGCAACCTTGGCCGGCCAATTGAAGCCTGCCGCGCGTCTGCCCGAAGCCCTGCGGTTCGCCATTCTGGCGATTGCGGGCAGCGCCTTTGTCGCTGTCTCGGCCCAGGTCACGGTGCCGCTCTGGCCGGTGCCGGTCACGGGGCAGACCCTCGCCGTCCTTGTGATCGGCATGGCCTATGGCGCGCGCCTGGGCGCGGCCACACTGGCCCTCTACATGGCTGAGGGCGTCATCGGCATTCCCGTCTTCGCCAAATTGTCAGCGGGTCCCCATGTCCTGGCCGGGCCGACCGGCGGATATATCGTGGGCTTCATCGTCGCGGCGGCCTTCGTGGGTTGGCTGGCGGAGCGCGGCTGGAGCCGCAGTTTCACGCTGACGGCTTTTGCGCAGTTGTTGGGCAGCGGCGTGATCTTCGCCTTCGGCGTGCCGTGGTTGGCCCTGTTCTATGCCGGGCCGGGTGCGGCCTATGTTGCTAAGACCGGTGCCGAGACGGCCTTCGGCGCCGCGATCGCCGCCGGTCTTCTGCCGTTTCTGCTCGAGGACCTCGTCAAGGTCGCCCTTGCGGCGTGCCTGATGCCCGCGGCGTGGTGGCTAGTCGGCCTCGTCCGCCGCTAGCGAGCGATCACGCCGGCTCGATGCGGTGCCAACCGTCGGCGCTGAGCGCTTCCAGCGGACGGAAGCGCGCCTTGTAAGCCATCTTCTGGCTGGCGGCGATCCAATAGCCCAAATACGTATACGGCAGGCCCGCGCTGCGTGCCCGCTCGATCGCCCACATCACCATGAAGGTTCCTAAGCTGCGATCCGACAGGTCGGGATCGAAGAAGCTATAGACGGCGGAGATGCCGTCGGCCAGACCGTCGAACAGGCAAACGCCGGCCAGTGCGCCATTCGGCAAGCGGAACTCGGCCAGGCCGCTTTCTACCGGTGTGTCCTCGATCATGCCGCGGAAGTCTTCATAGCTCATGGCCGCCATTTCGCCGTCGGCGTGGCGGGCGGACAGGTAACGGCCGAACAGCAGATATTGCTCGATGGTCGATCGCGCGCGCTGCTCGTGCGCCGAAAGGTCCGTGTTGCGCCGCAAGACGCGTTGCTGTGAACGGCTGGGCAAGAACTCGTCCACCACGACACGCACGGGTGTGCAGGCCGAGCAGCCGATGCAGTCCGGTCGGTAGACGATGCGGTGGCTGCGGCGGAAGCCGTGGTGGACCAGAAGATCGTAGGCCCGCTGTCCGTCGGGCCCCACGATCTCGGCGAAGATGTTCCGCTCGGTGCGGCCGGGCAGATATGGGCAAGCCTGGGGCGTCGTCCGGAAAAAGAATTTCGGCAGCCGGGTGGTTTGCTCGTTCATGGACGCCCGCCGTTGACCCGCGTCACAAGCATACGCCGGGCCGGGAACGGGCGCCACAGCGGCTCTGCGCTATCCCGCGGCGCCGTCGTCGTGCGTGGTGGTGCCCAGGATGCGGGTCTGGAAGCCGGCGGCCTCCAACGCTGCGCGAATTTCCTCGGCATGATGGGAATCGCGCGTCTCCAGCACCACGTCCAGTTCGGCGAGCTTCACCGGCACATCGTAGAACAGACGTTGATGATGGGTTTCTACGATATTGCCGCCGCCCTGACCGATGATCTGGGCCACCTGGGCCAAGGTACCGGGCTTGTCCGTGATCTGGGCGCGCAGGCGAACGAGGCGCCCTTCGCGCACAAGGCCGCGCATCAGGATCGACGCCAGGATGCGGGTGTCGATGTTGCCGCCGGAAACGATCAGGCCGACGCGCTTGCCCGCGTAGCGGTGCGGATCGGCCAACAGCGCGGCCAATGGGGCGGCGCCCGCGCCTTCGACCACGGTCTTCTCGATTTCCAACAGCATCAGCACTGCGCGCTCCAGCTCCGCCTCGTTCACCAAGGCCAAGCGTGAGACCAGCTTGGCGACGATGTCGCGCGTGCGCTGTGCCGGGCGTTTGACCGCGATGCCTTCGGCGATGGTCTGGCCGCCCGTGCCGGCCGAGCCGCCCTTCACGGCCTCGACCATGAAGGGGTAGAGCGCGGCCTGGACGCCGTGAATCTCGATGTTGGGTTTGAGGGCCTTGGCCGCGATGGCAACGCCCGAAATCAGACCGCCGCCGCCGATGGGTGCCACGATGACGTCCAGATTGGGATGGTCGGCCAGCATCTCCAATGCGACCGTCCCTTGGCCGGCGATGATGCGGTCGTCGTCGTAAGGATGAACGAAGGTGAGGCCGCGCGCGCGGCGCACCTCATCCGCGTGGACGTTTGCGACCGACAGGTCGTCGCCTTCCAGGATGACCTCGGCGCCGAAGTTGCGCGTGTGGATCACTTTGACGAAGGGCGTACCCTTGGGCATCACGATGGTGGCTGGAATGCCCAGGCGCTGGGCGTGATAAGCCACGCCTTGGGCATGGTTGCCGGCGGAAACGGCGATGACACCCTTGGCGCGCTCTTCGGCGGTCAGGCTCAGAAGCTTCACCAGCGCGCCGCGGTCCTTGAAGGACGCGGTGTATTGCAGGTTCTCCAGTTTCAGGAAGACCTCGGCGCCCAGGATGCCGGAGAGGGTGCGTGACGGAACGCAGGGCGTGCGAACGACCGCGCCATCGATGGCGCGCGCGGCCGTGCGGATATCGTCGATGGTGACGCTCATGGGCGGGGTTTCGGCTATCCCGGCGTGCGCGTCAAGGCGAATTCGGCGGCGCCAGCCGCAAGACCGCGGCATCCGCCGATGCCGGACCTAGACGCAGATATTCGAAGCCGAGCCAGCGCTGGGCAAGATCGAGGAAATGGGGCGACAGCGGGTGACCTGACTGGCCGGTCGCGATGAGGAACTGCGAGGCGTCCAGGTCGCCCAGATCGTAGATCGCGCGCAAGGAGGCGATGTGCACAGTGCGGTAGGGCTCTCGCCCCGACCAGCGCATGGCGGCGCGCATCAGCGTATCGTCGCTGCCGCCCAGCGGCAGCAGTCTCGAGAACCATTGGCCCACGGCGGGCAGCGAGCCGAGCACCGGATGGCTCAAGACCAGCGCATGGGCTTGGCCCCAATTCCATCGCGCGGAGTCCGCGCCGTAACGCCAGCCCAATTCATCCAGCGCGGCGCCTAGGGCCGCACGAACTTCCGTCTGGCAGGTCGGTGCGCCTGCGGCGGGTGGGGTGCACCAGTCGCCTTGCCCGGCCAGCGCCTCGCGCAAGAGGCGCGGGTGCAGGCCCCAGAAACCTGCGAAATCGGGGCCCAGCTTCTGTTCGAACAAGGTTTGCATCAGCGCGCGCAGCCAGGCGGTGAAGATCAAGGGCTCGCGCGCATCGGGCGCCATACGGCCATCCCAGGCATCCAGGGCGCGCAGGACCGACGCGCTGCGGTCGTCACCGGGATCGGCGCGCGCGATCAGCACGGGCAAGAACTCGCGCGCCACGGGCGACAGGGTGTCGGCCTGCATGGTGGCGGAATCGGCGATCGTCTGCCGCGGCTTGGCGTCGATTAGCGCGACGATACGGTCATAGCGGTATGGTTCGTCCCACTCGCGCGAGAGAAAATATGGGTAATCCCGTCCGACCGGCCGGTTGTTGGCGTTGGCCAGCCAGCCGGCGGGCGGATCGTAGGCACGCGGCAATTCGTCGTAGGGAATGAAGCCGGTCCAATCGCCCGCGCCGGACGCGCCGTCGGCGGGCAGGAAGCCGTCGCCCGACTTGCGGATCGGAATCCGCCCCGGCGCGATATAGGCGATATGCCCGTCCACGTCGGCGTAGAAGATGTTCTGCTGCAGGGCATCGAAGTTCTGCATGGCCGCCAGCACGTCATTCCAGTCGCGCGCGCGGTTGAGACCCTGGACGGCCGCCGCGGAGCGGTCGGGTTCCATCAGATAGGGCGCTGATAGGGCCAGGATCGCGCCGTCGAGCCGCTCGCCGTCCTTCAAGGCGTCGGAGATCACCGGGCCGTGCCGCGTGGACCGCACGATGATCAGGGCGTCTTCCTCGCCCTTGACGCGGATGCGCTCCTCGCGCGTCTCGAACTTCTGGCTGCCGTCGGGCGTCATGTAAGAAGTCGGGTCGCCCGGTACCTCTGTCTCGACGAAAAGGTCTTCCACGTCGGACTGCGTCGAAGTGAAGCCCCAAGCGATGCGCGCGTTGCGGCCCAGAACCATGAAGGGCACGCCTGGCGCGGTCGCGCCCGCCGTCGTTCCATCGGGAGTCTCGATGCGCGCCAGATACCACTGGCTCGGCACATTCGCGCCCAGATGCGGATCGTTGGCCAGGATGGGCGCGCCCGTGTCTGTATGATTGCCCGCCAGCACCCACATGTTCGATGCGCCGCGTGTGCCGAATGGCGCGATCAGGTTCGCGCTGTCGCGGATGGTGGGCGAGGCGCCCGCGTCGGGCGGGAACAGGGCTTCGACGGCGCCGCGCCCCAGCCGCTTGGCCAGGCGCGCGCGGAACAGTTCGCCGCGCCAGTCGCCGGAAAGCTGCATGGCCATCAGCTTGCCCCAGACCAGCGAGTCGGCGGGACGCCAAGGTTCGGGCGCATAGTTCATCGCGATGAATTCGGGCGGCAGCGCGCCGCGCCGCGTGGCCAGGAAGGCGTTGACGCCCTTGGCGTAGGATTCGAGGGCGATGCGCGTGTCGGCGTCGACCTGGTCCACCGCACGCTCGGCCAGACGGTAGACTCCGAGTGTGCGCATCATCCTGTCGGTGTCGAGGGCGCGTCCGCCGACCACCTCGGACAGGCGTCCTGCGCCATAACGGCGCATCATGTCCATCTGCCACAACCGGTCCTGGGCATGGACGAAGCCGAGCGCGAAGGCCGCATCGCGTGCATCGGCCGCCGCGATGTGGGGCACGCCCTGCGCATCGCGCCGGATCTCGACGGGCGCGAACGGGCCTTCCAGCGCGATGTTGCCCGTTGTCTGGGGTAGGCCGGTCCGCAGCCACAGATAACCGCCGCCCACCGCCGCGCCGCCTAGAAGGATCAACCCGACAAGGCCGATCAGAAGTCGGCGGAACGTACGCTTCACGCGGAGTGGCCCGTCATCGCCGGAACGTGTCTTTGTAGGCCTCGCGCAGGACGTTCTTCTGGACCTTGCCCATTGCGTTGCGCGGCAGGTCGGCCACAAAGAAGACGCGCTTGGGCACCTTGAAGTTCGCCAGGTCATCCTTGAGGCGTCCGATCACGGCATCCTCGGTGACCGCGGCGCCCGGCTTCAAGGTTGCCACGGCGGCCACGCCCTCGCCGAAGTCCGGATGGGGCAGGCCGATCACGGCCGACTCGGCGACGCCATCGATGGCGTCGATCTGCAGCTCGATCTCCTTCGGGTAGACGTTGAAGCCGCCGGAGATGATCAGATCCTTGGCGCGTCCGACGATGGCGACGTAGCCGTTCGGGTCGATGCGCGAGACATCGCCCGTGATGAAGAACCCGTCGGCGCGGAACTCCTCGCTCGTCTTGTCGGGCATTCGCCAATAGCCCTTGAACACGTTGGGGCCGCGGATCTCGAGAACGCCGGCCTCGCCCCGGGGCAAAAGCGTGCCCTTGTCGTCGGCCACGCGCACTTCGACGCCGGGCAAGGGCGGCCCCACGCTGCCTGCGATGCGCTCGCCCTCCAGTGGGTTGGAGGTGATCATGCCCGCTTCGGTCATGCCGTAGCGTTCCAGGATCGTGTGGCCCGTGCGACGTGCGAACTCCTTGAACGTCTCTTCCAGGAGCGGCGCCGAACCCGCGATGAACAGGCGCATGGTCTTGCACTGCTCGGCGCCGAAGCCGGCTTCAGCCAACAGACGGACATAGAAAGTCGGCACGCCCATCAGCACGGTCGAGTCCTTCAGCAGACGGATTACCGTGCCCGCCTCGAACTTCGGCAGGAAGATCATCTTCGTGCCGTTCAGCAGCACGCAGTTGGTCGCGACGAACAGGCCGTGGGTGTGGAAAATCGGCAAAGCGTGCAGCAGCACGTCGTCGGGGCGGAAGCCCCATAGCGCGTGCAGGGTCAGCGCGTTCGACGCCAGGTTCCAATGGGTCAGCATCGCGCCCTTGGAGCGGCCGGTGGTCCCCGAGGTGTAGAGGATGGCGGCCACGTCGTCGGCGCTCTTCTTTGCCGGCTCCACGGCGGCATCCAGTTTCGCGCTGCGCTCGGTCAAACTACCTTTGCCGTGCGCATCGAGGGTCAGGACCTCGGCGCCCTTGGCCAATTTACGAATCGTGTCCGCCGAAGCCGGGTCGCAGACGACGACCTTAGGCTCGGCGTCGCCGATGAAATGCTCCAATTCGTGTGCGCGGTAGGCCGTGTTGAGCGGCACATAGATCGCGCCGGCGCGCAGTGCGGCGAGATACAGGAACAGCGCCTCGGGCGATTTCTCCACCTGCACCAGCACGCGCTCGCCTTGGGCTGCGCCCAAGCCCTGCAGCAGACGGGCATAGCGGCCCGATATGGCCTCCAGTGCGGCGTAGTCATAGACGCGACCGTCCGCCATCTGGAGGAACGGCTTCGTGCGGTCGGCCGGGAAACGCTGGCGGAACAGTGCGTAAAGATTGCCGTCGAAGCGCACGGGTGCGGTGGTGTTCATGGCGGGCTAGGGCCGGATTTCGTAGGTGAGCCAGTTCGTCTTGGTGGCGCAGCGGTCGTAGAAGGCGCGGCCGCGATAATTGTTCTCGGCTGTGATCCAGCGGATCACCTGCCACTTCTTCTCCCGCCCGATCTCGGTCAGGCGTCCGATCAGGGCTTCAGCCACGCCGCCGCCGCGCATGTCGGGCGCCACGAATAGATCGTCGAGGAAGCCGCCAACGGTGCCGGCCAAGGGACGCGCCATTTGGCGATAATGGGCCAAGCCAACCAAGCGCCCGTCGCCGGTCTTGGCGACCAGCGCGTTCACCTCGTGCTCGGGGTCGTGAATCCAGCCCCACACCGTGTCGGCGGTCTGGTCCGTCATGGGGACTTTGTAAAATTCGGCATAGCCGTTATACAGCACGCGCCACGCGGCCTTGTCTTCAGGCGTAGGGGCGGTGACGACGAGGCCTTTGGGCGGCGTCTTCATTGACGATGTCCTTGGGGCTGCGATCGAAGTCGGGGGAGGGTATATCCTGGCCGTGCCCATGGTGTCACGCAGCCTGATGGCAATCGGGCCTAACGGTTTTCATCGCCTCGCCTACAAGGAATGGGGCGAACCGGACAACGCCAACGTGCTGATCTGCGTGCACGGGTTGACGCGCAATTCACGCGACTTCGACTTCATCGCCAAGGTGCTGTCCGAGGACTACCGCGTCGTCTGTCCCGACGTGGTGGGGCGCGGCGACAGCGATTGGCTGCACGACGCGGCTCTCTACAATTATGTCCAGTATTGCTCCGATCTGACCGCGCTGATCGCGCGAACCGGCGCCAAGCAGGTCGATTGGCTGGGCACGTCCATGGGCGGCCTGATCGGCATGCTCCTGGCAGCCAAGAAAGGCACGCCCATCCGGCGGCTGGTCCTGAACGACATCGGCCCCTTCGTGCCGCGCGCCGGATTGCGCCGCCTGGGTGAGTATGTCGGTCGTGATCCGCGCTTTCCCGATGCAGAGGAGGCCGAACGCTATTTCCGCAAGGTCATGGAGCCATTCGGTGCCTTGACCGAGCCGCAATGGCGGCACGTCGTCAAGAACGGCACGGAGCCGGACGGCCAGGGCAGCCTGCGCTTACGCTACGACCCCGTCATCGGCGCGCCATTTCGCAACGGGCTGTCCGACGTCGATCTGTGGGCCTTTTGGGATGCCGTTCAGTGTCCCGTCATGGTTCTGCGCGGCGCCAACTCCGATCTGTTGCTGCCCGAGACGGCGCGCGACATGCTGGGGCGCGGACCGAAGACCGAGATTTTCCAGGTGCCCAACGTAGGGCATGCGCCCGCGCTGATGGCGGACGACCAGATCGCAACGGTGGCAGAGTGGCTTCGACGCACGAAGCCCGGCGCCGGGAAAAGGAATGGGCAATGACCGGCAAGCGCTACGACGTGGTGATCGTGGGCGGCGGCTGCATCGGCAGTGCGACCGCTTATTTCCTCAAGAGCGAAAACGACTTCAAGGGCACGGTCTTGGTCATCGAGCGTGACCCGACCTACGAGTTCTGCTCGACCTCGCGCGCCACGGGCGGCGTGCGACAGCAGTTCTCGACGCCAGAGAATATCGAGATCGGCCTGTTCGGCGCGAAGTTCCTTAAGAATGTCGGTGAACACCTGGAAGTGAATGGCGAGAAGCCATCGATCAGTTTCCGCGAGGACGGCTATCTGCTTCTCGGCACCGACGAGGCCATGCCGGTGCTGCGCGAGAACCATGCGCTGCAGATCAAGCATGGCGCGGAGATTGCCTGGCTTGAGCGCGACGAACTGAAAGCGCGTTATCCTTGGATGCATGTCGACGACGTGCCGGGCGGATTCCTGGGCGTCAAGAACGAGGGCTGGTATGACCCGTTCGGCCTTCTGACCGCCTATAAGCGAAAAGCGCGTTCAATCGGCACCGAGTATTTGAATGACGAAGCCGTCGGGCTGGAGCGCAAGGGCGACCGTGTCGTCGCGGTGAATACCAAGGCCAATGGCCGTATCGAAGCCGGAATCGTCCTGAACGCGGCCGGCGCGCGTGATGCGGCGAAGGTCGCGCAGTGGGCGGGCGTGTCGCTGCCGGTCGAGCCGCGCAAGCGCTCGGCCTTTGTCGTGAGCTGTCCCCAGACCATGCCGGGCGGTCCGTTGCGCTTCGAACCCAACGGCGTTTGGTCGCGCCCCGAAGGCAAGTTTCTGCTCTGCGGTGTTTCGCCGGCGGAGGACGCCGACCCGGCGACGACCGAGTTCGAGCCCGATCATTACCTGTTCGAGGACGTCGTGTGGCCGACTTTGGCCGAGCGCGTGCCCATCTTCGAGGCGCTGCGCGTCGAGCGTGCCTATGCCGGGCACTATGATCACAACACGCTCGACCAGAATGCGATCATCGGCCTCTATCCGGGACTGGAGAATTTCTACGTGGCCACCGGGTTTTCCGGTCACGGCGTGATGCAATCACCCGCTACCGGCCGCGCGGTTACCGAACTGATCGTCCATGGCGGCTACCGTACCCTCGATCTCAAACGCTTCGGTGTGGAGCGTGTGCTGACTGGCGAACCGATCCGGGAAACCGGCATTTACTGAATCAAGGAGACAGCCCATGCCGTTGACGATCAACCCGTCGCCCCAACGTCTTCTGTCCGCGCAGGAGATTACCGCGTGGCAAGCCATTCCCGCGGCCGTCGTCAGCGACGAACTGAACCGCGCGGGCGCTATGGCGGCGGGGATCAAACCGCTGGCGCCGGGCATGACCTTCGTTGGTCAGGCGCTGACGGTGCAGTGCATGGTGGCCGACAACGCGGCGCTTCATTACGCGCTGACCGTTGCATGGCCGGGGGCCGTGCTGACGGTGGATGCCGGAGGTTTCCTCGGCAACGCCGTCTGGGGCGGCATTCTCCACTATGCGGCGAAGAAGGCGGGGCTAGCGGCCGTGGTGGTGGATGGCGCCATGCGCGACGCGGCCGAGATTCGTGTTTCGGGCTTGCCCGCCTTCTCGCGCGGGGTAGTGCCGACCGGGCCGCACAAGGCGTGGGGCGGAGCCATCAATGGTCCGATCCAGTGCGGTGGCGTGCCGGTGGCAGCGGGCGATCTTCTGATCGGCGATGACGACGGCATCGTCGTGGTGCGGCCGGACCAGATGCCGGGCCTACTCGACCGCTGCCGCGCGCGTATCGAAAAGGAAAAAGAAACCATCGCGCGCATCGACAAGGGCGAGAAGACGGTCGATCTGATCGGCATGCCGCCCGCCGACAAGGTCGGTCGCTAGCGCGCCGTCGAACCGCCGTCAGCGGAGAGGAGCGCGCCGGTCACATAGCTGGCCGCGTCGGAGGCCAGGAACAGGATGGTGGCCGCGATCTCCTCGGGTTGCGCCACGCGTTTCATGGGCACGTGCCGTGCCAGGAAGGCTACGCCGTCTTCCACCGTCATGCCGCGCTGGAGCACCGAGTTCTCCAGCATCGGCGTATGGATCTCGCCCGGACACACGGCATTCACGCGGATGCCTTCCTCGGCGTGATCGAGGGCCATGGAGCGGGTGAGGAGCGCCACCGCGCCCTTGGTCGCGGCGTAGGAGCCGATACCCTTGCCGCCGACCACGGCCAACTCCGATGCCACGTTGACGATGGCGCCGCCGCCCTGTGCGCGCATCTGGCGCACCGCGGCCGATGACAGGATGAAGGGCGCGTCCACGTTGACCGCGAACATCTCGCGCCACTGCGCGGCCGAGGTATCGACCGGTGCCGTGCGGTAGAGAGCGCCCGCGTTGTTGACCAGAACGTCCAGGCGGCCCAAGCGCTTCACGGCTTCCGGCACCAACGTCTCGCAAAAACGAGGATCGGCCAAATCGCCCGCGACGAACGCGGCCCTACCGCCCGTTGCCGCGCAGACTTCCTGGCCGCGTTTCGCGTCACGGCCGGTGGATAAGACACGCGCGCCGGCGGCGGCGAAAGCCTTCACCGTCGCGGCACCGATGCCGGAGCTGCCGCCGGTGACGAGAACCGCCTTGCCAGTAAAATCCATCATACCAGGAAGAAGTAGCCGATTACGCCCCCGACCGCGACGAGATAGGCGGGATTGATTTTCCGCGCGAGCAGGACGCCGAACACGGCCAAGGCCAAGACGGCGGTGATCCAACCTTCGATCGCGACCTTGGCGACCGATACGGTACCCGCGCCCATCAAACCGACGACGATGGGTGCCATGCCGCGCTGGATCGCGAGACGCCACTGCGAACCTTCGAACCGGTTCCACAAGCGCGATGCGCCGAAGCAAATCACCGTGGATGGCACAAAGAAACCAAGGAAGGCCAAAGCGGCACCGGGATAGCCGGCGACCCAATAGCCGATGGCGATCACCATCAGCATGTTCGGTCCCGGCGACAACTGGCCCAGGCCGTAGATGTCGCGAAATTCGTCATCCGCCAGCCAGTGGAAGTGCGTGATGGTCAGCGCCTTGGTTTCGGGCAGGATCGCTGCGCCGCCGCCGACCGCGAGAACGGACAGGAGTGCAAAGACGCCCAGGATCGACAGATACGGAGGGGAAGAATCCATCGCGTTCAATCCGCCGGTTTGATGTCATGCCCGTGATGCCGTCGGCGCAGGTGGATGCGCTTCGGGTGCGGGCGATAGATGAAGATCGCGATCGGGCCGAGAACCAGCATCACGATGGGCATGGAGATGTGGAACACGTTGATCATCAGGATGGTCGCGATGACGATGATGATATCGAGGATATGCTCGAGCTGCTTGCGTCCGACCTGAAGCGTCACGGCGGCCAACAACCCCACAGCTGCGGCGCCGACGCCGACCAGCACGCTGCTGACGACGGCGTGGTCCTTATGCATGGCATACATCACGCCCAGCCCGGTCATGATCGCCGCACCCGGGAGGGTGATGCCCAGGAAGGCGGCGACCGAGCCCCACGGACCGCGCAGCTTGTCGCCCACGATCACGCTCATGTTCGTGGCGTTGAGGCCCGGCAGGGTCTGGGAGATCTCCAGTGCCTCCAGGAATTGGTCTTCGTCGAGCCACGCCTTGGTGCGGACCAGGCTGCCCCGCAGATAGGCCACCACGCCACCACCGAAGCTGGTGGCACCAATCAGAAGAAAGGTCAGGAAAATCTCGCGCAGCGAGACGCGAGGCTTCGGTCCGGCCGGAACGGCGGGTTCGGGCGGAGTGGCCTCACTCATGGGCGCGCACGAGAGCCTTGCCCATACCATAGATCATGGCCGTCTTGGTGGTGCCTAGCTGCACCCAATCCGGCGCGTTGGTCTGCATGGCCTTGTAGAACGTCTCGGTTTTCTCCTTCGCGCTCGAATGAATCTCTTCGTAGCGCTTGAACTTGGCCTGGAAGGCGAACTCGCCGATCAACGACGACTCCGATGCGCGGTTACGCCAGATGGCGATGGTTGCGTTGGCTTCGTGGCCATGGCCGAAGTCCAGAACGCCCGCGTTCACCTGCAGCTCTTCGACCGCCATATGATTGACCAGCTGGATCTTCGATTTCGGGATCAGGCCGATCTTCTGCATGCTGGGGAATATCTTTGCGATATCCGCCAGCCCCTGGGTCAACACGATGTTGGGCGTGTAAAGCACGCAGTTGTGCGAGTAGAGGCTGCGCATCCCACCCAACTCGTTCTTGAGAGTCAGGATCTCTTCCTTGAATTTGATCTTGCGTTCGCCTGGCATCAGCGGATTCACGTCCACCGCGGCGGCTTCCTTGAACTCGGGGTGGCGGTATTTGACCGTCAGTTCGTGGTTCGTTTCCGGCCAGCCGTTCTTGTAGAAGGTCCGTTTCCGCAGGATGAAGGCGTTCTTATAGAGATCGAAACCCTTGGTGTCGTAGAACAGCACTTCGCGGATCAGCCGGTGGAAGGCATCCTTGTTGGTGGTGACGCCGACGCCGCATTGTTTTGCGATCTTGCCGACAATCTTCCAATATTCCTCGAGCCGCTCCGGCGCGAAAAAACGCTCGGGCTTGAGCAGAATCTTGAATTCGCGATAGCGAAGCTGGTCCACGGCGCCATCCCCTTCGTAACCATGACGGCGTCAACCGTGCACAACCCGTGCCGGGAGCCCCGGAATTTTCTGGGCAAAGATGCCATAAGGCCCGGCATCAAGGCCAAGAAACATTATGTAACGGATAGATGCCGGCGTTTATCCCGTCTTTAGCCGCTTGGCTATGTCGACGGCGAAATAGGTCAGAACGCCGTTCGCGCCCGCGCGTTTGAACGACATCATGGCCTCCAGGATAACCCGGTTGCCGTCCAGCCAACCGCGCTCGATGGCGCCTTTCAGCATCGCGTATTCGCCCGACACCTGATAGGCGAAGGTCGGCACGCCGAACGATTCCTTCACGCGCCGCAGGATGTCGAGATAGGGCATGCCGGGCTTCACCATCACCATGTCGGCGCCTTCCTCCAGGTCGAGCGCGACCTCGCGGAGAGCCTCGTCCGAATTGGCTGGATCCATCTGGTAGGTGCCTTTGTCCTTGCCGCCGACCGTGCCGGCCTTTGAGCCGAGCGCGTCGCGGAAGGGACCGTAGAAACCGGAGTTGTACTTAGCGGCATAGGACATGATGCGGACGTTCTGGAAGCCCTCCTGGTCGAGCGCGGTGCGGATGGCGCCCACGCGCCCGTCCATCATGTCGGACGGCGCGATGACGTCACAACCGGCCTTCGCTTGAACCAAAGCCTGGCGGCAGAGAACCTCGACCGTCTCGTCGTTGACAACATAGCCGTCGCGCACGAGCCCGTCATGGCCGTGGGTGGTGAAGGGGTCGAGCGCCACGTCGCACAGGACGCCGATGTCGGGAACGGACTTTTTGATCTCGGCGATCGCGCGGCAGACCAGGTTGCCGGGATTGACGGCTTCGTCGCCGTCCTCGGACTTGAGTTTGGGATCGATGACAGGGAACAGAGCGACGCAGGGGATGCCCAGGTCGCGCGCCTCGCCCACGGCGTCGGCCAGAAGGTCGATGGTCAGGCGATTCACGCCCGGCATGGAATCCACCGGCTCGCGGGTGCCTTTGCCGTCGCGCACGAAAATCGGCCAGATCAGGTCGGCGGCGGACAGGTTGTTCTCCGCCACCATGCGCCGCGTCCAGACGTCGTAGCGGTTACGCCGCATGCGCGTCTTGGGGTACACGCCGAGCGCGGGCGTCGCGCTGGGTTTGCGTGGGGCCACGATTGTCCTCCCGGCCGAATTAGCGTCTAAAACATAATTTTAGCGGAAATCCCCGCTCGCGTGTACCCGTGCCGTTCGCATGGCTGCCCGCGCGTTGACAGGGTGAGGGGCGGCCCTAAGATCGCTTCGTCGCGCGGAAAGCCTTGGAAATCCGGCTGTTACGCGCCCGAACGCGGGCAGGGCATGGACTTCGAACTCAGCCAGGAGCAGCAGGCGTTCCGCGACACGGCGCGCGACTTCGCGGCGACTGAGCTGGCGCCCCATGCCGCCGAATGGGATGCGAAATGCGTCTTTCCGGTCGAGGCGTTGCGGAAGGCGGCCGCTCTCGGTTTCGGCGGCATCTATGTGAAGGATGATGTGGGCGGAACAGCCCTGTCGCGCCTCGACGCCGCGCTGATCTTCGAGGAACTGGCCGCGGGCTGCACATCGACGGCGGCCTATATTTCGATCCACAACATGGCCGCCTGGATGATCGACGCGTTCGGCGATGCGGCGCAGCGCCAACGCTGGTTGCCCACGCTCACGCGCATGGAGCATTTCGCCAGCTATTGCCTGACCGAACCCGGCGCGGGGTCGGACGCTGCCGCGCTCAAGACCCGCGCGGTGAAGGATGGCGATCGCTACGTGCTCAACGGTAGCAAGGCGTTCATCTCCGGCGGCTCCACCAGCGATCTCTATGTCTGCATGGTGCGCACGAGCGGCGAGGGGGCGAAGGGCATCTCGGCCCTGGTGGTCGAGAAGGACGCGCCGGGCCTGTCCTTCGGCAAGCGCGAGACCAAGCTGGGTTGGAACAGCCAGCCGACGGCGGCGGTGATCTTCGAGGATTGCCGCGTGCCGGTCGCAAACCGGCTGGGCGCGGAGGGCGACGGTTTCAAGATCGCGATGATGGGGCTGGACGGCGGGCGGCTGAATATCGGCGCCTGCTCGCTGGGCGCGGCGCGAGCATGCCTCGATCTGGCGCGCGAACATATGAAGACGCGCAGCCAGTTCGGCCGCAAGCTGGCCGAGTTCCAGGCGCTTCAATTCAAGCTGGCCGACATGGCGACGGAACTGGAAGCGGCCCGGCTTTTGATCCATCGAGCGGCATCAAAGCTGGACGCGCGCGACCCCGACGCCACGCTTCACTGTGCCATGGCCAAGCGCTTCGCGACCGATGCGGGCTTCGCCGTCTGCAACGAGGCGCTGCAGATCCATGGCGGTTACGGCTACCTGCGTGATTTTCCGATCGAGCGCTATCTACGCGATGCGCGCGTGCACCAGATCCTGGAAGGCACCAACGAAATCATGCGCCTGATCGTCGCCCGCCGGCTGCTCGGCGGTTGAGATGGATGAAATTCTGTTCGAGATGAAGGGTGGGGTCGGTCTGGTCACGTTGAACCGGCCTCGGGCGCTGAATGCGTTGACCTTGGCCATGGTGCGCGTGCTCGATGCACGGCTGCGCGCTTGGGCATCCGAATCAGAGGTGCGTTGTGTCGTGATTCGGGGCGCGGGCGACCGAGCGTTTTGCGCCGGCGGCGACATCCGCGCGCTATACGATTCCGGTAGGTCAAAGTCCGATACGCTGACCGCCGATTTCTACCGCGAGGAGTACCGGCTTAACCGCCTCATCAAGCGCTATCCGAAACCTTATGTCGCCTTGATCGACGGCGTCGTCATGGGCGGCGGCGTCGGTGTTTCAGTTCACGGCTCGCACCGCATCGCCACCGAGCGCACTCTGTTCGCCATGCCCGAGACCGGCATTGGCTTGTTCCCCGACGTGGGTGGCAGCTATTTCTTGCCGCGTTGCCCGGGGCGCGTCGGCTTCTATCTCGGCCTCACGGGCGCGCGCATCGGGGCGGCAGACTGCGTTTATGCGGGCATCGCGACGCATCACGTGCCGACGGGCGACTTAGACGAGTTGGTCGACGCGCTATGCGAGGGCGGCGCGGTGACGGAGACGCTCGCGCGCTTCGTCGCGGACCCGGGCATCTCGTCCCTCGCGCGCGATCGCGCTGACATCGATCGCTGCTTCGCGGCGACGTCCGTGGAGGCCATACAAGAAGCGCTGGAGATCGATGGCTCCGCATGGGCTAAGATCGCGCGCGCGGCGATGGACGAAAAATCGCCGATGTGTGAAAAAGTGACGCTGCGCCAATTGGAGCGGGGTGCGGCCATGCCGTTCGAGGACTGCATGGTGATGGAGTTCCGCCTGAGCCAGCGCGCCATGGCTGCCCATGACTTTTACGAAGGCGTGCGCGCCGCGGTGATCGACAAGGATCGTGCGCCGAAATGGCGCCCGGCTTCGCTGGCGGAAGTTTGCGAAAGCGATGTGGAAGCCTGGTTCTTGCCGCTGCCCGGTGGCGATCTGGAATTCCTATGAGTTTGTTCGCCCGCTTGCTCATCGCCTCACTGCTCGCCGCGCTGGTAAATGCGACGGGTGCGCTGGCGCAGGAATACGTGACGTGGAAAGCCGTGCTGGTCGCGGGCGACGATTCCGTGCCCGTGTTCGAGAATGCCGTCACGGCCCTGTCCGGGCAGTTCCGCCAGCGCGGTGTCACCGATATGCGCATACTGTCGGCATCACCCCGTGCTTCCCGATCCGAGACGCGGGCGACGGCGCGCAACCTCGATCAAGCCCTGAAGTCGCTCAATATCGGCGGAAATGACGGTTGCTTGCTTTACCTCACTTCGCACGGCTCCGAGACAGGGTTGCTGATGAGCCAGGACAGGGACAATGAACAGACCCTGTCGCCCGAGGTGATGAGCCGCATCTTGAACGAATATTGCACGGGCCGGCCTTCGGTCTTGGTTGTCTCCGCCTGCCACTCAGGAACGTTCCTGCGGGATGGCATCGTGGCCGACGACCGCATCGTATTGACGGCGGCGCGCAAGGAGCGCGTGTCGTTCGGTTGCGACTTCCGGCTGCGCTACAATTACTTCGACGGTTGCTTGCTCGCCGAGATCGGTCGTTCCGCGACATGGTCCGATCTGTTCGGCCGAACGCGGGCTTGTATCGAGCGGCTCGAGACCGGCTTGAACGAGAAGCCGTCGGAGCCGCAAGCCTCGTTCGGCGAGCGGGTGAAGGATATGCCGCTGCCGCGCACCGGCCAGTGAACGAACGAAGGAGGGGATGATGGCGGAGATCGGATTCATCGGGCTCGGCAATATGGGCGGGCCCATGGCGCGCAACCTTTTGAAGCAAGGGCACAAGGTAGCTGCCTTCGATCTGGCTAAGAACAAGTTGGATCAAGCGCGGAAAGACGGCGCCCGCGCCTGCGCGACCATCGCCGAGGCCGCGAAGGCCGAGGTGGTGCTGACCATGCTGCCGGCCGGCCGCCATGTGCGCGAGGTCTATACCGGTGCCAACGGTGTCCTGGGGGCCGCGCCCAAGGGCGCGCTCCTGATCGATTGTTCTACTGTGGATGTGGACAGCGCGCGTGCGGTCGCCGTGGCGGCGGGCAAGGCGGGCTTCGAGATGCTGGATGCGCCGGTGTCCGGCGGTGTCTCGGGCGCGGATGCCGCGACCCTGACCTTCATGGTCGGCGGCGGTGAGGCGGCCTTCGCGCGGGCGGAGCCGATCCTGCGCGCCATGGGCAAGACGGTCGTCCATGCCGGTCCATCGGGGGCGGGCACGGCGGCCAAGATCTGCAACAACATGATCCTGGGCGTGTCGATGATCGCCGTGGGCGAAGCGTTCGCGCTGGCGCACAAGCTCGGCCTCGATCCCAAGAAGCTGTTCGAGATCAGCTCAAAATCGTCGGGACAATGCTGGTCTCTGACGACCTATTGCCCGGAGCCAGGCATGGTGCCAACCGCGCCGTCCAACCGCGACTATAAGGCAGGCTTCACGGCCGCCATGATGGTGAAGGACCTGCGCCTGGCACAGGAAGCCGCGAATGCGACGGGAGCTGCGACACCGCTCGGCGCGGAGGCGACGGCGCTCTACAGCCTGTTCTGCAATGCCGGCGAGGCGGAGACGGACTTCTCCGGCATCATCAAGATGCTGAAGGGGCGAGAGGTTTCGCGTCTAGGTCAGGCGGCTTCGACCTCGACGCCCGTGTCGTTGTAGCAGGAACCATCGGCCAGGTCGGCGCGGTCGTCGGCCGAACAAAGCGCGCTGATCGTCTGCCCGTTGGGGCTCGTGGCCAGCCAAGCGCCTTTTTCCGACACGACGACACCAGGATTCACAGCATCGCTGATCTCCAGCGGGAGGAACACGGAGCCAAGATCGTTCCAGACCCGCACTTGCTTGGCTGTCTCCAGCCCCCGCGCCCGCGCGTCTTGCGGATTCATGCGGAGAGGGGGGGCCTCGCCTTGCGCCTGCCCCCTGCCCAACATGGTCGAGGATATGCTCCGGTTGGAAGGCGGCGAGATCAACGTCAGCGGGAATCGGGTCGTGCGCGGCCGGAAGCCGGGTACCCGCGCCGAGGCGCCCCACCGTTCCGCCAGGAAATCTGAGATGAGTTCGATCTTCCCGGACGGCGTCTTCGGCATGATGTTGTCGAAGAGCGCGATGGGTTTGCCATCCTCGGCCACCATGCGCAGCGGTTCGCCGATCGGAATTTCGCTCGGCTTCATGCCGCGCAGGCGATGATCCGCGCCGTCGATCGCGTCGTCGATCAGTTCCCGGTCCGTGGCCTTGAAGCAGGGCTCGTCATAGCCGAACCGCGCCGCCAGCCGCCGGAAGATCTCCGTGTTCGGCAGCGATTCGCCCACGGGCAGGATCGCGGCTTCGGCCCGTTGGAGCCAGTGGTGTCCGTAGGACGAATAGATGTCGTCGTTCTCGAAATGCGTCGTGGCCGGCATCACCACGTCGCAATACTGCATGGATTCCGTCATGGTCAGTTCGATGCCGACGAGGAAGACGTCCTCGCGCGCCAGCACCCGCTTCATGCGGTTCTGGTCGGCGTGCACCACGATCGGGTTGTGGTTGTAGATGAACAGCGCGCGCAGCGGCGGGTCGATATCGTCCCGCTCCAGGTGCCGGCTCACGTCCATGATGTTGATCGTGCGCGTGTTGGGCGGCAAAAGGTCGGGCCGCTGCAGCTTGTCGAAGGTCTTGGGGAAGCTTTTGCCCGCGCCCATCAGGACGCCGCTGCCCGCCCCGAGCTTGCCCAGAAGCGCCGGCAACGCGATGGCGGCGCGCACGCCGCTGCCGCCGTTGCGGCCGCGCTCGATGCCGTTCCCGGGCGCCATCACCAGAGGCGCCGACTCCGCCATCCAGCGGGCGAGCGTGCGGATGTCTTCCGCGCGCAGACCGCAAGCTTCGGCAGCCTTGTTCACGGGCCACGCGCGGGCGAGGGCCATGTATTCGTCATAACCGAGCACGTGCTGGGCAATGAAGCGCTTGTCATGCGCGCCCATCTTCTCCAGTTCGTCGGCCAGCGCGAAACCGAGGATCACGTCGGTCCCAGGCTTGAGCGCGAGGTGCAAATCGGCCTGCCCCGCGATCTTGGTGCGCAGCGGGTCGACCACCGCGAGCTTGCCGCCGTTCTTCCGGGCTGCGTGGATCTTGCGCACGAGATGGAGGTTCGTGACCGTGGCGTTGTTGGCCCAAAGGATATTGAGCTTGGCGAACTCTGCCGCTTCCGGGTTGATGCCGGGAACGGGTCCGTAGGTGCCGAGCCAAGCCTCCGCGCGAACGGCGCCGCAGAGCGCGGAGCGGTAGAGCTGGCTCGCCCCCATCTTGTTGAAGAAACGCGTGGACATGCTGTCGTTGGCCAGCATGCCGTGCGGGCCCGCATAGTTAAGCGGCATCACCGCCTGCGGCCCCCAACGATTGACGACGGCCGAGACGCCCTTGTGAACCATGTCGATCGCTTGGTCCCAACCGATCTGCTCGAATCGGCCCGAACCGCGGGGGCCGACGCGCTTCAGCGGATGGGTGAGGCGGCTGCCATGCACGAAGTCGCCGATGTGATGCGCCACCTTGTTGCAGATGACACCATCGGTGTAGGGCAGCGCGTCCGAGCCGCGTACCTTAACCACGCGTCCCTCATCGACCGTGACCGTCAAACTGCATGTGTCGAAACAATCGAAGGTGCAGACGGAAGCCCGTTCCACGCTCGTCATCGCCCACTCCGGAAATTATCCGTGCCCCGAGGATAGGATCGCCGCTATATGGCTCCTTCGAAAGAGCCACTTCTGCTCGAATCGCTGGGCCAATCGGCGCACGGATTTCGCGTGTGAGGGAAGGTCTGGATCGCCCGATTCGGCGGGCGTTCAGTAGCGCGGCACGCTTGGATCGATGGCCTGGGACCAGACATCCAGCCCGCCGCGCACGCTCTGTGCCCGGGCATAACCTTGCTGACGGAGCCAGCGCGCGACCTGGAGGCTGCGCCCGCCATGGTGGCAGATCACGGCCAAGGATTTCTCCTGGTCGATGTTGCAAATTCCCTTCGGCAAGGTGGACATGGGTAGGTCGATAGTACCCGGCAAGCGGGCAATTTCGAGCTCCCACGGTTCGCGCACATCGACGACCTGGACGGCCTCGCCTGACTTGAGGCGGGCGTCCAGCTCCTCGACGTCGATTTCGATCGGTTCCTCGGCCATGGCGCCAAGTTTAGTGGCTGGTGGACTGTTCGCCCATGGTTTCCTTCAGATAGCCCTTCAGCTTGGTGAGGGCACGGCCTTCGAGCTGACGTACCCGCTCCTTGCTCACACCGAACTCCTCGCCGATCTCGGCCAGCGTCACGTGCTTCTTCTGGTCGAGGAAGCGGCTGACGATGATCTGCCGTTCGCGCGGATTCAGGCGGTCCAGCGCCTTGAAGAGCTGATCCTTCTGGACGCCGCGGTCCATCCGGTCCATCACCACTTCCTCGGGCGAAGGGCCGGGATCGGGCAGGGAGTCCTGCAGGTTGTCCGTGTCGTCGTCCTCGCGCGTGGCGTTGAGCGACTGGTCGCCGCGCGCCAAGGCACCGTCGATCCGGTCGATCTCGGCCAGCGGCACGTCCAGCTCCTTGGCCAGCCGTTCCTTCTCGGCCGCCGGCAGGGTGCCGTCCGGGTTGGTCGCCATCCGGCTGCGCAGGCGGCGCAGCTTGAAGAACAGGCTGCGGTGCAGCGGCGTCGTCGCGAAGCGGACGATCGACTGGTTGCGCAGGATGTAGTCCTGAATCTCGGCCATGATCCACCAGCTGGCATAGGTCGAGAAGCGGACGTTGCGTTCGGGATCGAAGCGCGCCGCGGCCTGGGCCAAGCCGATATTGCCTTCCTGGATCAGGTCGCCCAGCGGCATGCCGCTGCGGCGGAAATCCCACGCCATCCGGACGGCCAGGCGGGCGTGGCTTTCGATCAGCTCGGCCAGGGCATCCTCGTCCTTATGGTCGCGCCAGCGGCGGGCCAGGTCCTTTTCCTTCTCGGGATCGAGATAGGAAGCAGCCATCGTCGCGGCGATGTAGCGGCGATCGTTGCGATCCGTATTCAAAGAATTGACATTTGCCATGGCTGAACAGACCTTCTTGGAGACCCTCGCGAAGGAGCGAGGTATTTCGTATCGAGTCGATACTATGCCGCTTGCGGGGCGGCGACAAGAATAATTTCGACTCGAAACGGGCGGTGGGGCAAACGAATAAATGGTATGTTTTACAAATACTTGTAATGGGCGTGTGGCGGAGTTCGTCAACCGTTTAGGCCGTGCGGCCCATTGTCTGCAGTTCGATCAGGGGTTGAATCCCGCCCAGTGGGAAACCCTCCGCTATTTGGCCCGGGCCAACCGTTATTCCCGCTCGCCGACCGCCATCGCCGAATTCCTGGGCACGACCAAGGGCACCGTCTCCCAAACCATCCGCGCGCTGGAAGCCAAGGGATATCTCCGGCGCTCGAAGGATTGTTCCGACGGGCGCGCCATCTGCCTCGAGGTTACGGACGCCGGATGCGCCGTTCTGGAGCATGACCCCATCAAACGGCTGGAGCAGGCCGTGGCTGCCCTGCCGCCCGAAACCAGCAAGGCGATGCTGGCGGGACTCCGCGATTTGATGGGCAAGCTGCAGGACAATTGCGGCGGCCGCGCGTTCGGCTTGTGCGGTGAGTGCGGCCACCTGCGCGAGGGCGAGGAAGCCTGCGGCAGCACCACGGCCGACAACCAGACTCAATGCGGCCTCAACGGCGACCCGTTGAACGACGCCGACAAAGGTCAGATCTGCGTCAATTTCCGCGCGACCGCGCGGTAGCTTCCGAGCGATCCGATTCAGACAAGCCGCGGCGCCCGAAGGCGCCGCGAGGTTTCGTCATGCGCCCGTGAAGGCCTGGATGCCCGTCTGGGCGCGGCCCAGGATCAGGGCGTGGATGTCGTGGGTACCTTCGTAGGTGTTCACGGCCTCGAGGTTCATGCAGTGGCGGATGACGTGGAACTCGTCCGACACGCCGTTGCCGCCGTGCATGTCGCGCGCCATGCGTGCGATGTCGAGGGCCTTGCCGCAGTTGTTGCGCTTCATCAGCGAGGTCGATTCCGGCGCGGCCGTGCCTTCGTCGATCATGCGCCCAAGGCGCAGCGAGCCTTGCAGACCGAGCGCGATCTCGGTCTGCATGTCGGCAAGCTTCTTCTGAATGAGCTGGTTGGCGGCCAAGGGGCGGCCGAACTGCTTGCGGTCGAGCGTGTAGGTGCGTGCCGCGTGCCAGCAGAATTCGGCGGCGCCCATGGCTCCCCACGAGATGCCGTAGCGCGCGCGGTTAAGGCAGCCGAACGGTCCGCCCAGGCCGCGTGCGTTGGGCAGCATGTTGGCTTCCGGCACGAAGACGTTGTCCATGACGATCTCGCCGGTGGCCGAAGCGCGGAGCGAGAACTTGCCCTCGATCTTGGGCGTGGTGAGGCCCTTCATGCCACGCTCGAGGATGTAGCCGCGAATCTGACCTTCGTCGTCCTTGGCCCACACGACCATCACGTCGGCGAGGGGCGAATTGGTGATCCACATCTTGGCGCCGTTCAGGATGAAGCCGCCATCGCCCTTCTTGGCGCGCGTCTTCATACCGCCGGGATCAGAGCCGAAATCGGGTTCGGTCAGACCGAAACAGCCGACGATCTCGCCCTTGGCCAGGCGCGGTAGGTACTTCTGCTTTTGCGCCTCGGAACCGTATTGGTAGATCGGATACATCACCAGGCTGGACTGAACCGAGAGGGCCGAGCGGTAGCCGCTGTCGACTCGCTCGACCTCGCGGATGATCAGGCCATAAGAGACGTAGTTCACGCCGGCGCAGTCGTAACCGTGCAAGGGCGCGCCGAGGAAGCCCATCTCGCCCATCTCGCTAATGATCGCGCGGTCGAACCGCTCGTGGCGGTTGGCCTCCAGGATGCGCGGCATCAGTTTCTCCTGCGCGTATTGGCGCGCGGAGTCGCGGATCATGCGCTCGTCCTCGGTCAGCTGGCCCTCGAGCAGAAGCGGGTCCTCCCATTGGAAGGCCACTTTCGACGAGGATTTGCCGGACGGCTTGCGAACGGCGGCGTCCGATGACGACATCGCTAAAACTCCTTGAAGACCGCAGGGGCGCGCATCCGCCGGAAACGGCGAACGCCACCACGAATTGTAAAGGAAGGCCGCCGACGCGCCTAGGGGCGCGCCCGCGGCCAAACAGAACGGGCTAGCCGCGCGACTTGCGTCTGCGGCCCGGCTTGCGCCCCAAGCCGATCTTCTTCGCGAAGGCCGAACGCTGGGCGGCATAGTTGGGCGCGACCATCGGATAATCCGCCGGCAGGCCCCACTTGGCGCGGTATTCGTCGGGTGTCAGGCCGTAGGTCGTGCGCAGATGCCGCTTGAGCATTTTCAGGCGCTTGCCGTCCTCGAGGCAGACGACGTAGTCGGGCGCAATCGACTTGCGGATTGGTACCGCCGGCTTCAAACCCTCGCCATGCGCGCCGCCACCTTCGCCCGCGAGGGCGCTCAGCGAGCCATAGACCGATTTGATCACGTCGGACACTTGGCTCACCGGCAACGTGTTGTTGCCGACATAGGCGGAGACGACGTCCGCCGTCATGCGCAAGAGATCGGATTGCGGTGACTTCGCTTTATGGTCGTCCTGAGCCATAAGAAGAGCCTTTATCCACGGGGTTTCTAGGAACGGATTTAAAAGCTGCGCCTTCTGGCACGTGCTTTCCAGGCCTGTCAACGCGAACTGTCTTTAATAAATCGTAATGTGAAGCGGTGTTCCGTCGAATATTTCTTGGCGATATTTGCGACTATTTAAGTCTAGGCCATAGTCATAGACATGGATTCCTCAATTTAATTCCATTCCGATTAAGTTTTGTTGTGAGAAACGGCGCGCCTCCCGCAGTTTCCAGACCTGAAAATGCAGCCCAAGGCCCGGTTTCGGGCCTCCGACCGCTTGTGGCGGGGTGGTGCACTCATTCGACATATGGTATGAAAACGCTTCCCAAGAGCCGTAATTTGGATTCCCGAGCCCGATGCCATCGGACATTGTCGCCATTGCCGCCGACCATGCCGGCGTGGAGTTGAAGAGCCTTCTCCGCGAGGAAATGGAGGGCATGGGCTTGCGCGTTCTCGACCTCGGGACGGACAGCGGGGCCAGTGTCGACTACCCCGATTTCGGCGCGGCCGTTGCGCGCGCGATCACGGACGGCAAGGCGTCGCGCGGCGTCGTTGTGTGCGGCACGGGGTTGGGCATCAGCATCGCGGCCAACCGGTTCAAAGGCGTACGCGCCGCGCCGTGCGGCGACGCCACCGCCGCGCGCCTAGCGCGCCAGCATAACGACGCCAATGTCCTGGCACTTGGCGCGCGCTTGGTCGGTGTCGAGGTCGCCAAGGATTGTCTCAAGATTTTTCTGGGAACGCCGTTCGACGGCGGCGAGCGCCATTCCCGGCGCATCGCGAAATTGGGTTGAGAGCATTATGAACGTGACCGTTTCAAAGCCGCGGCTTTCTTCCGGTGTTTCGGAGTTCTTTTCAGCCGGCGTCGCCGCGCGCGACGAGGCCCTATTCCAATCACTGCGCGATGAGCTCAAGCGCCAGCAAGAACATATCGAACTGATCGCGTCCGAGAATATCGTCTCGCGCGCGGTGCTTGAGGCACAAGGTTCCGTCCTCACGAACAAATACGCCGAAGGCTATCCCGGCCGCCGCTATTACGGTGGTTGCGAATACGTCGACGTGGCCGAGCAGATGGCCATCGACCGGGCGAAGGAATTGTTCGGCTGCAAATTCGTCAACGTGCAGCCACATTCGGGCGCGCAAGCCAACATGGCCGTGTTCTTCGCGTTGGCGAAGCCGGGCGACACGATCCTGGGCATGTCTCTGTCGGCGGGCGGGCATTTGACACACGGCGCGCCGCCCAACTTTTCCGGCAAGTGGTTCGACGCCGTCGCCTATGGCGTTCGGCGCCAGGATGGCCGCATCGACTATGACGAGGTCGAAACTCTGGCTCGCACGAAAAAGCCCAAGCTGATCATCGCGGGCGGCTCGGCCTATCCGCGCGTCATCGATTTCGCGCGCTTTCGCGCGATCGCCGATTCGGTCGGCGCGCTCCTGTTCGTCGACATGGCGCATTTCGCGGGGCTGGTCGCGGGCGGCGCCCATCCCAGCCCGTTCCCGCATGCCCACGTCGTCACCACGACCACGCACAAGACACTGCGCGGTCCGCGCGGCGGCATGGTGCTGACCAACGACGAGGAGATCGGCAAGAAAATCAACTCCGCTGTCTTCCCCGGCTTGCAAGGCGGTCCCTTGATGCACGTCATCGCCGCCAAGGCCGTGGCCTTGGGCGAGGCGCTGGAGCCGTCGTTCCGCGACTACGCACGCGACGTCGTGGGTAACGCGCACGTTCTGGCCGACACTCTCATGCAGCGCGGCTATGACATCGTCTCCGGCGGCACCGACACGCACCTGATGCTGGTTGACCTGCGCCGTAACAAGCTGACCGGCAAGGCCGCCGAAGCGACCCTCGGTCGCGCGAACCTGACCTGCAACAAAAACGGCGTGCCGTTCGATCCGGAGAAGCCGGCCATCACTTCCGGCGTCCGGCTGGGAACGCCCGCGGCCACCACGCGCGGCTTCGGTACGGCCGAGTTCCGGGCCGTCGGCAGGCTGATCGCCGACGTGCTGGACGGGCTGAAGGACCATCCGGACGACAACGCCGTGGCCGAGGCCGCGGCGAAGGCCAAGGTCATCGATCTGTGCAAACGTTTTCCGATTTATAACGAAGCGATCTGAGAGAAACGCGGGGGAGGGGGATTCATGCGCTGCCCGTTCTGCGGTCATGACGACACGCAAGTGAAGGACTCGCGGCCGACCGAGGATAATTCAGCCATCAGGCGGCGGCGTTCATGCCCTGCTTGCGGTTCGCGTTTCACCACGTTCGAGCGCGTGCAATTACGCGAGCTGACCGTGGTGAAGAAGGACGGCCAACGTATGCCGTTCGACCGCGAGAAGCTGATGCGCTCGATCAATCTGGCCACGCGCAAGCGCCCGATCGAGCCCGACCGGATCGAGCGAATGATCAACGGCATCGTGCGGCGGCTGGAAAGCTCCGGCGAGAGCGACGTGCCCTCCCATGTGATCGGCGAGCTCGTGATGGACGCGCTGGCCAGTCTCGATCCCGTGGCCTATGTCCGTTTCGCTTCCGTTTATCGCAATTTCCGCGAGGCGAAGGACTTCGAGGAATTCGTGGGCTCGCTCGGTGGCATCGTCGAGCGCGACGACAAATAGCGACGCACGATTGATGCGCGTCGCGCTCGCGCTGGCAAGGCGCGGGCTCGGCACGGTCTGGCCGAACCCGGCCGTGGGTTGCGTGATCGCGGCGCCTGGTGGCGAGCTGGTCGGCCGGGGCTGGACCCAGCCTGGCGGGCGTCCACACGCGGAAACCGAGGCGTTGGGGCGCGCGGGCACCCGAGCACGGGGCGCGACGGCTTATGTCAGCCTCGAACCTTGCAGCCATACCGGAAAGACGCCGCCGTGCGCCGACGCCCTTATCGCAGCGGGAATCGCGCGCGTTGTCGTCGCGAAGACGGATCTTGATCCGCGCGTATCGGGCCGCGGTGTCGCCCGGCTGCGCGAGGCGGGCCTGCGCGTCGACGAAGGCGTTTGCGAGGTGGAGGCGGCCGAGCTCAATGCCGGATTCTTCCTGCGCGTCGGCGCCGGACGGCCGTTGGTCACGCTCAAGGCCGCGACCACGCTCGACGGGCGGATCGCGACCCGAAGCGGCGACAGCCAATGGATCACGGGCGAGGTGGCGCGCGATTGGGCGCACGGGCTGCGAGCCTCGCACGACGCGGTCATGGTCGGCATCGGCACGGCTATCGCCGACGATCCCAGCCTGACATGTCGGCTGCCCGGTCTGATGGGACGGTCCCCCGTTCGCATCGTGGTGGATGGACGCTTGCGGCTTCCGCTCACCAGCGCCGTCGTTCGCACCGCGCGCGAGACGCCGACGTGGCTGGTCACGCGGGCGGACGGCAATTCGGCGCGGATCGAGGCCTATGCCCAGGCGGGCGTCGAGATCGTCGAAGTGGACGGCGACACGGCCGATCAGCCGCCCATGGGCCGCATTCTTCGCAAACTGGGCGCGCTGGGTCTGACGCGCGTGATGGTGGAGGGCGGCAGTCACCTGGCCGCGGCTCTGCTGGCCACGGGTCTGGTCGACCGGTTGGCGTGGTTCCGCTCCGGTGGCGTCATCGGCGGCGACGGCACGCCCGTCGCCCAGCCCTATGGCGCGGATAAACTGGCCGACATCCGGCGTTTCCGCCGTATCGCCATGCGCCGTGCGGGCGACGATGTCCTGGAAACCTATGCGCGCCGGGAATAGTTTAGGCCGCTCATGTTCACGGGAATCATCACGGATTTGGGCCGCGTCACGGCCGTCGAGCGTGCGGGCGACACCCGTTTCGCGTTCGCGACCGGCTATGACATGAGTACGGTCGAGATCGGCGCCTCGATCGCTTGCAGCGGACCTTGTCTTACCGTGATCGAAAAGGGGCCCGGCTGGTTCGCGGCCAAGGCGTCGGCCGAGACGCTGGCGCGCACGACGCTCGGGTCTTGGAAGGCCGGAACCCACGTGAACTTCGAGCGCCCGCTTTCGCTTGGCGCTGAGCTGGGCGGCCATCTGGTCACCGGTCATATCGATACGACAGCCTTGGTGGTTTCCTGCGAACCCGAAGGCGACAGTGTGCGTTTTGTGATCGAGACCGGCGCGGAGGTGGCGCCCTACATCGCCTCAAAAGGCTCGGTCGCGCTCGACGGTGTCTCGCTAACGGTGAACGAAGTACGGGATATTCCGGGTGGTGGCGCGCAGTTTGGCGTGAATATCATCGAGCACACGCGCGTTCACACCACCTTCGGCGCCCTCGCCCCCGGCGATAGGTTGAATTTGGAGGTCGACCTGCTGGCGCGCTATGCCGCTCGGCTGGCGGGACGGAGCTGACATGACGACCTCGTATCGCGATTATCTTTCCTCCATCGAAGAGATCATCGAAGACGCGCGTAACGGCCGCATGGTGGTGCTGGTTGACGACGAAGACCGCGAGAACGAAGGCGATCTGGTCATCCCCGCGCAGATGGCGACGCCCCAGGCCATCACCTTCATGGCGCGCTTCGGCCGCGGTTTGATCTGTCTGGCGCTTCCGCATGAGCGGGTCGGCAAACTGGGCCTGCCGTTGATGTCGCAGAACAACCTGTCGCGGCACCAGACGGCGTTCACGGTCTCGATCGAGGCGCGCGAGGGAATCGCGACCGGCATTTCGGCCTCTGACCGCGCGCGGACTATCGCGGTCGCTATCGACCCTAGCAAGGGACGCGACGACATCACGAGCCCAGGCCACGTCTTCCCGCTGGTGGCGCGCGACGGCGGCGTTCTGGTACGCGCCGGTCATACCGAGGCCGCCGTGGATATCGCGCGGCTGGCGGGGCTCAACCCCTCGGGCGTGATCTGCGAGATCATGAACGACGACGGCACCATGGCGCGGCTGCCGGACTTGGTGTCGTTCTGCCAGCACCACGGCTTGAAGATCGCGACCATCGCCGACCTGATCAACTATCGCCGCCGCAAGGAGCGCATCGTCGAACGCCAGGTCGAGACGGCATTGCAGAGCATTCACGGCGGCGAATTCAAGATGTACGTCTACCGCAACCGCGTGGCCTATGCGGAGCACGTGGCGCTGGTGAAGGGGGATTTGTCCAAACCCGGCCCGGTGCTCGTGCGCATGCACGCGCTCAATCTTTTGACGGACGTGTTGGGTGAGCGCACGCCGGGCCGCGGTCACGAGTTGCATTCTTCCATGCGTCTGATCGCGAACGAGGGCAGGGGCGTGATCGTGTTGATCCGCGAGCCGACGCCGACCAGCCTGTCCGATCGCGTCCGCGTCCGGAACGGCGAGCGCACGCCCGGCGGTGGGGAGTTGCGCGATTACGGCGTGGGCGCTCAGATTCTTCTCGACCTCGGCGTCAAGGAAATGGTTCTTCTCACCAATACGCCGCGCACCATCGTCGGCCTCGAAGGCTACGGGCTGAAGGTCGTCGAGCGCCGTGCCGTGCCGTTCTTGGAAGGCTGAGCGATGGCCGAGCGCCCCCGTATCCTGATTGTTGAGGCGCGCTACTACGAAGCGATCGCCGACGAGATGGCGCGCGGGGCAATCGCCGCATTGGAAAGTGCAGGGGCCGCGTTCGAGCGCATCACCGTGCCGGGGGCCTTCGAGATTCCCGCCGCCGTGCAGATGGCGGTCCAAACAGGTTCCTACAACGGCTATGTCGCACTGGGTTGCGTGATCCGGGGCGAGACGACGCATTATGATTACGTCTGCGGCGAGAGCGCTCGCGGACTTCAGGATTTGGCCATCCGGCACGCCATCGCCGTCGGCTACGGCATCATCACGGTCGAGAACGAAGCCCAGGCCTGGGACCGAGCGCGGGTCGACCGCCAAGACAAAGGCGGTGGCGCGGCGCGCGCGTGTCTGGACATGTTAGCCCTGCGTCGACGCTTCAACCTCGATTCCCGTTGATGAACACCGAAACCCGTTCCAGGGCCGAGGATCAGCCGTCGGCGCGCCGCGCGGCGCGGCTCGCCGCGGTTCAGGCGCTCTATCAGCTCGAGATTTCCGGAGAGAAACCGGACGCGGCCGTGCTGGGCGAGTTTCCAGGCCGTTTCGCGGTCGAGACGCTGGACGGCGGCGAGAACCCTTCGTTCGATCGCGATTTTTTCGCCGACATCGTGAAGGGGGTGGTGGAGCGCAAGGGCGAGATCGACCAACTCATCGCCGGTGCCTTGGCCCGGGATTTGACCGTCGAGCGCCTCGAATTGCTTTTACGCGTCGTTCTGCGCGCGGGAACCTTCGAGATCCTGGCGCGGCTCGACGTGCCGGCGCGGGTTGCGCTGGCCGAGCATGTCGGCATCAGCCATGCTTTTTTTGCCGAGCGCGAGACCGGGCTGGTGAACGGCGTCCTGGACAAGCTGGCGCGCTCCTTGCGCGCGGGCGAGATGCAAGCCGATGCCAAGACACCTCGATGAGTTCGAGATCATCGCGCGCCATTTCAAGCCGCTTGCGGCGAAGTGCGAAGGCGCGCTGGGGCTGTCCGACGACGCAGCTGTGTTGCGCGTGGCCACGGGCCGCGAGCTGATCGTCACAGCGGATGCACTGGTCGAAGGCGTCCATTTTCTTTCCAACGATCCGCCGGATCTGATCGCGCGCAAGATGTTGCGGGTGAATCTGTCCGACTTAGCCGCTAAGGGCGCCACTCCGACCGTCTACCTAATGACGCTCGCGCTGGGTCCCGCCGTGGACGAATCTTGGATCGCGTCCTTCGCACATGGCTTGGCACAAGACCAGGACGAGTTCGGCATTTTTCTCGCCGGGGGCGATACCACCGCTACGCCCGGCCCGACCACCTTGTCCGTCACCGCCATGGGCGAGGTCGCCCAAGGGCAGGCGCTGCGCCGCAACGGCGCGCGCGCGGGCGACGGTATTTGGGTCTCGGGCACCATCGGCGACGGTGCGCTGGGTCTGGCCGCCGCGCGCGGCGAATCTTTGGGCGTGGATGCCGATGCGGTGGCGATGCTCGCGGATCGTTACCGCTTGCCGCGGCCGCGCGTGGCGCTCGGTCCGCGCCTTGTCGGCATGGCGCACGCGGCGATGGACGTATCGGATGGGCTGGTGGGTGATCTGCGTCATATCTGTGACGCGTCCGGCTTGGGCGCCGAGATCGAGGCAGCGCGGGTTCCCCTGTCCGCCGCGGCCCGTGCCGTGGTGGCGCGCGCGCCGACGCGGCTGCGCGAAATCCTAACCGGCGGCGACGATTATGAAATTCTCTTCACGGCGCCTGTGTCGCGGGATCGCGCATTGATGGCGCTGTCGGAAGAAATGGGCATGGCACTCACGCGTATCGGGACGATGATGGCGGGTGGCGGCGTCACGGTGCGCGACGCCACGGGCGGCACAATGGAGACGGGGCAAGGCGGTTACCGGCATTTCGGAGCGCCAACCGCCCGATGACGCTCAAGACCTGGAAGCCCATTCTACTCCTGGCCGTCTGTCAGGGCCTGGCGATGTCGGGCGCGTCGTTGATCGCGACGACCGCGGCGCTGGTCGGTTATTCGCTGGCCATCGACAAATCGGACGCGACCCTGCCGCTGGCGTTCCAATTCGTGGTGACCATGCTGACCACGATTCCCGCATCCAACTTGATGCGGCGGATCGGACGGCGCGCGGGTTTCTGGTTGGGTGCAGCCGTCGGCATCGTAGGTGCCGTGATCGCGACCGTCTCGATCTTCCTGAACAGCTTCTGGGGCTTCACCTTCGGCTCGGGCGTAATCGGCGTGTTCTACGGCTTCGCGATCTTCTTCCGCTTCGCCGCCGCCGACGTGGCGGAGGACAAGCACCGCGCCCGTGCAATCTCGCTGGTGCTGACCGGCGGCGTGGCCGCCGCGGTGATCGGACCGAACCTCGCGCGTTACAGCCGCGACGTGTTCGAGCCGGTACTGTTCGCCGGCTGCTATCTGGCGCTCGTCTTCCTCTACCTCGGCGTCTCCGCCGTGCTGGCATTCGTGCGAATTCCGCGTCCGACCGAAACCATTGGCGGACGCACCGGACGGCCTCTCTTCGAAGTGATGCGCCAGCCCATCTGTTACACCGCCATGTTCTGCAGCGCGGCTGCCTATGGGGTGATGGCCCTGGTGATGAACGCGACGCCCTTGGCCATGCTGGCTTGCAACCACGGCTTCGGCGATACGGCGTTCGTCATCCAATGGCACGTGCTGGGTATGTACGCGCCGTCTTTCGTGACCGGCCATCTCATCAGCCGGTTCGGTGTGCTCAACGTGATGGTTGCTGGCGCCGTGCTCTTGGCCGCCTGCGTCGGCGTGAATCTCTCGGGCGACAGCGTCAATTTCTTTTGGGCGGCGCTGGTGCTCTTGGGCGTGGGATGGAACTTCCTGTTTGTCGGCGCGACCACGCTCCTGACCCAATCGCACCAACCGGCCGAACGCGCCAAGATTCAGGGTGTGAATGACTTTCTCATGTACGGCATGGTCACCTTGGCCGCGCTGACTGCGGGCAAGGTCCAGCACGATTTCGGCTGGGCAGCCATCAATTTGGGCGTCGTGCCCGTGATCGGGCTGGCCGTGGCGGCGATCCTGTGGCTGCGGCGGCACCCAGCCGCGACAGCCTGATACGGCGTGCGAAAAAATCCGCCAAACCATTGAATCTTAGGCAAGCTGTCGGGCTTTTGGACGTTGCACCCCGTGCCTCGTTCTGGCATCTTCCCGGCCAATCAAATGGCCGGGCCGCGCGATGCGCGCGCAACCGTGCCCTTCGTCCTTTCCTTTAGGGGGAATAGAAAAATGTCCGGTATGGAATGGCTGATCATCGCGTGCGGTGTGCTCGCGCTGGCTTATGGAGTGGTCGTGAGCCGCCAAGTGCTCGCCGCCAGCCCCGGCAACGCGCGCATGCAAGAGATTGCCGCGGCGATCCAGGAGGGAGCTCGCGCCTACCTCAACCGGCAATACCGGACCATCGCGATCGTCGGCGTCATCGTCGGCGTTCTGCTCGGCCTGCTCCTCGGCATCAGTTCGGCGATCGGCTATTTCATCGGCGCCATCCTGTCGGGCGTCGCCGGCTATGTCGGCATGAACGTCTCGGTGCGCGCCAACGTCCGCACGGCGGAAGCCGCGCGCGGCGGCCTCAAGCCGGCATTGGCCATCGCCTTCAAGTCGGGCGCGGTGACCGGCATGCTGGTCGTCGGCCTCGGCCTTCTGGGCGTCACCATTTACTACTTCGTGCTCCAGCGCATGGGCATGGACATCCGGCATATCATCGAGTCGCTCGTCGCGCTCAGCTTCGGCGCCTCGCTTATCTCCATCTTCGCCCGTCTCGGCGGCGGCATCTTCACCAAGGGCGCGGACGTCGGCGCGGACCTGGTCGGCAAGATCGAGGCCAATATCCCCGAAGATGACCCGCGCAACCCGGCCGTGATCGCCGACAACGTGGGTGATAACGTCGGTGACTGCGCCGGCATGGCCGCCGACCTGTTCGAGACTTATGTCGTTACCATCGTGGCCACCATGCTTCTGGGCGCCCTGTTCTTCATGGGCCCGGACATCGGCGCGGTGATGCTGTACCCGCTCCTGATCGGCGCCGTGTGCATCATCGGCTCCGTCATCGGCACGTTCTTCGTGCGTCTTGGCGCCGACAACAAGATCATGGCCGCCCTCTACAAGGGCCTGATTGTCTCGGCCCTGATCTCGGCGGTCCTGATCGCCGGGGTCACGCACAAGATGTTCCACGGCTTCAACACGCCCATCGGCGAAAGCACGATCACGGGCATGTCGCTTCTGTGGTGTGGCCTGATCGGCCTTGCGGTGACCGCGCTTCTGGTGTGGATCACCGAGTACTACACGGGCACCGGCCATCGTCCGGTGACCAGCGTGGCCAAGTCCTCGACCACCGGCCATGCGACCAACATCATCCAGGGCCTCGCCGTCTCCATGGAGGCGACCGCCCTACCGGTAATCGTGATCGCGGTCGGCATCATCGCCTCGTTCCTGGCCGCCGGTCTGTTCGGCGTCTCGATCGCGGCGACCACGATGCTGGCGCTGGCCGGCATGGTCGTGGCGCTCGACGCCTATGGCCCAGTCACCGACAACGCCGGCGGCATCGCCGAAATGTCGGAGCTACCACCGGATGTCCGCAAGACGACGGACGCGCTCGACGCGGTCGGCAACACCACGAAGGCCGTGACCAAGGGCTACGCCATCGGTTCGGCCGGCTTGGCGGCGATCGTGCTGTTCGCGGCCTACACCCAGGACCTGAACCATTACTTCCCGGACGTCGAGGTGACCTTCTCGCTCGACAATCCGTTCGTGGTGATCGGTCTGTTCCTGGGCGGTATGTTGCCATACCTGTTCGGCGCCCTCGGCATGCAGGCCGTGGGCCGCGCGGGCGGTGCGGTGGTTGAAGAGGTCCGCCGTCAGTTCCGCGAGATCAAGGGCATCATGGAAGGCAAGGCGAAGCCGGAATACGGCGCCGCCGTCGACCTTCTGACCAAGGCTGCGATCAAGGAGATGATCGTTCCTTCGCTGTTGCCCATCCTGGCGCCCATCGTCCTCTACTTCATCGTGCTGGTCATCGCGGGCCAGGCGGCGGCGTTCACCACGCTCGGCGCCATGCTGCTCGGCACGATCGTTACTGGCCTGTTCGTCGCCATTTCGATGACGTCCGGCGGCGGCGCGTGGGATAACGCCAAGAAGTACATCGAGGAAGGCAATTTCGGCGGCAAGGGTTCCGACGCCCACAAGGCGGCGGTGACCGGCGACACCGTCGGCGACCCGTACAAGGACACTGCGGGTCCCGCCGTCAACCCCATGATCAAGATCGCGAACATCATGGCGTTGTTGCTGTTGGCCATCCTCGCGAAGTTCTGAGGATTGCTCGATTCGCGAAGAGGCCCCGGCACAGTCCGGGGCCTTTTTTCGTTTGTATGGCTTGCCTACCGATCCGAAGGAGTGAAGCCGCGCCATGTCACCGAAGGAAACCAAGGCTGTCATCCTGGCTGCGGGTGTGGGACGTCGGTTGGGCGGCATGGGGCCCGGCGATCATCCGCCCAAGGCTTTGCTCGATTTCGGCGGCCGCAGCTTGCTGGCGCGGCATGTGGGTTTCTTGCGCGACTGTGGTGTCGCCGACATCACGGTCGTAATCGGCTATCAGGCCGATAGGGTCCGCGCGGCTCTAGATGCGTTGCCCGATGGCAAGGCGGTCCAGACCGTCGTAAATCCTAATTTCCGCGATGGCAGCGTGGTGTCGTTGGCCACGGGCGAGGTCGTGTTGCGCGCGGGACGTCCGGTCGTGCTGATGGATGCCGACGTGCTGTACGACCGTCGGATGCTGTCGCGCTTGGTGGGTAGCGCCAAGCCGAACTGCCTTCTGCTCGACAAAGCCATCGAGCCTGGCGACGAGCCGGTCAAGCTGTGCATCGCCGACGGCCAGATCGTCGATTTCCATAAGAAGCCGCAGAAGCCCCACGAATGGCATGGCGAATCCGTGGGTTTCTTCCGTTTCGCGCCCGAGACGGCCGCCGAACTGGCTAGCCGCGCGCGCGGTTATGTCGATGCAGGCCACCCGCAACTGGAGTATGAAGAGGCCATCCGGGACATGATCCTGGCCAACTCGCCCGGCACGTTCGGGTACGAGGACGTCAGCGATCTGCCCTGGATCGAGATCGATTTTCAGGCTGATGTCGATAAGGCGCGGGCGCAGGTTTTGCCTGCCCTCGCGTCGTGAAGGGAGACGCCATGCTGCCGACCGAACAGGATCGCGCCAATTTCGAACGTGATGGTTTTCTCGTCGCGCGGGGCTTCTTCGGCCCGGCGGAGATGGCCGAGATCACGCGCTGGACCAAGGAAGTCACCGAGGCGCCGGAGGTGCCAGGGCGGCAGATGGTCTATTACGAGGACAGCCTGACCGAACCCGGCAAGCGGGTGGTGCAGCGGATCGAGAATTTCTGCCCCTTCCACGCGAAACTCGACGGGCTAGTCCGCACCGGCCGGCTGGCCGCGTGGGTGGCCGCCTTGATGGGCGGACCGGTCACGCTGTTCAAGGAGAAGATCAATTTCAAGAAACCTGGCGGCGACGGCTTCAAGGCGCACCAGGATCAGCAGGCCGGTTGGACGACCTACGCGCCGCTGTTCGTCACCGCGCTTGTGACCATCGATCCCGCGACAATCGAGAACGGCTGTCTCGAGCTGGTCGCCGGGCGTCACCGCGAAGGCATGGTGGGCAAGGAATGGGTGCCGCTGTCGGAAGACAAGCTGGGGCTCATCGCCGTGCCGACGCAGCCGGGGGACGTGCTGTTCTTCGACAGCTTCGTGCCGCACGCCTCCAAGCCGAACCTGACCAAGGAGCAGCGGCGGATCCTCTATCTGACCTACAACCTGGCCAAATACGGCGACCATCGCGTGCAATATTTCGCCGACAAGCGCCGCAACTTCCCGCCTGATATCGAGCGGGATGGGACCAAGAAATACGTGTTCCGGGTCTGAAGGCCGCTACTTGCCTTCCTTGGTGTAGCCGCTGCCGCTGTTGAGCGAGTCGCGGCCCAGGATACCCAAGGTGCCGAGCAGCGCGCGGGCGAAGGTCAGTTCCTTGCCGCGGGTCGGCGTCTCGCGCTCGACCACCTCGACGTCCTTGCCGTCCTTCTGGTTGAAGCGGCGGATCTCGGTGACCGTGCCCTTGTCGTCGAAAATAACCGCGACGACCTGCTGGTCCAGCACTTCGGGATTGAAGAACGCGAACCGTTCGGTCTTCTGGCCGATGTAGTACCAGGTGTTCTTCGAGAACGGCGCCACGCTGGAAGGCGTGCCGAGCAAGGCCTCGACCTGGTCCTTGGTGGTCTGGCCAGGGGTGACTTCGCCTAGGATGACGGGGTCGGGAGGATTGCCGCGGGTTTCG
>JBFXED010000033.1:0-41050 GCA_050180485.1 Alphaproteobacteria bacterium | reverse complement strand
GCTGTTGCTGATGATGCTGTTCGCGGTCGCGCTGGGCTGGCTGCCGGCGGGCGGGGTCCAGACCGTGGGCGGTGGCGGCTTCTGGGACCGGGTGGCGCATTTGATCTTGCCAGTCGCGACGCTGACGCTCTCCAGCGTCGCGGGCTATGCGCGCTTCATGCGCGCCTCGACCATCGAGGTACTGCGCCGCGACTTCGTGCGCACCGCGCGCGCCAAGGGAGCATCGGAATTCCGCGTCGTCCTGCATCATGTTCTGCGCAACGCGCTTCTGCCCGTCATCACGCTGGTCGCGCTCAATTTCGGCGCCTTGTTCTCCGGCGCGCTCATCACCGAAACGATGTTTTCGTACCCGGGCATGGGCAAGATGATCTACGACGCGATCATGGCCAACGACTACAACCTGGCGCTGGCCGGGCTGTTGCTTGCCACGCTGTTGACGTTGCTGGGCAACCTGGCGGCCGACCTCGGTTACGCGGCGCTCGATCCGCGCGTCAGCCTGGAACGGGTGGCGGCCTGACATGATGCACGCGCTGACCGAGCCGCTGCTCCGCCATTCTGCGCACACGCGCGGCTGGCACCGCTTCCTGGAGCACCGGCCGGCCGCGATCAGTGCCGTGGTCCTGGCCGCGCTGATCCTCTTGGCCGTGTGCCAGCCGTTGCTCGTCGCGGCGATGGCGCAAGACCCCGACGCCGTAGATCTCTTAGCCCGGTTCGAGCCGCCGACCTGGGTCCATCCGCTGGGCACGGACGAGCTGGGGCGCGATGTCTTCCTGCGCCTGCTCGCGGGCGGACGCGTCTCCCTCTTCGTCGGCGTCGTCGCCGCGCTGATCGGCACCTTCGTCGGCACGCTGATCGGCATCTGTGCCGGCTATTACGGCGGCCGAGTCGATTCGGTCCTAATGCGCGCAACCGACGCGGTCATCGCCCTGCCCCTGCTGCCGGTTTTGATCGTGGTGGCCGCGATCGACCCAGTGAAGCTGGGCATCCCCGAGGCATGGCGCGGCGGGGGCGGCGCGGATTTGACCCGCATCGTCGTCATCATCGCGCTGTTCGGCTGGACCACGGTGGCGCGCCTGGTGCGCGGCGCGGCCTTGGCGCTCCGCGAGCAGGAGTTCGTGCGCGCGGCGACGGCGCTGGGCGCCACGCCCTTGCGCATCATGCGCGTGCATCTTCTGCCCAACATGGCCTCGTCCATCATCGTGGCGACGACGCTGTCGGTCGGGCATGTCATCCTGTTCGAATCTGTCCTGAGTTTCCTCGGTCTCGGCATCCAGCCGCCACGCGCGAGCTGGGGTAATATGCTGACCGGCGCGCAGGAGCTGATCTGGTCGGCGCCGCTCCTGGTCGTCTATCCCGGCATGCTGATCTTTGTTACCGTGATGGCCTTCAATTTCCTCGGCGACGGACTGCAGCACGCGCTCGATCCGCGCGCGACCCAACGCGGAGAACGGAGAACCGCATGACGATCCCACGCGAGCCCTTCATGACCCGCAAGACCTGGCCCGACGGCCAGGCCACCGTGGGCATCCTCCTGCTCGACACGAAATTCCCGCGCGTGTTCGGCGACGGCGGCCAGCCGCTGACCTGGCCCTTCCCCGTGCTGCTGAAGAAGGTGGAGGGCGCCACGCCCTTCCGCGTCGTCGACCAACAGGCCGACGGTCTGCTCGATCCCTTCGTGAAGGCCGGCAAGGAGCTGGTCGCCAAGGGCGCCAACGGCATCACGACCACATGCGGCTTCCTGGCCATCTACCAGCGCGAACTGGCCGAGCGGATCGGCGTACCCGTCGCGGCGTCGAGCGTCATCCAGGTGCCGCTGGTCCAAAAGCTGCTGCCCGCGAACAAGCGGGTCGCCATCATCACCGCCGACGCGCGCAACTTCACGCCGCGCCACATGGAAGGCGCGGGCGTGCCGCTCGACACACCCGTGATCGGCACCGAGAACGGCGAGATCCTGACCCGCGTCTTCACCGACAAGGCGACGGAGTACGATTTCGCGCGCTGCGAGGCGGACCTGATCGCCGCCGGCAAGCAGGTTCTGGCGAAGCATTCGGACGTGGGCGCCTTCGTGCTGGAATGCACCAACATGCCGCCCTTCGCCCCGGCCCTGGCCAAGGCGACGGGCCTTCCGGTCTACGACATCTTCACGCTGATCTCGTGGTTCCAGATGGGGCTGCGCCCGACGCCGTTCCCGCGCCAGGAGCATGTCCGCGCGGCCGACTGGCAGCCCAAGATCAACGCCGCCGAGTAGCGACGCTCAGACCACGAACAGCTTCCGCTCCAGCGTGTGGAGCGGCTCGCATCCTGTTGCGGTCACGCGCAGCCCCGTCGAGATGCCCACCGCCGCCTTGCCCGGAATCTGCAGGAACGGGATCAGGTGGAAGCACATGTTCTCGCGGAACAGGCGCGTGTCGCCTGGCTTGATGTCGATAATATGGCCCTCGCCCCAGCCGGGCGTGCAGGCCGTGCCGATGCCGTAACCGACGCGGGTGTACTGGGTCGCGCCGAACCGATTGCGCGCGATGATTTTGCGCGCGGCCGCGTCGGCCTCGCCCGTGGGCACGCCGGGTTTGATCGCGGCCTCGGCCGCCGCCATGGCCTCCAGCACCAGCTTCTCGGCCTCGCGCAGGTCGGCGCTCGGCTCACCCACCGAGATCGTGCGCATCATGGGCGCGTTATAGCGGTGCACCGTGCCGCCGATCTCGAAGAAGACGCAGTCGCCCTGCTCGATCGTACGGCCGCGCCAGGTGGCGTGGCTGACGAAGGAGCGCGGGCCGGAAACGACGAAAGGCTGCATCGAGCAGTAATGCCCGCCCGCGTGCAGCATGCCGCGATAGACCTCGGCCGCCACTTCGTTCTCTGTCGCGCCCGCCTTGACCGCCGCCACACCCGCGCGCACGCCGCCTTCGCTCGCGCGCGCCGCGCGGCGCATCATCGCGATTTCGGGTTCGGACTTGATGACGCGCCCTTCCTCGACGATGTGCGAGCAGTCGACAAAGGTCGCGTTGGGGCAGCGGGGAAAGAGCTGGTCCTGCTCGCTCGCACGGAAGAAATAGCTGGAGCGCTCGTAGCCGATCCGCTTGTTGGCCAGGCCGAACTCGTTGAGCGCGCCGGCCAGGACCGCCATCGGCTCCTGGTTGTCCTGGAACGGGCGGCTGATCTCGATCCAGGTGTCGGACTCGACGACCGTGTCCTCAGCCGCCCGCGTGCACATGAACGGCTCGCCGGACGTCGGCACGATCAGGCCGGCGAAATACCAGAGGCCTTGCGTCTCGTAGCCGGTCAAATAGTGGAGATTCTCCGGCGTGGTGACCAGCATGGCGTCGACGCCGCGCTGGACCATGCGCTCGCGCAAGCCCTGGAGGCGACGTTCGAACTCGCCCATGGAAAACGCCAGGTCCGTGCGCGCTTTCATGCCGCCCCCGTCAGCCGGTTGTGAAAACGCGCGTCAGCCCGCTTTCGCCAGGATCGTCTCGGCCAGCCGCGCCCAATAGCTGGCGCCCACCGGCAGGGCCTCGTCATTGAAATCGTAATGGGGGCTGTGCAGGCGCCGGTTGTTGGTGTCCGGCCCGTTGCCCATCCAGATATACGCGCCGGGCTTGGCTTGCAGCAGGAAGGCGAAATCCTCCGAGCCCATGCTGGGCGTGGGGTCCAGCACGACGTTCTTCTCGCCAACCACCTCACCCGCCACGCGCGCGGCCATGGCGGCTTCTTTCTCCGTGTTGATGGTGGACGGATAACGCCGCTCGTAGCGCCAGCTCATCGAAGCGCCCATGGCCGCGCAGATGCCCTCGGCCACGCGCTTCATGTTTTCCTCGATGCGGTCCTGCACCTCCGGCTTGAACGAGCGCGTGGTGCCGCGCAGCGTGACCTGCTCGGGAATCACGTTCCAGGTGTCGCCGCCATGGATCTGCGTCACGCTGATGACCGCCGAGTCGAGCGGATGGGTGTTGCGGCTGACGATGGTCTGGAAGCCGGTGACGATCTGGGCCGCGACCACCACGGGGTCGATGCCCTGATGCGGCATCGCGCCGTGGGCGCCCTTGCCGGTGATGACGATCTCGAAAATGTCGTAGGCCGCCATCTGCGGGCCGGGACGGATGCCGAACGAACCCACCGGCATGCCCGGCCAGTTGTGCAGGCCATAGACCGATTCGACCGGAAATTTCTCGAATAGCCCCTGCTCCACCATCACCCGGCCGCCGCCCTCGTTCTCCTCGGCGGGCTGGAAGATGAAATGCACCGTGCCGTCGAAATTCTTGGTCTCCGCCAAGTATTTCGCGGCGCCCAGCAGCATCACCGTGTGGCCGTCGTGGCCGCAGGCGTGCATGCGCCCTTCGTTCTTCGACTTGT
The DNA here is from genome assembly GCA_050180485.1 of Alphaproteobacteria bacterium. Classification (GTDB taxonomy): domain Bacteria; phylum Pseudomonadota; class Alphaproteobacteria; order CADEGL01; family CADEGL01; genus CADEGL01. The sequence continues at coordinate 36,700 of JBFXED010000033.1, read as the reverse complement.
GAGCGAAGCCGTTCTGCTCGTGGATGTGGAGCGCATCCATGTCGGCGCGCAGACCGACGGCGCGATCGCCCTTCCGCCCCTTCAGCGTGCCGACCACGCCGGTGCCGGCCAAACCGCGGTGCACCTCGATGCCGAACTCGGCCAGCTTCTTGGCCACGAACGCGGAGGTCCGCTCCTCCTCGAAGGCCGTCTCCGGATGGGTATGAATATCGCGCCGCCACTCGGTCATCTCGCCATGGAACTCGGCGATGCGGTTGATGATGGCCATGTCCGGAACTCCTCGCCCTGAAGGGGAAAATCGGCTTCGGCCCGAAGCTTAGCAGCGCCGCCGGGCGGCCCGTCAAGGCGCGGTTGGTTGGACTTTTGCATGACGATTGGGGAAACTCCGCGCACAAACCAGGGAAGCTCCGTTGGTGACCAAGATCCATCCCGTCGTCCTGTCGGGCGGCGCCGGAACAAGGCTGTGGCCGATGTCTCGGGCGCAGTACCCCAAGCAACTCCTGCCCCTGGTTTCGTCCCAAAGCCTGATCGTCGAAACGGTGCGCCGCGTCATGGCGTCCGACCGCTTCGCGCCGCCCACGATCGTTTGCAACGAGGCGCACCGTTTTGTGATCGCCGAGCAACTTCGCGCCGAAGGCGTGGCACCGCGCGCGATCCTGCTGGAGCCGGCGGCGCGCAACACGGCACCCGCCATCGCCGCCGCGGCCTATCAGATCGCCGATCCGAGCGCCCTGCTGCTGGTGCTGCCGTCCGACCATGTGGTGCGCGACCAAGCCGCTCTCATGGCGGCCATCGATGTCGCCGCACGTGCCGCCGAGGAAGGTGCTCTGGTCACCTTCGGCGTGACGCCGGACCGCCCCGAGACCGGCTATGGCTATATCCGGCGCGGCCGAGCCTTCGACCATGCGCCCGGCGTCTTCCGTCTGCGCGGCTTCGTCGAGAAACCCAACGCGCGCCGTGCCAAGCGCTATCTCGCCGCCGGCGACTATTACTGGAACGCCGGCATGTTCCTGTTCAAGGCCGGCACCTATCTGGACGAACTGCGCCGCCTGCGCCCGGAGATGGCCGACGCCTGCCGCCGAGCCGTCGAACGCGGACACATGGACTTGAACTTCTTCCGTCTGGACGCCGAAGCCTTCGCCGCATCCCCTTCCGACTCGATCGACTATGCCGTGATGGAGCACACGGCGCGCGCGGCCATGGTGCCGTTGGATGCCGGCTGGAACGACATCGGCGCCTGGTCGGCCCTATGGGACATGGGCGAGAAGGACGCGGCCGGCAACGTGGTGATCGGCCCCGCCACGCTCGACGGGGCGCGCGGCAGCTATATCCGTAGCGAAGGACCCGTGATCGCCGCCGTTGGGGTCGAGGACTTGGTGGTGGTGGCGACCGAGGACGCGGTCCTGGTCGCCAGTAAGACGCAAGCCCAAAACATCAAAGGTGCGGTCGAAGCGCTGCGCCGCCAGGGCCGCACGGAGGCCGATTCCAGCCCCGTGGTCTACCGTCCCTGGGGCAGCTACCGGACCATCGATTCTGGTGCGGGCTTCCTGGTGAAGCGCCTGACCGTGAAGCCGCGCGCCAGCCTATCGCTCCAGCGCCACGCCCACCGCGCCGAGCACTGGGTCGTGGTCAGCGGCACGGCCGAGGTCACGCGGGGGACCGAAACCTTCCGCCTGCAGCCGAACGAATCGACCTACATCCCCCTCGGCGCGGTCCATCGGCTGGCCAATCCAACCGATCAACCTCTGCATCTCATCGAGGTCCAATCCGGGGCAGTTCTTTCTGAAGACGATATCGAGCGGCTTGAGGACCGGTACGGCCGTTCCTGAGGCTGGATTTGGCCCTGCTCGGGCCGGGATTCGCTTGAGGCGACCGGGGTTAAGTTGTTAAATTACGGTCGATTTTTCCGAACGACGCCTCTCTCGTCCGAGCCAAGGAGCACCCCATGGCCATCGTCCCCAATTCGCCCGCCGCGCGCGACATTGCGTACCAGCTTCACCCCTACACGAACCTGGAAGCGCACCAGAAGACCGGCTCGCTGATCATCCGCGAGGGCAAGGGCATCTACGTCTACGACGACAGCGGCAAACAGTACATCGAGGGCTTGGCCGGCCTCTGGAGCATGTCCTTGGGGTGGAATCAGGAGCGCTTGATCGACGCCGCCACCAACGCGATGCGCAAGCTGCCGTTCTACCACCAGTTCGGCGCCAAGGCGCACGAGCCGGGCATCGACCTGGCCGAGAAGCTGATCGGCATGGCGCCGGTCAAAATGTCGAAGGCGTTCTTCGCCAACTCGGGCTCGGAAGCCAACGACACCGCGATCAAGATCATTTGGTATTACAACGCCGTGCGCGGGAAGCCAGAGCGTAAGAAGATCATCGCGCGCCTGCGCGGCTACCACGGTGTGACGCTGGCCGCCGCCAGCCTCACGGGCCTGCCGCATCTGCACAAATATTTCGGCCTACCGATCGCCGAGGTGAAGCACACGAGTTGCCCGTACTACTACCGCAACGGGCAACCCGGCGAGAGCGAGGAGGAATTCTCGACTCGCCTGGCGGCCGAACTCGAGAAGCTCATCCTGGACGAGGGGCCGGAGACGGTCGCGGCCATGTTCGCCGAGCCCATCATGGGCGCGGGCGGCGTCCTGTTGCCACCTAAGGGCTATTTCGAGAAGATCCAGGCGGTCCTAAAAAAGTACGACATCCTGTTCGTGGCGGACGAGGTGATCTGCGGCTTCCACCGCACGGGCAACACCTGGGGTTCCGAAACCTACGGCCTCAAGCCAGACATCCTCACCTGCGCGAAGGCACTGTCGTCCAGCTATCTGCCGATCTCGGGCGTGATGATCACCGAGCCCATCTTCCAGGCGCTGGCCAAGGGCAGCGCCGATGTCGGCAACTGGGGCCATGGCTACACCTACAGTGGCCACCCGGTCGCGGCCGCAGTCGCGCTCGAGACGCTGAAGATGTACGAAGACTTGGATATCGGCGGCCATGCCAGGCGCATCTCGCCCACCCTGCAGAACGGTCTCCGCAAGTTCGCCGACCATCCGCTGGTCGGTGAAGTGCGCGGCATCGGCCTGATCGGCGCGGTGGAGTTGGTCAAGAACAAGAAGACCAAAGAAGCCTTCGACCCGAAGGCCTTCGTCGGTCTTTATCTGACCAACCGCGCGCAAGAGCACGGTTTGATCATCCGTGCCATGGGCGACCATATCGGCTTCTGCCCGCCGCTGATCATCAAGAGCGACGAGATCGAAAGCATGTTGAGCAAGTTCGGTAAGGCGTTGGATGAAACCTACGCCATGGTTAAGGAAAAGGGCTTGGTTTAAGAGAGAACGGCGCGGTCTCGCCCGGGACGGCGAGGCTGCGCGCCTTCTTGAGACTTAATGCGGCGCCGTTGGACGGCGGCGAGTAACGGGCGAGCGATGGATTACGAAACGATCTTCAAGACAGCCACCGCCAAGGTCAAAGCGGAAGGCCGGTATCGCGTTTTCGCGGACCTGGAGCGCCAGGCAGGCAGTTTCCCGATCGCCACCTGGCACGGCCCGAACGGACCTCGCAACGTGGTGGTCTGGTGCGCCAACGACTATCTGGGCATGGGCCAGCATCCCACCGTGCGTGAAGCCATGCGCGAAGCCATCGACAAGTACGGTGCGGGCGCGGGCGGCACGCGCAACATTTCGGGCACTAACCACGTCCATGTCCTATTGGAGCGAGAACTGGCCGATCTTCACGGCAAGGAATCGGCACTGATGTTCACCTCCGGCTTCGTCTCCAACGAAGCCAGCATCCGCACCATCGCCCAGCTTCTCGGCGACGTCGTCATCTTCTCGGATGAGATGAACCACGCTTCGATGATCCAAGGCATCCGCGACAGCCGGGCGGAAAAGCGCATCTTCCGCCACAACGATCTGGCGCATCTCGAGGAACTGCTGGCTGCCGTCCCGCGCCGCCGACCCAAGCTGATCGTCTTCGAATCCGTCTATTCCATGGACGGAGACATCTCGCCCATCGGCCGCATCTGCGACTTGGCGCAGAGATACGGCGCCATGACCTATCTGGACGAAGTCCACGCGGTTGGCCTGTATGGTCCGCGCGGCGGCGGCGTGGCTGAGCGCGAAGGTTTGATGCACCGGCTCGACGTCATCGAAGGCACGCTGGGCAAGGCCTTCGGCGTGGTCGGCGGCTATATCGCAGGTTCGTCGGCGCTGATCGACGCCGTGCGTAGCCACGCGCCGGGCTTCATCTTCACGACTGCCTTGCCGCCTGCCGTGGCGGCCGGCGCCTTGGCGTCCGTGCGCCATCTGAAATCCAGCAACGCCGAACGCGAACGGCACCAGGAGCGCGCCGCGCGCCTTAAGGCGATGCTGCGCCGCGCGGGCATCCCGTTCCTCGATTCAGTCAGCCACATCGTCCCCGTGATCGTGGGCGATGCGCGCCTGTGCAAGGCGGCGACCGATGAGCTGCTGAGCCGTCACGGGCTTTACGTCCAGCCAATCAACTATCCGACTGTGCCGCGCGGCACGGAACGGCTGCGGCTGACGCCGACGCCCTTCCACACCGACGCGATGATGGAAACGCTGGTCTCCGCCCTGGGCGAGATTTGGGACCGCCTGCACCTGCAGCGCGCGGCGTGAGCGTCTAGCGGAACGTTTGCCTGGGCTCCTCGAGCCCTTCCGGATCCTGGTGGATGATAACCTCGGCGGCGGGAAATGCCTCCCGCAATCTGGCCTCGACCGCGTCGGAAACCTCGTGGGCTTGTGCCAAGGTGGCCGTGCGATCCAGTTCGATGTGGATCTGGATGAAGATGTCCCGACCCGATGCGCGCGTGCGCAGATCATGCACGGACTTCACCTCTGGATGGGATTGCGCTATTTCGCGGATGCGCTTCCGTTCCTCGTCCGGCAATTCCCGATCCATGAGCTGATCCATCGACTGGCGGATGATCTGCCACGCACTCCAGACAATGTAGAGGGCGATCACACCGCCGAAGATTGGGTCCGCCCAATGGAGGCCGAGTTGGGTGGCCAGGATCACGGCCACCACCACGCTGATATTAGCCAGCAGGTCGCCCAGATAGTGGAGTTTATCCGCCGAGATCGCCAGGGAGGACGTCTCTCGCACGACGTAGCGCTGGAAGGACACGAGCCCAAGTGTCAACACGACGGACACCGCCATCACGACCAGCGCCAGGGCGCCCCGCTCTACCGGTTGCGGTTCGAACAGGCGGCGCGCCACCTCGACGAACAAGAACAACGCCGATCCGGCAATGAAGGCGGACTGCACCAGGCCAGCCAAAGGCTCCGCCTTGCCGTGGCCGAAGCGGTGCTCTCGGTCGGCCGGCGCCAACGCTTGGCGCACGGCGAACAGATTGACCAGGGACGCCGCCGCATCGAGCATGGAATCGACCAGCGTGGCCAGCATCGCAACAGAGCCGGTCGCCAGCCACGCCGCGAACTTGAGCACGATCAGGACCACCGCGACCGACACCGAGGCATAGGTCGCCCGGCGCATCAGCCGTCCATGGTCGCCTCTCGCATCCGGCGGCTGCGACGCCGTCACGGGATCAAGGATAAAGCTGTTCGGTCCGCCATCCGCCACCCGCGCGATGGAACATCAGGCGATCGTGCAAGCGGAACGTGCCGTCCTTCCAAAATTCGATTTCATCGGGCACTAGGCGGAAGCCCGACCAATGGGGTGGGCGCGGCACCTTGCTTAGACCGAACTTGGCGGCGAACTGCGCCACCTTTTTCTCCAACACGAAGCGGCTCTCGAGCGGCCGGGACTGGTCGGAAGCCCAGGCTCCGATCTGGCTGCCACGCGCGCGGGTGGCGAAATAGGCGTCGGCTTCCGCATCCGGCACGGTCTCGATCCGGCCCACGGCCCGTACCTGCCGGCGCAGCGACTTCCAATGGAACAACAACGCGCCTTGCGGGTTCGCCAGCAACTCCTGCCCCTTGCGGCTTTCATAGTTGGTGAAGAACGTGAAGCCGCGCTCGTCGGCATCCTTCAACAACACCATACGCGCCGAAGGCCGTCCCGCCGGCGTGGCGCTGGCCAACGTCATGGCGTTCGGGTCATTCGGCTCGCTTTTCTGTGCCTCCGCGAACCATTCGCGGAAAAGCCCGATCGGGTCGGCCTTGCGTTCGTCGTCCATGGACGTGGTCCCACTTTCGTTTCGCGATCCAGAATACTCGACCAGCACCAGTCTTTTTAGACAGGAATCCCAGTCTGCGGCATAATTTGCGCTCCCGAGGGGGCCGGGGGAAGGGCCCGGGAGATGTATGCCGCGCCTTTCGCGCGGTGATCAGATTCCGGGCAAGGGGATCAAACGGAGACAGCATCATGATCACCAAGAAAATCGGGGTTGCCCTGATCGTCGTCGCGACGTTGGGTGGTTGCACACAACAAGATGACGGCGGAAGCGGACTCGGCACCAAAACGACCATCGGCGCGCTCGGCGGCGCGGCAGGCGGTGGCCTGATTGCGGCGGCGGCCGGCGGCGGTGGCGCGGCCATTGCAGGCGGGGTTATCGTCGGCGGCCTGTTGGGCGGCGCGATGGGCAATTATCTCGACAATCAGGACAAGAAGACTGCGAACGAGACCGCCAACAAGGCGCTGGAAAGCTCGCCCACCGGCCAGACATCGACCTGGAAGAATCCCGACAACGGCAACAGCGGCACCGTGACGCCGACCAAGACCTTCAAGAATGCCCAAGGGCAAGATTGCCGGGAGTTTCAGCAAACCATCACTGTCGGCGGCAAGACCGAACAGGGCTACGGCACAGCTTGCCGGGACGCCGAGGGCAATTGGCGCATCGTTAGCTAAACCCCGGAGGCCACATGGAGAAGCAGGGGTGCGGGCGGCCGCGCTCCTGCCGATTCCAGCCCCTTCGCCTTCCTCGTTTGCCGGTATTTGTGTAGGATGCCGCTCCCTCGTTACCGGACGTCAAGGAGACAAGGCGAATGACCGAAGCGCGCGGCCTCATGGCCGGAAAGCGCGGCCTCATCATGGGGGTTGCAAACGAGCGCTCGATCGCTTGGGGCATCGCCAAGGCGGCGGCGACCCACGGCGCGGAACTGGCCTTCACCTATCAGGGCGAGGCGCTGGAGAAGCGCGTGCGCCCGCTGGCCCAATCCATCGGCTCCGAAATCCTCGAGCCCTGCGACGTGACCGACGCGGTCAGCGTACGGGCCCTGTTCGAGACCCTTGCTAAGAAATGGGGCAAGCTGGATTTTGCCGTCCACGCCGTTGCATTTTCGGACAAGGACCAGCTCAAGGGGCGCTATGTCGACACGACGCGGGATAATTTCGCGCGTACGATGGATATCTCCTGCTACTCCTTCACCGAGATGTGCCGCTTCGCTGCGCCGTTGATGAAGGATGGCGGCAGCCTCCTGACCCTGACTTATTACGGCGCCGAACGCGTGATGCCGCACTACAATGTCATGGGCGTGGCCAAGGCGGCGCTGGAAGCCAGCGTGCGCTATCTGGCTGCGGATCTGGGCAAGCAGGGCATTCGCGTCAACGCGATCTCGGCCGGGCCGATCAAGACACTGGCGGCATCCGGCATCGGCGACTTCCGCCACATCCTGAAATGGAACGAGCTCAATTCCCCCCTTCGCCGCAACGTGACGACGGAGGAGGTCGGCGGCTCCGCGCTCTATCTCCTGAGCGACCTGGGCAGTGCCGTGACGGGCGAGGTCCATCACGTGGACAGCGGCTACAACGTCATCGGCATGATGGCCGTGGACAACGCGGCCGAGGTCTCCGCCATGCTGGCCGATTTCAGCAGCGCCAAGTCCTAAAGGATGGTGGGCAACAGTCTCGGACAGATTTTCCGGTTCACGACGTGGGGTGAAAGCCACGGTCCGGCGATCGGCTGCGTTGTCGACGGCGCGCCGCCGCGCATTCCGCTGGCCGAAACGGATATCCAGTCATGGCTCGACCGCCGTCGCCCCGGCCAATCGCGCTTCACGACCCAGCGTCAGGAGCCGGACCAAGTCAAAATCCTTTCGGGCGTGTTCGAAGGAGTCACCACGGGAACCCCGATCTCGCTCCTGATCGAGAACGTCGATCAGCGATCCAAAGATTATTCCGACATTAAGGACAAGTTCCGCCCTGGCCACGCGGACCATACTTACTGGGCGAAATACGGCGTGCGCGATTATCGCGGAGGCGGGCGTTCGTCCGCGCGCGAGACGGCCTCGCGCGTCGCGGCCGGCGCGGTCGCGCGCAAGATCCTGGCCCAGGCGCTGGGCGGCGGCTTCCGCGTGCGCGGCGCCCTGGTCCAGATCGGCCCGCATGCGATCGACCGTGGCCGCTGGGACTGGGCCGAAACCGAGAACAACCCCTTCTGGTGCCCCGACGCCAAGACGGCGGAGAAGTGGACCACGTATCTGGACGAGGTCCGCAAGGAAGGCTCCTCAGCCGGCGCCGTCATCGAAATCGTGGCCGAGGGCATTCCGGCCGGTCTGGGCGAGCCGATCTACGGCAAGCTCGACGCCGACCTGGCCGGCGCGATGATGAGCATCAACGCGGTCAAGGGTGTCGAGATCGGCAGCGGCTTCGCCGCTGCATCCATGCGTGGCGAGGACGCCCATGACGAGATGCGCATGAAGGACGGGCGCATCAGCTTCCTATCCAACCACGCGGGCGGCATCCTGGGCGGCATCTCGAACGGCGAGCCCGTGGTGGCACGCTTCGCGGTCAAGCCGACCAGCTCGATCCTGACGCCCCGCCGCGGCGTGACCGTGGACGGCAAGGACGTGGACGTGCGCACCACCGGCCGTCACGACCCCTGCGTCGGCATCCGCGCAGTGCCGGTAGGCGAGGCCATGATGGCCTGCGTGCTGGCGGATCATTGGATGCGCCACAAGGCGCAGTGCGGCTAGAACATTTCGGAGCGGACATGCCCCAGCCCAAGCACGTAATGGCGTTGAAGGTCCCCAAGTCGCCCAAGCTCGACAAGGAGATGCAGGCCTACTTCGAGCTGTGCGAGGAAAAGCTGGGCTTCGTCCCCAATGTGCTGAAGGCCTATACGCTGCGTCCGGAAAAGCTGCGCAACTTCGTGGCCACCTACAACACGCTGATGCTGGGCGATTCGGGCCTGTCCAAGCTCGAGCGCGAGATGATCGCGGTCGTCGTCTCTTGCGTGAACCATTGCTATTACTGCCTGGTCGCCCACGGGCAGGCCGTGCGGCATCTGTCGGGCGATCCGGAGCTGGGCGAGATGCTGACGCGCAACTACCGCGTGGCGAAACTGTCCAAGCGCCACCGCGCCATGCTGGACTTCGCCTGGAAGCTGACCGAGACGCCGACCAAGGTCGAAGAGGCGGACCGCCAGGCCCTGCGCAAGGCTGGCTTCAGCGACGAGGATATCTTCGATATCTGCGACGTGGCCGCGTTCTATAACGCGTCGAACCGCATGGCCATCGGCACCGATATGATGCCGAACCCCGAATACCACACGCGCAGCCGTTAGGCCCCGCTCCTACCGCTTGAACAGCGCCACCAATTCGACGTGCGGGGACCAGAGGAACTGGTCCACCGGCAGGACGCGCACGAGCTTGTAGCCGCCATCCACAAGGATGCGCGCATCACGCGCGAAGGTGCCCGGCTCGCAGGAAACCGCCAGCACGGTCGGCACGCGCGACTTGGCCAAAGCCATCGACTGCGCCTGAGCGCCCGCTCGCGGCGGGTCGAACACCACCGCGTCGTAGGCGCCCAGCTCGTTTGGCGCCAACGGCTTTGTCATCAGGTCGCGCACTTTAGTACTGATGCGCGTCATCCGGCCGGCCTTGGCGGTCTGCTCCACGGCCTGCACCAGCCGCGCGTTGTCGTCGAACACGGCGACCGACGCGCCGCCATGGGCCAGCGGGAAGGTGAAGGTGCCGCTGCCCGCGAACAGATCGGCCACGCGCTTGGCGCCGCCCACGCCGGCCATGACCACTTCGGTCAGCGCCGTTTCGCCTGCCTTGGTGGCCTGCAGGAACGCCCCCGGCGGCACTTCGACCGCCACGCCGCCAAACGTCACGCGCACCGGCCGGCGTTCCACCAGCGCTTCGGCGCGGGATTCGGCCGGATGGCGGCGCGAGACACGTGCGATCTCGTGCTGCTCGGCCAGGGCACCGAAACGCTTCTTGCCGCCCTGCCCCAGGGACACTGTCGTGATCAGCAGAAGGTCGAGGCCGTTATCGGTCGCATTGACCACCACCTCGACCTTCTCGCCGGGACGCAAAAGCGCCGTCAGACACGCGCGCAGGGGTCCGATCAGGTTCGCGATCTCGGGCAGGACGACATGGCATTCCTTGAGGTCGATAACCCGGTGGCTGCCGCGCGCATTGAAGCCGAACAGCATGTCTTCGTCACGCCGGATCGCCGTGAAATCGGCACGGCGGCGCGTGGCGCGCGCGGCCGGGCGGATCGCTTCGATACGCTCGACCGGCAGATTCCGGCGCTTGAGCGCCGAACGCACTAGGTCCTGTTTCCACGCCAGATAGGCTTCGTCGGACAGATGCTGGAGCGCGCAGCCACCGCACTCGCCGAAATGGCGGCATGGCGGTTGGGCGCGACCAGGGCCGGGTTCGACCAGCTTCACCAGATGCGCCGCGAACCCGTCGCCTTGGACCTCGCCCACGCGCGCGACAACTCGGTCACCGGCCGCCGTGAACGGAACGTAAAGGCGCTTGTCGCCCGCACGCCCGACACCGTCGCCGCGTGCGGCGATCTCTTCGATCTTCACTTCGACTTCGTGACGCATCAGCCGTCCTTCCGAGCGGCAACCAGGAATTCCTTGTTGCCGTCCTGTCCCTCGATCGGGCTGTCGATCACGTCCTCGACCGTCCAGCCCACCGCCGCGAGCCACGACCGGATACGCGCGCAGACCTCATTATGCAAGGCCGGGTCGCGCACGATGCCACCCTTGCCCACTTGCCCCTTGCCCACCTCGAACTGGGGCTTGATCAGCGCGGCCAACCGCGCGCCCGGCCCGGCCAGCGCCAAGGACGCGGGCAGCACGACCTCAAGCCCGATGAAGCTGGCATCGCAAACGATCAGAGCGACCTCCTCCGGCACCTCGGCGCGGGTCAAATGGCGCGCGTTGGTGCGCTCCAACACCGTCACGCGCGGGTCTTGACGCAGCTTCCAGGCCAGTTGCCCATGCCCCACATCGACCGCATAGACCCGCGCCGCGCCGCGCGAGAGCAGTACGTCGGTGAAGCCTCCGGTCGAAGCCCCCACGTCCAGGCAGACCAGTCCCGAGGGGTCGATGCGGAAATGGTCGAGCGCGCGCACGAGCTTGAGCCCTCCGCGCGAAACCCAAGGGTGGTCCGGCTCCTTGAGGGCGAGCGGCGCGTCCGAGGCCAGCATCTGGCCCGGCTTTTCCACACGTCTGTCGCCTGTCATCACCTTGCCGGCAATGATCAGGGCCTGGGCGCGCGCGCGGCTCTCCACCAGCCCGCGCATCTGGATCAGCGCGTCCGCCCGCATGCGGCGCGGCCGCTCCGCTTTCGTACCTCCATCTATCATCGCCCGGTCCCAAACAGAAACGGCGGCCTGCCGGCCGCCGTTCTTGTGCATTGCCGACGTTGTGTTTGCGTTACGCCCGGGCCGATCCGCTCTGACTGGCACGCCCCAGTGCAGTCAGGGCCGTGGCAGCGATGCTCTTCGCCGTCAGCCCGGCTAATTCGATCTGCTTCTCCGGCTTGTCGTGTTCGAAGAATATGTCGGGGAAATGGACCGTACGGACCTTGAGGCCCGCGTCCAGCAACCCATCGCCAGCCAGGAAGTGCAGCACATGGCTGCCGAATCCGCCGATGGAGCCTTCCTCGACCGTGACCAGAACTTCGTGCTCGCGCGCCAGACGACGGACCAGGTCGGTGTCCAGCGGCTTGGCGAAGCGCGCATCGGCCACCGTGGTAGACAGACCGTGCGCGGCCAACTCCTCGGCCGCCTTCACGCACTCATGCAGACGTGCGCCGAAGCTGAGCAGCGCGATGGAGGTACCCTCCTTGATGATGCGGCCCTTGCCGATCGGCAGCGCCACGCCCTGCTCCGGCAACGTCACGCCGAGACCTTCCCCGCGCGGAAAGCGGAACGCGCTGGGACGATCGTCGATCTGAGCCGCCGTGGCGATCATGTTAACCAGTTCAGCTTCGTCCGCCGCGCCCATCATCACCATGCCCGGCAGGCAGGAAAGATAGGCGACGTCGAAGGAGCCGAAATGGGTCGCGCCGTCGGCACCCACGCAACCCGCACGGTCGATGGCGAAACGCACGGGCAACTTCTGGATCGCTACGTCGTGCACGACTTGGTCGTAGGCGCGCTGCAGGAAGGTGGAATAGATGGCGGCGAACGGCTTCATGCCCTCGCAAGCCAAGCCCGCGGCGAAGGTCACCGCGTGCTGCTCGGCGATGCCGACGTCGAAGGTACGCTTGGGAAAACGCTTCTCGAAAATGTTGAGGCCGGTGCCGTCCGGCATGGCGGCGTGGATAGCGACGATGTGCTCGTCCTTTTCCGCCTCCTTGATCAGCGCTTCGGCGAAGACCTTGGTGTAAGTCGGCGCCTTGGCTGCCGGCTTGGCCTGCACGCCGGTGACGATGTCGAACTTGGCGACCGCATGGCCCTTGTCCGGCGCGTTCTCCGCCGGGCCATAGCCCTTACCCTTCTTGGTCACCACATGGACCAGGATCGGCCCCGGCTCCTTGGCGTCGCGCACGTTGCGCAATACCGGCAGGAGGTGATCGATGTCATGGCCATCGATCGGGCCGATGTAGAAGAAGCCCAGCTCCTCGAACATCGTGCCGCCGGTGACCAGACCGCGCGCGTACTCCTCCGCGCGTACCGCCGCTTGCTCTAGCGGGCGCGGAAACTTCTTGGCGATCTCGCGGCCCAAGTGGCGCATGGAGCGGTAGGGCTTGGACGACACGAGGCGGGACAGGTAGTTGTTAAGCGCGCCGACCGCGGGACCGATCGACATGTCATTGTCGTTCAGGATGACGATCAGCTTCGTATCGCGGGCGCCCGCATTGTTCATGGCTTCGTACGCCATGCCAGCACTCATGGACCCGTCACCGATGACAGAAATGACGGTGTTCTTCTTGCCCTTGAACTCGCTGCCGACGGCAAAGCCGAGGCCGGCCGAGATGGAAGTCGAGCTATGGGCCGCGCCGAAGGGGTCATAGACGCTCTCGGATCGGCGGGTGAAGCCCGAAGGGCCGCCGGCCTGGCGGATCTTGCGCAGGGCCTCGCGCCGGCCGGTCAGGATCTTATGCGGGTAGGCTTGGTGGCTGACATCCCAGATCAGGATGTCATCCGGGGTGTTGAAGACATGGTGGAGGACCGTGGTCAGCTCGACCACCCCCAGGCTGGCGCCAAAATGGCCGCCGATGCCGGAAACCGCGTCGATCAGGTCGGCGCGAACCTCGTCCGCGAGCTGCTTGAGCTGCTCGGGAGTCAGATTCTTCATGTCCGCCGGGCTCTTGATCGTATCGAGCAGCGGCGTTCGGTTGCTTATTGATGACAAGAAAGGCTCCTAAGTTCGCCGATCGACGACGAAGCGAGCGACTTGCGCCAAAAGATCGCCCTTTTTTCCAAATGAATCAAGATGTTTGACCGCCCGGTCCGATATCTCGCGGGCCCTCCGGCGGGCCCCCTCGGTACCTAGAATCGACACGAAAGTAGCTTTTCCGGCCGCCGCGTCCTTGCCGACCTTCTTGCCGACCTGCTCTTCGGTACCCTCGGCATCCAGCAGGTCATCGGCGATTTGGAAGGCCAATCCCATGTCCCGGGCGTAGTCATGCAAGGCTTTCCGGGCGCTATCTGGGGCCTGTCCCAGGATGGCACCCGCCTCGCAGGCAAAGCGGAACAGAGCCCCGGTCTTCATGGACTGGAGCCGGGTGATGGCATCCAGGTCCAAGGCACCTGTCTTGAGGGCTTCGGCCTGCAGATCGAACATCTGGCCGCCGACCATACCCTCCATCCCGGCCGCCCGGGCCAGGCTCAGAACCAGTTCGGTCCGGACCTCGGCGACATCATGGGTCTCCCGTCCGGCCAAAATCTCGAAAGCCAGGGTCAAAAGCCCGTCGCCCGCCAGGATGGCCGTGGCCTCGTCGAACTGAATATGGGTGGTCGGCTTGCCGCGGCGCAAATCGTCGTCGTCCATGGCCGGCAGGTCGTCGTGCACGAGCGAGTAGCAGTGGACGTATTCCAACGCGATGGCGACCCGGAGCGCGCGGCTGCGAGGCACGCCGAACAGGTCGGCGCTGGTTACCACCAGAAACGGCCGCAGGCGCTTGCCGCCGTTGAGCGTGCCGTAGGCCATGGCTTCGCGCACCCGCGCCTCAGGCCCGGTCATGGCGGGCATCAAGGCGTCCAGCGTGCGGTTGACCTCCGCCGCAGTCGCGGCGAGGGCGGTTTCGAGCGCCGTCATGGAAACCTCAGTCGATGTCCGCGGACTTGACCCCAACCGACCCGTCGGGCCCCAGCGCAATCTGCTGGATCTTAGCCTCGGCCTCGCGCAGCTTGGCCTCGCAATGGCGCTTCAGAGCCGCGCCGCGCTCATAAGCCTTGATCGAATCCTCGAGCTTGCCTTGCCCATCCTCGAGCTTGCGCACGATGCCTTCGAGTTCGGCCAAGGCCGCTTCGAAGCTCATTTTCGCGATGTCCGGAGGGATCGTCGGGGCAGCCATGGGTGACCTGGATTGGGAAGGCGGCAGTCTAGGGAAGCGGGTCCCGTGCGGCAAGCCGCCGGGTCATGCCGCCATCAGCGCGCGCACATGGGCGGCGGCGGATTCGGCCAAAGCATCAAGGTCATAGCCGCCCTCCAGTGTCGAGACGAGCCGCCCATCGCAGGTCTTCTCTGTCACCTCCGCCAACCTCTCAGTTGCCCAGCCAAAATCCTCGGTCGCCAAATTCAGATTTGCCAGCGGATCGGCGGCATGGGCATCAAACCCGGCGGAGATGAATACCATCTCGGGTCGGAACGCTTCCAGCGCGACCAGTACGCCCTTTTCCATCGCCAAACGGAACAGATCGGAATCCCCACCTGGTGGCAGGGGTAAATTCAAAATGTTGTTCGCCACACCGCGCTCGTCCATTGCACCTGTGCCGGGATAGAGCGGGGATTGGTGGGTCGAGGCATAAAAAAGATCCGCGTCGCGTTCGAAGGCCGCCTGGGTGCCGTTGCCATGATGGACGTCGAAATCGATCACCGCCACGCGACGCAGATCGTGCTTCTTCCGGGCATGCAACGCGCCGATGGCGACATTGTTGAACAGGCAAAACCCCATGGCGCGATTCGGCTCTGCATGGTGCCCCGGCGGGCGCACGGCGCAAAACGCGTTCTTCCCCTGGCCCGCCACCACCGCGTCGACCGCAGCGCAAACGGCACCCGCCGCGCGCAACGCAGCCTCGCCCGAGCCAGGCGACAAGGCCGTGTCGGCGTCGATACGCGCCCGCCCCTGGGGCGGCACGGCGCCCAGCACACGCTGCACGTGAAGTGCGGGGTGGACGAGCGTGAGTTGTACGTCATCCGCGAGCGGTGCCTCGCGACGGTCGAGCGCGGCAAAATCTGGCCCGTCCAGCGCGTTCAGGATCGCGGTCAGGCGCGCGGGGCGCTCTGGGTGCTGAGGCCCGGGATCATGGTCAAGGCAAGCTGGGTGGGTGAACAGGAGCGTCGTCACTGCGTTCCCGCCTTGCGCAGCAAGAAACTGAAGACGCCGTCCGTCTCGTTCCACTCCAGCAGCGAATGGCCGGTGGACTGGGCGAACGTCTGGAAATCCTTGATCGCGCCGGGATCGGTGGCCAATACCTCCAACTCGTCCCCGGCATTGAGGCGCCGCAACGCACGGCGCGCCTTAAGGACGGGCAATGGGCAATTCAGGCCGGTCGTATCGAGTGTCAGCCGGTCGGGCACGAATACCTCAGAAGCGGTTGATAGGGATTTTCAGATAGCGGACGCCGTTCTCCTCGGCCGCGGGCAGGGCGCCACCGCGTACATTGACCTGGACCGCCGGCAACAAAAGTTCAGGCAAGGGCAACGTCTTGTCCCGTTCGATGCGCAGTTTTACGAACTCCTCTTCCGTCACCCCGTCATGGATATGGACATTCTGGGCTTTCTGCTCCGCCACCGTCGTCTCCCAGGCCAAGGGTCGGTCATGGGGCATATAGTCGTGGCACATATAAAGGCGAGTCTGCGCGGGCAGCTCGAACAAACGACGGATCGAACGGTAAAGCGTGGCCGCGTCGCCGCCAGGGAAATCCACACGCGAGGTGCCATAGTCGGGCATGAACATCGTGTCGCCTATCCAAGCGCGATCCCCCACGACATAGGTAATGCAGGCAGGGGTGTGGCCAGGCGTGTGCATCACGCGCGCGGACAGATCGCCGATCTTAAAAGCCTCTCCATCGTGGAAGCGGTGATCGAACTGAGACCCGTCGACCGGAAAATCCGGCGCCAGGTTGTAGATGCCCTTCCAGGTCGACTGGACCGTCGTGACGTGCTCGCCGATGGCCAGTTTGGCGCTCTTCAACTTATCCCGCAGATAGCCACTCGCTGATAGATGATCGGCGTGGACGTGGGTTTCCAGAATCCAATCGACCGTCAGCCCTTCGGCACGCACAAAAGCACAAATTTCATCCGCCAGAGCGGTCGAAGTGCGGCCCGAGCGCGCCTCGTAATCGAGCACGGGATCGATAATAGCTGCCCGGCGGCTGGCCGGATCGGCCACCACATAGGACAGCGTCGAGGAATGCTTATCGAAAAAGACTTTTACGGTGGGCGTCATGGCGCACATTAATTGTACCGGCTTCACCCCCTGGAACGGTAGAGCGGAGTCGCCCGCATTGATGGAACCGCCGGGCTCGTGGCATAGTTATTTGTCGCCGGGGCGCTTCTCCAAGGGAATTGCGTAATGGCGAACCTGATCACTTTGAGTCGGTTTTTGCTGCTCTTTGTGCTGGTGGCCATGGCGCTCAAGGCGCCGCCCGCCTGGCAACTGGTCAACGCGCCCCTTCTCGTCTTGATCATCGCGCTCGATGGCATCGACGGTTATGTCGCGCGCCGCCGCGGCGAGACGTCCTCGTTCGGCTCCGTGTTCGACATCATGGTCGACCGGATTGTCGAGAACGTCATCTGCCTCGTGCTGGCCTATCTTGATTTACTGCCACTTTGGGTCGCCATTCTGTTCCTCACGCGCGGCATCGTGGTCGACTCGATTCGCTACCGCGCCGTGGCCGAGGGCGAGACTGTCTTCGGCATGATGCGCTCGCGCTGGGGGCGCCTTCTGGTGGCCGGCCGCTTCGCGCGTGGTCTTTACGGCGCGCTTAAGCTCGTGACCTTCGGTTGGCTATTCCTTATCCAACCTTGGCCGATGTTGTATCCTGAATTTTGGAGCATCTGGAATACCGCCATCGTGACAGGCGGCAACGTTCTGGTGTTCGCAACGGTGATCATGTGTATCGCGCGTGCGGTGCCCGTGATCATCGAGTATCTGTGGGCCGAAGGAATCGTGACACGTCCTAAGATGATGCGGGAAGCGCGCTGACGTGACAGTCGTGTTGGTGGATGTCGACGGCACGCTTGTCGACGGCCCCAGTTGCGAACGGCGTTTCATTGGAGAGCTTTTCAGACGCGGTATCCTTGGTCCTCGCCAATGCGCCGCGGCGGCTTGGTTTGTTGTACGCTGGGCGCCGCACCACGGGCGATACGTTCTCAAGAAAAACAAAGCCTATCTCGAAGGCTTGGACGTCGGGCGCGTGGCCGCCGCCGCCGAGGTGTTCGCGCGGAGCGCCATTGTTCCGAAGCTGCGCCCATCCGTTCTTTCGCGCATCGCCATGCATCGCGTGCGCGGCGATGCCGTCGCCTTGCTGACCGGAACGCCGGATTTTCTCGCCCGTCCCCTAGCGGCCGCTATTGGTGTCGCCCACTGGAGCGCTACACATTGCGCCGCCGCCAATGGCCGGTTCACCGCCGCGCCGCCGATCGCGCATCCATTCGACCGTGACAAACTGATCTTGGCCAGGGCTCTTTGCGAGAGTCTGGAAGGTCGCTTGGAGGACGCGATCACTTATGCCGACAGCGCGCACGATCTGCCGCTTTTGTATGCCGCGGGTCGAGCCATCGCGGTTGCCCCGGATGCGCAGCTGAGCGCTGTTGCGGAGCGGGAAGGATGGGAAGTCCTGGATTAAGCGCCTGGATTGACTCGCCCGGCAGCCTATAAGACTTTGGCCGCCACGCCCCGCAGAAGGACATGCCCCGTGACGGCCTACACCGACATCATGGTCGATACGCCGAAGCCAGGCGTCCGCCTCGTCACCCTCAACCGCCCGAAGGTCTTGAACGCCCTGCGATCCGCCCTGCTGGAGGAGTTGGCGGCGGAGATCGCACGTGCACGTGACGAGGCCGAAATCCGGGCGGTCGTGCTCACCGGCAATGAACGCGCCTTCGCCGCGGGCGCCGACATCGCCGAGATGGCCGACCGGACCGCGGTGGAGGTGATCGGCATGGACCGGCGCATGGGCTTATGGCATGCGTTGCGCAGCTTTCCTAAGCCCTTGATCGCCGCGGTCAATGGCTTCGCCCTGGGGGGCGGCTGCGAATTGGCCATGTGCGCGGACATCATCGTGGCGGGCGAAGGCGCCCGCTTCGGCCAGCCCGAGATCAACCTGGGCCTCATCCCCGGCGCGGGCGGCACGCAGCGCCTCACGCGCGCGGTCGGCAAGTCGCGCGCCATGAAGATGGTCTTGACCGGTGAGGCCATCGACGCACGCACCGCGCTGGCCGCTGGCCTGATCGCCGAGGTGGTGCCGCCCGAACTCGCGCTCGACCGCGCGCTCGAGCTGGCCGAGACCATCGCCTCCAAGCCGCCGGTCGCCGTGCGGCTGGCCAAGGAAGCTGTTTTGAAAGCGCAGGAGATGACACTGGAGGCCGGACTGGACTATGAGCGCAAGGCTTTCGCCTTGCTATTCGCGACCGAGGATCGGCGCGAAGGCGTCCAGGCGTTCCTCGAGAAGCGAAAACCCGGGTTCAAGGGACGCTGACGTGGCCTACGAAACGATCTTGTTCGACAAGAAGGACGGCGTGGCTACGATCACGCTGAACCGCCCCAACCAGCTCAACGCCTTCACCGCGAAGATGCACGAGGAGTTGCGCGCGGTTCTTGGCGAGATCACCAAGGACGCCGAGATCCGCTCGGTTCTATTGACCGGCTCCGGACGAGGCTTCTGCGCGGGCCAGGACCTGCAGGAGGTGAAACCGTCCGACGTCGGCGCCGGCCGCGATCTGGCCCAGCGGCTGGACCGCAACTACAACCGCCTGATTCGCGCCGTGCGCGGTCTGGAAAAGCCAGTCCTGGCTGCCATCAACGGCGTCGCCGCGGGCGCGGGCGCCAATCTCGCACTGGCCTGCGACATCGTGCTGGCCGCGCGTTCCGCTAGTTTCATCCAGGCCTTCGCGCGCATCGGCCTGGTGCCAGATTCGGGCGGCAGCTTCACGCTGCCGCGCAAGATCGGCCAAGCCCGTGCGACCGCGCTGTTCATGCTCGGCGATTCCGTTTCCGCCGAACAGGCCGAGGCCTGGGGCATGATCTGGAAATGCGTCGACGACTCGGCGCTGGCCACGGAATCTCAAGCGTTGGCCGCGCGACTCGCGGCCGCGCCGACCAAGTCGCTGGGCCTGATCAAGCGGCTGTTGAACGCCTCGGCCACCAATACGCTGGACCAGCAACTCGACCTGGAGCGCGATCTGCAGCGTATCGCGGGCGGTTCGGAAGATTACCGCGAAGGCGTCAAGGCTTTCCGCGAGAAGCGCAAGCCCGCGTTCGTGGGACGCTGATGTCCGGCCTTTCCTCTAGCACGCCCATTGCGATCGTCGGCGCCGGCACCATGGGCGCTGGCATCGCGCAGGTGGCCGCGAGTGCCGGACATCCCGTTCTTTTGTTCGATGCGCGGCAGGATGCGCCGTCACGCGCCGTCGAGCAGATCAGGACTTCCCTCGCCCGCCTGGTCGAGCGCAAGCGCATGACCGAAGCCGACGCCACCGCGCTTGTCGCACGCATTCGCCCTTGCACGGCGCTTGGCGAGCTTAAAGGCGCCGGCTTGGCCATCGAGGCCATCGTCGAGGATATAGCGATCAAGAAGGCGCTGTTCGCGGAGCTCGAAGATTTGCTCGGGACGGATGCGATCCTGGCCACCAACACTTCATCCCTTTCCATCACCGAACTCGCGGGCGGCCTGAAACGGCCCGAGCGGGTGGCGGGAATGCACTTCTTCAACCCCGCCCCGATCATGCCGCTGGTCGAGATTATCCGCGGCTTCGCGACCGATGTGGGCGTGGCGCAGACCGTGTTCGATACGGCGAAAGCGTGGAGCAAGAAGCCGGTCCATGTGAAATCTACACCCGGCTTCCTCGGCAACCGGGTCGCCCGGCCCTTCTATGGCGAGGCACTGCGCACGTTGGAGGAAAGCGGAACGGACGTCGCGACCTACGACGCGTTGATCCGCGAGGCGGGCGGCTTCCGTATGGGCGCGTTCGAGCTTTTGGATCTGGTCGGCATCGATGTGAATTGGGCGGTCACCAATTCGGTCCATGAGGCTTATTTTCACGATCCGCGCTACAAGCCGTTCCGCATCCAAGGCGAGATGGTCGCGGCCGGCCGGTTGGGCCGCAAGACGAAACTCGGTTTCTACGACTACCGCGAGGGTGCTGCCCCACCCCGGCCACAGGATGCGGCCTCGGCCACCGGTCCCGCCCACGTCACCATCGAAGGCGACCTGGGCATCGCCGCGTTGCTGGAGGGCCGCACCGAGCGTGCGGGCATCGCCGTCCGTCGCTTGCCGGGCACCGGCGCCCTGGTCCTACCGGAATGCCGTCTCGCCCTGTCCGATGGACGGACGGCTACCGAGCGCATGGCACAGGAGGACACCCTTCCCCTCGTCCTATTCGACCTCGCGCTCGATTACGCGGTGGCTCCACGCATCGCCATCGCGGCGGCGGATCAGGCTCCGCGCGCGGCACTGGCCGCCGCGACCGGGTTCTTCCAGGCCCTCGGCATGAAAGTCTCGACGGTCGACGATATTCCCGGCCTGATCGTGTTGCGCACCGTCGCCATGTTGGCCAATTTCGGCTTTGATGCGGTCCATGCCGGGATCGCGGATGCAGCCGGCGTCGATCTGGCCATGCAGGCCGCGTTCAACTATCCGCTCGGCCCTGTGACGTGGGCGGAGCGGATTGGTTTACCGCATGTTATGGCCACGCTCGACAACATCGCCCGCGCCTATGGCGAGGACCGCTATCGCGCCTCGCCTCTTCTGCGCCGTCGCGCGGCCGCCGGCCTGACGCTGAGCGGCACGCCCTTCCCCGCCCCGAGGTAATTATGACCGACGCCTTCATTTGCGACGGAATTCGCACGCCTATCGGCCGCTATGCCGGCGCGCTCTCCTCCATCCGGACGGACGATCTGGCCACCTTGCCGATCAAGGCGCTGATGGCACGCGCGCCGACCACCGACTGGAGCCAGCTCGACGACGTCTATCTTGGCTGCGTCAACCAAGCCGGCGAGGACAACCGCAATGTGGCGCGCATGGCCGTGCTGCTGGCGGGCTTGCCGGTTGAGGTGCCGGGCGCGACCGTCAATCGCCTGTGCGGCTCCGGCTTGGAAGCGGTCGCGGTGGCCGCGCGTTCGATCGTGGGGGGCGACAACCAGTTCCTCCTGGCGGGTGGCGTCGAAAGCATGTCGCGTGCGCCCTTCGTGATGCCTAAGGCAACCGAGGCCTTCTCGCGCCAAGCGACCGTCGAAGACACGACCATCGGCTGGCGCTTCGTCAACCCGGTCATGAAGGCGAAATACGGCACCGATGCGATGCCGGAAACGGCCGAGAATCTAGCCGCGGAGCTCCAAATCTCCCGTGCCGACCAGGACGCCTGTGCGCTGCGCAGCCAACAGCGCGCGGCCAAGGCGCAGGTCGATGGCGTGTTCGCCGCCGAGATCGTCGCCGTGCCGGTGAAGAAGGGGCGCGCCGAAACAGTGCTGATGGATAAAGACGAACATCCGCGTCCCGACACGACAATGGATATGCTGGCCAAGCTGAAGGCGCCGTTCCGCGAAGGCGGCTCGGTAACCGCCGGCAACGCCTCGGGCGTGAACGACGGCGCAGCAGCGCTGGTCATAGCCTCGGAGGAAGCGGTCAAGCGTCACGGACTTAAGCCCCGCGCGCGCGTGCTGGGCACGGCCACGGCCGGCGTGCCGCCGCGCACCATGGGCATTGGTCCTGCGCCAGCGGCGCGCAAGGTGTTGGGCCGTCTGGGCCTCAAGCTTTCGGCCATGGACGTGATCGAGGTGAACGAGGCCTTCGCAGCGCAAGTGCTGGCGGTCACGCGCGATTTGGGCCTACCCGACGATGCATCACAGGTGAATCCGAACGGCGGCGCCATCGCACTCGGCCATCCACTGGGGATGAGCGGCGCACGCCTGGCCTTGACCGCCGTCAATCAACTCGAACGCATCAAAGCCCGTTACGCCTTGATCAGCATGTGCATCGGCGTGGGCCAGGGCATCGCCATGGTGGTCGAGCGAGTCTGATGCCTGCGCCTTATCGCGGCGGTTGCCTGTGCGGCGCCATCCGCTACGAAGCCACTGCCGCGCCGCTCGGCGCCGGGTACTGCCATTGCAGCCTCTGCCGCCGGGCGACCGGCGCGCCGGTTTTCCTGGGCGTGGCATTTCCGCGCGAATCGTTTCACCTGCTCCAAGGCGAGACGCATACCCACGCCAGCTCGGCACGCGGTATCCGGCATTTTTGCGGCGATTGCGGCAGCGCCCTGTTCTTCGAGTTGCTCGACAAGCCGAACCAATGGGAAGTGCTGATCGGCTCGCTGGACGACACCAGCGACATCCAGCCATCCATTCATGTCTGTGTGTCGAGCGGTGTCGGCTGGCTCGAGATCGCTGATGGTCTGCCGTGCAACCCCTGACCAGGGTCCGGGGCACACAAGACCTATGCCCCATTCGCATCATTAGAGGTTTAGACTAAAAGCTACCCATTTCTGCGGAGTTTCCCATGCCGATCAAAACCAAGCTGACCGAGCTGCTCGGCATCGAGCATCCGATCCTCCTGGCACCTATGGGCAATGTGTCCGGCGGCGCCTTGGCCGCATCGGTCACACGCGCGGGCGGCTTCGGCCTGATCGGCGCGGGATACGGCGACCCGGCTTGGATCGAGCGCGAGTTCGCCGCCGCGGGCAATACGCCGGTCGGCATCGGTTTCATCACTTGGAGCCTAGCCAAGCAGCCGCAGCTTTTGGATCAGGCGCTGGCGCGAAAGCCGCGGATGGTCATGCTGTCCTTTGGCGATGTTGAACCGTTCGCGCGAAAGGTAAAGGATTCCGGTGCGCTGCTGATCTGCCAGATCCAAAATCTGAAGGACGCGAAGACGGTGACGCGGCTCGGCGCCGACCTGGTGGTGGCGCAAGGCACCGAGGCGGGTGGTCATGGCGCGGGCCGCGCGACCTTCACCTTGGTGCCGGCCGTCGTTGACGCCGTCTCGCCCGTGCCGGTTGTGGCTGCGGGCGGCGTCGCGGACGGGCGCGGCTTGGCGGCATCTCTCATGCTGGGGGCCGCCGGTGCCCTGGTCGGCACGCGTTTTTCGGCTTCGCAGGAGTCGCTCACCCATCCCAATCTGAAGAAACGGATTGTCGAGGCCGGGGGCGATTCGACCACGCGAACCAAAGTGTTCGATACGGTGCGCGGCTACACATGGCCCGAACCTTTTGACGGGCGCGCGATCCGCAACGCATTTCTGGACCGCTGGCACGGAAACGATGCCGACTTGCAGGCGGCCCTGGGAACCGAGGGGCCGCGCTATAAGGACGCAGCCGCGCAGGGCGACACGAATACGATGGTGATGTTCGCGGGCGAAAACATCGATTTGATCCACGACCTGCCACCGGCCGCCGATATCGTGGCACGGATCGCGAAGGATGCCGAAGCCCTTCTGTCGCACCCGCCCATCCTGCGCTAAATCAACGACGCGGCTAATGCCGCCCGGCGCGAAATTACCCGCCAATCTTGCGAAGGTTGATGGCCAGATCGGCCAACTGGTCCGGGGTGACCGAAACGCCCGACGCCATCAGGCGTTCCAAGATACGCACTTCGCGGCCGTTGTTGATCGCGTTCACGCCCACGATCTTGCCGCCGTGAAGGTAGAAGACCGTGAAGCTGCCGGAGGCCGGATCGCCGCGATAGGCCAACTGGTCCCACGCCGAGGGCGCACCGATCATCTGCAGGTTGGTTTCGTACTGATCCGACCAGACCCACAGCCGGTCGTTGTGGATATGGCTCTCGCCCGCCATGTTGCGGCCGACCGCCATGCCCTGGTCTTGCGCATTCTGGTACGATTCGAGACGCAACCGCCGTCCGGCCCAGGCATTCGGCTGGTTCGCCACGTCACCCGCCGCGAAGATATCCGGATCTGAAGTGCGGCCGTGCTCGTCCACGACGATGCCGTTGTCCACCACGAGACCGGCTTCAGCCGCCAGCTCCACGTTGGGCACAATGCCGATGCCGATGATGAGGAGATCGCACGAAAGCGTCGAACCATCGGCGAACACAACCCGCTCGATCTTGCCATTGCCCTCGAAGCGCACGATCTGGGCGCCGAGCCGCACGTCGGTCCCATGCTTACGATGCAACTCGACGAAGTGGGTGCCGACCTCGGGCGCGATGGCGCGTCCCATCAGCCTGTCGGCGGCTTCCAAGACCGTAACCTCACAGCCACAGGCGCGCGCGCTCGCGGCCGCTTCCAAGCCGATGAAACCGCCGCCGATCACCACCACACGCGGTTGCGCCTTTAGGCGTGCTCGGATGGCATGGGAATCCTGGATCGTCCGCAGATAGAACACGCCCGGCAGATCAGCGCCCGACAGGGGCAGTTTCCGCACGCGCGCCCCCGTGGCCAGGAGCAGCCGGTCATACTTGATGATCTCGCTGCCCATATGCACCTGGCGCGCGCTGCGGTCGATGCGGGTCGCGGGCGCCCCCAGCTTCAACTCGATGCTTTTCTCTTCATAAAAGCCGCGCGGATGAAGCTGGACCCGCTCGATGCTTTCGTCGGCCTTCAAAAGTTGTTTGGACAAGGGCGGCCGCTCGTAGGGGATCCACTCCTCCTCGCCGATCAGCACGATGCGGCCACCGAAACCCGTGGCGCGCGCGGCCTGCGCGGCGCGGCCGCCCGCCTGCGAAGCACCCACGATGACCAGACTGTCCAAAGACGACATTGACCTCTCCATCCACGTCTTGCGCACGATAGCGGCCCGTGCGAAGTAGCTTCAAGCGGCAAGAGCGAGCGCGAGAAGCCATCTTCCATGACGAACCGGCAATATCCCGACCGGCCCTTCTGCGGCGTGGGCGTCGTGGTCTGGCGCGGCGACCAGGTCCTGCTGGTGCGCCGCGGCCGCGCGCCGCGCAAGGGCGATTGGAGCATTCCCGGCGGCTTACAGGAACTGGGCGAGACCGTCGGCGAGACCGCGTTGCGCGAAGTACTGGAGGAGACAGGCCTGACCGTACGCCTGACCGATCAGTTGGGCGTGGTCGATTCGGTCCGCCGTGACGATGCCGGGCGCGTCGAATACCACTACACACTGATCGAGTTCGCCGCGGAATGGATTTCCGGCGAACCCGCGGCCAGCGACGACGTGGACCGGGCCCTCTGGGTACCGGTGGACGAGCTGGACGCCTATGCGCTTTGGACGGAAACCCGGCGCATCATCGCACTGTCGCAGTCGCTGCGCCGGCGCTAGACGCTGTTGCGGCGCGACCGGCCGATCCAGGATTCCAGGAAAACGCGGGTCCAATCCTCAACCGGCGGATCGTATGTTTCGGCGGCGACGAGCTGCTGCTCACCCGGCTGCGCCTCGGGCCGGTGAATATTCACCGAGGCCGAAATCCAGCGCGCCATGATGGGCTTGGTCACTTCCGGGTGGAATTGCAGACCGTAGACGTTGCCGTCCACCCGGAACGCCTGGTTGGGAAACGTATCGCCCTCGGCCAGGAGCGTGGCGCACCGCGGCACCTCGAACCCTTCGCAATGCCATTGGTAGAAGACATGCGGCGCGTCGAGCATGCCCCGCCATTCTTCTGTCGGACGAATGGTCGAATAGCCGATCTCGTGAAGCTCGGCCGGATGACGCGACACCTTGGCGCCGAGTGCGAGGGCCAACATCTGGGCACCCAGGCATATACCGAGGAACGGCTTGCCCGATTCCAGCACGCGTGGGATCCAATCGATCTCGGCCTGGATGGGCGGAAGGGTCGTACGATCGTGGACGCTTTGCGGCCCACCGAAAATGGCCGCACCGACATGCCCGTCCATTGTGTCCGGCAAAGAATCGCCGTGCAGCGGACAGCGAATGTCCGAGGTGTACCCCAATTCTCCGAGGATGCGGCCAACGCGGCCTGTGTCCGAGGTCCGTGAATGGACAACCAGAAGAACTTTGTCGCTCATCGTGCGATGCGACAGGCGCCGTTACGCATGGGCAGCAGAATAAGCCCGCTTCGGAATCGCGGCAAGAATTCCCTTACGCGCCCTTGCCGCCGTGGATCGCGCGCCAGACGCGCTCCGGCGTCAGGGGCATGTCCAAGTGGGTGATGCCGTACTCGGCCAGCGCATCGACCGCCGCACCGACAAGCGCCGGCATCGAACCCGTGGTCCCAGCCTCGCCCACGCCCTTCACCCCCAGCGGGTTGGTCGTGCAGGGAATCTCATTGAACGTGATGTCCAGGCTGGGGAAGTCGGATGCACGCGGCAGGCAGTAATCCATCAGCGAGCCGGCCAGGAACTGGCCCGATTCGGAATCGTAGGCCGTGTTCTCCATAAGCGCCTGCCCCAGCCCCTGGGCCAAGCCACCATGGACTTGGCCGCGAACCAGCATCGGGTTCATCAGGCGGCCCACGTCATCGACGATAGTGTAGCGCACGACCTCGAGGCCACCCGTATCAGGATCGATCTCAACCTCGCAGACATGGCAGCCGTTGGCGAAGGTCTTACCCTTCTGCTGGTAGAACATGCGCTCGGCCAAGCCGAAGCCGGTTTCCTGGCTCCATGGTCCGGCGCGGAACGCCGCGCGTGCCACATCCGTCATCGGCACGCTACGGTCGGTTCCGGCGATGGTGTAGCGGCCCGCCGCGAAGGTCAGGTCGGCAGGCGCCGCTTCGAGCAGATGAGCGGCGATCCGCTTGCCGGACTCGATCACTTTTTCGATCGCGCCGTTCACGGCCGAGCCGCCCACGGACAGGAAACTCGAGCCGCCCGTACCGTTGCCATAGGACACTTGGTCCGTATCGCCCTGAACCAATTGGACGGATTCGAAGGGCACGCCCAGCCTGTCGGCGACCAGCTGGGCAAAAGATGTGGCATGCCCCTGCCCGTTCGCCTGGGTGCCGATGATAACGGCCACCCGCCCGCCGCCATCGAAACGGATTTCCGCCATCTCGTCGGGCGAGCCTCCATTGATCTTCACATAGGCAGAAATCCCGATGCCCAGGCGCTTGCCGCGCGCACGCGCCTCCGTCTTGCGCCGCGCGATGGCGGCGGCATTGGCATTGGTCAGCGCATCCCCCAGATTGCGCGCGAACTCGCCGCTATCGAAGATTTCGGCCGTCGGGGTCTTATGCGGCATGGAGGCGGGCGGAATGAAGTTGCGCTTGCGGATTTCCTCACGGCTAAGACCCAGCTTCTTCGCCGCCAGGTCGGTCAGCCGCTCGATCACATACAGCGCCTCGGGCCGGCCCGCGCCGCGATAGGCTTCGGTCGGCACCGTATTGGTGAACATCGCCTGCACGCGCAAATGCGCCGCCGGGATGGCATAGAGGCCGGTAATGCCGGCGCCATAGGATTTGGTTGGAATCAAGCGCCCGTGCGGCGTCACATGGGCGCCGAGCGCCGCCAGCGTGTCCACGCGAACGGCCAGCATCGTGCCCTTCTCGTCGAGCGCGAGCGAAGCACGGGTCCAATGGTCGCGCGCATGCGGGTCGACCAGCATCGTCTCGCCACGCGTCGAAACCCATTTGACCGGCCGCCCGGTGCGCTTCGACGCCCACAAGACCAGCGCATGCTCCGGCAGAGCCGAGACGCGCACGCCGAAGCCGCCGCCCACATCCGCCGAAGTGACCACGCGCAATTCGTGACCCGGGATGGCCAGCACATGGGCCAGCGCCGCGCGGACTTTGTTCACGCCCTGGCTCGGCGCATAGAGCGTGTAGCGACTCTCATCGCGGTCGAAATCGCCGATCATCGCAAGCGGCTCCATGGGGAAGCCGATGACGCGGTTGCTCTCCAATTCGATGTCGACCACATGCGCCGCGCGGGCGAAGGCACGCTCGGTCGCCGCCGCATCACCGATATCCCAATCGATCGCGACATTGCCGGGCGCCTCGTCCCATAGAAGCGGAGCGCCCTCCGCCGCTGCGTCGCGCACCGAGACGGCGCAGTTCAGCGTCTCGCAGGCGATCTCCACCAGGTCGGCGGCTTCACGCGCGGCCGCTTCGGTTTCCGCGACCACAATCGCGACCGGCTCACCCACATAGCGCACCCGTCCCTGGGCCAGCACGGGCCGCGGCACGGCGACCGGCGACGAGCCGTCACGGTTCTTGAGCGTGTCATCGACCTCGATGCCGCGCAGCCCGTCCGAGGCGGCATCCTCGCCAGTCAGCACGGCCAAGACCCTCGGCGACTTGCGCGCGGCGTCGACGTCGATGCCTGTGATCTCCGCATGGGCGTGCGATGAACGGACGACGGCCAGCCAAGCTTGGCCCGGCAAGTTCATGTCGTCCGCAAAGCGGCCTCGACCGGTAAGCAAGCGTGGATCCTCGTTGCGCGGAACCGATTGACCGAAACCAAAGCGCATTAAATCAACACCCTCGCATTGTCGTAGATCAGCTTCGCGCCCGAGATGAGCACGAAGGAATAGCAGATTCGATAAAAGGGAATAGGCGGAATTTTGTCGTGCAGCCAGATGCCCAGGCCCATGCCAACCGGCGCGACCGGCGCCAGCACCAGCGCGGTCATCACATTCTGGAAGTTGAACAGGCCGAGAATGCCGTAAGGCACGAACTTCATCCAGTTTACGGCGGTGAAGAACAGAACCATGGTGGCAACATAGGCACGACGGTCCAGCCGCTGGGGCAGCAGATAGACGGCAATGGGCGGCCCGCCCGCATGGGCAACACAGCTGGTGAAGCCGGACAAGGCCGACCAGAACAGACCCTTGCCCCGATGCGGTTTCGCAGGCGGTCGTTCCGCGCCGCGGCGCAGCCACCATTCCAATCCGAACACGAAGGCCAGGATGCCGATTAGAAGCCCAACCGCATGGTCATCGAGCAGGCCAAACAACAGTCCGCCGACGGCGATACCGATCGCCGCGCCCGGCAGAATGATGCGCATCTGGCTGCGGTCCCATTGGCCTCGATAACCCCAAATGCCGGTCAGATCCATCAGGCTGAGGATGGGCAGCGTGATAGCCGCCGCGACCGGAGCTGGAACGGCCAAGGCCATCAGCGGCGTAGAAAGTGTGCCTATACCTTGACCGAACGCGCCCTTGGACACGCCCATGAGCAAGAGCGCCGGCACCGCCAGCATGTAAAAGTAGGGATCGGTGATCATCACGCCCCGGTGTGGTGGCGGGGCAGCATGTCCTTGATCGCGTAGCTCAGCATGGTCGGGGCCACGAACCATGGCCGGCCGGTGTAAAGCGGACGGGTCTCGAAGGGCAGATCGTCGAACGGCGTCGCGTTTTCCGCGTTGCGGCCATTGAGGATGCGCAGCGCGGCCGTATGGCCCAGATGGGTGCCGATGGCGATGCCCGAGCCGCAGCAGCCCAGCACGAAATGTGCACCGTCCTCCCGCACGCCAATATGGGGCAGGTATTGGAAGGTAAAGGCCACGAAGCCATGCCAGGTGTGGGTCACCCGCACGCCTTCCAATGCTGGAAACACCTGAAGCAGGCGGCGGTGCAAGCGCGGCGCGGTGCGGGCCGGATCGGTCTCGGACAGAGAGGCGCGGCCGCCGAACATGATGCGGTCATGCTCGGGCGTGAGACGCATGCCGAAGATCAGCTTGCGCGTGTCGTGCAACGCGCGCGGCGTGGGCATCACCTGCCTCACGCGCTCGGGCGACAACGGCTCGGTCGCGATGATGTAAGCACCCAAGGGAATCACGCGGCGGCGCAGATCGGGGGTGACGTCGCCGGTATAGGCATTGGTGGCGACGAACACATCGCGCGCGGTCAACGAGCCGCGCGGGGTGGTGATCCGGAAGACATCGCCGTCGCGCACTAGGCCGGTGACGGGCGTATGCTCGGCGATGCGCGCACCGGCCGACAGAACGCGGCCGATCAGTCCTTGCTGATATTTCGCGGGTTGTATGGTCGCGTCGATATGGCGGAGCTGGCCGCCGAAATAGAAATCGGAGCCGATATGCTTGGTCTGCTCGGCGCGCGGCACCATGTCGCCCGCGAAGCCGACCTCGCGCTTCAGGATTTCCAACTCGCGCCCCATCGCGTCGTAGTCTTCCTTGCGATAGGCCGCGACGAAGCGCCCATTCCGCTCCAGGTCGCAGGAAATCTGCTCGCGCTCGATGAGGTTCTGGGTGAATTCAATGGCCGCGCGGCCCGATTTCATGATCGCAACAGCCTTGGTGCGGCCATAGCTTTCGGTAAGCTGGCTGAAGCTGCGCTTGAACACCGCGCCCATCTGACCCTGGTTGCGCGAGGCACCGCCGTTGGTGACCGCGCCCATCTCACAGACCAGCACATTGCGCCCACCGCGCGCCAGCGTCAGCGCGGCCGACAGGCCGACATAACCGGCGCCCATCACCACCACATCGACGGATTTCGGTAGCTCGACCACGGGCAACGGCTTGTACGGCGCCGCATCCCACCAATAGGGCTGGAACTTCACGTCGGGTGCGAAGACCGACACGGCTATGGATCTTATGGACGGCGGCCGCTGCCGGACGGCAGGCGGTCGAGGAAGTTGTAGTACATGACCGCCGCGCCCAGGAACCAAGGCGCGCCGGAATAGAACGGCCGAGTCTGGAACTTCAGATCGTCATAGGCCGTCCGCGCGTCCTGCTCGCGCCCCAACACCTTTAGCGCGATCTTGTGGCCAAGATAGGGCGCCATGTGCGCGCCCGAGCCGCAATAGCCCATGGCGTAGTGGATGCCGTCGTGAATTCCGATATGGGGCAGCGAATCGAAAGTGTAGGCGACGAAGCCCATCCAAGAATGGCTGATCTTGACGTCCTTCACCTCCGGGAAGATGCCCGTCAGCACGTCGTGCAGACGCGGGCCGGAAACGGTCGGATCGGTCTCGCTGGCCGCGACGCGTCCGCCAAACACGAAACGCCGGCCGTCCGGAGACGCACGGTAGTAGTAGACGACGCGGCGCGTATCGCTGATGACACGCATCTTGGGCATCAGCCGCTTCATCACATCGACCGGCAACTCCTCCGTCGCCATGACGTAGCTGCCGATGGGAATCAAGCGGCGGCGCAAATCCGGCGCGACGCCGTCGGTATAACCGTTGGTCGCCATAATGACGTTCTTGGCGCGGATCGTGCCGCGCGCGTGGGTGACGACGAATTCGGTGCCGTCCTTCTCGACCTTGGTCACCGGGCAATGGATGGCGATTTTCACGCCGGCCTTGATGGCGCGGTCCAGCATCTCGGCATGGAACTGGCCGGGATGGAGACTGGCGTTGTTGTGGACCAGAAGCCCGCCGTAATAGGCGTCGGTACCGATCTGCGCGTGCTGCTCGGCGCGCGGGATCATGTCGGCATCGATGCCGCACTCGCGCTTGTAGACCGGCATGTCGGCGGCCAGCCCATCGTAATCGCCGGGGCGATGCGCGCCCACGAAGCGGCCGCAAACCGACCACTGGCAGTCGAGCGCCTCGCGCTTGATCAAGTCTTCGATGTAATTGCGTGCGTTGGTCACTTCCTTGACCATCGCCACCGCGCGGTCCTTGCCATAGCTAGCGGACAGCTCGCCGAGGCCGAGCCGAAGCTTGGTGCCGATCTGCCCGCCGTTGCGCGTGCTGCAGCCCCAACCCGCATGCTCGGCGTCGAAGGTGACGACCTCCCGTCCTTCTTTCGCCAACGTCAGCGAAGCCGAAACGCCCGTGTAGCCGCAGCCCACCACCACCACATCCGTGCGTCCGGGCAGCTTGGGCTCGGGCAGGACCGGCCGCGGCGCGGCCTCCCACCAGTAGGGTTCCATCTTGGCGTCGGGCGAGAAACGGGCATCGTTCATGGCAGCCTCCGGGCGGGGGCCAGAATTGTTACACGACGGCGAAGCCCACAGCCAGCAACGACCGCTCGCTATCCGATACCGCTAATTGACGCCGACCGCATCGCCCAAAACGGAGCCGATCTCGCCCCGGATGGTCATACGGGCCATCCCGTCCAGGGGCGTCGGTTCGCGGTTGACGATCACCAGGCTGGCGCCCTGCTCATGCGCCAAGGCCGGAAAACCGGCAGCCGGGTAAACAACCAGGGATGAACCAACGGAAATGAACAGGTCGCAGGCGACGGTTTCGATCTCGGCCTGGTGCATCGGACCCTGTGGCATGGCTTGGCCAAAGGCGATCGTGGCCGGCTTGATGATGCCCATGCACGCGGTGCACTCCGGCAGGGCGCCGTCGGTCACGAAGGCCTGCTTGATCGGCTCCAGCTCGTAACGCTCGCCGCAGTCGAGGCAGGTGGCATAGGTCGTGTTGCCGTGCAGTTCGATCACCTTGCCCGCCGGGATGCCAGACGCCTGATGCAGCCCGTCGATATTCTGGGTGATGACGGCGGATGCTTTCCCGGTTTCGATCAGCTTGGCGATGGCGCGGTGGCCGCGATTGGGCTGGGCCACCAGCAGGACCTTGTCGGTCTCGATCTTGCGCCGCCAATACTCCTTGCGCGCCTCGGCCGAGGCCATGAACTCGCCGAACTCGATGGGCCGGTATCGGTTCCACAATCCGCCGGGGCTGCGGAAGTCGGGAATGCCGGATTCCGTACTGATCCCCGCGCCGGTGAAAAAGACCACGCGGCGACTCTCTGCCAAAAGCTTCCGCAGTTCCGAAATCCCATCCGCCATCGCTTCACCGCCCCGTCCAATCGCTCCCGAAGTCTAGATCACAAACACGCCTTGCCGAAGCCGTGGCCGTAGGGGCAACATTCCAGGCAACCGGCGAGAACGACGCCGGAGCTTTGGGGGAATGCCATGAAAATCCGCGAGATCGAGGCCATTCCGGTAAAGGTGCCGCGCCTGCAGATCGACGCCGCGCACGCGACCTTCACCTTCTCCAAGTTCACCATCGTTCTGGTGCGTGCGGATAACGGCATGGAGGGCCTGGGCGAAGCCAGCATCGAATCGCCTTGGACCGGTGAAGATCCCCACGCCTGCGCGCATATCATCCGCACCTACTTGGCGCCTGCCCTAAAGGGGCATGACGTGCGCCGCATCCAGGACGCGAACCGGGTCATGGACCGCGCCATCGCGGCCAACCCCTATGCGAAGGCCGCCATCGAGATGGCGCTGTGGGACCTGGCGGGCAAGTCCGCGAACATGCCGCTGCACGATCTGTGGGGCGGCAAGGTGCGCGAGCGCGTGGCGATCAAATTCGTGGTCAGCGGGTCGCCGGCCAAATCCGCCGCCATGGCCAAGCGCGCCCTCAAGCGTGGCTTCCACTACATCAAGATCAAGACCGGTCACGACCTGGAGGAAGACATCGCGCGCGTGCGCGCGGTGCGCAAGGCCGTGGGTGCGAAGGTGCCGGTCGGTATCGATTCCAACCAGGGCTGGTCCTTCACCGACACGATGAAAGCCCTGCCCGCGCTGGAAGCGGCCAATATCGGCTTCATCGAGCAACCGTTCAACCGCCACCCCATGGAGGCCTGGGCCGACTTGCGCCGCCGCACGCGCATTCCGCTGGTGGCGCACGAAAACCTGTTCACGGTGGATGACGCGCGCCAGCTGGCCAAACACAGGCTGGTCGACGTCTTCGCGGTCACGCCGCCGACCCATGGCAGCTATGTCGCCACGCGCGACATCCTGGCCATCGCCCAGGCCAACCAGATTCCCTGTCTGTTGGGCAGCACCATCGAGTTGGGCATCACTTCGGCCTTCATGGCCCATATCGGCGTGTCGCATCCGTGCTTCGACGGCACGGTGCCCTCCGACATTGTCGGACCCTTCTATCACGACGAGGACATCGTGAATGAGAAGTTCCCCTTGGTGGACAGCGGTGTGGCGCCGCCGCGCGGGCCCGGTTTGGGCGTCACCTTGAACCGCAAGGTGCTGAAGAAGTACCGTTCCGATTGAGCCTCGCGATCACGGCTTGTTGATCGCGGGCGGGTTGCGCGGGGTATTTCTCCGCCCCATCTCTTGAGAAGACCGGGCCCTTGTGGGCTCCCACCTTCGACCCAGGAGGCAGGCCATGTGGATGTTCGAGAAGAAGCTGCGAATGCCGACGCGCGAGGAGGCCCTGCCGGGCCGCTCCAGCGCCATGCGCGTGCCCAAGGCCCATTTCGTCAACGGCCAGACCCTGACCCCGCCCTTCCCGGCCGGGATGGACCTGGCCCTATTCGGCATGGGCTGCTTCTGGGGGGTGGAGCGCAAGTTCTGGCAGGCGCCGGGCGTGTTCACCACGGCGGTCGGTTACGCCGGCGGCCTGACGCCCAATCCGACGTATGAAGAGGTCTGCTCGGGCCGCACTGGCCATAACGAGGTGGTGCTGGTCGTGTTCGACCCGAAGGTCACGAGCTACGAGGCGCTGCTGAAGATCTTCTGGGAAGGCCACGATCCGACCCAGGGCATGCGCCAGGGTAACGACATGGGCACTCAGTACCGCTCGGGCATCTATGTCTACTCGCCCGCGCAGCGTGAGGCCGCCGAACGCTCGCGCGACATGTACCAGGCCCAGTTGAACACGGCCCATTACGGCCCGATCACGACCGAGATCCTCGACGCGCCGAAATTCTATTACGCCGAGGATTACCACCAGCAGTATCTGGCCAAGAATCCGGGCGGCTATTGCGGCGTGGACGGCACAGGCGTGTCGTGCCCCATCGGCCTGCCGGAACTGGCCACGGCCTGACGACGGACTACGCTGGCGCCCGGTAGCGGCGCCAGCCTTCCGCCCTCAAATCGCACGCAGGGCATTTGCCGCAGCCATATCCCCAGGCATGGCTGCGCGCGCGGTCGCCCAGGTAGCAGCTGTGGCTGTGTTCGCGGATCGCCTCCACGAGCGCCGTGCCACCGAGCGATTCCGCGAGCCGCCACGTCTCTGCCTTGTCGATCCACATCAACGGCGTGTGCAGCACGAAGCGGCGCGCCATGCCCAGGTTGAGCGCGACCTGCATGGCCTTGATCGTGTCGTCGCGGCAATCGGGATAGCCCGAATAATCCGTCTCGCACATGCCGCCAACGATGTGGCGCAGGCCGCGCCGGTAAGCGACCGCCGCAGCATAGGTGAAGAACAGAAGATTACGGCCTGGCACGAACGTGGAAGGCAACCCCTCCTCCGTCATGCGGATTTCCGCATCGCGCGTCAGCGCCGTCTCGCTGATGGAGGACAGCGAGGAGAGATCGACGAGATGGTCTTCGCCCAACCGCTTCGCCCATTCCGCGTTCAGCACACCGAGTTCGCGCCGCACCATGTGGCGGCATTCCAGTTCGACTGCGTGACGCTGGCGGTAATCGAACGCAATGGTCTCCACCTTGCCGAAGCGCGCCAGGGCCCAGGCCAGGCAGGTGGCGGAATCCTGACCACCCGAAAACAGAACCAATGCGCCTTCGTCGCGCTCGCCCATGGCGCCCTCAGAAGAAACCCTTGTCGATCAGCTTCACGCCGATGGCGAGCAAAGCCAACAGGACCAGCTTCCGGAACAGCGCCTGCGGCAGTCGGCGGCGCAACCTCTGACCAACCCATAAGCCCAGGAACGACGGCACGACAGCCGCGATGGCCGTAGGCACCATGCCGCCTACGAACATCTGCCGGCCGGTGACGCCCAGCATCAGCGGCACGGTGATGGCAGTCGCGACCATGCCGGTGAACTGGACGAAGCGTTCCTTATCGAAACGCAGCCCATCGATATAGATCATTAGAGGCAAAGCCAATGAGCCCGTAGCGCCGGTAACGATACCAGTCGATATCCCCGTCAGCGGCCCGAGGACCTTTTCCCATCGGCGCGGGATCGTGATGGGCACGGTCACCATGCCGAGAACGGCATAGAAGCACAGGATGACGCCCAACACGCCGCAGAGCAGGTCCGGATCCACGCTGAACAGGATCATGGTGCCGATGACGACGCCGATGGCGGCCGCCACGAACAGCGACCAGTGGCGTCGGAGCAACTCCCAAAAAGCGCCGCCTTGCATGCACTGGTAGATATTTGTCATGGCAGCCGGCACGGCCATCAGGCCGATGGCCGTGCGCAAATCCATGGCTGCGGACAGGATCGCCAACGAGACGGTCGGCAAGCCGAGTCCGATCGTGCCCTTCACCAGGCCGCCGACCAGGAATGCGGCCAGCGCGATCAAGATGTGATGCGTGTCAAGTGGAATGGGGAAATCTCGCGGCGTTGAACGGCGGGCACCCTCGGCGACGAGCCGCGCCGCGTCAAGCGTCGGCGGACAAGGGTATCTTGCTCTTCCGATAAGGAAT
>JBFXED010000032.1:0-45010 GCA_050180485.1 Alphaproteobacteria bacterium | reverse complement strand
CGGTGCGAGAGAGCTGGGAAATGCTCGCACGCGATCCGAATTCCGTCCTGGTCGACGTCCGCAGTCAGGCGGAATGGTCGTTCGTGGGCGTCCCCGACCTTTCATCCTTGGGAAAGAAAGTGGCGCTTGTGTCGTGGCAGACCTTTCCGGGCATGAAATCCAACCCTGATTTCGGCGCGCAGCTTTCTGCGGCCGGCGTTTCGCCGGACAAGACGGTGCTGTTCCTGTGCCGTTCCGGCGCGCGCTCCAAGTCCGCCGCCATCGCGATGACGTCCGCCGGCTACGCGCGTTGCCACAATGTCGCGGGCGGCTTCGAAGGCCCGCACGACAGCCAGCGCCATCGCGGCGCGGTCGATGGTTGGAAAGCCGCTGGCCTGCCATGGGTGCAGGAATGAGCGCCGCCGACCGACGCAACGATGCCGAGATCCGGGCTGAGTGGGCGCGCGTGCGCGGTCGCCTGCGCGCGGAATTCGGTGAAGCCACCTACAGAAGCTGGCTCAAGCCTTTGACTCTCAAGGACGTCGACGGCGGTTGCGTCAGCGTTTCGGTGCCCACGCGCTTCGTCCGCGACTGGGTCGCTCAGAACTACGCCGATCGCATCACCGCAGTTTGGAACCAGTTGAACACCGACGTGCGCCGCATCGAGATCGTGGTCGATGCCACGCGCCCGTCGGAAGACAGGATACCTCCCAAGGGGGCCGCGGCGGCTAAACCCGCCGTCGAAACCGAAGATGCGCCGCCGCCGGTGCCCGCCGATGACCGCAACGCTTTCAGCGCGCCGCTCGATCCGCGCTTCACGTTCAAGAATTTCGTCGTCGGCAAGCCGAACGAGTTCGCCCACGCGGCGGCCCGCCGGGTGGCCGAGGCCGACAAGGTCTCCTTCAACCCGCTGTTCCTCTATGGCGGCGTGGGCCTGGGCAAGACGCATCTCATGCACGCGATCGCGTGGCACCTTCGGATGCGCGAGCCGAATCGGCGCGTGATCTATCTTTCCGCCGAAAAGTTTATGTATCAGTTCATCCGTGCTCTGCGCTTCAAGGACACGATGGCTTTCAAGGAGCAGTTCCGCAGCGTCGACGTGCTGATGATCGACGACGTCCAGTTCATCAGCGGCAAGGAATCGACCCAGGAAGAATTCTTTCACACCTTCAACACGCTGGTGGACCAGAACCGCCAAGTGATTATCTCGGCCGACAAATCGCCGTCGGATCTGGAGGGGATGGAGGAGCGGCTGCGCTCGCGCCTGGGTTGGGGCCTGGTCGCAGATATTCACCCGACGACCTATGAACTGCGCCTGGGTATCCTGGACTCGAAGTCCGAGCAATTGGGCGCCGCGATCCCGCGCAAGGTGATGGAGTTCCTGGCCCATCGCATCACGTCGAACGTGCGCGAGCTGGAGGGTGCGCTGAACCGCATCGTCGCCCATGCTACTTTGGTCGGCCGCGATATCAGCCTGGAGATGACCCAGGAAGTGCTGCACGACCTGCTGCGCGCCACGGACCGCCGCGTCACCATCGAGGAAATCCAGAAGCGCGTGGCCGAGCACTACAATATCCGCCTCTCCGACATGCATTCCGCCCGTCGCGCCCGCGCCGTCGCCCGGCCGCGCCAGGTCGCCATGTACTTGGCCAAGCAGTTGACCACCCGCTCCTTGCCCGAGATCGGCCGGAAGTTCGGCGGCCGCGACCACACCACGGTGATGCACGCCGTGAAGAAGGTGGAGGAGCTGCGTTCGCTCGACGCGAGCTTCGGCGACGACGTCGAGCTTCTGCGCCGGATGCTGGAAAACTGACCCGAAAAGGGGCTTGAGGGGGGCTTTCCCGGCCTGCCTTTGCTCCCTTCGTCAAGCCCCGTTCCGGCGCCGGAAGGCGGAACCGAGTCAGCCCGTTAAATCCTTGCTAGGACAAGGGTTTAGGCCTTTCTTCCGTCCCCCTTTTTCGTTGCCCAAAAGGGCCGTGAATCGTATTCTGTCCGACCGGGGGAATCGGCCTCTTTTCGTGCGTCGGACCGTCCGGCGGAGTGCGCAAAACCCATGAAAGTCACGATCGAGCGCGCAGCGCTGCTGAAGGCCCTGTCCCATGTCCAAAGCGTCGTCGAG
The DNA here is from genome assembly GCA_050180485.1 of Alphaproteobacteria bacterium. GTDB lineage: Bacteria > Pseudomonadota > Alphaproteobacteria > CADEGL01 > CADEGL01 > CADEGL01. The sequence continues at coordinate 42,912 of JBFXED010000032.1, read as the reverse complement.
CGGCGCAACACCATTCCGATCCTCTCCAACGTCCTGATCGAGGCGAAGGATGGCAAGCTGGCGCTCAGCGCCACGGACATGGATTTGGCCATGCGCGAGGAGGTCGCGGCGGAGGTTTCCAAGCCCGTTGCCACCACCACTTCGGCCCACACGCTTTACGACATTGTACGCAAGCTGCCCGAAGGCGCCCAGGTGCAGATGGAGCTGACCGCCGGCAACGCGCAGATGGTGCTGCGCTCGGGCCGCGCGCGCTTCAGCCTATCCTGCCTGCCGATCGAGGATTTCCCGGTCATGAGCGCAGGCGATATGCCATTCGAGTTCTCGCTCGAGGCCTCCGCCTTCCGCGACCTGATCGATCGCACGCGCTTTGCCATTTCGACCGAGGAGACGCGCTACTATCTGAACGGCATCTACTTGCACGCGGCGAAAAGCGGCAAGGTCGACATGCTGCGCGCGGTCGCGACCGACGGCCATCGCCTGGCGCGCTTCGAGATGCCGCTGCCGGACGGCGCCAAGGGCATGCCCGGCGTGATCGTGCCGCGCAAGGCGGTCAGCGAGATCCGCAAACTGGTCGACGAAAGCTCGGACGCGGTCAAGGTCTCGCTCAGCGAGACGCGCGTCCGCCTGGCCTTCGACGGCGTGGTGCTGACCTCCAAGCTGATCGACGGCACCTTCCCGGATTACGAGCGTGTCATTCCTCAACAGAACGACAAGCTGATGGGCGTGCGCCCCAAGGATTTCAAGGACGCCGTCGACCGCGTCTCGACCATCGCGAAGGATCAGTCGCGCGCGGTGAAGATGGCTTTGTCCGACGGCACGCTGACACTTTCCGCCAGCGGCCAGGATACCGGCACGGCGACGGAAGAGATCGAGGCCCGCTACGCCGGCGGCGCCATCGAGATCGGCTTCAACTCGCGCTATCTGCTCGACATCGCCGAGCAGATCAAGGGCGAGGAGGCCGAGTTCGCCATGTCCGACGCGGCCTCGCCCACGGTGGTGCGCGACGCGTCCGAACCCGGCGCGCTCTACGTTCTCATGCCCATGAGGGTCTGACGCTGCGCTTGCGTTCACGATGATCGCCGACCCCGCTCTCGCTCCCGCCTTGTCTGGATCGATGGCGGTCACGCGCCTGTCGCTGGCCGAGTTCCGCTGCTATCCCCGCCTGCGCCTCGATCTCGATGCGCGTCCGGTCGTGCTGACCGGCGCCAACGGCGCGGGCAAGACCAATCTCCTCGAGGCTCTCTCGTTCCTGGCCCCCGGCCGGGGTTTGCGCCGCGCGCGTTTGGCCGAGGTCGGCCGGCTCGGCGCCGCAGCCGACGCGCCCTGGGCCGTCGCCGCCGTGCTGGCGACACCTGAAGGGCCGACCGAGATCGGCACCGCCCACGAGCCGCCGTCCGGCCCTGTCTCGCCCGACGGCGAAGCACGCGACGGCAAGCGCGCGGTCCAGGTGGACGGCAAACCCTCGCGCGGCCAGGCGCAGTTGGCCAAGCTCGTCTCCGTCGTCTGGCTGACGCCCGACATGGACCGCCTGTTCGCCGACGGTGCCTCCGCCCGGCGACGTTTCCTCGACCGGCTGGTTTACGGTTTCGACCCCGAGCATGCGCGCCGCGTCTCGACCTACGAGCATGCCATGCGCGAACGCGCGCGCGTTCTGCGCACGTCCGGCGCGCCAGCCGATCCGTCCTGGCTTGTGGCGCTCGAAGACCGCATGGCGCGCGAAGGCGTCGCCATCGCCGTCGCGCGGCGCCTGTTGGCCGACCGGCTCGGCCGCGCCATCGCTTTGGCCGACGGGCCATTTCCGAAAGCGGGCTTGCGCGCCGTGGGCGCGGTCGAAACCTGGCTCGACGAAGGGCCCGCCTTGGCCGCCGAGGACAGGTTGCGCGCTGCCCTGGCTGCTTCGCGCGTCCATGACGCGGCGGCCGGCGGTGCCGCCGCCGGCCCGCATCGCAGCGATCTCGAGGTGCGCCATCTCGGGCGCGACCGGCCCGCCGTGATGTGCTCGACGGGCGAGCAGAAGGCGCTTCTCCTTTCCATCGTGCTGGCGAACGCGCGGTTGCGCGCGCTCGAACGCGGCGCGCCGCCCATCCTCCTGCTCGACGAAGTCGCCGCCCATCTCGACGCCGACCGGCGCGCGGCGCTCTACGCCGATCTCATTGCCCTCGGCGCCCAAGCCTGGCTGACCGGAACCGACGCGTCCCTGTTCGCGCCGCTGGCCGGAAAAGCCCAATTCTTCCGCGTGGCCGACGCCACCGTGAACGTTTCGGAGAATCCATGAGCCAAGCCCCGAAGAAGACACGCGAAGAGGCCATCGAGGCCGCCGCCGAGGAGTACGGCGCCGATTCGATCAAGGTGCTGCGTGGTCTGGATGCCGTGCGCAAGCGTCCCGGCATGTATATCGGCGATACCGACGACGGCTCGGGCCTCCACCACATGATCTATGAGGTGGTCGACAACGCGATCGACGAATCGCTGGCCGGCTATTGCGACAATATCGAGGTGATCCTCAATCCGGACGGCTCGATCACCGTGCGCGACAACGGTCGCGGCATCCCGGTCGCGATCCACGAGGAGGAGAAGGTGTCCGCCGCCGAGGTCATCATGACCCAGCTCCACGCAGGCGGAAAATTCGACCAGAACACCTACAAGGTCTCGGGCGGCTTGCACGGCGTCGGCGTCTCGGTCGTGAACGCCCTGTCGGAACATCTGGATCTGCGGATCTGGCGCGAGAACAAAGAATGGTTCATGCGCTTCCGCCATGGCGATCCGGAGGCGCCGCTGGCCGCCGTCGGCGACGCGCCGGGCCGCAACGGCACGGAGATCACCTTCCTGCCGTCCAAGGAAACCTTCACCAAGACGGATTTCGATTTCGCGACCGTCGAGCACCGCCTGCGCGAACTGGCGTTCCTCAACTCCGGCGTGCGCTTGACCCTGATCGACGCGCGCGGCGTGCAGCCGCAGACCGTCGAGCTGCATTACGAAGGCGGCATCGAGGCCTTCGTGCAGTATCTCGACCGAGGAAAGACGGCGCTTCACGCCCCGCCCATCAGCGTCTCGGGCGAGCGCGAGGGCATCACGATCGATGTGTCCATGGAATGGACGGACAGCTATCACGAGACCATGCTCTGCTTCACCAACAACATCCCGCAGAGCGATGGCGGCACGCACCTGGCCGGTTTCCGCGCGGCGCTGACGCGCACGGTCAACGGCTATGCCGTCGAATCGGGCCTGGCCAAGCGCGAGAAGATCGCGCTGACCGGCGACGACGCGCGCGAGGGGCTGACGTGCGTTCTTTCGGTCAAGGTGCCCGACCCGAAATTCTCATCCCAGACCAAGGATAAGCTGGTTTCGTCCGAGGTGCGGCCCGTGGTCGAGACGGTCGTGGGCGACAAGCTGCAGCAATGGTTCGAGGAGCATCCGGCCGACGCGCGCAAGATCGTGGCCAAGGTCGTAGAGGCCGCGGCCGCGCGCGAGGCCGCCCGGCGCGCGCGCGAACTCACCCGTCGCAAGGGCGCGCTCGATCTGGCCAGCCTGCCCGGCAAGCTGGCCGATTGCCAGGAGCGCGATCCCGCTTTGTCGGAGCTGTTCATCGTCGAGGGCGATTCGGCCGGCGGCTCCGCCAAACAGGCGCGCCATCGTCAGAATCAAGCCATCCTTCCCCTGCGCGGCAAGATCCTGAACGTCGAGCGCGCGCGCTTCGACAAGATGCTGGGTTCGGCGGAAATCGGCACGTTGATCTCGGCGTTGGGCACCGGAATCGGCCGCGACGATTTCAACATGCAGAAGCTGCGCTACCACAAGATCATCATCATGACGGACGCCGACGTGGACGGCAGCCACATCCGTACGCTGCTTCTCACATTCTTCTACCGCCACATGGCGCCGGTCATCGAGGCTGGCCACCTCTACATCGCCCAGCCGCCGCTCTATCGCGTAAAGAAAGGTTCGTCCGAGGTCTATCTCAAGAATGACGGCGCGCTGGAGGCTTATTTGGGCGACGCCTCGTTGGATGAGGCCGTTTTGCGCCTGCACAACGGCTCGCAACGCGCGGGCGGCGATCTCAAGGCCATCTTCGACCGCGCCCAGCACGTCAAGCGATTGATGACGCCGCTTCTCAAGCATTTCGGCAACTCGGACGTGATCGAGCAGGCCGCCATCCTGGGCGCCTTCAAGCCCGAGCTTCTGAATGACGCGGAAAACTCCAAGAAAATCGCGGAGGCCATTGCACGGCGTTTGAACGGGCTGGTGGAAAGGCAGGAGCGCGCCTGGACCTCGGACCTGCGCGCGGACGGCGCGTTTGTCCTATCGCGCACTCTGCGCGGCGTGACCGAGCGTTACGTGATCGACAGCGCGGTGATGAAGAGCGCCGAGGCGCGTAAGCTCGACGAGATGGCGGCCGAACTGCAGGGCATCTACGCTCGGCCCGCCGTGCTCGTGACCAAGGAGAAAGAGTCGCGCATCATCGGACCGCTCGGTCTCGTGGCGACCATCCTCGAATCGGGCAAGAAGGGACTGGCCATCCAACGTTATAAGGGACTGGGCGAAATGAATCCCGAGCAGCTTTGGGAAACCACCCTCGATCCCAATGTCCGCACCCTGTTGCAGGTCAAGGTGACCCACGCGGACGAAGCGGAAAGCGTGTTCTCGACCCTGATGGGCGAGGTGGTGGAGCCCCGGCGGGATTTCATCCACGAAAACGCGCTTAGGGTCGCCAATCTGGACGTCTAGGGTCGCTGCGTCGGGAACCGTGCCGCAGATTCGCCGTTTTCCCCGCCTAAGGGGAAGCGCCGCGTCTTCGCGGATGCCGACGTACGCCACGATGGCGCCGCCCTCCTGCCCAGAGACCGAGCATGCCTCCTAAACCCCGCGGCGACGCGCGCAAGCCCAAACCGGCCAAGCCGGTTTCGACTGCGCGACCGCCCCGCTCGGGCGCCATACGCGCCCTGCGCCTGGCCGCCACCGCGCTGATCTGGCTTGTCGCGCTGGGTGCCGCGGCCATCGCCTATTTCGCCTACGACATGCCCGAGGTCGGCCGCCTGACCGAGGCTGAGCGCAAGCCCAGCATCACGCTGGTGGACGCGCGCGGCCAGGTGCTGCTGTCCTTTGGCGACATCTACGGCGAGCAGATCCAGGTCCGCGATCTACCCGACTATCTGCCCAAGGCTCTCTTGGCTACCGAGGACAGGCGCTTTTTCGAGCATGGCGGGCTCGATCCCTGGGGCATGGGACGCGCCTTGGTCGTCAACCTGCGCGCGGGCCGCGTGGTCCAGGGCGGCAGCACGATCACGCAGCAGCTGGCCAAGAACCTGTTTCTCAATCCCGAGCGCACCATTCGCCGCAAGGTGCAGGAGACTCTGCTCGCGCTGTGGTTGGAACAGCGCTACACCAAGGAGCAGATCCTCACCATTTATCTGAACCGGGTTTATTTCGGCTCGGGCACCTACGGTGTCGACGCTGCCGCGCGGCGCTATTTCGGCAAATCCCCGCGCCAGCTCACGCTCTACGAATCGGCCATGCTGGCCGGCCTCTTGAAGGCGCCCTCGCGCTACAACCCTTCGCGCGACGGCGACCTCTCGGCGCGCCGCACCGACCAGGTGCTGGCCAACATGGTAGACGCGGGCTTCATCACCGGCCGGCAGGCCGAGATCGCCAAGTCCACGCGGCAGCAATTGGCCTATGCGCTGTCGGGGCAGGGCGGCCGGTATTTTGGCGACTGGGTGCTGGACCAGGTGTCTAGCTTTGTCGGCTATCCCGACCGCGACCTGATCGTCGTCACTACCATGGACGCGCAGTTGCAGCGCGTGGCCGAAGCCAAGCTGAGCGCGGTGCTGGCGGCGCAAGGCCCGAACGCCGGCGTCAGCCAAGGCGCGCTTCTGTCCATGTCGCCCGACGGTGCCGTGCGCGCCATGGTAGGCGGGCGCGATTATTCGCTCAGCCAATTCAACCGCGCGACCCAGGCGCTACGGCAGCCGGGCTCGGCGTTCAAGACCTTCGTCTATCTGGCTGCGCTCGAACGCGGCATGGATCCAACCGAACGCATGGTCGACACACCCATTTCGGTCGAGGGCTGGAGCCCGCGCAACTTCGACAACAAATATCGCGGCGAGGTTTCGCTGCGCGAGGCTTTCGCCCAATCGCTCAACAGCGTGGCGGTCCAGGTGTCGGAACGGGCGGGCCGCCGCAATGTCGTCAATGTCGCGCGTCGGCTCGGCATCACGGCCGATTTGAAGCCGATGCCCAGCATCGCGCTCGGCACCAGCGAAGTGACTTTGATCGAACTGACCCAAGCCTATGCGGCCTTCGCCAACATGGGCAACGGCGTCTGGGCCTATGGCATCGAGGAGATCCGCGACCGGGAAGGCCGCGTCCTCTACAAGCGCCAGGGTTCGGGCCCCGGTCGCGTCATCGAACCACGTCAGCTCATCCAGATGGACGACATGATGATGGCGGTCGTCACCGAAGGCACCGGCCGCGCCGCGCAGATCGGCCGCCCCGCCGCGGGCAAGACCGGAACAAGTCAGGATTTCCGCGACGCCTGGTTCGTTGGCTTCACGGCCGAACTGGTCACCGGCGTTTGGTTCGGCAACGACGACGGCGCGCCCATGCGCGCGGTCTCCGGCGGCCGCCTGCCGGCTGCCTTGTGGCACGAATACATGGCGGCTGCGCTGGAAGGGCAGCCGGTGAGGCCGTTGCCGATGGCTGCCGTGGCGCCAGTCGCAGAAACGGGCGGTGTACCGCTGACGCCGCCCGAGCCCGGCGAGCGCGGCTCCCAGCCCGCCGGCATGGCGCCCATGCCGGCAGGAACCGCGCGCCCATCCGTCACGGTCACGCGCGAAGGCGGTGCGCCGGCCGTGCGGGACGCGCCTATCGACAAGCGCTGAAGCTCAGCGTCACGAGGCGCGGCGGCCCGCGCGTTTGCGTTCGGCGGCCAACAGCTTCTCCTTGCGCGGCAGGCCCCAGGCATAGCCGCCCAGGCCGCCATCCTCCCGCACGGCGCGATGGCAGGGCACGATCAGCGACACGGGATTGCGCCCGCAAGCGCTGCCCACCGCGCGGGCGGCCTTGGGATCGCCCAGCTTGCGCGCGATCTCCTTGTAGGTTCGCGTTTCGCCGAGCGGGATGTCCTTGAGCGCGTCCCACACACGGCGCTGGAAGGCGGTGGCCCGTACGTCCACGGGCAGGTCGATATCCGCCGTGCGCCCGTCCAGATATCCGGTCAGCGGGCGCACATAGCGCGCGAGCCCTTTGTCGTCGCGCGCGATGGCGGCGGCCGGAAACTCCTCGCGCAGACGCGCTTCGAGCGGAGCGTTGCGGTCGTCCAGCGCCACATAGGCGACGCCGCGTGCGGTCGCGGCCACCAGCAACTTGCCCAGCGCCGATGGAACGATCGTGTAGCCGATCCGCATGCCCTGTCCTCCCTTGCGATAGGTCGCGGGCGTCATGCCCATCTTCGCCGCGGCGACTTCATAGAGCCGGCTCGACGAGCCATAGCCCGATTCGTAGAGGGCACCTGCGATATCGTCGCCGCGCTTCAATTTCTGCTTCAGACGTCCCAAGCGCCTCGCGTCGGCGTAGGCGCGCGGGCTCAGGCCCAGCACGCGCTTGAACGTGCGCTGAACGTGAAAGGGGCTCAGCCCCACATGGGTGGCGATTTCATCCAAAGTTGGCGGTCCGTCGCGGCGCGCGTCGATGAAGGCACAGGCCTTGCGCACCATGTTGGCCGCCGCGTCCGGCCGTTCCGCCCGCTCCGGCTTGCAGCGGCGGCAGGCGCGATACCCATCGGCTTCGGCCTCGCCGGGCGTGGCGTAGAACGCGATGTTGCGCCGAAGCGGCCGGCGGCTGGGGCAGGAGGGGCGGCAATAGATGTGCGTGGAGCGCACGGCGAAGACGAACGCGCCGTCGCGCCGCGCATCACGCGCCATCACGGCTTGCCATTTGTCGTCCGCGTTCACGTCGGTCTGTCTTTCCATATCCATGACCGAACTATGAGGCACCGCGCGCCGCGCCTCTATCCGACTCTTGCTCCGGATATCGGCTTCAGCCGAAGCGATGCAAGCCCGGCCCTTCGCGGTTCAACCATGTGCGCGCGGCGTCAACGTCGCCCGTCAGCGTCTCGACCAGTGCCCAAAACCGCTTGCCATGGTTGAGGTGGCGTAGATGCGCGACTTCGTGGGCGACCACGTAGTCCAGAACGGGCTCGGGCGCCATCACGAGGCGCCAGCAGAAAGACAGCCGCCCGCGGGGTGAACAGCTTCCCCATAGGCTGCGCGTGTCGCGCAACCCCACGGGTGGAGGGCCGAGGCCGATTTGTGCGGCCTTCTCCACCGCCCGGCGCGGGATTTCCGCTCGGGCCTGCTCGCGCAGCCAAGCCAGCACGCGCATGGTCATGGTGTCCGCGGGTCCGCCGACGCGCAGTTCGCCCCCCGCCTGCCAGACGAAGGGCAAGGCGTCGGCACAATGGCGGATGCGATGGGGTACGCCCAGGACCGGCACGGCGGCATCGTCGGCGATCGCGGTGCGCGGCGGCAGACGCGCCAACCGGCTTTCGAGCCAGCTCCGCTTGGTTTCCACGAAGCGCAGCCCCTCGTCGATGCTGACCCAGCGCGGCAGGGTCAGGCCCACGCCATCGGCCGCCGCGTCGACGCGCAGCGTCATGCGGCGCGCCCGCGCGACCTTGCGGATGCTGAACGGGACCGTCCGGCCGTTGAGATCGAGATGGGTGGGGGCCTTGGCCCGCTTCGCCATCAGGCCGCGCGCGCGGTCTCGAAGGAGACAGCCTCGAGCTTGGCGAACAGGGCCTGGGCCTGCGCCTCGGTCAGACGTGTGAGCGGCGGCCGGATATTGAGCCATGAAGCCTGACCGGTCGTGCGCGCCAGAAGCTGCTTCAGGGCGGCGATGGGCGGGAACGTCTCCAGGATGTCGCGCACCGCGATCAGCGCGGTTTGCAGCGCGTCGGCCTTGTCGTTGTTCCAATTGGCATAGACCTTGGCCGCCATGGGTGCCGTTACGTTGGTGGTGGCGCTGATGCAGCCGACCCCGCCGGCCTTGAGCGCGGATAGAAGGAATCGCTCGCTGCCTGGGAAGACCTCGAAGCCGGGGAAGCGCTTGCACATGGCTTCCATGTTCGGCCAGTTGCCCGAGCTGTCCTTGATGCCCACGACTGTTTTCGGGAATGCGTCGATCAGGCGGTCGATCAAATCCAGACTCAGATCGAGCCCGGTCATCTGAGGGAACTGATAGATGTAGAGGCGCAGGCGTGCATCGCCCACGCGCTGGATCACCTCGGCGAACGAGGCGAACAGACCGTCCTCGGTGACCTTCTTGTAATAGAACGGCGGCAGCACCAGCACGTCGCGCCCGCCCGCGTCCAAGACACGCTTGGTCAGACGCACGGAATCGGTCAGCGCGCAGCTTCCCGTGCCGACGATGCAACGGTCCATCGGGATGCCGGAACCGCCCAGCGTGTCGATGACCGCCAGCCGCTCATCGACCGAAAAGGAATTGGCCTCTCCCGTGGTGCCCAAGGGCGCCAGACCGTCGCAGCCATTGGCCAGCAGCCACTTGTAGTGACGCACCAGGGCCTTCAAGTCGGGGCTGAGATCGTCGTTGAGGGGCGTCAGGGCGGCGGCGTAGACACCGCGAAGGAGGGTTTTGGACATGGCGGGCTCCGTCGGAATTGCGGAGCCATTTGAGGCGGCGGGCAGGCGGCGGTCAAGCGGCCGCTATTGGCTTTGCTGTTGTTTCTGCTGCTGTTGCTGCTGCTGTTTCGCCTGGGATTCCGGGATCTGTCCAAAGCCCTTGGACGACATGCAGAGCCGGTACAGGCTGTTGCGGTTATCCGATTCGTAACGGGCGCTGGCCCCTTCGGTCGGGCTTTGGTTGTTCAGGAAGCCATAGTCGCCTGAATCGCGGGAGCACTCCTTCTGAGCCGACGTCACCTCACTCTGGGTGGCGCCTTCCTTCGTCCATACGCCGCGCTGGCCGCAGGCGGTGACGAACACCAGAGCGGCCATTACTGTCGCGGCGCGCGCGATGCGCGGGGACAACGCCATGATCTCGGGCCTCCAGAGACGCCCGCCACGACCCGGCGACTCCGGGCTGGGCAGGGCAAGAAGTTGCTATTATTGCCTTTTTTTAAGATAGGCTCAAAATCCAACGGGTTCAAGCCAGCCGCCGGATTCGTGCTTGCGCGCGACCGGATTATGACGCGGCAACGCCTTGACTTGCCGGCCGCTGCAACTGACAACCCTTCCATGCAGATCAAATCGCTCGCCCGACTGTCCACGCTTCTCCTCCCCCTTTTCTTGGCAGCTCCTGTCCTGGCCCAGGGCTTGGCGCCGCCTCCTGGCGGCTTCGGGCCTGACACGTTCTTGCTGGATGCCGGTAACGGCAATCTCGAGGGCGTACAAAAAGCGCTGAATGGCGGAAAGAATCCGAACGAGGTCGACAAGCTTGACGCCACATCCGCGCTGATCGCGGCTGCCAAGGGCAACCACGTCAACGTCATGGAGGTCCTGATCCGCGACCGGGCGTTGGTCGATCTCAAGGATAAGAGCGGGAACACGGCGCTGAACTGGGCCGCGGAGCGGGGCAATGTCGATGCCGTGAAGGTTCTGCTCGACGCGGGTGCGGATCCGAACACGGTCGACCGTTCGGGCAACTCGCCTTTGATCAAGGCCGCTAAGATCGGTAACGTGGACATTCTCAAACTGTTGGTGGCGACCAAGAAGGTCGATCTCAAGCGCGGTGATTTTACCGGCATGACGGCGTCGGACTGGGCCGAGCGCAACCGTCAAACGGCGGCCGTGCGCTATCTTCGCGACGCCGGCGGCTGACCCCGCCGCGGTCGGCGTTGATGCGCCAGGCCATGCCGTCCATTCTCCCGCCGTGATTTTCGACGACGCTTCGGCCCCGGGCGCGCTGATGATCCTTGCGGCGGCGCTCGTTCTGGATGGTGCCTTGCCGGAGCGGCGCTGGCCGTTGCCCTGGCCCGGTCATCCCGTCCGCTTCCTCGGTGCCGTCATCGCGCATCTCGACCACATGCTGAACCGGCCCGAGCGCGGGCGGATGCGAAACATCGCGTGGGGCGGCGTGGCGGCGTTGATTGTCGTCGCGGGCGCCGTCCTGTCAGGCCTTGTGCTGCATGTGCTGGCGAATTCCATCCCATTCGGCTGGGTCGTCGAATTGGCCGCAGTCGTGACGCTGCTCGCGCAACGCAGCCTGTTCGCCCATGTGCGCCGCGTCGAACGCCCGTTGGCGCAGGGCGATCTGGAAAACGCGCGACATGCCGTCTCACACATCGTCGGCCGAGATCCACGCAGTCTCGATCGGCACGGCGTGGCACGCGCAGCCGTGGAATCTCTGGTCGAGAACTTCTCCGACGGCGTGATCGCACCGGCGCTTTTCTATGCGCTCTTCGGCTTGCCCGGCCTATTTGCCTACAAGGCGGTCAACACGCTGGACAGCATGCTCGGCCATCGCTCGCCGCGTCATCTGTATTTCGGCCGCGTCTCGGCGCGTCTCGACGATGCGATGAATTTCGTTCCGGCGCGGATCTCCGTCGCTCTCCTCGCGGCCGCGGCCTTCCTCGTGCCGGGCGCGCGGCCGTCCCGTGCCGTCGCCATCGCCTGGCGCGACGCGGGCAAGCACCGTTCGGTCAATGCGGGCTGGCCCGAGGCCGCGGCGGCTGGCGCGCTCGACCTCGCTCTCGCGGGCCCGCGCCGTTACGGCACGGAAACCGTCGACGATCCCTGGCTCGGCGACGGTGCACCCGACATGGAAGCGCGCGACATCGCGCGCGCGTTACGGCTTTATGTCGCGGCTTGTGCGCTCTTCACGCTCGCGGTTGCGTTCGCTTGGCTAGGGTTCGATTGAAGAGTGTCTAGGGCGCTGCGCTGCTGATCTTCGCCATGGCCTCACGCAGGCCGTCTGCCTGCGGATTGCGGAACGCACGCTCCATCGCGACACCTCGCGCCGAGGCGCCGACCTCGTAATAGTTCCGGCTCCAATCCGAGCGTTCGTACATCACGGCGCCCTCGAAGGAACCGCCGGCGAACAGGCCGCGGGTGGCGGAATAGGCTTCGATGTCCGCGCCGAACGCCGTCGTCGTCGAACCTTCGATGCCCTGACCGACCGGGCCGAGCGCGACGCTGGCCTCGACGCCGAATTTGAAATTGTTGTTCAGGATCGCGTTCAGGCCCTTCAGCGTGTTGATGACGAAGACGGCTTCGGAATCCTGGAACCCCGCCTGCAGACCGATGCTGCCCGCGCCCAGGGTATAGAACGCGGGATAGCTCCACTCGCCGTTGGCGTCCTTGGTCAGAAGCACACCGTTGCCGCCCTCCGCGCCGATGATGAAGCTGCCCTTGAGCACCGAGGGGAAGATCATCACCGCTTGCGCGGTTTTGATGGCGGCGTTCATGCGCCCGAAATCCGGGTTGGCCGATAGACGTTCGATGGTCAAGCGCGCCTTGCTGACCAGTTCTTCTTGGTTGGTTTCCGCCCGCGCCGCCGAACTGGCGGCGATGGCGAGGACGAGGGCGAATCCGAAGACGCTCCGGAGGGGCAGTTTCATGTCTCTTCTTCTCCTTGCAGGGTCCGGCGCCGCCGCAACGGCGCCTCCGCCCGTGATGACGACGCGGAAACCTCTGGATTTATTTCCAAATTACACTCCGCCCCAGGCCGACGGGCCATCATAACGCGTTTGGGATTCGTGGGGACCATGGTCGCGCGCGAGGTTAGGCTGGGAATGCGGCGTCAAAATGGTGGCGGCGCGACGGCGACAGTACCCATTCCATCGATGGTCAGGATGGCCTGGGCGCCGAAGATGTCGCGCAGCCAGGCGACCGCGGCCAAGTGCCCGTGGGGCGGCGTTGAGGCGAGGGAAGGCTTGGCGCGCATGCTCCAGGCGACGATGGCGGCATCGCCGCATCGTATGGCGGGGATCGGGAAATGGCCGCAATCCAGCGTTCCCGGATGGAACAAGGGGTCGTCTTCCGGGCGCTTCCACCCGTCGGCGAGCCTGCGCGCATAGCCGGCGGGAAGTGTGGCCAGCCACCGCGCATAGTCCGGCAAGGGCAGCGTTTCGTGTTCCGCGGATGCTTGATCCATGCCGCGCCAAAGACGGCGTAGCAACGCCCGGCCATCCGCGGGCTGTTCTTCGACCCGGCAGCCCGAGGCTGCGAGCGCCGAGAGGGTGCGGAGCACGGCATCGGCCGCGCCTTCCACATTCTCGTCCTCGATCAGCACCAAGCCGATGCGCGCCCGCGCATTGATGCCCAGGGCTTGAATGGGTGTTGAGAGATCGCTGGCCGACATCAGCCGCCTTTGAGAACCAAGGGAAGGCCCGCGGCCAGGAACACCACGCGGTCTGCCGCCGCAGCCACGGCCTGGTTCAGCCGCCCGGCTTCGTCGCGGAAAGCGCGCGCCAGCGCATTGTCGGGCACGATACCCAGACCAACCTCATTGGAGACGAAGACCACGGGCACCGACAGACTCTTCAGTGCCGCCAGCAACTGCGCTGTCTCCGGTTTCACCGCGCGCCCGGCGCCCATCAGATTGGATAGCCACAGGGTCAGGCAGTCGACCAGGATCGGCTGTCCCGCCTGTGCGCCGCGCTCGAGCGCGGCAGCCAATTCCAGCGGCTCCTCGACCGTTGTCCACCCACGGCCCCGTTCGGCCCGGTGGCGCGCGATGCGTGCCGCCATTTCGCCGTCCAGCGCCTGGGCAGTGGCTAGGTAGATGCCGCCGCCCGCCTTGCGCACAAGCGCTTCAGCGTAACGGCTTTTGCCAGACCGCGCGCCGCCGAGAACCAGGGTTACGCGGGCAAGCGCCGCCGTCATGCGAAGGTGATGGGGATGTCTCGGCCGGCGGGAAGGGCGTCGGCCGCTTGGTTGACGGCCACCACGCGCCAAGCCGCGCCGTCCGGTCCGGCGATATGATCGAGGCGCGTTAGCGAGATCGTGTCGATGGAAAAGGCCAACGCCGCCGATGGCGTCAGACCGAGTGCCAGCGCGAGCGCCGCGCGAATCGTGCCGCCGTGGGCCACAGCCACGATGTCGCGGCCCGCGTGCGACTCGGTCAGCCGTTCGATGGCGGGCACCACGCGCGCGACCACCTGGGCGAAGCTTTCGCCGCCCGGCGGCGCATGATCGGCCGGCGCCAGCCAGAAGCCCGGCCAGCGGGATTGATTGGCGTAGACCTCCTTGCGCGGCAGGCCTTGCCATTCGCCGAAATGCTGCTCGGCCAGATCGCGTTCGATCGCCGGTTGTGCCTCGCCGTAACCGGCGGCGCAAATGGCCGCCGCCGTCTCGTGGGTGCGGCGCAGATGGCTCGCGACCCACACCGCACCCGCCGGCAGGGATGCCGCACGGCGGGCGAAAGCCGCGCTGTCGGTACAGTCAGCCGAAAGATCGCGCTGACCATAGATGCAGCCGCCGTCCGGCACCGGCGCGTGACGGATCCACCACCAGCGGGTGACCTTGCTCATACCGATCCGAGCTTCGCCGCGGCGACCAGCAGGATGGCGATCTCGGCGACCTGCTGGGTCGCGCCCAACACGTCGCCGGTATAGCCGCCGATACCGCGCCGGGCGTATTGGCCCACGGCGGCCGTGGCGACCAAGGCCGCTGCCACGGCCACGATACCGGTGCCGAGGCCGAGGAAAAGAAGGGCGAACGCCGCGCCGATCGCCGCCGCGGTCAGAGCGCCTTCCTCCGAAGGGCGGCCGGCGTTGGCAGCCAGCCCGTCGGGTCGTGCCGGATCGAGCCGCCGCATCACGAGGCCCAACACCGCGCGGGAGCCTGTGCCGCTGGCGATCAAGGCCGCCGCCGCCAGCCAGGGCGTGCCGAGTGTGGCCAACGCCGCCGCGCGCAAACCGATGCTGAAGACCAAAGCCATGACGCCGAAGGCGCCGATATGGCTGTCGCGCATGATGCGCAGACGATCTTCCACCGTCTTGCCGCCGCCGAGTCCGTCGGCGGTGTCGGCCAAGCCGTCCTCGTGCAGGGCGCCGGTGATCAAAGCGCCGGTCGCTAGAGCGCAAAGGGCAGCGGCGAACGTGGGCAGGCCGAGCCAATAGGCCAGGGCGTAGACAACTCCGCCCGCCAGACCTACCCCCGCTCCCACCAAGGGAAAGGCGCGCACGGCACCGGCCAGGCGGCCGGGCGCCAGTTCCGCCGGAACCAAGGTGCCTGGTGGCCGCAGGCGCGTTAGAAATGACGACGCCAGCGAGAGGTCGGACAGCCAGCCGCCCATGTCCAGGCGGTCGCGCGGGGAGCCGGGTTCCTCGGTCGTCGTCATGGGATTTCTCTAGCACCAAGCATGATCGTGGTTATAGGACAGGTGCGGGTCCGCGAACAGGGATTGCCATGATGCGCTGCGCTGAATTGAGCCGGGAGGTTTTCGAAGGCATGGAGGGTATCAACCCGAAATATGCCGTTCGCGTTCGCCCCCTTGCCGCCTTCGCCGAAATTCCGGACCGACCATGACCAAACCGTCTCCGCTTGCGTCGCTCGACGAGCTGCGCGCCCTGATCACATCGCTGCCGGACGGCGACGAAGCTGCCGCGGAAGCCGCCGCCGCGCGCGAGGCGCTGTTGACCAAACCCGCCGGCGCGCTCGGCCGGCTGGAGGAGCTGTCGGTTTGGCTCGCGCGTTGGCAAGGGCGTCATCCGCCGCGCATCGACCGGCCGCGCGTGGCCGTCTTCGCGGGGAATCACGGGATCGCCGCGCGCGGGGTCAGCGCCTATCCGCCCGCCGTGACCGCCCAGATGGTGCAGAATTTCATCGCGGGTGGCGCCGCCATCAACCAGCTTTGCAAGGCGGTCGACGCCGACTTGCGCGTGTACGAGATGGCGCTCGATCATCCGACGCGCGACTTCACGGAAGAGCCCGCGCTGTCGGGCGAGGAATGCGCACGTGCCGCCGCTTACGGCATGATGGCCGTCGAGCCCGGCGTCGATCTTCTCTGCCTCGGCGAAATGGGTATCGGCAACACGACGTCTGCCGCGGCTCTGTGCCACGCACTCTATGGCGGCGCGGCGGCCGATTGGGTCGGGCCGGGCACGGGTGCCGAGGGCGCCACGCTTGCGCGCAAGGTGGAGGTGGTCGCGACCGGCGTGACGCACAACCGCGCGACGATGACCGATCCATTCGAGATTCTACGTTGTGTCGGTGGGCACGAATTGGCCGCCATCGCAGGCGCCGTGCTGGCCGCGCGGCTGGCGCATGTGCCCGTCGTGCTCGACGGCTATGCCTCGACCGCCGCCGCCGCGATCATCCACGGGGCGCGGCCGGGCGCTCTCGACCATTGCATCGTCGCGCATTGTTCGGCCGAACCCGGCCACGCGCGGCTTCTGAAGCGGCTCGGGAAGCGGCCGGTGCTCGATCTTGGCATGCGGTTGGGCGAGGCATCGGGCGCTGCACTCGCGGTCGGCATTCTGCGCGCGGCGGTGGCCTGCCATACCGGCATGGCGACGTTCGAGGAAGCGCGCGTCAGCGGCCGCGACGCCTAGGCGATCATTCGCCGGTGCGCAACAACAGCCCTTGCACGCGTGCGACGCGGAAGCTGTAAAGAAAAGCGCCGGCGCCCAGGAGGATATAAAGGAGATCCAGCGCCAGCGCGGCCAGCATCAGATCGGTCCGAAAGACGCCATGGAACAGAACCGCGCGCATGCCCTCGAACACGTAGGGCGCCGGGAACATCCAAGCGATCACCTGAACCCAATTGGGTAAGACATCGACGGGATAATAAATGCCCGAAATAGGCGCCAGCACGAAGACTAGAAGCCACGCCAGGTTCTCGGCCGCCAAGCCCCAGCGGATCAGCACCGCCGCGATAGCCAGGCCCAGCGCCCAGCCAAAGACCAGAAGCGTCGAGAAGAACGCCAACAGCGGTAGCCCCATCTCGAAGATCGAATATTCGTAAAGCGGAATGGCGATTAGCGCCGCCGGCACGATGCCGATCAGTGTGCGGATCATGCTCATGGTCGTCAGCGAGATGCACAGTTCGTAGGGACGCAATGGACTGACGAAGAGGTGGCCCAGGTTGCGCGCCCACAATTCCTCCAGAAGCGAAATGGTGACGCCCAGCTGGCTGCGGAACAACACGTCCCACAACAGCACGCCGGCCAGAAGCACGCCACCGGCCTGCGCCACCCAAGAGCTGTTGGTGGCAAAGAACTTGCTGATAAAGCCCCACAGCAAGACCTGGACGATGGGCCAATAGGCCAGCTCCAACAGTCGCGGCCACGACCGCCGCAACAGATAGACATGGCGCATGACCATGGCGCTGATGCGCGTGGGCGAGAATCCATGCGCGCCCGCGCGCGCCACCTTGTCCCGGAACGCGCTCATTGCGCGGCCCTCGCGGCCCCCTCGCGCCGGTGGATGTCCAGATAGACTTCCTCCAGCGTGTCGCGCCCGAACTGCCGGATCAGTTCGGCGGGTGTGCCGCGACGCTCGATCTTGCCTTCGCGCATGACCATCACGTCGCCGCACATGCGCTCGACCTCGAGCATGTTGTGGGAAGCCATGAGCACGGTGGCGCCGTTCCGGCGCTGGTAGTCCTGCAAATAGGTGCGAATCCAATCGGCTGAATCGGGATCGAGCGAGGCCGTCGGTTCGTCCAGCAGCAGGAGGTCGGGTTGGTTGAGCAGGGACTTGGCCAGCATCACCCGTGTTTTCTCGCCGGCCGACAGGCTTCCCGTGGTGCGCTTGAGGAACCGGACCAGATCCAGCTCCTCCGCCAGGCGCGCGCAGGTCGCCGCGCGGTCCGGGATTCCGTAAAGCCGTGCGAAGACGTCGAGGTTTTCGCGCACCGTCAGACTGCGCGGCAACTCGACATAGGGTGAGGAGAAATTCATGCGCGGAAGAACGCGATAGCGGTGACGGACCATGTCCTGGCCCAGCACCTCGATCGTGCCGGAGGTCGGCAACACCAGGCCCATGATCATAGAGAGCGTGGTTGTCTTACCCGCACCATTACCGCCCAAAAGCGCTGTCGCGGAGCCGCGCGGAACCGCGAAATCGATTGCCGCGACGGCCAAGACCGTTTTATAGCGCTTGGTCAGGCGCGTGACGCGGATGGCTGATTCGGGCATGGGTCGGACTATGCGTGAAATCGCCGCCGCGGGCCAGGGCGTAGGCGCGGCCGCGGCTGCTGTGGCACACTCGCGCGCGATGACGAAGACGGTATATTCCAACAATTCGCAGGCCATGATCGAGTTCCGTGGTTTCGCGCGGCCAATCGTGGTTCGCGTCGACGCCGCGTTGATGGGCGAGCTTCCCTTTTTGATTTCGGAATGGCCGTGGCGGCGGGTGCCGTTGGCGCGGCGTTGGCATGTGCGCATAATCGCCGCCGGCACGGGATACGTCGTGACGGAGCGAAGGGGTCGCGCGGTCGTCGAGGCCTTTTACCCCACCGCACCACACGCCATGGGCGCCTTCCTCGGTGCCTTGATCGCGGCGGCGCTGCGCCAGACGCGCGACACGATCAGCCTCCACGCCGGTGCCGCGTCGTTCTCGCGCGGCGCGGTGGTCGTGATCGGTCCGTCCATGGCCGGCAAAAGCAGCGTGGCCTTGCATATGGCAGCCAACGGCGGACGTCTGCTTGGCGATGATTCGGTCGCCATCGCGAAGGACCGCGCGCTTTCCTTCGGTTTGGCGCCAAAGCTGCGTCTGCCTCTGCCAGCCGACGTCGGGCGGCTGTTCAGCGGTTTTGCCGGCGCGCGCATCCGCCGTACCCAGTCGGGCATTGCCCATCTGCGTCTCCGGCGCGGGGAGGGCGCGCGCTTTGGCCAGGGCGCGAAGCTGCGCGGCATCGTCATCCTCAAACGCGTGGAAGAGGGCAAGCCCCGGCTCTTGTCGGCGGATCGTCCAGCCGCCATGCGCGCGCTCGTGACCCACGCCTTTGCCCCGCAGCTCGGCGCGGCGGCGTTGGTTGCGCGGCTTGCCGCGCTCGCGGCCCGGACGCCGGCCTACACACTCGAATTCTGCCGCAGCCGCGAGGCCGCGCGCGCGCTCCGCCGTCTCGTCGAGGGCGATTGAACGCCATGCGCTACGGCCAGCGGCCCGGTGTCAGCGCGACGGAGATCGACGGCGACGTCTTCCTGGTCGAGCCGGACACCGAGGAGGTGTTCTATCTGAACGTGGTGGCGGGCGGGTTGTGGCGGGCGCTCGCGGAGCCGATGGACCTGGCCGAACTGGCGGCGCTGATGCGCAACGCCTTTCCGGAGCGCGCCGCGGCGGAACTCGATGCCGACGTGGCCGCCACGATCGAGGAGCTCGCGCGCCGCCGCCTGGTGATCAGCGTTCCTTGAAAGCGTTGTTGGTCGTCTTCAGCATGCGCTCGGTCAGATATTCGAGGATCGTCCGCTTGCCGAGCTTGAAGTCCACCTCGGCCTGCATGCCGGGCTGGACGGGATACTGCCCGGGCTTATCGCCCAAGTAGTTCTTCTCCGTGCGCACGATGACCGGGAAATAGTACTCCCGCGTCTTCTCGTCCTCGATGGCGTCGCCCGGAATCGTCTCCACCACGCCATGCAGCGTGCCGTAGCGCATGTAGTCGTAGGTCAGAATCTTGACCGTGGCTTCCTGCCCGACCTGGATGTAGCCGATGTCGTTGTTCGAGACCTTGGCCTCGATGACGAGCGAGGCGCCGGTCGGTACGACGTTCATCACGGCTTCGCCCGGACGAATGGCCTGGCCGGGGCTGCCAATGGTCAACTTCTGCACCACGCCGTCGACAGGCGCGCGCACGACCAAGTTGTTCAGGCGTGACTTATTCTGCTGCAGGGTTCGGTAGGCCGCGTCGCGGTCGCGACGCGAAGTGACAAGCTTGTCCAACGGTTCGGCGGCGGCATCGCGATTCAAGGCGTCGCGTTTGTTGATCGCCTCCTGAAGCGCCGCGCGCGTTGTGATGAGCTGCGCCTTGGCCTGCGCGATCTGCCCCTCGAGCTGCGCCAGCTCCCGTTTGATCGAAAGGTACTTGAGTTTCGGGAAATAGCCCTTGTCAGCCAGGGTCGCGGTGGCGCGCTCTTGCTCGACTAGGACCTTGAGGCTTTCTTCCAGCTTGCCGATCTGGGCGGTCAGGCCGGCTGCTTCGCTTTGCTTCTGGCGCACGACCTCGGCCGCGGCTTCGCGCTTGCTGTCGAGTCCGCCCGCGCGCTCTTGGAACAGCTTGGTTTGGGTGGCGACCAAATCGGGCCGCTCGTTCACCACTTCGGCCGGAAACTCCAGCTTGCCGCCGGTGACTTCGGCGGTCAGGCGGGCGACTTCGGCGCTCCGGGTCAGATATTCGGCGTTGGCTTTGGCCAGCTCCTGCTCGATCACGGCGGGGTCGATCTCGACCAGCACGTCGCCCTCTTTGACGGGCTGGCCCTCGTGGACGTGCAGCGCGGTGACGATGCCGCCGTCGGGATGGTTGATGACCTTGACGCGGCCGAAGGGGCGCACCTGCGATTCGGCGGAAGCAACCCGATCGACCTCGGCGATGGCGGCCCAGGCCAGGGCAATCGCGAACATGATGCTCAGCGCGATCACCATCGTGCGCGCGAGCGGCGAATGCTCGCGTTCGGCGACCGCTTCGATCTCGGGCAGGAAGTCCGCGAACTCCGCGCGCGGCAAGAGGCGCGGCACATGGGAGATCGCGCGGGGCAGAAGCGAGCGCGAAGCGGCCGGCGGCTTGGCCCCACCCGCGGCAATGCCTTGCAGTGCGGGCGTGCCCGGTTGCTTGGGCGGCTCCGGCGGCGGTGGCGGAGAGGGGCTGTGGATGCTCATAAGGCGTTCTCGCCCGCGTGTTCGGCCATCCGCTTGCGCGCGTACTCGATCACTTCGGTCGGCGGGCCGATGCGCTCAATGCGGCCGTTCATGACGAACACGACCTGGTCGGCGATGGTGACGGGCGCCATGCGGTGGGAAATCATCACGATCGTGCGGCCGCGCGAGGCACGTTTCAGGTTGCGGATGAACAAAGCCTCGGAGCCGGCGTCCAGCGCGCTGGTGGCCTCGTCCAGGATGAGGATGCGGGGGTTGCGGATCAAAGCCCGCGCGATGGTCAGAAGCTGGCGCTGGCCGGCCGACAGGCCGCCGCCGCGTTCCGTCAACGCGGTGTCATAGCCCTGCGGCAGGCGTTGAATGAAGTCGTGCGCGCCTACGAACTTGGACACCGCTACGATGCGCTCGGGCAGCTTGATCGGCATGCCCATGGCGATGTTCTCGCGCACCGAGCCCGCGAAGAGCTGCACGTCCTGCGGCACGGAGCCGATCTGGCTGCGCAGCCAGGGCGGCGACATATGCGCGATGTCGGTGCGGTCGATCAGAACGCGCCCTTCGCTCGGCGTATAGAGCGCCTGGATGAGGCGGCCAATGGTGCTTTTACCGGAGCCCGACGGGCCGATGATACCGACGATGGATCCGCTGGGGATCTTGAGGGTTACGTTCTCGAGTGCCGCCGGCATGTTGTCGCCGTAGCGGAACGTCACGTTCTCGAACTCGATGTCGCCCTTCAGCGCCGGAATAGGCGAGGTGGCGCCGGGCTCGGCTTCGATCGGCTCGTTCATGATCTCGTCGATGCGCCCGAACGCGGCCTTGACCTCCTGCAACTGGTGCAGCGCCGAAACCACTTGGCGCACTGGTGCCAGCGCGCGGGACGACAGGATATTGGCTGCGATCAGAGCGCCGATGGACAGCTCGCCCGCGATGATCTCGCGCGCGCCGACATACATGATCAGCAGGCTGACGCCCTGCTGGAGGATCGTACCCAGCACGCCGACGACGTTGCCCATGTTGCTGGCTTCGAAGCCGGTGTGGGCGGTGAGCGCCAGGCGGCCGCCCCATTTCTTCTCGACCTCGGATTCGAGACCGAGCGACTTGATGGTGAGGGCGTTGGCGATGGTTTCCGCCAATGCCGAGGTTTTGCTCGCGAGCGCTGCGAAGCTGCGGTCCACCAAGGATTTCTGGGCACGGTGAAAGGCGATCGAGATCAGGAGGAACAGCGGGATCGCACCGATCGTGATCCAGCCCAAGGACGGACTTATGAACATCAAGGCGGCCAGGAAGACGAACATGAAGCAGACATCGACCAGCACGATCGGCATCTGACCGGTGAAGAACGAACGGACGGTGTCGAGCTGACGCAGGCGCTCGCTGATCACGCCGGTGGGTGTCGTCTCGAAGTGCCGGAACGGAAGGCGCAGGAGCCTGTGCACAACCTCGTTGCCCAGCAACGCGTCCAGCCGGGCGCCGGTATGGCTCGAGACGTAGCCGCGGATCGCCCGCAGGATGAAGTCGAAGATATAGAGCGTCACCATGCCGATGACGAGCACGTCGAGCGTGTCGAGCGCCTTTTGGCCCAGCACCTTGTTGTAGACCGTCATCGAGAAGAGCGGCGCGGCCAGCGCGAAGATGTTGACCACCAGCGACGACAGGATCAGTTCCCATACCACCTTACGCAGACGGTTGCGGATCAGGGTCCGCCAATCGGTGCGCGCCGAGATGGCACCCTTGGGGCTGATCATGATGGCTTCGCGCCGGCCTTCGACCGCCTCTTCCGGTGTCATGGTCGTGGATGCGCCGTCGACAGGGTCGAACACGACGAGGCCGGCATCCTCGCGCGAGATCACCAGGCGCGCGGGCGCGCCCTCTGTTCCGACGATCACGAAGGGCGCGGGAAGCTGGCGGGCGGTTTCCGCGCTGAGCACCGTGCGGCCAGCGCGATAGCCGATCCGGTCCGCCGCGCGGATGAATGTGTCGACGTTCATGCCATCGGGGCCGATCGGCACCATGGCGCGTATGTCGGCCTCGGTGACGGGACGGTCGAAGACCAATGTCGCGCGAAGAAGGCAGCGCAACAGGCTGTCGATGACCATGGGCGCGGGCGCGACCTGGCTATCGGCCGGCGTATCGGCCGCTACCAGCCGCAAGGAGGGATTCTCCGGCGGCTCCGGCGTGATCGGCGTTGGACTATCGCTCGACATGGACCGTTATTGTTTCGCCGCCCCACGGGCGGCGCCATTCAGTGGGGTTCGCTCCGGCGATTGCCGAAGGGAACTCCAAGATACCTCACGGCTCAACGGACAAATCGTCCCGGACCGGTCAGATGAAAGCCCCTTCGTTCTTCGAAGGGGCTGCGTGGCTTCCGCGGGGGAGCCCGCAGCGCGCATCGCAAAATGCGAATTTACCGACCTGGACCCCGATCCTATGCCCGGTTGACCTCCGTCCGCGCCACTCTTCTGCAAGACCGGCGCCGTCCCGAATCGGCGACACTATGACATACTCACAACATTTTGAGGTTGTTAATCTAACTCCTACAAAATATAAGATATTCCATTGAATTGGATGAACCCGAGCGGGTTCCCGGCGGCCCTAGACGCCTGTTTTTGGAAAATGCCGTCGACGGAGGGGGTCGGCGGTCCCGTGGCCATGGTTTTGCTCGCGTGGTTGAAGACAGCTTGTCGGTGGGCTCTGTCGCCGCTTCGGGATTCCTGCGTTGTGATCGCGGGGGTGGTTCTGATTTGGGCGGCGCCCTAACCGGCCGGCCCAGCCAGCGGGGCGCACCATGACCAAGCGCATCAAATTCAACCCCTTGTCCGCCACGGTCGGGGCGGCCCTCGTCTGGGCCATGGGTCTCGGTCTTTTCGCCTTGGGGGGAGGCGCCACGGCGCAGGTCCAGACGGCCGCCGCCGACGGCAGCATCGGCATCGCCGCCACCGTGATGAACGACGTCACCGGCAAGCGCGGCGCGAATATGCGCCAGATCGAATTCAAGGACGAGATCTTCCAGACCGAGAAGATCGAGACCGGCGCGGGCAGCGCGGCGGAAATCGTCCTGCGCGACAACACCCGCATTTCCCTGGCGCCGCGCTCGAGCATCCTGATCGAGAAGGCGATCTTCGATCCGTCGCCGAGCCGCCGCAAGGTGTCGGTCATGGTGACCAGCGGCACGATCCGTTTCATCTCCGGTAACTCGCCTTCTTCGGCCTACGAGGTGAAGACGCCCGCCGGCACCATCGGCGTATCCGGCACGGACTTCGTGGTGCTGTTAGGCTTCAACGGCTCGGTCAGCGTGTCGGTCAATTCCGGCTCTGTTTTGCTGGCGAACAACGCCGGCGAATCGGTCACCATCGAAAAGGGGCAGGCCAGCACGATCCGCCCCGTGGACGAAACCGGCAAGCAGGCCGCGCCGTCGGTGCCCACGCGCCCCTCGGATGCCATCGCCGTGTCCGCTCAACGCCTCGACACCGTGATCGCCGAGGCCAAGGTGGCGACGAACGCCGCCCGTGCCGGTGCAAATGATGACGGTGCCGTTGGTGGCCGGTCGGGCCGGGTGCTCGACAGCGAAAAAGCCACGACTGCCAATCTGGAATCCGTACCCGCCAAGGCTCTGCAGGGCGCTTTGAACGGTTCGGACGACGGCGTCCGTGCCCTGATCGAGTATCTGAACGGCGCTGGTGCGAAGCCGGAGGACGTGACGCGGCGCGCAGTCTCGGTCCTGCGCGCGCTGCAGGAAATTCCCGGCATGAAGGACAATTACGATGCGCTGGTGTTGGCGGCCGACCGCATCGCGCAAGCCGCGTCGAATATCTTCAACACCGGCTCGATCATGCGGCTCACGATCGACAAGGATTACAAACTTCCCGACCGCGCCGTTGCGATGGATCTCAAGCCGGTCGACGGCGAGCCCGCGCCAGGCTGGCAGAACTCGACGCCGCGCGACCAGCGTCTGATCGGCAAGGGGATGCGTGGCATCCGCCGGCCGGGCGGCGAACCCCTGACGTCGGATGGTATCGTCGGCGTGGAAGGTGCCGATATCAACGTGCCGAAGGATCTTTACCGCGTTATCGTGATGACTGACGATTTCGGCGCCAGTTCGATCGGAAACGACGCGATCAATTTTTTCG
Organism: Alphaproteobacteria bacterium; assembly: GCA_050180485.1. Lineage (GTDB taxonomy): Bacteria > Pseudomonadota > Alphaproteobacteria > CADEGL01 > CADEGL01 > CADEGL01. Next base: position 18,017 of record JBFXED010000032.1, on the reverse strand, counting down.
GCGATGAGCTGGTCGTCAACGACACCACGCTCAAGTTCAATAAGACCGATCCGAGTTCCTGGAACGAGACCGCCTACCTCACCAACAAGCCCTTGAAGCTGGGCACGGCCGCGCCGGACGGCTCATCGGGGAAAGGCCGGCAAAGCGGCGGCGGCCAAGCGGGCGACGGTGGTGGTGGTGGTAGCGGCGATTCGGTCAGCGACGCCTCGACCAAGAGCGCCGGCGTCGTCGTCATCGAGACCGAGGCGGTCTCCGACAAGGTCAACATGCAATTCGTCAGCGAGGCCGTGAAAGGGCGGTCACCGAAGACGTACATCGTCGCCCTTTTGATCGAGCCCATCGAGCAGCCCAGTAGCGTCAAGGGATTTCCCGACCTCGCGCGGTTTCTGGAGCTGGAGAAGCAGCTCGCGAAAAAACTTGCCGAGATCCTGAGCCAAGTCGAGCCGACAGCCGGAACAGTTGATGAGAATTTGTTCGAGAACGACTCGAAGTCACCGAGTCCGTCCTAAAGACGGACGCGGCCGCGCTCGGTCTCGGGCGCGGCGAGAGAGGCGAGGCCCCGGACGGTATTCCCGGATAACCTCGCCCGAATCGATCATCCGTGGATTGGCAGTTTTAATGTTCGTTGGCGCGGGCGTCGCGACTTTCGCGTCCCGCCCGGCCTTGGCCCAGACAACCAAACAATCCGCGGTCAACCTCCGGCCGGTTCCGGGTTTTCAGTCGGAAGGTCTCGAGCTCGGCACCATGCTTTCGCCGATGCTTAATCCCGACACGGTCCAGACGCTCAACAGCTTCCGGGTCCGCGCGGGACTGAAGGTGATGGAGGAGTTCGACGACAACATCTTCAACATGGCGGATAACGGCATCGCCGATAAGATTTTCCACATCATGCCGTCGATCGGGTTGGAATCCGATTGGGATCGGCATTCCTTCAGCGTCAACTTTTCCGTCGACAAGGGCTATTACGAGCGAAACACCTCGCAAGACTTCTACGATTACATCATCGACACGAAGGCCCGCATCGAAATCCAAGACGAATCGAGTCTTGGGCTCGGCTATGCCCACACCCGTCAGCATGTGATCGGCAACGCACCCATCACCGCGCCCACCGCGTTCGACCCGACCAATCCATTCGGTCCCGTCGTCGACAACAGCAACAACGCTACTACCGTTTATCACCAGGACATTTTCGGCCTGCAGCCCGTTTTCAGTACCGATCCGTTGATCGCGAGGGTGAATCTCGATGCCCAGCGCTGGTCATACCTGACCAACAACAACGTGGATTTGGGCTATCAGAACTTCTGGGAATATGCGATCACGCCGCGCATCGGCTATCAGGCGTGGGAGGACACGTCCCTCTATGTCGAGCCGCAGTATAGTCAGCGGGTTTATGACGCGAATCAGGATCTGAATGGGTTCAACCAGAATTCGCGGGAATACCAAGTCCTGTTCGGCCTTACCTATGACTTCGCCGACCTGACCTATCTCGACATCGGCATCGGTGTCGTCCACTCGACCTTCACCGACCCTGCTTTCTCGCCGACAACCGGCCCGACCTTCAACATCAGCGGCATCTGGAACGTCACCGAGCTTCTAACCCTGAACGCAAAGCTGCTGCAAAGCAATTTGGCAACGACGGACTTCGAAACCAAGCAGGTCGCGGCCAACTCCTTTTCGCTGGGTGCCGATTGGGAGGCGCGCGACAATCTCTACATGAATCTGAACGCGTCCTATATCGATGCGGTTTACGAATCGGCGAGCCAGACAGTGGATGGCTTCACCCCCGCCGAAAATCGGCACGACCGGACATTCTCTTACTCGGTCGGCCTAACCTACTACTTCTTGGACTATCTCACGGCTAACGCTTCGTATCTGTTCACAGACCGCAAGTCGAATTTCGCGGGCGACCAACTGACCAAGCGGCAGTGGTTCGTGAGTATCGCGGCCAAGATTTGATGCGAGATACCGCGCTCGTCCGTCGGACTTCGTTATGGAGGGAGGATTCACAGTGTTGACCCAGACGGGAATTTTTCGGCAGGCTTGGATGCTGGCCCTCGCCGGCGCCCTCGCTTTGTTCACCGGCCTCTTCGCGGATGCCCGCGCGCAAAACATCGCCGAATACCGGCTGGGGACCGGGGACAAGCTCCGCGTGACCGTGTTCGGTCAGCCCGACATGTCCGGCGAGTTCGCGGTGGACGCCAGCGGCCAAGTGACCATTCCCCTCGTGGGGGCTGTGGACGCCGCGCGCATGACTGTGCCGGAACTGACCAAAGCGATCACCGAGCGCTTGGCCAAGGATTTCCTGGTCGACCCCAAGGTATCGGTCGACGTGCTCAACTACCGGCCCTTCTACGTGTTGGGTGAGGTCAAAAGTCCCGGCAGCTATGCCTATGTCGTCGGCATCAACATCCGCCAGGCCATTGCCATCGCTGGCGGGTTCAACCGCCGGGCGAAGACGTCGATGGTCACTCTCTATCGGGACAGCCGGGGCGATAAAGGCGCCACCCCCAAGGAGATTACCGAACTGTTGAAAGGCGACCGGTTCGGGCTGCAGCAGACCCATCCGGTCGTAGACGAGGAGTTCGAGGCCGATCTGGATGCCCCTGTACTTCCGGGGGATACGATCGACGTAGACCGGCGCCTCTTCTAGTACGACTTTCGCTGAATAATACAACCTATTGATAATTCTGTATAAATTACCCCCGTGCCAGGCTTGGCACGGGGTGTGCAGTGCTATGGGTGCTTTGGATGGAAGGGGGATAACAGGTTTTCGATAAATATTTTATTTTTCAATGACTTATCGGAATAAACGTTCGCCTTCTCCGATTTGTCCGACGCAATTTGGTTCGTAGCTTTGCAGAATCGTTTCAAGCGGGCGGGTTCGCCCAACTAGGGCCGAAGGATCGAGACCGTGAGTGTTGTGACCCGACTTCCCCTGCCGGAGAACGAGCCCGCCGTCCGTGACGCGCCGGGTCCCATTCCGCTGATCGAGGAAGAAACGCTCACACTGCGCCGGCTTTACTCCGTTTTGCGCCGACGGATCGTCCTCATCGCGGGCGTGGCGTTCCTGGTCACCTCGCTGGCCGCTTTGTTCGTCTATCAGATTACCCCGCTCTATCGCGCGGACGTCGACTTGGTGGTCGATGGCGGCCGTCAGAAGGTCGTGAATGCGGAATCGGTGATTCAGAGCGCCCAGGCGGACTATTGGACCAACGAGACCGAGGCTGCGGTGATCGCCTCGCGCGAAATGGCGCGCAAGGCCGTCGAACGGCTGAATCTCGTCAACAATCCGATGTTCAATCCGGAGCTCCGCCGTCCGGAAAAGGGCCTGTTCGGCACCGTGTTCGGCCCGGTGCGCGAGTTCATCTCCGCCACCCTCGTGGCGCCGATCCGCGAGGCCGTCTTCGGCGCGGACACGAACGAGACGCAGCCCGTCGCCGCCCCGATGACCACCGAGGAAAAGCGTGAAGCCTTGGTCGACCAACTCGCCGGCGCTTTTCTCGGCGGCCTTAATGTGACACCGCATGAGCGTTCGCGCGTGCTCACGGTCACCTACACCTCGACCGACCCGACGTTCGCCGCTCTGGCCGCGAACACGATCTCGGAACTGTATATTCTCGACCAGCTTGCCGCGAAGGGCGATGCCACCTCGCGCGCCAGCAAGTGGCTGTCCGAGCGCGTCAACGAAATGCGCCGCCGTGTGATCGATTCCGAGCAGCGTCTGGAAGAGTTTCGCCGTACCGCCGGCATCGTCGAAATCGGTGGTGCGACTTTGTTTCAGCAACAGCTTGTCGGCTTGAACGAGGAATTGATTCAGGCCCGGAACAAGCGCGCGGAAACCGAGGCGCGCTACGAGCAGGTCCAGGCGATGCTGAAATCCGGCGGCGACGCGCAAGCCGTCGCGGCGGTGTTGGATTCGCGTCTGATCCAGGGCCTGCGCGAGCAGGAAGCCATGCTCGAGCGCAAGATCGCCGATCTGTCGCAGCAGTACCTGCCGACCCATCCCAAGCTGAAACAGGCCCAGCAGGAACTGGCCGCCGCTCGCGCGAAAATCGAATCCGAGGTGTCCAAAATCTCGGTTAACCAGGACAGTGAGCTGAAGATCGCCCGTACGCGCGAGGCCAATGTCACCAAGGAAGCTCGTCGTCTCGAGCAGTTGCTGGAACAGCAGAAGGAAGCCGAAGTCACGCTGCGCTCGCTCGAAAGCGAGGTGCGCGCGAACAAACAGCTCTATGAAACGCTTCTGTCGCGCTTCAAGGAAACCAGCGTCGCGCGCGACGATCTTCTGCAGCAGGCCGATGCGCGTATCATTTCGCGCGCCGCCGTGCCGGGCAGCCCCTTCTATCCCAAGCGCGGGCTGATGATCGCGGCCGCCTTCGTGGTTTCGATCGTGATCGGCATCGCCATCGCGCTCGTCGCCGAATATCTCGACTCGGGTTTCCACAGCCTGAACGAGATCGAGGCCATGACCGGGCAGGCCACGATTGGTCTGGTGCCGTCGCTGGGCGACCTTCAGAAGCTGGGAAAACGTCCGCACGAGGTTGCACTCGATCGCCCGAACTCAGCCTATGGCGAAGCCATTCGCACGCTGCGGACGGCGCTTTTGTTGTCGCGTGTCGACAATCCGCCGAAGACCGTCTTGGTTACGTCCTCAATCCCCGGCGAAGGCAAGACCTCGATCGCGCTGTCGCTGGCCGCGATGGCCGCGCGTTCGGCGCAGAAGGCGATCATCATCGATTGCGACCTGCGTCATTCGACGCTGCACACCTATCTCGATCATCCGAACCAGCTCGGCCTGGGCGACTATCTGGCCGGTCTGGCCACCCTCGAGGACGTGATCGAGATCGATCCGCGCTCGGGTGTCCATTTCATCACCGGCGGCAATCGCGCGCCGAATCCGACCGACCTGTTGGGTTCGGCGGAGATGAAGAAGCTGATCCGCCAGCTTTCGCAGATCTACGACTTGGTCGTTCTGGATACGCCGCCGTTGCTCGCGGTTTCCGACGCCTTGGTCCTGGTGCGGCAAGTCGATCGCAGCCTCTTCGTCGTGCGTTGGGAGAAGACGCGGCGCGAATCCGCCATCGCGGGTCTTCGCGCCCTGGTGGAGGCCGGCGGGCGTCTGGCCGGCGTCCTGCTTAGTCAGGTCGACATGCGCAAGCACGCGCAGTATGACTTCGCCGATTCGGCATATTCTTACTACGGCAACTACAAGAACTATTACACGGAGTGAGTTTGGCTCGCTCCGGACAACCGGTGGCGATGCGCAAGGATCTCGGCCTGGTTCTGGTTTCGGCAACGGCGGGCGCCCTTCTTCTGGCGCTCGCCGTTCCGCGTTTCATGGCCGCCGCGATCTCGGCGCCTTACGACCAGACGATGCGCGATATGGGCGATGGGGCCAAGGCCGGAGCCGTCTCCCATGACATGTTCAAGGCCGCCGCCCTAAGCCGTAAGCGTGCCCTTCGCTGGCAGGACAACCCGCGGTTGTGGACTGATCTGGGCGCCCTTCAGCTCAAGCAGGCGGAAGCCGCCGGCCTCGCCACGGCTCAGGGCCGCGAGTTGGCCGCGCGCAGCCTGGACTCCCATCGGCAAGGCTTGGCACTCGATCCGGCCCAACCTTATGCCTGGCTGCGCATGGCCAAGGCGGAGCTGGTCACCACCGGCATGACCCCCGCGCTCAACCCGCCCTTACAGATGTCGGTCCGCACCGCACCCCGCGAGCCCCAGCTCGTGTTGGAGCGACTTGAGCTGGCTTTCACCGTCTGGCCCATGTTGGACAAGACGACGCGCGCCATGATGAATGAGCAGGTCGTGATCGCCGCCCGCTTTTATGAAAAGAAATTGGCTCTTATGGCCCGTCGTCACCAGGCCTTGGATATCGTCGCGGAAGCGTTACGTGACGAAGAAGGGCTCTATCGCCGGGTTGGCTTCTACTACCGCCGGGGCTACTAGCTTCTGTTGTCAGCCTTGATGGGGCCGGTGTTGAACGACTGGCCGCAGGCCGCGCCCATCAGGAACAGATAGGTCGCGGTGATCGCTGGAATCTGAAGACTGAAATCGATCGCGGCATGGGCCGAGACCAATGCGGTGGCGCCCAGGCCCAAGGCCGGATAGACGACGCGCCGTCGCCTGCGCAGGACGCCTCGGACGCAAAGCCCGGCCATGGCGGCAAGCAAAGACGTCATCAGCACGAAGGCCGGCAGGCCGGCCTCCAGCGCGAGCTCGAGGTAACTGCTGTGCGCCTGTTGATAGGCCGGGGTCAGGACCGTGAAGGTGCCGTCACGCAGGATCTGAAAGACACCACGGAACGTGCCTAATCCCCACCCCAAAATCGGATGCTCGGCGATCGCCTGGGTGCTTAGGGCGAAGATGGCGGCGCGTCCATCGCCCTCGGACACCCAATCACCGAAACGGTTCAGTGTTGCACTTCCGCTGAAGGAAACCAGCACGGCGCCGGCGACGACGAACACCACCACATAGCCGACCGCGGCCCCGGTCTTCTGTTGGCCGCCCAATGCCATCATGGCGAAGAATGTTCCAATGCCCAGGATCATGGCCAAAAAAGCGCCCCGCGATTGGCTAAACAACAGTGCGGTGGCGATGACCACGAACGCGGCCACCAGGAAGAAGAGCCAGGGCGTGAGATTGTTCACGAAGTGAAGGAAGCCGGCCCGTGTTCGGATACCTTTTTCCAGGCTGCGGACAAACGCGGCGTCCATGAGGGCCAGGGTCGCGACGACACCCAAGCCGGCATAGGTTCCATAGCTGTTTCGATTGACGAAGGTGCTGGTCAGCGAACCCGGATAGGCCCACCGCGGATACCAAAGAATCGTCTCAATTCCCGCGAACTTCAGCACCAGACCATAGAGCGCATAGGCCAAGCCGGCCAGCGCGACGATCCAAACCATCGCATGTGCACGCTCCGGCGCACGGCCAAACTGAAGCGCCAGAAAGAAGACACCCGCATAGGCCATAAAGCGCATGATGCCGCTGATCGTGGCCTCGGGACTGATGCTGATCGTGCCGGGCACCGACATGCCAAGCGCGTCGCCTGCTTGCCGCCAGATGGGATGGTGCCAGGATTCCGGCGAAGCGTTCGATGCCTGCAAAAGGAACCAGAGCAACAAGGCCGCGAAGACCGAGACGGGCAGGGCCAAAACGCGCCACGGAATCCGCACCGTTCCGGGCCTGCGGATCGCGGCGGAGCTCCATAAAATCAGTAAAATGCCGACAGCCAGCGACAGTGCGCTCCAAGCCCAGGCCCGATAGGCGCCAAAAGGAAGCGGCGCCAGCGCCACAACGGTTGCCAACAGCCAAAAACAGAGGCTTTCGAGCCTCGACGACCGCTCCATTGGCGCCCGTGATGCAGCTGTCAGTCCGGCCGGCCGGCGGCGGCGTGGCTCAATAGGCATTTTTGTGCACGAAGCCGTAGAGGACCGTCAGCAGGAGGATGCGCATATCGAAAAGAAGCGACCAGTGATCGATGTAATAAAGGTCATGCTCCACGCGCAGGCGCATTTTCTCCGGCGTGTCGACTTCGCCTCGCAAGCCGTTCACTTGAGCCCATCCCGTGATACCGGGCTTCAGGCGATGCCGGCCGAGATAGTCGTCGATGATCTCCGCGTACTGGACGTTGTGGGCAACGGCGTGCGGTCTTGGGCCCACCAAGGACATGTCACCTTTCAGCACGTTCCACAGTTGCGGCAACTCGTCCAGGCTGGTGCGCCTTAGAAAGGCACCGAACGTCGTGACGCGCGGATCGTTGCGGCGTGCCTGCGGCACGCTTGGATCGCTTCCTTCGTCGGCATGCATGGTGCGGAATTTGTAGACGAGGATTTCGTTGTTGTTGAAGCCGTAACGGATTTGACGGAACAACACCGGACGTCCGCTGCTCAGGATGATCCCAAGGGCGATGAGAAGTAGAAGCGGCGACACGGCGCCGAGGATGAGGGCGGCCAAAAGCCGGTCCTCGATCGCCTTGAGGACGATCCCCCAGCCGCTGAGAGGCCGTTCATGCAGGTTCAAGACAGGTAGTCCCGCCAACGTCCGGAAGCCGCGCGAGGGCACGCGCGGCAGCGCCATTCCATCGGGCCCCAAATGGACGTTGGCCGTCAGTGAGCGGACCTTCTTCAGCATCCCGAGAAGCGCTTCGTCGGACGGTGCCGGCAATGCGATGATCACGTCATCGATGCGCAAGGCGCGACTCAGCCGGATCAATTCGTCGAGCGAACCCCTGGCCACGCCGGCCGGAAGCGCGTCCAACGCTCCGGGCTGGTCGTCAAAGACCCCGACGACGCGATAGCCGGGCTGTTTGGGATCGCTCATGCGGGCGATCAGGCGCAGGGCAGCGTTCCCGCCGCCGATGATCGCCACGTTGGCATTGAGACGGCCATCCTTTCTCCATTGCACGAGCTGTACTTCGACGGCGAAACGGATGCTGAGCAGGAAGGCGTAGGACAGGCAGGCCCATAGAATTGCCCAGACGCGGGAGAAGTGGTCCGACGTCTTGGTGAAATAGGCCACCATGACCAGCATTCCGATCACGCCCAGGAGCGCCAGGGTCATGACGCCGATGCTGGTTCCGGCGTGGCGGACGGCCTCCGGGCGATAGAGACCGGCCAGATGGAAGATGTTTAGGGTCAGGATGAACCCTGCCGCCAAGGCGAACAGATAGGGATTGGGCAGGTCCAGGGCCTCGTGCCGGAGCCAGAAGGCCAGGAGGCCCGCCGCGAGCACCGCCGTCGCGTCGCAGGCCCGCAAGACGCCGGCCATGATAGTTAGGGCATCGGTCCCCGACGCATAGCCGGACAGGCCCGAGACGCTTCCGCTCATGGGGTGGTTTTTAGCCTGGGTCACGACTCCAGCATGGCACACTCCGTGCCAACTCCGGAGGGTAAGCCATGGTCGCCAGGGCGGCTTTTAGGTCGGTTTGACCCCGAAAAGCGCTCGTCGAACCTGCTCGGTCCGTGCCTCGGTGATGCGAGACAGGGCGAATGCATAGATCAGGGTGCCGGCCGCGATCATCAGACCATACAGGCCATGAACGAGATCCGGCTGCCAGCGCTGGGCCAGCCAAGCGCAAAGGAACACCAGCGCCGGCAGGTGCGCCAAATACAGCGTGTAGGAAAAGCCGGCGGCAAGATGCGCCAGCCTTCCGAAAAACGTCCTTCCGTCGTCTTCTTCGGATGGGGTATGGGCGAAGAGATAAACCAGAATGGCGCAGACGACGCCGACCGTCATGTCGCCGGCCGTCTGCGACACCACATGAAGCTTACTGGCCACGAGCAGTAAAAGAAGAAGCGCGCCCGTTCCCGCCAATGCCGCACTCCGCGGCAGGCCGCGCCGAGCCAAACTCGCCGACACGGGCATCAAGAACGCGACGACGCCAAACAGCCAAATCGCGAAATAAAGAAGGATCCGCTCACCGACCAGCAGTGCGATCGCGGCGGCGATCGCGCCGTGAATCGTCCGGCGTCTCAGCCCACGGCCGAAAACGGCCACGACCAAGCAGGGGAAGAGCAGGTAGTACCAGAACTCGTAACTCAGGCTCCATAGCGGGCCGTTGGAGCCAAACGTCGGCACAATGATGTCCTGCAGATAGGCCGCATTGCCCAGAAATGTCGTCCAACCCAGCCGTTCGGCCACGGGTGCCACGATGATGTGGGCGTATTCTTCGCCACCGCCATAGGGCCCGCTCGTCCCGAACAAGCGCAGACCCATTGTGTCGAGCACAAGCCCGATCGCAAGCGCGGGCAAAAGAACGATGGATAGGCGCGTCACGCGGCGGACGAGATACCAACTCCAACCCCAACGTCCACCCTCCATGGCCCGAAAGACATTGGCGGAGATGAAAAAGCCGCTCAACACGAAAAAGACCATGACCGCTTCGTGCCCGAGGCTTGTAACAAAATAGAGCGCCCGTTTGGCAAAGCTCCCGTCGATGACGTCTCCGTAGGGGACGAAAAACAACCCGCGAAGATGACCCACCATCACCAAAATGGCGGAAACCGCGCGCGCCATATCCAAGACGGCGGAGCCTCGCTCACCGACGCGACGGGACGGCACGCGAACGCGCAGAGTATCGTTCGGAAGGGCTCGTTCAGGGGCAGGCAAGCGAAGCCTCGGGGTCGGTAGCGCCGTCGGAATCATAGGAGACCCGCTACCCTTTGGTCATGGCATTTAGCAGAACTGTCCGGCCCTGGTGGATTGGCCGCCGCGACCCTACATTTAGGGCATGGCGATCACGGCGGGGCATGTCGCCCGAGCGCGCGGCAGGTCATGAGATTTTTCGGGCGCAAGCAGCGGATTGCGGAGCCATCCGTGCCGCACGGAACGCGGGTCTACGCGATTGGCGACATCCATGGCCGCGCGGATCTTCTCCGCGAAATCCATCGCCTGATCCGCGAAGACTTCGACCGGGCGCCCGTGGAACGTCCGGTGGCGGTCTATCTCGGCGACTATATAGACCGCGGGCCCGGCTCGCGCAAAGTCGTGGACATACTCCTCGAGGAACCGCTGGCCGGCTTCGAGCGAATCCACCTTCGCGGCAATCATGAAGATTTCATGCTGCGGTTCCTCGACAATGTCGCGATAGGTCCGAATTGGCTGCTCAATGGCGGGAGTGCCACGATCCACGATTACCTGGGTGGCCGTGGCGAACTCGACGACATTGCCGGTATCCAGGCCAACCTGCGGGAAGCGTTGCCTCGCAGGCATCTGGAGTTTTTCCAGGCGCTGCCGTTCTTCCATGTCGAGGGCGACTATCTTTTCGTTCATGCGGGCGTGCGTCCGAACGTATCCTTGGAAAAGCAAGATCCGCTGGATTTGATATGGATACGCGAGGAGTTCCTGCACTCGACCGTGGAGCATCCGAAAATGGTCGTGCACGGGCATAGCATCCACTTCACACCCGAGGTCCGCTCCAACCGGATCGGTATCGACACGGGTGCATATGCCACGGGCACTCTCACATGCCTGATGCTGCAAGGCACGCGTCGGGACTTTCTGCACACGTTGTAAGGCATGGCCCGATGTCCATGACGGGGGTCATGTCCGACCTTTGGTCCTCCATCGCCGATCCCGAGCGCTGCCCGCTGCCTCTGGACATGGCGACGGCCCGCGCAGCGGCCGACCGCTTGGCCGATCTGGTTTCGCCGGCGCTCGCCCGGCATCTTCTGGCGCCCATCGAGTACCGCCTGGGCAACCCGCTGGTCGATCCAGGCCGCGCGGCGAAAGGCCTGCTTCTCCATCGTTTCACGCGGCGCGCGCAGGTCGACTGCGCGCGGCGGTTGCATGAGGCCGGAATCCCCATCGTCTATATCAAGGGCTTTGCCAGCGCGCATACGCTCTATGCGACCCCGGACGCCCGCATCGCGGGCGATCTCGATGCCTTGGTGGAGAAAAGCGATCTGCTTCGTGCCGTGACGCTGCTGGAAGCAGCGGGATTCCGCTTTCGCCACGGGGTGAAGGCGCGCTGGGGTTTCACCGCGACGTCCAGTTACGTTCCATTCGTCTCGGCAGATGGGAGTTGCAATCTCGATCTTCACACCGCGCCGGACAGCGATCCCTTGGACCGCGCTCTGACTGCCGCGCAGGTCTTCGCCGAGGCGCGCCCAATGGATGTGGATGGCATGACGCTGCGCTCACCAGGCCCGGAGCATTTTCTGGTCATCGCGGTCTCCAATATCGCCAAAGACCGTTTCGGCCCTTTCGCTGTGAAGAAGATCATAGACGCCGGCCGCCTGATCAGCCGTGTGCCGCTGGAATGGGAACGCGCGATGTCCATTCTAGATCGCTCTGGATTGGGCAATGCGGCCCACGCGGTGTTCGCGTTGCTGTCCGACCTTGGCTTCCTTGGTGTGCCCGATGGGTTCGCGCGGCCGCCTCGCGGCGCGGCCGGGCGAGAGTATGCCCGCGTCCTAGCGGAAACCCGAGCGCTCTATCCCAACACGGAAAGCCTGCTCGGTGCCTTGCGGCGCGAGCGTTTGCTGGGCGGAGGATGGCCCGTGTTAGTTCGGCGTAATGCGCGGCGCTTGGCGGGCTTGATACGCCCGATGGACGGTACCCCCCATGGGAATGCCACGACGTAGGTCGAAGGCTATTGTGGCGTTGCGACGGTGGGGCGGGAGTTCAGGACTTCGAAGATTGCATCGGCGACGGCGGCTTGGCCTTCCGGACCATAGTGCGAGCCCGGATAGAAAAAGAAAGCCGACGGATCGCCCTCCGACGTCATCGGTCCATACAGATCGATGACATCGAGTCCCGTCTCGCGCGCCGCGGCCAAGACTCGGTCTCGTAGCACGGGATCAGATGGTGCCGGCGTCATCAATTCCGACCAGCTCGGCAGATAGACGAAATAGAGAGTCCCGCCCCAATCGGCGACTGTCCGGCGCGCTTCCAGCAGAATGCGTGTGAACAAAGCAATATCGGGCGTCGGCGGGTGTCGCGTCGCGCCCAAGGCGCGTCGGAGATTGCGCAGCTTGGCGATCGAAATAATCGTAACCATCAGTTCTTTGCGCGCGATGTCCCGCTCCTGGGACGGCCCTTCCAGATGGGCACGGAGGGCGGCGTCGATCTCCGCTTGCCGCTTGGGCAGCTCTTGCGAGAAGCCCGGCTCTAGATAGCGCATCAACAAGGGGCTCGCCTGTTCGTGCTGCAGATCCTGGATCAGGTCGTTGCCCTGGAAATAAAGCCACATCACCGCGCGGGGTTTGAGCAGAGGCCCGAACTCCTTGAGAGCCACAAGTTCCAGGAGTGGTCCTTCATGTCCCATGCCGAGGGTGACAGTGCCGGGAACAGGGCCGCGCAAGCGTGTCGCCATCTGGGCATCGGTGGGCACGCATTGCCCCTGTGCGAAGGAATCGCCGATCAGCATCAGGTCGATCGGGCGATCCCAGACCGAATCGGGATTGTTGAAGCCGTGACGATCGGCCAGATAGGTCACATAGGGTCCGACCTCGCGGCACATCACCGTGGTCATGCCCGACACACCGCCGGCTGGCACGGTCTCCCGCCCGCCCGCCATCAAGGCCGAGCGCGCCGCGCCGTCCGCCCCCGGTTCTAAAAGAAGAGCGGGCCAAAGGGCTGGCACGACGGTCTTTCCGTCTCGCGCCATGTCTCGAATCAACTCGCGGATGCTGCGCGGATCGTTCTCCAATCCGAGGCGCGTCGCCGCTTCGGCCGGCAGGCGCGCCGCGCGCCATACTAGAAACGCATCTGCGCCATACAAGCCGATCACGGCCGCGACCAGGCAGACGGCGATCGCCGCACGCGTCTCGCGTTTCATGGGTTTGTCAGAATCGGCGCACGCCGCGCACCGGTACCGGTGCGCGTAAGGTGCGGGTTGCGACGGGGCGCCGCTTTCGAGAGACCGCCGCCGGAAGTGCGGGCGTGCCATCGAGGACGGTCAGCTTGAACAGGATGCCGGCGAAGATCCACAGATAGACGTTGATTGGGTCGTAATCGACCTGCCAGCCCTTGCCGCTGTGGATCGCGATTATAATGAAAAACGCGACCAGGACCGCTGCGGCGCCGCGCAGGCCGCGATCCCTGAGCCCCCGTAGAACGCCGAGTCCCTTGAAGATGATGGAGACGAATACGGCCAGGGCAGCGGGCAGGCCGATGAAGCCCAATTCCACCATGGCCTTGGCATAGTAGTTCTCCAAGAACGACAGCTTCGTGGAGGCCTGCGCATCGGACGAAAAGGCGTGCCGCGCGGCGCCAGTGTTCATGCCCGTTCCGATGCCGAGCGGGTGCTCGAGGAACGCGTTGATGATGTTTTCGTAGACGATGTCCTTGCTATAGGTGTCCACCAAGATTCCGGTCGCACCATATGTGATCTGTGGATCCAGGCCGCCCAGATGGAGCGCGGTCAGAATGATCACCGGTACCGCGATCACGACGCCCAGGATGCCGCTCAGACGTTGGTCCAGGAACGCCGTGGTGACTAACAGGAGCGGGATGAAGACAAGCGCGCCGCGCGCGCCGCTCAGCGCCGACGCCACCACGCAGAAACCGACCATGATGAGTCCGAAGCGGCGCCATCGCGGCGAAGGGTCGGCTCGCATAAGGCAGTAGGCGAACACCACCATGCCCATGGTGTAGCCGAAATACTGGCTGGTGAAGGTGAAGGTGGATGGGATCCGAAACAGCTTGCCGCCATACTCGTGTATGCCGAAGTTGCTTGTCGCGGCTCTGGCGGCTTCTTCGTCATAGAACGATTCCATCGTCGTTTCGAACCCGAAGGTCATGGCGCCGAACCATTGGAGAATGCCGATGGCGCAGGGGATGATCGCGATGACGACCAGAATCCGCAGCAGCCGAGCCAAGTCCTCGCGCGAATCGACATAGGCCGACGTCAGGAAAAGAAGCGGCATATAGAACAGCCAGACCTTCAGGCCGATCGCGGCCACCGTCAGATTGACGATCTCCGGATTCATCACCTGCAGGATGACCAGCAGAGTCAGAAAGCCCATGGCCACCAGAACCAACCGGGGAACCTGCACGCGGCGCTTGTCGCGGCGATGGAAGAAAAAGAAGGACACATAGGCCGGCAGGGCGAAGATGAAGTCCTTGAGAAGCAGGACTTCCTTGGTTCCGTGCATCCGTAGCGCGACGATACCCGCGAACGGCAGAAATACGAGAAGGCCCATATAGCCCCAACGCCAGCGGACCAACACGACGAGCCAGAACGCGATCAGGACCAGACCGCCGAAAATGACCATGAACGGCGTCACGGCCGTGCCTCCGCAAAGCCCCGCAGCAGTCTGTCCAGATCGTTGCCGTAACGATCCCAGGTGAATTGCTCGGCGCGCGTACGGGCGGCGTGGCCCATGGCGGCGCGTCGGCCGGGATCACGGCGAAGCTGTTCGATGGCCTCGATGATGGCGTCTGAACTTCGGATCGGCACGACGAAGCCATCGACCCCGTCGCGGACGACCGATCCCGCATTGCGGGTAGTCACGACCGGCAGCCCAGCGGCCATCGCCTCGAGGTTGGCGAAGGCGGAGCCCTCATGCAGGGACGGGTAAACGAAAAGGTCGGCGCTCCAGAACATTTCGTGGACCTGCAAATAAGGCACATGCGGCACGTGGGTGAACAGATGTCGATAGGGAGCAAGGCCCGTGCCGCTCCCAACCACATGGCCGACCAGCGTCAACATGATATCCGGCCGCGCCAGCCGCCTGACGGCCTCCAGCAAATACTTGATCCCCTTCTTTTGGCCCAGATTACCGACATAGAGGATGCGGAAGCGACCGCGCGGGTCGGGCACCCAACCAGGCCGGAAGCGCTCGACGTCCACTCCGTATGGCAGCAGTGCGATCCGCGCCGGGTTGATGCCCTGCTCCAAAATCGTATCGCGCACGAATTCCGACGGCGCCAACACGTGGTCTGCCTCAAGCGCTTCGTCGCGCATATACGTCAAGGCGGATAGCGGCAGGTGGCTGCTCAGCGAGTCGGCGAACTCCGGGTTAAGCCGCGCCTCCTCGCGATAGGTTTCCATCGCCTTGAGAACGAACCCTGTCGTTTGGTTCAGGACAGAGGTGATGCCCATCCGCCGCGCGGCCCGGATGATGTGCAAAGCTTGTCCGTCCTGCGCGATGGCGATGTCGGTGCCGGGTGGAATCCGCCGTGCGACCCGCCAATCGAACAGTCGGTCGGACCAGATGGTCGCGCGCTCGCTGATCCAGGTGGGGGCGGCACCGCCGGCGATCGCCAAAGCTTCCGCCGCCGCGTGCGAACGTACACGGCTGGCATCGATGCGCGGGTCGCAGCGGCGGGTAAGCGCCTGCTCCAATGGCGTGCGCAACGGAGAGGGCAGTGCTGCGACCAAGCGGGCGAGCGTGCTGTCCGGGCGATAAAAAACTCCCGTCTCCATGACGAAGTCATAGCGGTGCCGTTGCAGCGCGATCGCGACCTGGCGGATCAGCGGCCCGCACCGGCTATAGGAGATCAGGACCCTGGGCGCCGCGCTCATCGGATCAGCTCGCGGTAAATCGCCAGATAACCGCGCGCCATTTCCTGATAGGAAAATCGCTTCGCCCATTCGGGGCCTTCGGTGCGCACGCGCTGGCGGTGGGTTTCGTCGTCGAGAAGCCGGGCAATGCCGTCCGCGATCGAGGCCGGATCGGTCGGGTCGACGAATAAACCCAGATCGCCGGCAACTTCAATCAGGCCGCCGACCTGCGCAACGACGCAGGGCGTGCCGCATGCGAGACTTTCGATCGCGGGTAGGCCGAACCCCTCCTTCAAGGAGGGAAAGATTAGCCCGCGCGCGCCACGATAAAGCGAAGCCATGCCACGAGCGGAAACGCCTCGGTCGAGCGGGATGAATTTATCCGCTATCCCAGCATCCCTGGCCAAAAGCATCAGATGCTCACGCATGCCGGGAATGACCTGATAAGGGCCCACGGAAACGAACGTGGGGATTTCGCGTTTTTTCCGCAAAAGTCCCAGCGCCGCAAAAATGCCGTGCGGATTCTTCCGCGGCGTCAGAAGGCCGCCATGGAGGAGATAGCTGCTCGGCAAGCCAAAGCTTTCGGCACCGTCGCCGTCGGGGCGAAAGATGGAAAGATCGATGCCATTCTGAACCACGCGCAGTTTCGCGCCTCGCCGGTTGTGATTTGCGGCGTAATCCTTTCCGATCGCGTTCGATACGGAAACGATGCAGTCGGCCCGGCCGATCCTGTCGTGCAGCATTCGATGCACGAGCCAGCCGTCGCGTGCATATACGAACATCTCGTGCAATGTAGCCACCGTCGGGCATCCGACCCCTCGAGGCGGCGGCATATGGTCGGCCATGTGCAGAACATCGAGCCGAAGTCGCCGAAGTGCCAACCCCAAACCGCACTCGGCTTCTATGAAATGCGCTACGTCGGCGTATCGCCATCGGCGGTCGAGCGGCGGGAAAAGCCCGTGCAGGCCGATCGCGTGCAATTCGCTGCGCGACCCTGTGCCGGCCAGGGCAGAAAGCGGAGCGGGAACGGGCCCTTTATTGAGCAATCCGACCAAGGTCGCATCCGGCGCAACACCGCGCAGGCCGCGCCACAAGTTCTCGATGACGGCGCCCATGCCGCCGAGAGCGCCTTCGGGCGAATTGAGATAGGCGCGCTGCAGCCAGCGCAGATCGATGCCAATCCTCATCGATGGATCTTCCGGGCCCAACCTTGCCGCAGCAACCCGAACTCGCGCTGCACGTACCGCCAGTCTTCCATGGTGGGGCGCAGGAGATCGCGCGCCGACAGGCCGAGAGCCTTTCGGGCGAGGATGAGGGAATAGATGGTGCCGAACAGATTCACGATCACGAAGGACCAAGCCGCGCCGACAACGCCCAAGTATGGGACTAGCACGAGCAACGACACAGCGCCCACGGTGACGGCGGTCAGCTCGGTACGCGCCACTGGGCGCGTCTTGTTATGCGCCTTGAAGGCTTGGCCGAGAAGGCGTCGCATGACGTACGGGATGGCCGCCAGGACCACGATCTGCATCAGTGACGCGGCGGGCAGGAACGCCGCGCCGAACAGGATTCGAATGAGAAGCGGCGCCAGCGCGATCAATACGATGGTCGTGAGACCGCTGATGGCGATCGAGAGACGGAGATACCGGCCGAGAACGATGGCGCGGCGTTCCGGCGACTCCTGACTCGCGACCTTGGGCAACACCAGAGCACCGAGCATGCCGCTCAAGCCCAGGATCGGGCCCACCGTACCAAGCGCCACGACGTAAAGCCCCAGCTCCCGTTCACCGCGAAACTGGGCGATCACAGCTTGGTCGAGCCGTTCGCCGAGAACCAGAAGGAAGTTGGCGACGGCGATGGGCGCGCCATAGACGAGAAACCGCTTCATCAGGGCAGGGTCGGGCCGGCAGCTCACCCAGCCGCGCTTGGCGAGCCAGACCACGGCCAAGGCCAAGGTTGCGCCGTTTGCCAGCAGTGAGGCGGCTGCAAACGTCCCGACCGATGCGCCGAAGATGGCCAGGAAGAGCAAGATGAACGCCAGATAGCCCGCGTTCACCGAAACACC
>JBFXED010000031.1:0-46051 GCA_050180485.1 Alphaproteobacteria bacterium | reverse complement strand
GGAAGCCCCGGAATCGCCCTAACTGGCCTTGGCCAGGGCCAGGGTCTTGAAACGTTCCGTGGCGTCGACCAGCCGGGCCCGGATGCCGGGCTCCATGGCCGAGTGGCCGGCATCGGGAACCACGAAATACTCGGCTTCCGGCCAGGCCTGGACCAGGTCGTCCGCGCTGCGGATGGGGCACACCATGTCGTAGCGGCCCTGGACGATGGTCGTTGGGATATGCCGGATGCGGTCGATATGCGCCAGCAGTCCGCCCTCGGGCAAGAAGGCGTCGTTCATGAAGTAATGCGCCTCGATGCGGGCCAGACCCAGCGCCATGCGCTCCTGGCCGAAGTTGGCCACCGTCTCGGGGCTGGGCAAAAGCGTCGAGCAGGCGCCCTCGTAGGTGCTCCAGGCCCGCGCAGCCGGCATATGGACGGCCGGGTCGGGATCGACCAAACGGCGGTGATAATTGCCCAAAAGATCCGCGCGCTCGTCCTCCGGCAGGAAGCCGGAAAAGGCGCGCCAGTTCTCCGGGAAGATCTCGCGCAGGCCATAGAGGAACCATTCAATCTCGGACCGGCGGCATAGGAAGATGCCGCGCAGGACGAGACCCAGGCAGCGGTCCGGGTGCGCCTGGGCATAGGCCAGCGACAGGGTCGAGCCCCACGAGCCGCCGAACACCAGCCAGCGGTCTATTCCCAGATGGGTGCGCAGCCGTTCGATGTCGGCGACCAAATGGGGCGTGGTGTTGTCTTCCAATGCACCCAGAGGCTTCGAGCGGCCCGAGCCGCGCTGGTCGAACACGACGATGCGGTAATAAGCAGGATCGAAAAAACGCCGGTGCGCCGGGGTGGCGCCGGCGCCGGGGCCGCCATGCAGGAAGACGACCGGCACGCCCTGCGGATTGCCCGATTGTTCCCAATACATGACGTGGCGCGCATCGAGCGGCAGGTAGCCCGTCTCGTAGGCCTCGATCTCGGGGAACAGGTCGCGCCGTGTCATGCGGTCTCCGTATTTCTGCGCCGTTTGCGGACGGGCCCGCGGACTTTACGATGCGACGGGTCCGGGGACAAAGCCTTCGCTGCGCCGCATTTCGCCGCCAGCATCATCGGACCTTGGTGGCGACGGGTTTCTCGTGGGACGACCTTTACGCGCTCTCCTTGCCTTGCGCTTCCACCGCGGCCTCGCGATCGCGCTTTCGTGTTGGTCGCGGCACAGGTTTGGGGCGCGCCGGCTGGACTGACCGATGGCGGATCGGCCGCGGTCGCCTCGGTGGTGGATGGCGACACGATTGTGCTTCAGGACGGCAGCCAGGTCCGGCTGGTGGGGATTCAGGCACCCAAGCTGCCGCTCGGCAGGCCGAACTTTCCTACTTGGCCTTTGGCCGAGGATGCCAAGGCGGCGCTGGAGCGGTTGGTGGACGGCAAGTCGGTCGACCTGCGTTATGGCGGCGCGCGGCGCGACCGTCACGGCCGCCACCTGGCGCAGCTTTATACGCCGGATGGCAGCTGGGTGCAGGGCGCGCTTTTGGCCGGCGGCTTCGCGCGCGTCTATAGTTTCCCGGACAACCGCGCGATGGTGGGTGAGATGCTGGCGCTGGAAGGCCAAGCGCGCGCCCATCGGCGAGGCATCTGGGCGGACCCGTTCTACCGCGTGCTCGCGCCCGGCGAAGCCGGGCGGTATCTCGACACGTTCCAGCTTGTCGAGGGCCAGGTACAGAACGTGGCCGTGGTGCGCGGACGCGCCTATCTCAATTTCGGCGCCGACTGGCGCACGGATTTCACGGTCGCCATCGAGCCGGCCGACATGCGTGCTTTCCGCGATGCCGGGCTCGACCCGCGCGCGCTGGAAGGGCGCCGGGTGCGGGTGCGCGGCTGGCTAAAATCCATGAACGGGCCGATGATTCAAGCGACCCATCCGGAGCAGATCGAGATCCTGTCGCAATGAACCGCCGCCGTTTGCGCAACCTGCCGCTCGGGTTCCTGATCTTTCTCGTGGCCTGCACCGTCAATCCGGCGGGCCGTTCGGTCTTCACCGGATTCATGTCGCCGGACGAAGAGGCCAACATCGGCGCCAAGGAACATCCCAAGGTTGTCCAGGAGTTCGGCGGCGAATACGACGACCCGAACGTGCGCGCCTACGTTTCCGACATCGGCAAGAAGGTCGCGGCCGAGTCCGAAATGCCGAACCTGAAATGGACCTTCACGGTCTTGAACAGCGATGTGGTCAACGCCTTCGCGCTGCCTGGAGGCTACGTCTACGTCACCGCCGGTCTGATGACGATCGCCAACAACGAGGCCGAACTGGCTAGCGTGCTGGGTCACGAGATCGGCCACGTCACCGCGCACCATACGGCGGAGCGTTATTCCAGCACGGTCCTGGCGCAACTGGGCTTCGGCGTGCTGAACATGGCGACGGGCGGGATAGGCCAGGGCCTCTTATCCAGCGGCGCCACCGCCCTGCTGGCGGGCTTCTCGCAAGACCAGGAGGCCGAGGCCGACACCCTCGGCGTGCGCTATATCGCCCGCGCAGGCTACGACCCCAACGCCATGTCGTCGATGTTCAAGAACATGGAATTGGACAGCCGCCTGACCGACCTGTTGGCCGGGCGCAGCAACGGCGACCAATTCAGCCTGTTCGCCACCCATCCGCGCACGGCCAGCCGCGTCGCGGCCTCCGCCGCGGAGGCCAAGCGCCAGGTACCTCCATCCGAGACACTGCGTGTGGGCGAGGGCGACTATCTTTCCATGTTGGATGGGCTGTCCTATGGCGGCGACTTCAACAACGGCTTCGTGCGCGATACGGTCTTCGTGCATCCGAAGCTGCGCTTCCGCTTCGAAGTGCCCCGGGGTTTCCAGCTTTTCAACGCGCCCACCCAAGTGTCCGCCGTGGGGCCGGGCGACGGACGCATCCTCTTCGATATGGGAACGAAGAACACGGGCGTCGCGCTCGATCGCTATGTCACCGACGTGTGGGCGTCCGGCGTGCCCTTCCGCAGCCTGGAGAGAATCAATATCAACGGCATGGAGGCCGTCGCCGCCGCGACTCGCCTCAGCAGCAGCGGCAGCGTGCTGGACGTCCAGCTCGTGGCGATCCGCCCGTCGCCGCAACTCATCTACCGGTTCATTTTCGTCAGCGCGGCCAAGCAGACCGCGTCGCTTTCGGAAGGTTACCGGCGCACAGCCTATAGTTTCCGCGTGTTGAGCGTGGCCGAGGCCGCGAAGGAGGAGCCTTACCGCATCCGGCTGCACTTGGTGCAGGCCGGCGAGACCGCCGAGACGATAGCCAAACGCATGCCGTTCAAG
Source organism: Alphaproteobacteria bacterium (assembly GCA_050180485.1). Lineage (GTDB taxonomy): Bacteria > Pseudomonadota > Alphaproteobacteria > CADEGL01 > CADEGL01 > CADEGL01. The sequence goes on along the minus strand of JBFXED010000031.1, from coordinate 42,764 downwards.
GACTATCAGGTAGAGCGGTTCCGCGCGCTGAACGGCATGTCATCCGGCCAGAAGGTCCAGCCGAATCGCCTGGTCAAGATCGTAGACGGTTGAGAAGAGGGGGAGGCGTCCGATGAACACCTATATCGCACTGATGAATTTGACCGCCGAAGGCGCGAAGACCATGCACGATTCCGCCGCGCGCTCGGTGCGCGGCAAGGCGCTGATGAAAAAGATCGGCGGCCGCATCAAGAACTACTACATGACCATGGGCAGCTACGATTTCGTGGTCGTCTTCGAGGCGCCCAGCGACGAGGCTATGACGCTGTTCCTGCTCGAGGTCGGCAGTTGGGGTGCCGTGCGCACCAACACGCTAAAGGCCTTCACCAAGCCGCAATACTTGAAAATCCTGTCGGCACTTGGCGCGGAAGCCAAGCCCGCGCGCCGCGGCAAGCGCAAGCGTTGAGGGAGGGAATAGCCATGTACGGACGCGTCAATTACGTGACCTTCAAAATGGACAAGCTGGATCTGGTCGCGAAGATGTGGCCGGATGGCGTGGCCACCTATCGCGGCAAGGGGTTCGAGGCGGGCTATTTCCTGCTCGACCGCAAGACCGGGAAGTCGGTCTCGGTGGTGCTGTTCACCAACGAGACCGCCATGCGTGGCAACGAATCCGCAGGCGATTTCCGCAACGCGGAGCAGAAGTTCCGCGAGCTGCGCCTGACCGAACCCGACAAGCACTATTACGAGGTCGTGGCGAGCGTGAAATCCGACAAGCCGGATCCGGTCACTTACGCGCGCCTGGCTCTTCCGACCTTGAAGGTGGACAAGATCGACACGGTTGCGGCCGGCTGGCCCGGCCATGTCTCGACCTACAAGAAGGAGCCCGGCTTCCGCGGCGCCTATCTGATGGTCGATCGCAAGACCGGCAAGGCGGTGTCGCTATCGCTCTGGGGTTCGAAGGCCGATTGCGAAGCCAACGAGGCCAGCGGCGCCTTCATGGCGACCGTGACGCCCTATGCCGACATGATCGCGGTCGCGCCGACGCGCAGCTACCACGACGTGGCCGCGGTGGTGCGGCCTTAACTCACGCGGGCTTGGCTGCCGCCAGGATCGCGATGTTGCCGTGGCGGTGCACGGTGTCTGCGGCGAGTCCCGCCTCGGTGAACCACGCCATATAGTCGGCCAGGCGGCCAGGCGTGTTGGTCTTGTCCAGGTCGGCCACATAGGCGTCGTAGGTTTCCGCGCGGCGCATGGAGCCGCCATAGACGCGGTTCATGCGGTCCCACAGCGCGACCTGCAGCGGAAACAGCGCGGGTTGGTCGAGGCGCAAGCGGTCCATCAGCAGGAACACCCCACCCGGCGCCAAGCGCTCGGCGACCCACAGGATCAAACGTCGCTTGGCCGTGTCGGTCAGGTCGTGGAAGGTCAACACGGTGAAGGCGCAGGCATAGGGACCGGCGGGCACGGACAATTTTTCGATCGCGCCCAAATCGCCCTCGACCAGTGTGACGCCAGGCGACAGGGGCGTCAGCGTCTCGCGTGCCTTGGCCAGCGATTCGGGCTTGAGATCGACACCCACCAGACGCACGCCCGGACGCTTTTCCAGGAGCATGCGCGCGACGTAGCCGACTCCCACGCCCAGGTCGAGCACGGCATCGCCATCCTTGCTCCAGGCCGCGGCCAGGGTGGTCAAGATGTCCAGTTGCTCGCCGCGCGTCGGGTGGTTGCGCACCGGATCGTCGGTCAGAACGGGAATGTCGGCGCGGGGTTGGGCGGTCATGGCGGGGGTCCGTTTCAGTGGGGTGCCATACTGCGCCGGGACGCGGGGAGCGACAACCCAGACTCCGCTTTACGGCGCGGCGGCCGCTCTCTTAGAGTGCGCCGCCATGTCGCTTTTCGAATGCAAAAATCAGGTCGTGCCGGCCGCGTGGATCGACTACAGCGGCCACATGAACATCGGCTATTACCAGCTGGCGTTCGAATACGCGGCCAGCGACTTCTTCCAGCATCTCGATCTGTCGGGCCCCTACCGCACGCGCACCAATCACGCCCAGTTCGCGCTGGAATCGCACATCAGCTTCCTACGCGAGGTGGTGGAGGGCGACACGCTGCGCTTCACCGGCCAGCTTCTGGGCTATGACCCGAAGCGCACGCGCGCGTTCTTTTCGATGCATAACGTCGACAAAGGCTATCTCGCGGCCACCAACGAGGTGATGTACCTCCACGTGGATTTGGCTCAGCGGCGCTCGGTGCCCTACAAGCCCGAAACCGTCGCGCGTCTCGAAGCGATGACCGTCGCGCAGGCGAACCTGCCGCGACCGGCGCAAGCCGGGCGCAGCATCGGTTTTCCAGAGAAGGCGAAATCCACTTAAGGCCGGACACCCCGCGGCTTCCGCCGCGCCGTGCACCGGCGCGACGGAACAGAAAGGGCAAGTCCCATGGCGCGTGACCACAAGCTCGACCGGATCGACCTCCGGATCCTGTCCACCCTCCAGCTCGACGGGCGCATCCCGAACGTGAAGCTGGCCGACGCCGTGGGCCTGACGCCGTCGCCGTGCCTGGAGCGGCTGAAGCGGCTGGAGCAGGCTGGCTACATCCGCCGTTACGGCGCCGAAATCGATCTGGCCAAGTTCGGCGAGCATGTCACTGTTTTCGCGCAAGTGACCTTGCGCGGCCATGGGCGCGACAGCTTCACCCGCTTCGAGAAGGCCATCCGCGCGGTACCGGAAATCGTCGAGGCCCATAAGATGGGCGGCGGCTTCGACTATCTCTTGAAATTCGTCTGTGCCGATATCGCCAGCTACCAAGCGCTCAGCGAGAAGCTGATCCAGGACCGCCTGCCGATCGGGCAGTATTTCAGCTACGTCGTGATCGAATCGGTGAAGTCCTTCTCCGGCTATCCGCTGGAGAAGCTGGCCAAGCGCTAGCGGAATCTTGTGCGGCGGCGCATCGGCGCCGCCGCACAATTGCCTGCGCTCCGGCGCCAAATCGGCACCAAAAATGGCCGTTTCCTTCCCATCTTCCGAGTTGGGAAGGGAGAATTGCCATGAACCAAAGCCAAGACCTCGAAGCCCGTTACTGCGCGCACAATTACGCGCCGTTGCCGGTCACGCTCGTGGAGGGGCATGGCGCCTGGCTCACGGACGAGCATGGCAAACGCTACCTCGACATGATGAGCGCCTATTCGGCGGTCAGCCATGGCCATGCCCATCCGCGCCTCGTGCGCATACTGGTCGAGCAAGCCAGCCGCCTGGCCATGACCTCGCGCGCCTTCCGCACGGGCGCGCTCGGCTTGTTCCTTGAAAAGCTCTGTCAGGTCTCGGGCATGGACATGGCCCTGCCCATGAACACGGGTGCTGAGGCCGTCGAGACCGCCATCAAGGCCGCGCGGCGCTGGGGCTATCGCGTGAAGGGCATCGCGCCCGGCCGCGCCGAGATCGTGGTCGCCAGCGGCAATTTCCACGGCCGCACCACGACCATCGTGGGTTTCTCCTCCGACGCCGATTACCGAGCCGATTTCGGCCCCTTCACGCCCGGCTTCCGCGAGGCGAAGTTCGGCGACGCGGCCGCCTTCGAGGCCGCGATCGGGCCCAACACTTGCGCCATTCTGGTCGAACCGATCCAGGGCGAGGCCGGTGTTGTGATGCCGCCCGAAGGTTTCCTGCGCGCGCTGCGCCGCGCATGCGACCGTCACAATGTCTTGCTGATCCTCGACGAGATTCAGTCGGGTCTGGGACGCACGGGCAAGATGTTCGCCTTCGCGCATGAAGGGATTCGCCCCGATGGGCTGATCGTCGGCAAGGCGCTGGGCGGTGGACTTCTGCCGGTCTCGGCCTTCCTCGCGCGCCGGGACGTCATGGAACTGTTCGAGCCCGGCAGCCACGGCTCGACCTTCGGCGGCAACCCGCTGGCGGCTACGGTCGCGCTCGAAGCCCTGAAGCTGCTCGAGGACGAGAAGCTGGTCGAACGCAGTGCGGAGCTGGGCGCCTATCTGATCGAGCGCCTCCGCGCGATCGACGCGCCCGGCATCCGCGCGGTGCGCGGCCGGGGTCTTTGGGTCGGCGTCGAAATCGAGCCGTCCTTCGCCTCGGCGCGCCAAGTCTGTGAACTGTTGATGACCAAGGGCGTCCTGTCCAAGGAGACCCACGAGACCGTCGTCCGCTTCGCCCCGCCCTTCGTGATCACGCGCGGGGAAATCGACTGGGCCGTGGAACGCTTCGCCGAAACCCTGCGCGAGATCGGTGCGAGCCGTCCCGCGCGTGTGGCCCCCGCCGTGATGGAGACCCGCACGTGACCAAGATCACCGCGCCGCGCTTAGCTCTCTGCCCGCCCGACCATTTCGCGGTGGTCTATGCGATCAACCCGTGGATGGACCCGGGCCGCTGGGGCCAGGGTGCTGACGCGCTCAAGGTCCAGGCACGCGCGGAATGGCAAGGGTTCAAGAAGGCCCTCATGGCGGCGGGTGCCGAGATCGAGCTGGTGAAGCCCGAGCCCGGCCTGCCCGACATGGTGTTCACCGCCAACGCGGCCGTCGTGCTCGACCGCAAGGCACTGGTCGCGCGCTTCCGCTGGCCCGAGCGCCAGGGCGAGGAGGCGCATTTCCTGGCCTATTTCCGCGGCCTCGTCGCGCGCGGCCTGCTCGACCATGCCGAGATGCTGCCGCAAGGCATGACGCAGGAGGGCGCGGGCGATTGCATCTGGGACGCTTCGCGCGGCCTGTTCTGGGCCGGGCATGGGCCGCGTTCGTCGCTGTCGGCGGCGGCCCACACGGCGGAATTCTTCGGCGTGCCCGTGGTGCCGCTCGAGCTGGTCAGCCAGCGCTTCTACCACATGGATGTCTGCCTCTGCCCGCTGCCGGGCGGTGAGATCCTGTGCCATTCGCCCGCGCTGAGCGCGGCTTCCTACGGCCGTCTGCGCGAAGAGGCGGGCCGTGACAAGCTGATCGAAGTCGGCGCCGAGGATGCGGCCGGCTTCGCCGCCAACGCGGTCGCCATCGGCAACAAGGTGATCATGAGTTCGTGCAGCGACGATCTGCGCGCGCGCATGGCCGAGCGCGGTTATGAAGCCGTGGTGGTGCCGCTGGAGGCGTTCCGCATGGCGGGCGGTGCCGCCTTCTGCCTGACCTTGCGCCTCGATCACATGTCCGCCGCCGCAGCGAAGAGCGAGCGGAAGCGCGCCTAGTCAGGAATTCAGCGTCCGGAACCAGAGCACCAGCCAGTCGGCCACCATGGCCGGCTTGTCGTGGCCTTCCAGCTCCAGCGTGTGGGTCGAGCGCTGCATGAAGCGCCCGGGCGAACGCTCGTGGAAATCGGTCAGCGTGATGCGGTCGCGCACGCGCGATCCCGTCGGCACGGGCAGGAGGAAGCGCACTTTCTCCATGCCGTAGTTGAGGCCGTATTCCGTGTCCGCCGGCACGAGGCCGGCCTTGTGGTTGAAATAGATCACCAGCGACTGCATCAGGAAGCCTTGGACGATCGTGCCTTTATAGGGGCTCTCGCGCTTGGAGCGCTCGACGTCCACATGCATCCAGTCCAGATCCAGCGTGGCCTCGGCGAAGCCGGTCACCTGCTTCTGGGTGATCGGCGTCCAGTCGGAGACGAACAGCTCTTTGCCGATATGGGCGGCCGCGGTGTCGGTGCGAAAATCGAGCATCAATTCTCCCCTTCAGCGCGCACGCCGCGCGCCCATCCAAGCCTGCCAGACCAGGGCGGCGATCACCACGCCACCGCCGACCAATGTCAGTTCGCTCGGCACTTCATTGACGCCGAGCCACGCCCAGATCGGCCCCAGCACGATTTCGGACAGGGATAGGAAGGCCAGCAGCGCGGCAGGCACGTGGCGCGATGCCAGGATGAACAACGCCTGGCCCAGCCCGATCTGGATCGCGCCCATGACGACGCATAACAGGATGTCGTGCATCGGCAGGTCGATCGCGCCACCCGACAGAACGAACCCAGCGATGGTGCCGAAGCCCGCACCCCAGAAGATGGTGGGCAGCATGTCGACATGCCGGTTGGTGCGCAGGATGACGGCCAGCGCCGAGAAACACAGCGTGGTGATGACGACGAGCCCGTTGCCGATCAGATGCCCGCCGGTCAGACCGTCCAGCATCATGATGCCGACACCGGCCAGCGCCACCGCCATGGCGATGATGGTGCGGGTGGCCAGCCGCTCGCGCAGGAAGATCCAGGCCAGGAATCCCGCCATGAAGGGCGAGGTCGAGAGGATGAAGTTGACGTTGGCGACCGTGGTGTAGGCAAAGGCGAATACCACGGTCACGCTGGAGACGGTCTGGAACGTGCCGCCCAGCACGGCCAGCTTCCCTGCGCGCCGGATCGCACCGAACACGTCGCCGCGGTTGCGAATGGCGATGAACAGGACCAGCGCGCCGCATTGCGACAGGTTGCGCCAGAAGATGGTCTGCTCGCTGTTCGCCACCTCCAAGAGGCGGATGGTCACGCCCTGCAGGCTCCACAGGAACCCGGCCAGAAGGACTAGGCCCGCCGCCCATAGGGGCGTGGAGGGCCGCAAATCCGCGGCGGTGGCTTGGCTCGCGGTCATCGCGGCTCGAGCGCGCGTTCTTGACCCTCGGCGTCCACCACGAGACCGTCGCCGGCGCGCGCCGGCACCTGGGCCATGATCAGCATCCGCTCGAGATGGGGCGCCCAGGCCGCCGAGGTCACGGTGCCGATCACCTTGTGGCGCAACAGGATCGGCGCCGCCGCTTGCGGGCGCGCACCGTCGCCCGCAACGGCGAAGCAACGGCGGATGATAGCCGGAGGTTTCGCCGCCGCCAGCGCGCCACTGCCCATGAAGGTCTCGCGCTTTTTCGCATCGATCTGGTCACCCAGCGCCGCCGACAGCGCATGGGTCTGGTCGGTCACGTCCAGGCCCCAGGCGGGCCTGCCGTCGGCCAGGCGCAATGCCTCGCTGGCCAAGGAGCCGGCGAGCACGGGCGCCGGATCGGCCGCCATGATCGATTCGTAAAGCCCGAGCGCGAACTCGGTTGGCGTCAGCAGAAGCCAATCGTCGCCGAATGCCGCCTGCACGGCGCGTACGGGCGCATAGCCGACCGCGATGGAGCCCGAGCCGCGCGGCTCGCCGCCGAGCGAAGCCAAGAGCGCATTCGACGCGGGTCCACGCAAACCGAGCGCACCCCAGGCCGCGCTGGCGTCGCGCACCGTCACGCGCGAAGCGGCGGGGACATGGCGCGCGATCCAATCGCGGTCGCGTGTGGTTTGTTCGGCCGCGCTCAGCACCAGCCACGATTCGCGGTCCAGCCGCACCACCACGGGCAGCGCCTGTATATGGGCGCGCGCGTCGAGAAACGCGGTCGCTCGCGCCTGGCCGGGCTTCAGCGACGCCACGTCGTTGGCGCACAGGCTTTGCAGCAGTGCGCCGGCATCCGGCCCCTGCACCAGCGCCTTGCCCAAGCTCGTGCGGTCGAACAGCGCCACGCCGTTGGCCGCGGCGTGGCATTCGGCGGCGGTCGCCTCCGCGTGGGTCTTGCCGTTCTCGCCGAACCAGGTCGGCCGCTCCCAGCCGAAGGCCGAGCTGAAATGCGCGCCGCGCGCGGCTAGGCGCGCATGCACGGGGCTCAGGCGCATGTCGCGCCCGCTTTGAAAATCATGGCCCGCGTCGTGGATGAAGAAGTGGAAGCTCGGGATTTCCGACACGCGCGCCTTGAGGAACGCCTCGCCGCCGTGGAAATCGCCGAAGCGGCGCGGGTCGAGGTCGGTCACGTCTTCGCACGGGTGGCCTTCGACGATCCAGTCGGCCAAGGCACGGCCGATGCTCGCGGTCGAGGTGACGCCGGCCGAGTTCATGCCCGCCATGATAAAATAGCCGCGCAAGCCCGGTGCCTCGCCCGCGATCGGGTTGCCGTCGGGCGTGAAGCTTTCCGGCCCGTTCAAGAGCATGGTGACTTCGGCTGTCTCGAGGGCCGGGATGCGTTTGATCGCGGTTTCGAGATAGGGCTCGAACTGATCCCAATCTTCGTTCAGCAGGCTGAAAGAAAAGTCGGATGGGATGCGCTCCAGCGGCAGGGCCTTGGCGCCCTTGTCGAAGCAGCCGACCAGAAGCCCACCCACGTCCTCGCGGCCGTAGATCAACCCGTCCGGGTCGCGGAAGGTCGGCATGTCCGGCTTCACGCCGGGAATGGGCTTGGTCAGAAGATAGAAATGCTCGACGGCATAGAGCGGCACGGTCACGCCCGCCATGGCGCCGATCTGCCGGCCCCACAGGCCGGCGCAGTTGATGACCACGTCGGTGCGGATTTCGCCCTTGTCCGTCATCACGCCCGTGACGCGGCCGGCGTTGATGCGGAAACCGGTGACACCCGTGTTCTCGATCACGCGCAGGCCGCCTTGCTTGGCGCTCTTGATCAGGGCCGCCAGAAGGTCGGTCGGATTGACGCGTCCGTCGCTCGGGCACCAGATGGCACCCATCGCGTCCTTGGCCTGCATGACGGGGATTTTCTCTTCCGCCTCGTGCGGCGAGATGATGTGCATGTCGATGCCGAGCGCCCGGCCCGTGGTCTTCAAGCGGTGCAACTCGGCCACGCGCGCCTCGGTGCGCGCCAGGATGACGCGACCGCATTCGCGCCAGCCGACATGCTGGCCGGTCTCGGCCTCGAGCGTCTTGTACAGATCGCCCGCATAAGCGTGGTGCCGCATGGTGTTCAGGCCGGTGACGAGGCGCGTGATGTTGCCGGCCGAATGCCAAGTGGTGCCGCTGGAAAGCTGCTGACGTTCGATCAGGACCACGTCGCGCCAGCCGCGCTTGGCCAGGTGATAGGCCAAATTCGCGCCGGAAATGCCGCCGCCCACGATGACGGCCTGGGCGTGGCTGGGCAGTGTGTCGCGCATGGAAACTCCCCCGAGCAGGGCGTCGAGGTTATGGAGCTTCGCGCCCGCGCGAAAGTCCCTCGTGGCGGCATGAAAAAGGCGCCTTGCGGCGCCTTTTTCTGTCCAGGTACTTATTTATTCAAAGTGTTAAATCACGCCGGCTTGGGTTCAGAATTACCTTTAATTCCCAGAAATGAACGACTCCCGGACACTATTTTTTCTAGAAAAGCGAGAAATTCAACTTCGGCACCCTCCAACTCGCGATACTGAGCTTCTATTTTTTTCCCCAACTCTGAATCAATTCGAGCGTATCTGCCGATACATCGATATAGCGCAAAGGATGACCAAGCGAGTTGATAGTTGGCGTATAGACGAACGATGTCGGTCAGTTTCTTTGAAAACTCATCGTCAAAATACCCAGTAGATATGCTGAACGTTCTCCCGCTTCTACGAACGGAAAAGCCTAACTCGGAGTAAACGGGGTTGCCGTGCTTAATGCCCGAAAGGTTTTGAAAGATCGAATAAAGCCGGGCCCTCTCAGTTTCATCTTTGAATAGAGAGTTAATGCGATCTCGCATATTCAGCGAGAGATATCTCACATCTTCGTGTTCGACCCACTGAGTTGCATTCTTGGGATCGTAAGCGGTGTAGGCAAGCTGAAGTCTCAGTTCGAACTGTGTAAGTGTAAGAACACTGGCTTCTGTCGGATGTTCTTCCTTCAAGAAGATTTCGGTTGCTAAATGAGTTCGGACCATCCGAGAGAAAATGGCCAGAGGAACGAAAATGGCCTCGTTTATCTCCTTATCGCGAAAATAGGAAATGAGCGCGCTTATTAGATCGTGAGCCGCTACTACCAATGGGTCCGTGGCGCTTACGGAAGCTGGTTGATCACCCATCACGTCACAGGCGTTGATGTCACTCGTGGCTCAGACGACTAGCAAATAAGATTAAGGCTAATCGAGTCCTACGCGCCGACCTGCCAGGTGTGGCCGCGGCGGAGTAGGGCCTTCATGTCGCCCTTGGGCGTCTTCTCGCGCACGGCGGCGGTCTGGGCATGCACGGCGGCCTCGAAAGAGAGCGGCGCCGGGCTGCAATAGAGCACGCCGATCGCAACCGGGAAGGGCGGTTCCAGCGCGGCCAGCCAATTGGCCAAGGTCAGGTTGCGCTCGTCATGGACCAGAAGGTCGGCCTCGGTCACGCCGTTCTCGCCGATCGTGACCATCTCCATCTCGAGCGCGCCGGGCTTCACGCGCAGGCCGCGCTTGCCGTCCTTGCCGAACTTCAGCGGCTTGCCGTGCTCGACGACGATCTGCGCGTCGGCGGCCACGGTCTTCGCCGTGAAATGGTCGAACGCGCCATCGTTATAGACGATGCAATTCTGGAAAATCTCGACGAAGGAGGCGCCCTTGTGCGCGTGCGCGCGCTTCAACGTCTCGGGCAACACCTTTTGCTGCGTGTCGATGCCGCGCGCGACGAACCTGGCGCCCGCGCCCAGCGCAAAGCGCGCCGCCGAGACGGGCGTATCGACCGAACCCATGGGCGTCGAAGGCGAGCGCGTGCCGACGCGCGAGGTGGGCGAGTACTGGCCCTTGGTCAGACCGTAGATCTCGTTGTTGAACAGAAGGATGTTGAGGTCGACGTTGCGGCGCAACGCATGCAACAGGTGATTGCCGCCGATCGACAGCATGTCGCCGTCGCCACCCACGACCCAGACATCCAATTCCGGGTTGGTCAGCTTGACGCCCGTGGCGATGGCCGGCGAGCGGCCGTGGATCGTGTGGAAGCCGTAGGTCGAGATGTAATAGGGAAAGCGCGCCGCGCAGCCGATGCCGGAGACGAACACGGTCTTCTCCTTGGGCGTGCCGATATCGGCCAACGCCTTACGCACCGACTTGATGATGGCGTAGTCACCGCAGCCCGGGCACCAGCGCAGCTCCTGGTCGGACTCGAAGTCCTCGGGTTTCAGCTTTTCCGGTGGGGTCGCGATATTCATCTTACTTCTCCAATCGGGCGCGGATCGCGGTTTCGATCTCGCCGATCTTGAAAGGCTTGCCGTTCACTTTGTTCACGCCTTCCGCGGGCACGAGATATTCGGCGCGCAGAAGCGTGACCAGCTGGCCGTTGTTCATCTCGGGCACGATCACCTTCTCGAACCGGCGCAACAGCACGCCCAGATTCTTGGGCAGCGGCCAGATGTGGCGCAGGTGGATGTGGCTGACCGACTTGCCCTGGGACAGCAGTGTCGAGACCGCGCGGTTGATGGGTCCGTAGGTGGAGCCCCAGCCGACCACGGCAACCTTGCCGCTGTCCGGCCCCTGGTCGACCGTCTGCAGCGGAATGTCGTTGGCGATGTTCAGGATCTTATTCGCGCGCACGTCGGTCATGCGCTGGTGGTTGGCCGGGTCGTAGGAAATGTGGCCGGTGTTGTAGTCGCGCTCGATGCCACCGATGCGGTGACCCAGGCCCGGCGTACCCGGCACGGCCCACACACGCGCCAGCGTCTGCGGGTCGCGCAGGAAGGGATGAAAGCCCTCGGGATCGGTGCGGAACGAGACCGGGAATGGCTTGATCTGATCGAGATCCGGAATGCGCCAGGGCTCCGACGCATTGGCCAGATAGCCGTCGGTCAAAAGGATCACGGGCGTCATGTATTTGACCGCGATGCGTACGGCCTCGATGGCCGTTTCGAAGCAGTCGCCCGGCGAACGGGTGGACAGCACGGCCAAGGGGCTGTCGGCGTTGCGGCCGAAGACCGATTGGTACAGGTCCGACTGTTCGGTTTTGGTCGGCATGCCGGTCGAGGGGCCCGCGCGTTGGGAATTGACGATCACGAGCGGTAACTCGGTCGCGATGGCCAGGCCCATGGCCTCGGTCTTGAGCGCGACGCCCGGGCCCGAGCTGGAGGTGACGCCAAGCGCGCCAGCGTATGACGCGCCGATGGCCGCGCAGATGGCGGCGATCTCGTCCTCGGCCTGGAACGTCGAGACGTCGAACTGCTTCAGGTTGGCCAGCACGTGCAGCAGCGCGGAGGCGGGCGTGATGGGGTACGAGCAGAACGACATCTTGAGGTTCGCGCGCTCGGCACCCGCGACCAAGCCCCAGGCCAAGGCCTCGGTGCCCGTCACGTTGCGGTAGAGGCCCGGCTCGATGACGGCCGGCGGCACGACATAGGCCGGCACCAGATCCTGCATCTCGGCCGTTTCGCCATAGGCGTGGCCCGCGTTCACCGCGGCCACGTTGGCGGCGGCGATCTCGGGCTTCTTGGCGAATTTCTTCTGTAGCCACTCGACGGTCGACGTGCGGTCGCGGCCGTACATCCAATAGACCAGGCCCAGCGACCACATGTTCTTGCAGCGCAGCCCGTCCTTGTTCGACACGCCCGCCGGCTTCACGGCCTCGAGCGTCAGCTTGGACATGTCGATCTTGATCAGGCGCACCTTGGACAGCGAGCCGTCCTCCAGCGGGTTCTGCGCATAGCCCGCCTTCTGCAGATTCTTGGCATTGAACTCGCCCACATCGACAATGACCGTGCCGCCCGAGCGCACGTCGCCCAGGTTCACCTTGAGCGCCGCCGGGTTCATGGCCACCAGCACGTCCACCTCGTCGCCCGCGGTCTCGATCGTGTGCGAGCCGAAATTGATCTGGAAGGCGGAGACGCCGTAGGTCGTGCCCGTGGGCGCACGGATCTCGGCCGGAAAGTCGGGGAAGGTGGCCAGGTCGTTGCCGGCCAGTGCCGTGGCGTCGGTGAACTGGCGGCCGGTCAGCTGCATGCCGTCGCCCGAATCGCCCGCGAACCGCACGACGACGGATTCCAGTTTCTCGCGATGCGAAGAAGTGAGTTTTTCTGCGGTCGCTGTCGCCATGGTCTGAATTACCGTTTTTCGATCTGTTTTGCGTTTCGTCGCGGCGGGGGTTTGGCCCGTCGGGCCCCACGGCGCCGGGCTCGGGCTGAGCGGGCCGGCCGTGGCTGAAAATGCGCTCCGAACCTAAGAAATTAGGGCGTCTTCCCGGGCGGGTCCACTGGACTCTTCTCTAAGATATTTAAGGTCTTTTCCCCTCAGCCGGGCCGGCCTAGGAGGTTCAACATCTCGGTCACGCGGGCGAATTTCCGCCGGGGGGCGCCCGGCGAGGCGGCCGCGATCTCGGCCGCCTCGATGGTCTTCCAGTCGGGATAGGTGACGGGGATGACGCCTTTCTTGGCCAGAAGCGCCTCGAAAGCCACCCGGCCCGGCTTTCCGCCCGGCGCCAGTTCCTTGACGATGTGTTCCGCGACCATGTCGCCGTCGGGCTTGTTGGTGCCGATGACGCCCGTGGGCCCGCGCCGGATCCAGCCCGCGGCATAGAGGCCGCGTTCGATGCGTCCTTCCTGGTTCGTCACGACGCCCTGCCTGGCGTCGAACGGCGCGCCGTCGAGCGGTTCACCCGTATAACCGATGGCGGCGATGACCAGGCCGCACTTCACCTCGAAGAACTCGCCCGTATCGACCGCGCGGCCGTCCGCGACCTTGGTGCGCTCCAGCCGCAGCCCTTCGACCTTGGCGCCGCCCAGGATTTCGACCGGCTTGGCGTAGAAGGCGAAATGGACGCGCTTCTTCCGCGCGCCCGCCGGGATCGCGGCGAATTCCTTGAGTGTCGCCAAATTCTTCTCGCGCAGGCGCCGGTCGCGGTCGGACATCTCGCCGGTGACCGCGTCCGGAAGCTGCGCCGGATCGACCACCGCGTGGCAATCCTCCAACTCGCCCATCTCGCGCAATTCGACGTTGGTGAACTTGGCCTCGATGGGGCCGCGCCGGCCGAACATATAGACGTCGGTGATGGGCGATTTCTCGATGGCGTCCGCGGCGTGGTCGGATAGGTCGGAGGTGGACATCTCCTTCCGCGTCTTCACCAAGACGCGCGCGCAGTCGATGGCCACGTTGCCGTTGCCGATGATGGCGACGGCCATGGTGTCGAGATCCGGCTCCAGATCGCGGAAGTCCGGATGGCCGTTGTACCAGCCGACGAAGGCGGCGGAGCCGTAAACGCCTTTCTTGTCCTCGCCCGGAATGCCCAATGGCCGGTCGAAGGGCGCGCCCACGGCCAGCACGACGGCATCATAGGTCTCGCGCAGCTCGGCCAGGCTCACGTCGCGGCCAACCAGGACGTTGCCGAAGTAGCGCACGGGCGCGGCCAGCGCGGTGCGCTCATAGGCCTTCATCACACGCTTGGTGGTCTGATGGTCGGGTGCCACGCCCCCGCGGATTAGCCCGAACGGCGTTGGCAGGCGCTCGATGATGTCGATCTGGACGTCGGCGCCGGACTCGAGCAAGGACGCGGCGGTATAGAATCCGCTCGGCCCCGAGCCCACAATCGCCACGGTGATAGTCATCGCTCCCCCCGCCGGCGTGGTCTTCTGTCGCAGTCTTCCGCCATTAGAAAGGCTTTCCCGGCAGGTCGCAATCACCCCGGTCGATTGAAAATCATCCTGTCCTGTGCTTGGTTCCGGCCGCACCCGAAAGACAGCGAGCGAGCCCATGCCCGATTTCCGCACCATCGACGATCTGTCCGTTCGCGGCCGCCGTGTCGTCGTGCGCGCCGACCTGAACGTACCCGTGGCCGACGGCAAGGTGGCCGACACGACGCGTCTCGACCGCTTGGCGCCCACGTTGCGCGAACTGGCGGACAAGGGCGCGCGTGTCGTCGTGGTGTCGCATTTTGGCCGGCCCAAGGGGCGCGACGCGGCTTTGTCGCTGCGTCCCATCGCGGCGGCGTTGGGCAAGGCACTGGGCGGCCGTGCGGTCGCCTTCGCGGAAGATTGCGTCGGTCCCGCCGCCGAGGCCGCCGTCGCGAAGCTGAAGGACGGCGACGTTCTGGTGCTGGAGAACCTCCGATTCCACAAGGGCGAGGAAGCCAACGACGCGGCCTTCGCCGCGTCGCTCGCCAAGCTCGGCGATCTTTATGTGAATGACGCGTTCTCGGCTGCGCACCGCGCCCATGCCTCGACCGAGGCACTGGCGAAGCTGCTGCCCGCCGCGGCCGGCCGGCTGATGCAGGAAGAGCTGGAGCATCTCGGCCGCGCGCTTGAAGCGCCGAAGCGGCCGGTCGTCGCCATCGTCGGCGGCGCCAAGATCTCGACCAAGCTCGACCTCTTGGGCAACCTGGTGAAGAAGGTCAACGCGCTGGTGATCGGCGGCGGTATGGCCAACACGTTCCTCAACGCGCGCGGCATCGAGGTGGGCAAGTCGCTGTGCGAACGCGACATGGCCGCGACCGCGCGCGAGATCGAGGCGACAGCCAAGGGTGCCGGCTGCACGATTCTTCTGCCCGAGGACGCGGTGGTGGCGTCCGCGCTCAAGCCGGGTGTGGAAACGCGCACCGTGCCGGTGTCCGCGACGCCCGCGGACATGATGATCCTCGATGTCGGTCCCGCGACCGTCGCGCGCGTGAACGCGGAGTTGGATCGCGCCAAGACCCTGGTCTGGAATGGCCCGCTCGGCGCCTTCGAAACCGCGCCGTTCGATCAGGGTACCAACGTGGTCGCGCGCCACGCGGCGAAGTTGACCAAGGGTGGTGCGCTTTTGTCCGTCGCGGGCGGCGGCGACACGGTCGCGGCCTTGGCTCATGCCGGCGTGGGCGAGGATTTCAGTTACGTCTCGACCGCCGGCGGCGCGTTCCTGGAATGGCTCGAAGGCAAAACCCTGCCCGGCGTGGCGGCACTCAAGCCGGATTAATTTCCGGTAACGGCCCTTGTCGGCCGTCGCGGGCGCTCCGACATAGGCAGAGTCGGATCACGAGGCAGACGCCGGCCATGAGATACAGCCCGATCTTCGTTCCCGCGGCGATGGTCGCCATGTGGCTGGGAGCGGCCGCCGAGGCCGCACCGCCCGATCAGATGCCGGGCACGCGCATCGAGGTGCGGGCTCAGGATATGCCCGCACCTTACGACACGCCCAGCGTATCCAATTCGCCCCGCTTCCAACGCGCACCGGCGGGCAACCTCTCCCTGCCCAAAGGATTCGTCAGCAATGTCTTTGCCGATGGGTTGGAGCGCGCGCGTTGGCTCGAAGTGGCGCCGAACGGCGATGTCTTCCTGACGCAATCCACCAGCGACAAGGTCTGGCTGCTGCGCGACGCGGATGGCGATGGGCGCGCGGAGATGAAAGTGGCGTTCGCGGACGGGTTCGACCGGCCGCACGGCATGGCGGTGCGTCCTGGTTTCCTCTACGTCGCCGATATCCGGGGCCTGTGGCGCGTGCCGTACGAACCCGGCCAAACCGAAGCCAAGGGCAGGCCCGAGCGCATCACGCCCGAGAGCGCGTTCGGCTCGGCTGGCGGCCATTGGACGCGCAACATCGCCTTCAGCCGCGACGGCAAACGCGTGTATGTCGCGATCGGCTCGCGCGGCAATGTCGATGAGGAAGCCGCGCCGCGCGCGACGGTCCAGGAATTCGCCGCCGACGGCAGCGGCCAGCGCACCTTCGCCAGCGGCCTGCGCAATCCCGTTGGCATCGCCTTCTATCCCGGCACCGACGACCTCTATGTCGTGGTGAACGAGCGCGATGGGCTGGGCGATGGGCTGGTGCCCGACTACCTGACCAAGGTTCAGCGCGACGGATTCTACGGCTGGCCCTACGCCTATATCGGCAACCATCCGCAGCCCAAGCTGGCCGAGAAACGCCCTGATCTCGTAGCCAAAGCGATCGTGCCCGACACGCTGTTCCGCTCCCATTCCGCGCCGCTCGGGCTCGTCTTCTACGATGGCGACCAATTCCCGGCCGAATACCGGGGCGATGCTTTCGTGGCGCTGCATGGCTCCTGGAATGCGGCGCAGCCCCAGGGCTATGCCGTGGTGCGCGTGCCGTTCAAGGACAAGAAGCCGGCGGACCATTACGAAATCTTCGCTTCCGGCTTTTGGGTCGGCGGCAGCGACCCCGCCATCGTGCGCGGGCGTCCCGTGGGGCTGGCCGTCGCCAAGGACGGAAGTCTCCTGATCGCCGACGACTATGCGTCGGTCGTCTGGCGCGTGCGGTACGCCCCTTAGACGCTTGCGCCGTACGGCCCGGCGGGCTAGGGGTTCATTCCATGACAGGGGGCTTTCCCGCGAATTTGGCACGCACGGGCGCGATCTTTCTCGCACTCGCGCTGTCCGCCATTGTCGGCGCGGCCGACGCGCAGGCCGCACGCAGCGGCGATGGCGCGCAGATTTGCGAAAACGCCTTGAACCAATACCGTCAGGGTATCACGGTCATCGAACAGAACAGCGGTGTGGTCGATGCCGACCTGCCGATGGCCCAGCTTCGCCAGTCCTATCTGAACAACGCGCTGTTGCATCAGCTGATCGCGCTGCAGATTCTGCAATGGTACAACTGCGATCTGCCCAAGCCGGCGATGGCCAAGCTGCCCGAGCTCAACTTCCAGGCGCTGGCGGGCCAAGGTGTTGCGCAGCAGAATCAGAAGCAGGCCAGCGCGCTTTCCGAGGGGCGGTTGAAGAACAACCGGGGCCGCGTGGTCGAAATGCTACGCGAGGTCGCTACCGTCACCGCCGTGCCGGCTGCCTGCGCCGGCAGCGCGTCCTTCGCGGCCTCCGACATCCGCAACCTTTACGACTTTCTGTACCAGGTCGGTTACGGCACCGCAGATATCGACTATTTCAGCTCCCAGTACGACAAGACCTTCGGCGAGCAGTTGAAGGTCACGCGCGCCAGCATCCGCCAATCGGGGTTCGACAGCGTGTGCAGCAAGGACATGTCGGCGGAGACGCGGCGCGGCTTCGAGAAGATGGACGCCATCAAGCAGATGTTCCGCTGACGGCCGCGCGGCGGCGGTCGCGCTCGGCGCGGATTTGCGCGAACAGCGCGCTGCCCACGATGACCGCGCCGCCCACTGCCTGCAGCAGCGTCGGCCGCTCACCGATGATGAGCGCGGTCAGGCACAGCGAAAGCACGGGCGTCGTGTTGTAGCAGATGGCGGTGACGGTTACGCCCAGCCGGCGGATCGCATAATGCCAGAGCAGAAGCGTGAAGCCGCCCGCCGCCATCGAAAGATAGGCGACGAGAAGAAGCGATTGCGCGGACAGATCCATGGCTAGGGTCTGGCCGAAACCGAACTGGATGATCAGGGCGATGGCGATGCTGGTGATCGTCGCGGTCAGCGAGGTATAGGTCGTCACCTGCGCCTGGGTGAGGTGCAGCAAATGCTTCTGACAGCCGAACTGATACCAGACCCAGATCGTCAGTGCGGTGAACAGCAACAGTTCGCCGCCCAGGAAATGCGCGTCCTGGCGTGGCCCGCCCAGCGCCACGATCACGCCGCCCAACACCGCGGCCATGGCGGCCCAACGCGTTGTCGCGCTCAGCCGCTCGCCATAGACGAAACGCGCCATCAGCGCCGCGACCGCGGGCGTCAGCGTGCTGATGATCGCGGCCGAAACGGCGCCCGCGTAAACCAGTCCGAACGACATCAGCGTCATGTAGCCGCTGATGCCGATGCCGCCGAGAAGAAACAAGCGTGTCCATGGCAGCCCGCGCGCAAAGCCACGCGTCCCTTCCATGCACGCCAGATAGACCAGCATGACCAGCGCGGCGAAGCCCACGCGTGCCGACGCGAGCGACAGCGGGTGCCAACCGCGTAGGACGATCTGAAGGCCGGGGAAAATCGAACTCCACGCCAGAATGGTGATCCACACGCCGGCATTGGCCAGCATGCGCTCTCGAGACGCGCGCGGGTTGGTGTCGATCATCCCGCCGATTGAAGCATATCCGCCCAATGCGGACGACAGGGCGCGTCAGCGGCGGCGAAGTTGCGCGATCTGGGCGGCGATGCAGCTGGCCACGATCACCGCGCCGCCGAGAAGCTGTAGCAGTGTCGGCAGGCTACCAATGACGATCGCGGTCAGCGCCAGCGAGACGATGGGGATCAGGCTGTAGCAAACCGCGGCGACGGCCACGCCCAGCTTGGTCACCGCGTAGTTCCAGAACAGGATCGTAAAGCCGCTCGACACCATGGCGGCATAGAAGACGAGGGCCAGCGATTCGGCCTCCACGTTCGCGTATAAGCCGTGACCGAGGACGAGATTCGACAGCGGCACGGCGGCCCACAGGACGCAGGACGCGGTCACGATGGTGAAGGTCGTGGTCTGGGTGCGCGTCAACTGCGCCAAATGTTTTTGGCAGCCGAACTGGTAGAAGGTCCACATGGTGATGGAGACCAGCATCATCGCCTCGCCGCCCAGGAACTCGAGCTTCCCATCGGGCGCGCCCAGCGCGACCAGCACGCCGCCGACGGTGGCCGCGCCCGCGGCCCAGCGCGTCGCGCGCGCCAGCCTCTCGCCATAGACCAGGCTCGCGACGAGGGAGGCCAAGACGGGGCTCAACGCGCTGATCAGCGCGCCGGAGATCGCGCCCGACAGCGAGATGCCGATGGTCATGAAGCTGGTGTAGCCCGTCATGCAGACGCCACCGACGATCCACAGCATGCCCCAAGGCAGGTTTCGGAACGCGCCCAGCCCTTCGCGCCAGGCCAGGAACACCAACATCACGAGGCCGCCGAGCGAGATGCGCGTGGCCGTGAGCGTGATTGGGTCCCACTCGCGCAGCAACACCTGCAACGCCGGGAACATCGAGCCCCACAGGATGATGGAGGCTGCCATGCCGGCGTTGGCGAGGATCCGTTCGGAGGAGGAAAGGGGGCTGGACGACATCGCGCGGGATCAAAGCATATCGGTTTCCCTCCGGCGACCGGCAAAACCGCAACGCTTCTGCCCGCGCGGCGCATGGGCTAGAAGGAGGGCATGGTCGAGATTCGCGTGGCCTTGGATGCGAAGGCAAAGCTCGGCGAGGGACCGGTCTGGTGCCCGCGCGAGCAGGCTCTCTATTGGGTCGACAGCATGGAGCCGGCCATGAAGCGTTTCGATCCCGCCACGGGTGGGACGAAAAGCTGGCCGGTGCCGGACCTGATCGGCTCGTTCGCGCTGCGCGAGAGGGGCGGCGCGATCCTGGCGCTGCGCCGGGGTTTCTACACGCTCGACTTCGCGACCGGCGAGACGCGCGTGCTCGCGGAACCCGAGGCCGGGTCCGAGAATCGCTTCAACGACGGCAAATGCGACCGGCGCGGCCGCTTCTTCGCGGGCTCCATGCATTTCGCCGGTTTGCCGCGTAAGCCGTTAGGCTCGCTCTACCGGCTCGATCCCGATCTTTCGCTGCGCAAGATGGAGACGGGCATCCGCACCTCCAACGGCATCGGCTGGTCGCCGGATGACCGCACCATGTACTACACCGACACGCGCGCCCAATGCGTCTGGGCCTATGACTACGATCTGGCGACGGGCGCGATCGCGAACCGCCGAACGCTGGCGGATGTGCCGGAAGAGACCGGCTATCCCGACGGGCTGACGGTGGACGCCGAGGGTTTCATCTGGAGCGTCAACTGGGGCGGCTCGCGCATCGTGCGCTATGCGCCTGATGGGCGCATCGACCGTACGGTCATGCTGCCGGTCACCAAGCCCACGAGCTGCAGCTTCGGCGGCGCGGACTTGCGCACGCTCTATGTCACCTCCGCGCGCGACGGGCTCGATGAGGCCCAGCTCGCGAAGGAGCCTTTGGCCGGCGCGATCTTCGCGTTCGCGCCCGGCGTCACCGGCCTGCCCGAACCGCGCTTCGCGGGTTAGCTCCTAGAAAAACAGCGATCCGCTTGCGCCCTTGCGCCTGTCGTGATACTTAAGTAAATGCTTAACCAATCGGCACCCCTCGACCGGATCTTCCAGGCTCTGGCCGATCCGGCCCGGCGGGCGATGGTGGAGCGGCTGGCGCGCGGACCGGCTTCGGTCAGCGATCTGGCTAAGCCGTTCGACATGACGCTGCCCGCGGTGATCCAGCATCTCCAAGTGCTGGAATCGAGCGGCCTGGTCCGAACCGAGAAGACCGGACGGGTGCGCACCTGCCGCGTCGAGCCCAAGGCGCTCAAGAGCATCGAACATTGGGTGGCCGGGCGGCGGGCCCAGTGGGAACGGCGCTTCGATCGTCTCGGCCAATACCTGGCCGAAACGGAAGGAAAGGCCGAGATGCTCATAAAGAAATGACGGAGGAAACCATGACCAAGCGGTCCGCCCAGCACGCGACCTTCACCATCGAACGCGACTTCGCCGCCGCGCCCGCGCGCGTGTTCAAGGCATTTGCCGACCAGAAGGAAAAGGACAAGTGGTTCGGAGGCCCCGACGAATGGGACCGGCACGAACGTTCGATGGATTTCCGTGTCGGTGGGCGCGAGCGTTCGAGCGGTGGCCCCAAGGGCGGCGAGCCCCATTCCTTCGATGCCTATTACTGGGACATCGTGCCCAACGAGCGCATCGTCTACAGCTACGACATGCATCTCGGCGACAAGCGCATCTCGGTTTCTCTCGCCACGATCGAGTTCAAGCCCAAGGGTTCGGGCACGCATCTGGTCCTGACCGAGCAGGGTGTGTTCCTGGACGGTTACGACGACGCCGGCAGCCGGGAAGAGGGCACGCGTTGGCTCCTGGGCAAGCTCGAGGCGACGCTCGGTTAATTCCCGGCGGTCTTGCCGCGCGGGGCGCGCGGGGCCAAATTCGTCTTTATGTCAGGTCCCGGCCCCGCCAAGGATTCTTGGCTCAAGACAATTCCCGACGGCGACACGCATGAGCGTCTCGTCTGCCCCGATTGCGGCTATGTCGAATACGACAATCCGAAGATCGTGGTGGGTGCCGTCTGCACCTGGGAGGAGCGCATCCTCCTCTGCCGCCGCGCCATCAACCCGCGCAAGGGGTTCTGGGTCTTTCCCGCGGGCTATCTGGAGCTGCACGAGACGACCGCGGCGGGCGCCTGCCGCGAAGCGCGCGAGGAGGCCGGCGTCGAGATCGCGATCGACCATCTGCTGGCCGTCTACACAATCCCGCGGCTGAGTCAGGTGCAGCTCATCTATCGCGCGCGCCTGCCTTCGGCGGAGTTGCAGCCGGGGCCTGAGACGCTGGAGGCGGAGCTTTTCCACTGGGACGAAATCCCGTGGGACGATCTGGCCTTCCCGACCGTGCGCTGGGCGTTGATCCATCACAACGAATTGCGCGGACAGACCGACTTCGCGCCGCGCGGCAATCCGCCGGGCGAAAGCGCGAACTATCTCAAGACGACTTAGGCTCCTCAGGCAAAGCGTATTTCTGAAGAAGCCGAATCTGCGCGACCGCGAAAAGCATGGTCAGCGACAAGAAGCCGAATGTTTTGACCGCCGCCCACCAATCGTCCGAAAGGTTGTGCCGGGCGATTTCGTTAAAGGCGGCCATGGCGATGAAGAAGAAGCCCCAACGTAATGTCAGGATACGCCAGCCCTCGTCCGTGAGGCGGTAAGCCATCTGAAATAGGGGCTTCAGTAATGACCGGCCGAATGCCTGGCCGCCGAGTAACGCCGCGGCGAAGAGCAGATACACGATGGTCGGCTTTAACTTGAGATAATACGAGTCGTGCAGCCACAGGCTGAGGCCGCCGAACACACCGACGAATCCGGCGGTCACCAAGGGCATCAGCGCGACGCGCCGCTCGATGGCATAGGACGCGATCAACGCGACCAGTGTCGCGACCATCAGCACGGCGGTCGCCGGCAGAAGCCCTTTCCATAGGACGACGGCGAAAAAGACCAGTAGCGGCCCTGCGTCGATCAGGAGTTTTATTTGCGGTGAGGCTTTGCGCGGGGTCATTCGAAAAACGGAACGTTGAGGACGATCAGACCGACGGTGACGATGGCGGCGGCCACGATGCGCCGCCGCCCGAAAGGCTCGTTCAGGAAGACCGCGCCGATCACGGCCGCCATGAAGACGCTGGTTTCGCGCAGGGCTGATATGGGCGCCATCGCACCCAGACTCAAGGCATAAATGACCAGGCCGTAGGCCGTCACCACGCCAACGCCCACCAATATCGCGCGGCCCGTGCGCCGCGCCACCTGCACCGGCACGCGCCAGCGCGACAGGAACGGATAGCAGACGCAGGCGCCGACGCCGTAGGCCACGAACAGCCAGCAAGCATAGGCGACGGGGCTGCCCGATCGGCGCACACCGATGCCGTCCATGACCGTGTAGGTCGCGATCATCGCGGCGCAAAGCACGCAATAGGCCAGCGGACGCCAGTCGAACCTCCTGTCCGACCTTCGGTGGCCGAAGGCGAGTGACGCCATGCCCACGCAGACGATGACGATGCCGACATACTGCTGATGCGACAGCGCCTCGCCCGCGAAGACCAAGGCGCCCAGCGCCACGAACATGGGCGAGAGGCCGCGGATGATCGGATAGACTTGGCTCAAGTCGCCGATCCGGTAGGCGCCGAACAGAAGCGCGGTGTAGACCACCTGCATCGGCCCGGAGATGGCCAGGATCAGCCAGGCCGAACGGTCGGGCGGCGGCAGGAACAAGAGCGCCACGCCGCCAATCAGGCCGGGCACCACGTTCGACACCAAATACATATGCAGCTTGTCGTGCGCGGCCTTGGCCAGCGCGTTCCACGTCGCATGGACGACAGCCGCCACCAGGACGATGCCGACGACGGACGCTTGAAGAACCATGAAGCTCCGCGGGAGTTGCCGCGCCGGGCGTCCGGCGAAGGGGCGCGATGGTGGGCGCGCGGTGGCGGCTTGTCCAGAGCGTGGGCGAGAGCCTTAGGCCGCGAACTCGCGCAGGACATGGCCCGCGTTCGGCACCTGGCCAAGATAGCCGCGCTCGTCCACGACATGGGTGCCGTTGATCCACACGCCATGGACGCCCATCGGATCGACGGTCAACCGCGCTCCGCCACCGGGCAAGTCACTCACGCGCCGCTTGCCACCGACGCCGACCGTTTTGGGGTCGAACAGGAACAAATCCGCCCAATAGCCCGGCGCGATCAGGCCACGCTCTTTGATGCCGAACATGGCGGCGGGCGTGGCGGTCAATTTCCGGATTGCTTCCTCCAGTGTGAAGACGCGCAGTTCGCGCACCCACCGGCTCAGAACCTGAAGGGCGAAGCCCGCGTCGCACAGGAGGGTCAAGTGCGCTCCCGCATCGGAAAGTGCGATCGCCCCGTAGGGGTCCTTCAGCAGTTTCGCCACGCTCTTTTCTTCGGCATTGAGGACGTGGACCAGGAATTGAGTCTCGCAATCCTCCTCGACCCCGAAGTCGAGAAACCATTCGAACGGATCGGCACCGGCCGCCGCTGCCAGTTCGGCCACTGTCTTGCCCTCATGGCCCCTGTGGCGCGCTTCGGCGGCCTTGATCACGAACATCTGGCTCCAGTCGATGCTGTACTCGCGCTCCATCGCGCCTTCGTCTAACTCTTTGCGCACGGTGGCGCGGAAGGTGGGATCGCGGTAGAGCCGCTTCACCGCCGCCTTGTCCTTGTATAGTGGGATAGCGGGATTCCAGGAGGCCAGTAACTCGAACGGGTATGCCGAGGTCAATGTGAAGTCCATGGAGATGGGTAGGGAATGGACCATGCCGTATAGGCGCCGGCCGCGGTCTTGTGCTGCGGCGATCTGGGACATCTCGCGGAAGACACGCTGAGGATTGGCCGGATCATGCACAAGGGCGGAGATGAAGACAGGCCGTCCACTAACAGTGGCCCACTCCTCGATGCGGTCGATCGTGTCCTTGCCGCTCTTGATCATCATGGAATGGCCGTGCCGGGCCTCGCGCAACACGCTGACCAGTTCCAGAAGCTCGTCCCATTCCGCCAGGCGTGACGGCATGGGTATGCCGCCGTCGCCGTTATGCCCTTCATGGCGCGAGGTGGAGAAGCCGATGGCGCCAGCCGCCATGTCGGCGCGTAGCACGGTCTTCATCCGCTCGATTTCGTCCGGGGTAGCCGCGCGCCTGGCGGCATCCGCGCCCATGACGTAGGTGCGGATGGCGGAATGGCCGCTATAGACGGCGATGTTCGGCACGACGCCCCGTCTCTCCAGGAAACCTAAGTAGTCAGCCAGCGTTTCAAACTCCCAGCGCGTGCCCTGGCGCAGCGCGTCGAGTGACATTCCTTCCACTTGGGTCAGGTTGCGCAGGATCAGGTCTCGGTCCTTCTCCCGGCACGGCACGATGGTGAAGCCGCAATTACCCATGACCACGGTAGTTACGCCCAGGCCGACGGAGGGTTGGGCCGTGGGGTCCCAGGTGATCTGGGCGTCGAAATGGGTGTGCGGGTCGATGATGCCGGGAGCCAGAACCAGACCTTTTGCGTCGAACTCCTTTTTCCCGCCCGCCGTAACCTGACCCACCTCCACGATGCGCCCACCGGAGGTGGCCACGTTACCCTTATAGGTGGGCGCCCCGCTTCCATCGCAGATTCGCGCATTTCGAATCACAAGATCATGCACGGCTGGCCTCCCTCTATGCCTGGCGGATGAGTGATGCGGAGATGGGTTCAGTATGCTCCGGTAAAGTGGGATCGATGGGATTAAACCAAGTTTATTGATACTTTACTTGCGATCGCTCGGCTGGCTCCTTGAACTTTACCGAAAATGTTTGTTGCCGGGGTATGGCTCGGATGGGGCGTGCATGAAGAACGTCGTCGTGACCGGCGGCAGCGGCAAGGCGGGCCGCGCCGTGGTGCGGGAATTGGTGGATCACGGTTACCGCGTCCTGAACGTGGACGTGGTGGCGCCGCCCGAGCGCATCTGCCCGTTCCTGAAAGTGAACCTGGAGGATTTCGGCCAGGCGGTTGACGCGCTGAAGGCGGCCGCCGGCATCATCGAGCGGCGCCGTCCCTTCACCATGGCCGATGCCGTCATCCATCTGGCGGCCATTCCGGACCAGGGTTCGGCGCCGGAGGCCGTGACGTATCGCACCAACATGCTGACGGCGCATAACGTCTTCTCAGCGGCGACCTTGCTCGGCCTGCCGCGCGTCGTGTGGGCGTCGAGCGAAACCGTGCACGGCGTGCCCTTCTTGCGCATCCCGCCCGACTTCGCGCCGGTGACCGAGGCGCATCCGTTGCGCGCAGAGACGGGCTACGCACTGACCAAGGTTCTGGGCGAGGAAGAGATCCGACAAATGGCGCGCTGGAATCCCGGCACGTCGTTCGCCGCCCTTCGCCTTTGCCACGTGAACGACACGGACGACTATCGCGCCTTTCCGGCGTTGGCGCGCGACCCGCACGACCGCAAGGCCTCGCTCTGGGCCTATGTCGACACGCGCGACGTGGCGCAAGCCTGCCGTCTCGCGCTCGAAGCAGATGTGAAAGGCGCCGACAGCTTCATCATCTCCGCCGCCGATACGGCCAAGGAGATTCCGGCGAAGGATCTGCTGGCCGAGATCTATCCGGGTGTGAAGATCACGCGCGCGCTCGGCGCGCACGAGACGCTGTTCGACCACGGCAAGGCGAAGCGGTTGCTCGGATACGCGCCGAAGCATTCGTGGCGGGATCACACATGACCGATGCGCCCATATTCGACACCAAGATCGCCGTCGTGCTGCGTGAAGACCTGGCCGTCTGGCAGAAGCTGAACGTCACTGCTTTTCTGGTGGGCGGCATTGCGGGCGCCAATCCCGGCATCATCGGTGCGGCGTACGAGGATGCGGTGGGCAACAGCTACAATCCGCTCCTGATCCAGCCGGTGATCGTCTTGAGCGCCGATGCGCCGGCCATCGCCGCGATCTACCGCCGCGCCATGGAGCGGGGCGTGCGCCTATCGCTTTATATTGAGGACATGTTCAAGACCGGGCACGACGAGGCCAACCGTGCGACGGTGAAGCAATATGCGCCAGACGCGATGAAAGTGGTGGGGCTGGCGCTGCGCGACGACAAGAAGACCGTCGACAAGGTCACCAAGGGCGCGAAGATGCACGGATGAGAAGGCTCACCCTTCGACGGGCTCAGGGTGAGGAGTGATAGAAAAAGTCCTCATGCTGAGATTGTCGAAGCATGAGTTCACCTAATCTACGGACTAGTTCTCCAGCCCCATCAGCCCGCGTGCGAAATCCTTCGGATCGAAGGGGCGCAGATCTTCGACGCCTTCGCCGACGCCGATGGCGTTCACCGGCATCTTGAAGCGGTCGGCGAGCGCCACGAGGACACCGCCGCGCGCGGAGCCGTCCAGCTTGGTGACGACCAGACCCGTGATGGGCGCGGTCTTCTGAAAAATCTCCACTTGCGCATGGGCGTTCTGGCCCGTGGTGGCATCGATCGTCAGCAGGGTCGAGTGCGGCGCGTCCGGGTCGAGCTTGCGGATGACGCGGATCACCTTGTCCAACTCGGCCATCAGGTCGGCCTTGTTGTGGAGCCGCCCGGCCGTGTCGATGATCAGCACATCCGCACCTTTGGCCTTGGCCTCGGCGAGGGCGTCGTAGACCAGGCCCGCCGCGTTGGCACCCGGTTCGCGCGCGATCACGGCAGCACCCGTGCGCTCGCCCCAGACCTTTAATTGGTCGATAGCGGCGGCACGGAACGTGTCGCCCGCGCACAGCATCACGGAGCGGCCATCGTCGCGCATCTGCTTGGCCAGCTTGCCGATGGTGGTCGTCTTGCCGGTGCCGTTCACGCCCACCACCAGAACGACATGGGGTTTGCGCGCGGGATCAATGGAGAGGGGCACGGCGACCGGCGCCAGGATCTTGGCGATCTCCTCGGCCAGCGCCTCGCGCACCTCGGTTTCCGCGATGTCCTTGCCAAAGCGGGTGCGGCCGAACTCCTTCACCACCTTGGCGGCGGTGGCGGGCCCGAGATCGGCTGCGATCAGCAACTCCTCCAGCTCGTCCAGCATGGCCTGGTCGAGCTTGCGGCCGGTGAAGATGCCGGTGATGCCCTGCGTCAGGCGCGAGGACGAACGGCTGAGCCCCGCCTTCAGGCGGCCGAAGAAGCCGCGTTTCTCGCCGTCGTTTGCCATGGAGAATTACGCGAGATGGGCGTGAAGCTCGCCGCCCTCGGCGCGCGCGACGCGCGCCGAGGCGATGGCGCCCACCGGCGCATCGCGGTCGAGCCATACGGGCGCGTAATCGGCGTCGCGGCCGAAGCGTCCGCTTTCCACCAGCACGCGCGCCTCGCTGCCCACGCGGCGACTAAGATGGCGTTCCAACGAGGCAGCGCCTGCTTCGCGCAACCGGCGTGCGCGTTCCATGCGCACCGGCTTGGCCACCTGCGGCATCTTGGCGGCCGGCGTGCCCTTGCGCGCCGAGTAGGGGAAGACGTGGAGATAGGACAGGCCGCATTCCTCGACGAGGGCCAACGTGTTCGCGAACATGGCCTCGGTCTCGGTCGGGAAGCCCGCGATGAAGTCGGCGCCGAAGGCGATCTCCGGCCGCGCGGCGCGGATGCGGTCGCAAAAGCGGATCGCGTCGTCGCGCCCATGCCGGCGCTTCATGCGCTTCAGGATCAGGTCGTCGCCCGCCTGCAGTGATAGATGCAGATGCGGCGCGATGCGCTTTTCCTCGGCGATCAGGCGCACCAGCTCCTCGTCGATCTCGACCATGTCGAGGGAGGACAGGCGCAGCCGCTCCAGTTCGGGCACCGCGGACAACAACCGGCGCACCATCTGGCCGAGCGAAGGTGTGCCCGGCAGGTCCGCGCCATAGGAGGTCAGGTCGACTCCGGTCAGAACCACCTCGCGCACGCCCGACGCCGCGAGAGCGCGCACCTGTTCGGCGATGCGGCCCATGGGCACCGAGCGGCTGGGACCGCGGCCATAGGGGATGATGCAGAAGGTGCAGCGGTGATCGCAGCCGTTCTGCACCTCGACGAAGGCGCGCGTGCGCGCACCGAACCCGTCGAGCAGATGGCCTGCGCTTTCCTTCACCGCCATGATGTCGGCCACGGCGATGCGGCCACTGTCATCGTGGGCGTAGCTGCGCGCTTCCATCTTCTCGGCGTTGCCGACGACACGATCCACCTCGGGCATGGCGGCGAAGCGCGCGGGATCGATCTGCGCGGCGCAGCCGGTCACGATGATGCGCGCGTCGGGCCGCTCGCGCCGCAGCTTGCGGATCGTCTGGCGCGCCTGACGCTCGGCCTCCGCCGTGACGGCGCAGGTGTTCACGACAACCGTGTCGTCCTGGCCATGCGCCAGCGTGCGGATCACTTCCGATTCGTAGGTGTTCAGGCGGCAGCCGAAGGTGACGATCTCGGGGCCGCTCATGCCGCGCGCTCCGCGCGTGCGTTGTCCAAAAGGCTCGCCGGCAATTCGCCGGTAAAGCTGGTGGCGACCGGACCGGTCATGACGACATGACCGTCCTCGCGCCACTCCAGCTCCAGCGTGCCCCCGTCGAGCACGACCTGCACCTTGCGCTCGGTCAGGCCACGGCGGATCGCGGCGACGGCGGCGGCGCAAGCGCCCGAGCCGCAGGCCTGGGTGATGCCGACGCCGCGCTCCCACACGCGCATGCGCAAGCGGCCACGGTCCAGCACCTGAACGAATTCGATGTTCGCGCGCTGGGGGAACAGTTTGTGATGCTCCAGCACGGGGCCTGCGTCCGCGACCGGCACAGCCTCGGCGTCCGGCACGATGAAGACCGCGTGCGGGTTGCCCATGTTGACGCCGACAGGTTCCTTCAGCGTGCCATGGGTGATGGGAAGGCGCAGTGTGTCGCACGCTTCGGCCAGGGGAATCTCGCGCCAGTCGAGCCGCGCGGGGCCCATGTCGACCGCGATACGGCCGCCCGATGCGCGCGTCGCGGGCAAGAGGCCTACGACCGTCTCGATCACGGCGCGGTCGGTGCCGCGTTCGCGCATCAACATGTCGGCCACGCAGCGCGTCGCATTGCCGCAAGCCTCGACCTCGCCGCCGTCCGCGTTCTGGATGCGCATGAAGGCGTCGGCGCCTGCAGCACGCGCAGCACCTACGGTGATGATCTGGTCGCAGCCCACGCCCGTGCGCCGGTCGGCGATCGCCAGCGCCTGGCGGTCGGTCAGCGCCAGCGCGCGCTGCCGCGCGTCCAGCACGACGAAGTCGTTGCCGAGCCCGTGCATCTTGATGAACGGAAGCGCTGTCATGACGGGGTTTATATGGCCTCCCCGAAGTAGGAGTCCAAGGGAATTGCCCACCTCACCCCGACCCTCTCCCCCCGAAGTCGGGCGGAGAGGGAGAAGGCCGTAGCATCGGGCAAAATAAAACCCTCTCCACCCTTGGGGGTGGAGAGGGTCGGGTGAGGCGGGGGCAGCGGCGAAACGCTGCCCGGTGATCTATTCGGCGGCGGTGCGGCGCGGCACGGAGATGATGCGGCCCTTGCCGTCCAGGCTGTAGCCGTACTGCTTGGCGATGCCGAGCTCGCGCACGATCTCGATGCCCGCCTTCAGCTTGTCCTCGGGCAGGCCGAGCAGCGGCTTGCGGAACGGACCGGCGGGCAGGCCGAGCGCGCGCGCCAGCGACTTCACCGCGACCGGGTTGATCGCCGAATAGTGGAAGTGCAACAGCGGCAGGACGCGCAGATAGGTCTCGCGGAAGGCCTGGACGTCCTGCATCGACTTCCACGGCGTCGAGATGGTGGCCATCTCGCGCGGGATGATGTTGCCGCCCATGTTGGCCGTGCCGTGGCCGCCCAGCGACATGACCTGCATGGTCAGACCCAGGTTCGGCGAATCGCAGCACATGATGGAAAGGTGCTTTTTGGCCGCGGCGATGCGCGCGATCTGGTCGCCGCGCGAGGTCGCTTCCTTCAGCAGCACGATGTTCGGATGGTCGGCGATGCGTGTCATGGCGGCGGCCGAAAGATCCGTCTTGACGCGCGTCGGGTTGTTGTAGACGCCGACGGGAATGGTCGAGGCATCGGCCACGTCCAGGAAGAAGCGGACGGACTCTTCTTCCGACGGCACGACGTAGGAGGGGATGGTAATGACCACGCCGTCGGCGCCTTCGGCCGATGCGTGCTTCACCTGCTTAATCGAGGACGCCGTGTTGTTGCCCGTGCAGCCGTACCAGAGCTGCATCTTGCCCTGGCGCATCTTCAGCGTGCGCGAAACGATCCCGGCCTTCTCCTCGGGCGTCAGCATCGAGGCCTCGCCCGTCGAGCCCATCAACAGGACCGCGCTCGAGCCGTGCGCGTGCTGAAACTCGAGCAGCGTGCGGAACCCGTCATAGTCGACCGACTCGTCCTGGTTGAACGGGGTGAGCAAAGCGACGAAGGAGCCTTCGAGCAGCGCATGGGCCATGGTCTTGTCCTCGCGGGAAAATGAACGGCAATCAAATGATAGGGGGTTATAGATAATGCCGTTCTGGGGCCGCTGACAAGGAAGCCCGCGTGCCGAATTCGTGGGTCTTATCCCCGCATTGTTGCCGTCGTTCGTTGATAAAAGTGGGGATAACCCGGTGAAGTACCTTCTGCGCCAACGCTTGCGCGCTTCGGTCGCTGGGGACAACCCTGTGCCCTCAACGCGTTGTCAAACCAACGGCATTTGGTATCGTCCGAATCCGATGGCTCAAGCCTCCAGCACCCTGTTTCCGCCCGATCAGGCGGCCCAGCACACCACCGGCATCCTGCCGTTCCAGGCGATCCGTCAATTGGCGCGCGTGGGCGACCTGCGCGCGGCTGCCGAGATCACGGATGCCCAGATTCAGCCCGCCAGCGTCGATCTGCGCCTGGGCGATGTCGCCTATCGCGTGCGCTCGAGCTTCCTGCCCGGCCCCAATGCGACCGTGCAGCAGAAGCTGGATCAGCTCGGCGCCACGCGCATTGACCTGACCGAGGGCGCGATCTTGGAGCGCGGCAACGTCTACATCGTGCCACTGCAGGAGCATCTGCAGCTCAAGAGCGACATCTCCGGCCTTTGCAATCCGAAAAGCTCGACAGGCCGGCTCAATATCTTCACGCGCGTGATCACCGACAATGCGGTCGAGTTCGAGCGTATCCGGCGCGGCTATCGCGGCCCGCTCTATGCCGAGATCTCGCCCTGCGCGTTCAGCGTCGTGGTGCGCACGGGCTCGCGCCTCAACCAGCTGCGCCTGCGCCGCGGCGCGCCGGTCGCCAGCAAGGCGGCGCTGGAACGGCTGATGGATGAGGCCAAGCTCTTGGACGTGGAGATCGACCGCGAGGCGCTGGGCAAGGGCTCGGTGCCCATGTCGGTCGACCTATCGGGCGAGAACGATAACGGGCTGGTCGGCTACCGTGCGAAGAAACATACGGACGTGATCGATTTCGACCGCATCGCGCATTACCCGATCGACGAGTATTGGGAGCGCATCCACGCGACCGCACGGCGCGACCTGATCCTTGACCCCAACGAGTTCTACATCCTGGCGTCGAAGGAAACGGTCAGCGTGCCGCCCGACCACGCGGCCGAGATGGTGGCCTACGACACGCTGGTGGGCGAATTCCGCGTCCACTATGCCGGCTTCTTCGATCCCGGCTTCGGTTATTCCGAGGACGGGCAAGGGCGCGCCAAGGGCGTGCTCGAAGTGC
The DNA here is from genome assembly GCA_050180485.1 of Alphaproteobacteria bacterium. Taxonomy (GTDB): domain Bacteria; phylum Pseudomonadota; class Alphaproteobacteria; order CADEGL01; family CADEGL01; genus CADEGL01. The sequence continues at coordinate 10,610 of JBFXED010000031.1, read as the reverse complement.
GCTCCCATGACGTGCCGTTCTTGTTGGAAGATGCGCAGATCGTCGGCCGTCTGGTGTTCGAGCGGCTGCTGGCCGTGCCGGAGAAGCTCTACGGCCCCTCCATTGGCTCGTCCTACCAGCGCCAGGGCCTGGCGCTGAGCAAGCATTTTCGTCCCTAAACTCTCCGGTTCATCCTGGAAGTCTTTGAATCACCGGAATCTTTTCCGGAGCTTGATCATGCCGGAATTCTGACTTGCAAATGAGGATTTGATGGTTAATCTAACCATCCATGACCATTGAAACCGTCAGGGCATCAGGCGCGAAATTTCTCGGGGGCCGGCTGGTCCTCGACTTTGCCAACACGATCAGCGGCCGTGGCTCGGCCAGCGAGCGCGACCATCTGGTCGATTATGCCGACCTGGTGGCTTGGGCCGCGCGCGCGAACCTGGTCGACGACCGGGTTGGCCAATCGCTCATGGAAAAAGCGGCGCGGCGTGGTTCCGAGACCGAACGCACGGTGACTCGCGCGCGCGAATTGCGCGACGCCGCCCATCGCGTCTTCGTCGACGTAGCCCACGGCCGCACCGCCAGCCCGACCGACCTTGCGGTCGTCTATGCGGCGCTGGCCCGCGCGGTCGAGCATGGCAGCATCGTGCAGACGGGCGACGGCTTCGTCTGGCGTTGGCAGGACGGCGCCGAAGCGCTGGATTCCATGCTGTGGCCCATCGCACGCTCGGCGGCGGAGTTGTTGACCGGCACGGAATTGCCGCGCGTGCGCGAATGCGGCGGCGACCGGTGCGGCTGGCTGTTCCTCGATCAGACCAAGAACCGTACGCGGCGTTGGTGCGAGATGAAGGTGTGCGGCAACCGCGCCAAGGCGCGCCGTCACTATCACCGTCATCGCCGTTCGTCGTCCGACGCCCCAATCCAATAACGCGATGTTCCGGCGTGGTCTCGCCTTGGTTCTTTTGGCCTTGGCGTTTGCCGCCGCGCCTGCGTATGCCGGTTGCGACGACCCGCCGGCACCCAACGTCGATTGGAATCTGTGTCTGAAGTCGCGCGCGTCCTTAGCCGGTGCGCAACTGGCGGACGCCAACTTCAAGCACGCCAAGATGGCCGGCGCCAATCTGAGCGGCGCCGATCTGGTGGGAGCGGATCTGAGCGGTGCGACCATGCAGAACACCAGCTTCAAATCCGCAAGCCTACGAAAAGCCAATCTTTCCGCGGCTTTCATGGGCGGCGCGGATTTCACCGATGCGGTGCTCACGGATGCGTCGCTCGACGGCACGAACCTGCCCGGCGCCACCCTTATGCGCGCCGATCTGAAGGACGCCAAGCTGGATGGCGCAAGGCTGAACGACGCCGTGCTCGTGCGCGCGCGCTGGACCGACGGCAGCATCTGCGCGACCGGTTCCGTCGGCCGCTGCCTAAAGGAGGAGTGACATGCGCGTTGCTTTGATCGCTGCTGCTCTGCTCGCCCTGACCGCCGCGCCGTCCTTCGCGGCTTGCAAGGATGCCGCGGCGGACGGCGTCGATTGGCGCAAATGCGACAAGACCGGCGCCGATCTGGCGAGCGCCCATCTGGCGGGCGCGCGATTGCAGGACAGCGTCTTCACGCGCGCCAACCTTACGCATGCCGATTTCCGCCGTGCCGAGATGTTCTCCGCCAGCTTCTACGATTCCGATCTCACGGGCGCCGTGATGGACGACGCCAAGCTGCGTGGCGGGGCGTTCTCCGGCGCTAATCTCTCCGGCGCCAGCTTCGCTCGCGCCGACATGGAACGTGTGACGCTTCTGACCAGCCGCGCACCCGGCGCCCGCATGTCCGAAGCGCGCATTCGCCTGTCCGTGCTCGACAAGGTCGACCTCAGCAAGGCCGACCTCAGCAAGGCCGACCTGGCCGGCACGACCATGGTGCAAGCCAATCTGGCCGGGGCCGACCTGTCAGGCGCGGACCTGACGGGGGCCGACTTGTCGGGCGCGGACCTGACGGGTGCTCGATTGGCCGGAGCCAACCTTTCGGGCGCCAATCTGGGTGGAACCTCGCTGAAAAAGGCCGATTTGACCGGCGCCACCCTGGAGGGGACCTCCTTCATCGGGGCCATCTGGTCCGACGGCAAGCGCTGCGGCCCCGGCTCGGTCGGGGCTTGCAACCCCAGCTAGGGTTCTGCCTGGACGGCCTCCGTCCGGTTGACACCCCCGGGCCACCCTCCTAAATTCCCGCCGCCCAAAGCAATTTCGGCGCTTTGCTCCGATCGGGGTCCGCCAGTCCGCGAGTTTCGCGCACTGGCGTTACGGCGTTTTGGGCGTTTTGAACGGCTGACGCAGGACCATGTTCGAGAACCTGTCCACGCGCCTTGGCGCGGTGTTCGATAAGCTGACGCGGCGCGGCGCCCTGAGCGAGGGCGACGTGGACACGGCGCTGCGCGAGGTGCGCGTGGCGCTGCTCGAAGCCGACGTTGCCTTGCCGGTGGTCAAGGACTTCCTGGCCGCCGTGCGCGAGAAGGCCGTGGGTCAGGACGTTCTGAAAAGCGTCACACCCGGCCAGATGGTCATCAAGATCGTCCACGACCATCTGGTCGAGATGCTGGGTGGCGCCAGCGTGCCCATCAACCTGGCCGCCAACCCGCCGGTGCCGATCCTCATGGTTGGCCTGCAGGGTTCGGGCAAGACGACCTCGACGGCCAAGCTCGGCCTATGGCTGAGCCAGCGCCAGAAGAAGAAAGTGCTGATGGCCTCGCTCGACGTGCGCCGCCCGGCCGCGCAAGAGCAGCTGGCCGTGCTCGGCGTGCAGGCCAACGTGGCGACGCTGCCGATCGTACCGGGCGAGCCGCCGGTGGCCATCGCCAAGCGCGCGATCCAGACCGGCCTGCTCGAAGCCTATGACGTCGTGCTGCTGGACAGTGCCGGCCGCCTGCATGTCGACGACGAGATGATGGCGGAGGCCGAAGCGGTCCATGCGGCCACCAAGCCGGTCGAGACGCTGCTGGTCGCCGACGCCATGACCGGCCAGGACGCGGTCAACGTCGCGCAGAGTTTCCACGCGCGCCTCAACCTCACGGGCATCGTGCTGACCCGCGTCGACGGCGACGCGCGCGGCGGCGCGGCTCTCTCCATGCGCAGCGTCACCGGCTGCCCGATCAAGCTGATCGGCTCGGGCGAAAAGCTGGACGCGCTGGAAGCTTTCCATCCCGACCGCATCGCCGGCCGCATCCTCGGCATGGGCGACGTGGTCAGCTTGGTCGAGAAGGCGGCCGAGACGATCGAGGAAGAGGACGCCAAGCGTCTGGCCGCCAAGATCGAAAAAGGCCAGTTCGACCTGGAAGATATGGCGAAGCAGCTGCGCCAGATGCGCAAGATGGGCGGGCTCGAAGGCCTGCTCGGCATGCTGCCCGGCGTCGCCAAGGTGAAGAAGCAGCTGGCACAGGCCAACGTCGACGAGAACATGCTGAAGCGCCACGAGGCCATCATCTCCTCGATGACCAAGGGCGAGCGCAAACGGCCCGAGATCATCAAGGCCTCGCGCCGCCAGCGCATCGCGACCGGCTCCGGCACCTCCGTGCAGGAGGTGAACCGCCTGCTCAAGCAGTTCTTCGAGACGCAGAAGATGATGAAGCGTGTGACCAAGCTCGGGCAGAAAGGGCTGATGCGCTCCGGCTTGCCCGGCATGGGCGGCGGACGTCCGCCCGGCTTCCCTATGCGCTGAGATTTTTATCGAACCAACCGAACGTCAGAGACACCAAAGACAACGCGAGAAACAGGAGAACTACAAAGACATGTCGCTCAAAATCCGCATGACCCGAATCGGCGCCAAGAAGCGCCCCTTCTACCGCATCGTCGTGGCCGATTCGCGCAGCCCGCGCGACGGCCGCTTCATCGAGAAGATCGGCACCTACAACCCGATGCTAGCGAAGGACAATCCGCAGCGCGTCATCCTCGACACCGACCGCGCCAAGCATTGGCTGGGCGTCGGTGCTTTGCCGAGCGACCGCGTCGCGCTGTTCCTGCACGCGCTTGGCCTGGGCGAGAAGCCCGTGATTACCAAGACCAGCAAGGCACATCTGCCGAAGGCCAAGGCGCAGGAGCGTCTGAAGGCCGCCGCTGACGCCAAGGCCGCGGCGGAAGCCGCTGCTGCCGCGCCGGTCGCTGCGCCGGCTGCCGAGGCTCCGGCCGAAGCGCCTGCCGAGGCCAAGGCCTAAGCAAGGGGCGAGATGACGGAGCGCGCGAAGATGGTTTGCCTGGGCGTGATCTCGGGTGCGCATGGCGTAAGAGGCGCCGTGCGCATCAAGACGTTCACGGTCGAGCCCGAGGCGATCGCCGCCTACGGCCCCGTCACCGACGAGACCGGCGCACGTTCGTTCCGGCTTTCGCTCGCGGGTACCGCGCGCGGCCAGGCCATCGCGCGCATCCCCGGCGTCGCCGACCGCGATGCGGCCGAGGCGCTCAAGGGCACGAAGCTCTATGTTGCGCGCGATGCGCTGCCGGGAACAGAGTCGGAGAACGAGTTCTACGTCTCCGATCTGGTCGGCCTGCCGGTCGAGAAGAAAGACGGCGCATCCTTGGGTCGTGTGCTCGCGGTCCACGATTTCGGCGCGGGCGAAGTGCTGGAGGTAGGCGAGAATTCCGCCACCAGCGTCATGCTGCCGTTCACGGACGCCGTCGTCCCCGTGGTCGATCTGTCCGCCGGGAAGCTCGTGGTCGAGCCGCCGCCGGGCTTCCTCGACGCGCCCAAGGCGGTGCGGACGAAGGGAGGCGACCGATGATCTGGACCGCCACCGTGCTGACGCTGTTCCCGGAGATGTTCCCCGGGCCGCTCGGTTTGTCGATGCCCGGCCGCGCGTTGGCGAGCGAGCTTTGGAGCCTGGAAACGGTGGACATCCGGGCCTTCGCGGGCAATAAACACGGCACTGTCGACGATGCGCCGTTCGGCGGCGGGCCAGGACTTGTGATGCGGCCCGACGTCGTGGATGCCGCGCTCGATTTCGTGGCACGGCGGCGCGCGGACGCAGGACTGTCCGAGGCACCGGTGATCTATCTGTCGCCCCGCGGGGCGACACTCGACCAGGCGCGCGTGCGCGCGCTGGCCGACGGGCCAGGGCCGGTCCTTCTGTGCGGACGGTACGAAGGTGTGGACCAGCGCGTGCTCGATGCGCGCGGCATAGAAGAGGTGAGTGTCGGCGATTTCGTGCTGTCGGGCGGCGAGCCCGCGGCGATGTGCCTCTTGGACGCCTGCGTGCGGTTGTTGCCGGGCGTCTTGGGCGCGGCGGAGTCGCTGGAGGAAGAGAGTTTTTCGTCGGGCCTGCTGGAGTATCCGCATTTCACGCGGCCGCAGGACTGGCGAGGCCGCACGGTGCCGGACGTTCTTTTGAGCGGGCACCATGAACGGGTCCGGGCATGGCGCCAGGCCCAGGCCGAGGAAGTGACGAAGGCGCGCAGACCCGATTTGTGGCTGCGCTATAGCATGGCCCGCGAGGGTCGCGAGTCCGGCTCGATCCGAGCCGGCGAAGGAAAGGGTTGAACCATGAACATCGTCCAACAGCTCGAGCACGAGCAGGTCCAGAAGCTGGCCTCCGCCCGCGGAGTGCCGGAGTTCCGCGCCGGCGACACGCTGCGGGTCAAGGTGAAGGTCGTCGAGGGCACGCGCGAGCGCGTCCAGGCGTTCGAGGGCGTGTGCATCGCGCGCCGCAACGCGGGCCTCAACTCCTCGTTCACCGTGCGCAAGATCAGCTACGGCGAGGGTGTCGAGCGCGTGTTTCCGCTCTATAGCCCCCGCATCGCCGAGATCGAGGTGATGCGCCGTGGCCGCGTGCGCCGTGCGAAGCTCTATTTCCTCCGCGGCCGCACGGGCAAGAGCGCACGTATCGCCGAGCGCATCGGCATCGTGCAGAGCGGCGAAGGTGCCGCGACCGCGACCGAAGCCTTCGCCAAGGGCGAAGTCGCGGCGGAGGCTCTGCCGCAGGGTGCCGTGCAGGCCGTCGAGGCCAAGGCCGAGAAGAAGCCGAAGGCTGACAAGAAGCCCAAGGAGAAGAAGCGCGAGCGGACCGACCGCCGCTAGCGTCGTTTGCGTTGTGAACCGGGATTAAGGATTGGCGTGATGACCAAGCCGCGCACGTTGTTCGATAAAGTCTGGGACAGCCATGTCGTCGACAGGCGCGACGATGGCACCTGCCTGATCTATGTCGACCGGCACCTCGTTCACGAGGTGACGAGCCCGCAGGCGTTCGAGGGACTGCGCACGGCCGGCCGCAAAGTGCGCCGTCCGGACGCGACCCTGGCCGTGCCCGATCACAACGTGCCGACCACGCCGCGCTCGCAGGGCATCGACGATCCCGAATCGGCGCTGCAGATCGAGACGCTGGAGAAGAACTGCGCGGAGTTCGGCGTTCCCATCATCGGGATGGACGACATCCGCCAGGGCATCGTCCACATCATCGGGCCCGAGCAGGGCTTCACCCTGCCCGGTATGACCATCGTGTGCGGCGACAGCCACACCTCGACCCACGGTGCGTTCGGCTCGCTGGCCTTCGGCATCGGTACCTCCGAGGTCGAGCACGTGCTGGCGACGCAGACGCTGATCCAGAAGCCGGCCAAGAACATGCGCATCACGGTCGATGGCGCGCTGTCGCCGGGCGTCGGCGCCAAGGACATGGTGCTGGCCATCATCGGCACCATCGGCACCGCCGGCGGCACCGGCCATGTCATCGAATACGCGGGCGAGGCCGTGCGCGCGCTTTCGATGGAAGGCCGCATGACCGTCTGCAACATGTCGATCGAAGGCGGCGCGCGCGCCGGCCTGATCGCGCCGGATGATGTGACCTTCGAATACATCAAGGGCCGCCCGATGGCGCCCAAGGGCGGTGCATGGGAGCAGGCCGTCGCCTATTGGCGCACGCTGCCCTCCGATCGTGGTGCGGTCTATGACAAGGAAATCACCCTGCGCGCGGCGGAGATCCCGCCCGTCCTGACCTGGGGCACCAGCCCCGAGGACGTGGTGCCGATCACGGGCAAGGTGCCCGATCCGTCCACCATCGCGGACGTGGACAAGCGTGCGTCGATGGAGCGGCAGTTGTCTTACATGGGCCTCAAGGCCGGCATGGCGATGCAGGATGTGAAGATCGATACGGTCTTCATCGGCTCCTGCACCAACGGCCGCATCGAGGACATGCGCGCCGTGGCCGCGGTGGCCAAGGGCCGCAAGGTGGCGGCCGGCGTGCGCGCACTGGTCGTGCCGGGTTCGGGCCTCGTGAAGCAGCAGGCGGAAGAAGAGGGCTTGGACCGCATCCTGATTGAGGCCGGCTTCGACTGGCGCGAGCCCAGCTGCTCGATGTGCCTCGCCATGAATGCCGACAAGCTGAAGCCAGGCGAGCGTTGCGCCTCGACCTCCAACCGCAACTTCGAGGGCCGTCAGGGTCCCGGCGGGCGCACCCATCTGCTGAGCCCGGCCATGGCGGCCGCGGCGGCGATCAAGGGCCGCTTCGCAGACGTGCGCGAATTCGTGAGCTGAGGGAAGGGCGAGTCATGCAGAAATTCACCACCCTGACCGGTGTCGCCGCTCCCATGCCGACGCCCAACATCGACACCGACCGCATCATCCCGGCGCGTTTCCTGAAGACCATCAAGCGCTCGGGCCTGGGTAAGAGCGTCTTCAACGACGTCCGCTACAATCCGGACGGAACGGAGAAGCCGGAATTCGTCCTGAACCAGCCGGCCTATCGCAAGGCGCAGATCCTGGTCGCGGGCGACAATTTCGGCTGCGGCTCCAGCCGCGAGCATGCGCCCTGGGCGCTGCTCGATTTTGGCATCCGCTGCGTCATCTCCACCTCGTTCGCGGACATCTTCTATAACAACTGCTTCAAGAACGGCGTGCTGCCCATCAAGCTGCCGAAGGAGCAGGTCGACCTCCTGATGGACGATGCCAAGCGCGGCGCCAACGCCATCATCACGGTCGATCTGGAGAAGCAGGAGATCACCGGTCCCGACGGCGGCAAGATCAAGTTCGACGTCGATCCGTTCCGCAAGCATTGCCTCTTGAACGGCTTGGACGATATCGGCCTGACGATGCAAAAGGGCGCCGAGATCGACAGCTACGAGAATAAGCAGAAATCGGCCCAGCCCTGGCTCCACACCGCCGCCCGGATCTGACCGCCGCTTCACCACCAACACGCACGACAGGGAACGTTATGGCCGCGAACCGGAAACTCTTGATGCTGCCCGGCGACGGGATCGGACCCGAAGTGATGGGTGAGGTCCGCAACGTCATCGATTGGCTCGCGGCCAAGCGCACGGTCGCCTTCGATGTGTCCGAAGGGCTGGTGGGCGGCAGCGCCATCGACAAGCACGGCGTGCCGCTGACGGACAACACCATGGCCGAGGCTATGGGCGTGGACGCGGTGCTGCTGGGTGCTGTCGGCGGCCCCAAGTGGGATTCGCTGCCCTTCGCGCAAAAGCCCGAGCGCGGCCTCCTGCGCCTGCGCAAGGAGATGGAGCTGTTCGCGAATTTGCGTCCGGCGCTGGTCTTCGATGCCCTTGTCGATGCCTCGACCCTTAAACCCGAGATCGTCAAGGGCTTGGACATCATGATCATCCGCGAGCTCACCGGCGGCATGTATTTCGGTACGCCCCGTGGTGTCGAGACGCTGCCGAACGGCGAGCGCAAGGGCGTCAACACGCACGTCTACACGACCAGCGAGATCCAGCGCGTCGCGCGCGTGGCGTTCGACCTGGCCCGCAAGCGCAACAATAAGGTGTGCTCGGCCGAGAAGGCCAACGTGATGGAAGCCGGCGTGCTCTGGCGCGAAGAGGTCCAGAAGATCCACGACCAGGAATACAAGGACGTCGAGCTGACCCACATGTATGCCGACAACATGGCCATGCAGCTGGTGCGCAACCCGCGCCAGTTCGACGTGATCGTGACCGACAATCTGTTCGGCGACATGCTGTCCGACGAGGCCGCCATGCTGACGGGCTCGCTCGGCATGTTGCCCTCGGCCTCGCTCGGCGCGCCCGACAAGCAGGGCCGCCGCAAGGCGCTCTACGAGCCGGTCCACGGCTCGGCGCCCGATATCGCCGGCAAGGGCCTGGCCAATCCGCTGGCCACGCTGCTCTCCTTCGCCATGATGCTGCGCTATTCCTTCGACCAGGACGCCGAGGCGTCGATGGTCGAGAAGGCCATCATCAACGTCCTCGACGCCGGTTACCGCACGGCCGACATCATGCAGCCGGGCAAGAAGAAGGTGTCGACCAAGGAGATGGGCGAGGCCGTGCGCAGGGAACTGGCGAAACTCGTCGGCTGAGGCGCGATCCCGGCAGATTCTTCGGGAATCGGCCGCGAATCGGCGGACTCTGCTTGAAATGCGGTTAAAGCCTGCGTAATTGAGGCGCGAAACCCCGGTATTTTCCGGGCATTCAGAACAAAGGAAGAGGTGTCATGGCCTATAAGGTCGCAGTCGTCGGCGCCACCGGAGCAGTCGGTCAGGAGATGCTGAAAACGCTCTCCGAGCGAAAGTTCCCGGTGACGGACGTCGTGGCCCTGGCCTCCGCCGATTCCGCCGGCAAAAAAGTATCGTTCGGCGAAGACGACGAGTTGGTCGTCCAGGCGCTGGACAAGTACGACTTCAAGGGCACCGACATCGGCCTGTTCTCGCCGGGTGCGAAGATCTCGGCCATCTATGCGCCGAAGGCCGGTGCGGCGGGCTGTGTGGTCATCGACAACACCTCCCAGTTCCGCATGGACCCGGACGTGCCGCTGGTGGTGCCCGAGGTGAACCCGCACGCGATCGCGGGCTATCCCAAGAAGAACATCATCGCGAATCCCAATTGCTCGACCATCCAGATGGTGGTCGCGCTGAAGCCGCTGCACGACATCGCGCGCATCAAGCGCGTGGTGGTATCGACCTATCAGTCGGTCTCGGGCGCGGGGCGCGAGGCGATGGACGAGCTGTTCGAGCAGACCCGCGGCATCTACGTGAACGACGCCATGAAGCGCGAGCAATTCACGAAGCAGATCGCGTTCAACGTGATCCCGCATATCGACGTCTTCATGGACGACGGCTCGACCAAGGAAGAGTGGAAGATGGTGGTCGAGACCAAGAAGATCCTCGACCCCAAGATCAAGGTGACGGCGACTTGCGTGCGCGTGCCGGTCTTCATCGGCCATGCCGAGGCGGTCAATATCGAGTTCGAGAAGCCCTTGTCGGCGGAGGACGCGCGCGCGGCCCTGCGCCGGGCGCCGGGCATCACCGTGATCGATCACCGTCAGGATGAAGGTTATGTCACCCCCGCCGAGTGCGCGGGCGAGGACAATGTCTTCATCAGCCGCATCCGCGAGGACGCGACGGTCGAGAACGGCCTTACCATCTGGGTGGTCGCCGACAATCTGCGCAAGGGCGCCGCGCTGAACGCGATCCAGATCGCCGAGGTGCTGGACAAGTCCTACATGCGCAAGGCCGCGTGATCCGGCTGGATTGAATCGAGAAGGGCGCCGCCCGCGGGCGGCGCCCTCTTTGTTTGCGGTCAGCCGATGAGTTTGCGGAAGCCCGGGATGGCGCTGATCAGCGCATAGCTGCCAAAGGCCAGCATGATGGCCGCCGAGACCAGATCGACATAGCGCAAGCCGTCCAGGCTAAGCGCGC
>JBFXED010000030.1:0-49162 GCA_050180485.1 Alphaproteobacteria bacterium | reverse complement strand
AGCTCTACTTCCTCGGCCGAATTCCCGCCAACATCGACATGACGATCAAGGCGACTGGCCATCAGTGGTACTGGTCCTACCAGTATCCGGACAACGGCGGCTTCGGCTTCGACGCCTTCATGATCGCCGATGATCAGATCGACAAGAGCAAAGGCCAGCTTCGCCTGCTCGAGACAGACAACATCGTCGTGCTGCCCGTCGACACCAACGTGCGCGTCATCGTGACTGCCGACGACGTGATCCACTCCTGGGCCGTGCCGGCGCTCGGCGTGAAGATCGACGCCGTTCCCGGCCGCATCAACGAATTGTGGTTCCGCGCCGACCGCACCGGCTCCTTCTACGGCCAGTGCTCGGAGTTGTGCGGCGTGAATCACGGGTTCATGCCCATCCGCATCGAAGTGGTGTCCAAGGAAGACTTCGCCAAGTGGGTCGACGGCGCCAAGACTAAGTTCGCCGGCGCCGAGGCGCCCAGCCGCGTCGCCCTGGCCGGGCAGAACAACTGATCGGGTCGCGCCCGGTCCACGGACGTCAAGGAAAGGCATTGCGATGAGTTACTCGGCGAAGGCACACGACGATCACGGTCACGATCATCATCCGACCGGGTGGAAACGGTGGGTCTATTCCACCAACCACAAAGACATCGGGACGATGTACCTGATCTTCGCCGTTGTGTTCGGCATCCTGGGTTTGTTGGCCTCGGTCATCATCCGCACGCAGCTCGCCCATCCGGGCTCGACGCTGCTCGGTGGCGACCACCAGTTCTACAACGTGATGATCTCGGCCCACGGCCTGATCATGATCTTCTTCATGGTCATGCCCGCCATGATCGGCGGCTTCGGCAACTGGATCGTGCCTATCATGATCGGCGCGCCGGACATGGCGTTCCCACGCATGAACAACATCAGCTTCTGGCTCCTGATCCCGTCGGGCATTCTGCTTCTGCTCGCCGGCTTCGTCGGCAGCGGCGCGGGCACGGGCTGGACCTTCTACCCGCCCTTGTCGTCCACGCCCGCCCACGAAGGCATGGCGGTCGATTTCCTGATCTTCTCGATCCACCTGGCCGGTGCGTCCTCGATCCTGGGCGCGATTAACTTCATCACCACGATCCTGAACATGCGCGCACCGGGCATGACGCTCCACAAGATGCCGCTGTTCGTATGGTCGATCCTGGTGACGGCGTTCCTCCTGCTGCTGTCGCTACCCGTCCTCGCGGGCGGCATCACCATGCTGCTCACCGACCGTAACTTCGGCACGGCGTTTTTCCGCCCCGACATGGGCGGCGACCCGTTGCTGTTCCAGCACCTGTTCTGGTTCTTCGGCCATCCGGAGGTCTATATCTTGATCCTTCCGGGCTTCGGCATGATCAGCCAGATCGTCTCGACCTTCTCGCGCAAGCCGGTGTTCGGCTATCTCGGCATGGCCTATGCCATGGTCGCGATCGGCTTCATCGGCTTTATTGTCTGGGCACACCACATGTACATGGTGGGCCTGCATGTCGACACGAAGGCCTACTTCACGGCGGCCACGATGGTCATCGCCGTGCCTACGGGCATCAAGATCTTCAGTTGGATCGCCACGATGTGGGGCGGTTCCATCGAGTTCAAGACGCCTATGCTATGGGCCATCGGTTTCATTTTCCTGTTCACCGTCGGCGGCGTGACGGGCGTGGTCCTGGCCAATGCGGGCATGGACACCTCGTTCCATGACACCTATTACGTCGTGGCGCATTTCCACTACGTGCTCTCGCTCGGTGCGGTGTTCGCGATCTTCGGCGCCTTCTACTACTGGCTGCCCAAGATGTGCGGACGGATGTATCCGGAAGGGTTGGGCAAGTTGCATTTCTGGATCACGTTCATCGGCGTGAACCTGACCTTCTTCCCGATGCACTTCCTGGGCGCGGCGGGCATGCCGCGGCGCATTCCGGATTATCCGGACGCCTATGCGGGTTGGAACCTGGTGGCTTCGGTCGGCTCCTATATCTCCGCGGTCGGCGTCCTGGTGTTCCTCGTCGTCGTGCTGCGCACCTTCATGTCGGGCGCGCGCGTTGGCGCCAATCCGTGGGGGCCGGGCGCCACGACGCTCGAGTGGACGGTGAGCTCGCCGCCGCCGTTCCACACGTTCGAGGAGATTCCGCGCATCGTGGAGTCCAAGGCTCACTGAGTCGGCAGGGGCGCCCTTGGGCGCCCCGCCGCGCTTGGAGATGCGGAGAGTTCGTTGACCGACGGTTCGATGGAAATCAGACCCGCGCTCGCGCCGACCGCTTTCGTGGAAGGCGCCGTCGGCGATTACGTGCAGCTGATGAAACCGCGCGTGATGTCGCTGGTCGTCTTCACGGGCTTCGTGGGCTTGGCCTTGGCGCCGGGGCATCTTCACCCTGTTCTGGCCGCGGTCGCGATCCTCTGTATCGCCGTCGGCGCAGGCGCATCGGGCGCCATCAATATGTGGTACGACCGCGACATCGATGCGGTCATGACGCGGACCAAGGACCGCCCCATTCCCGCGGGGCGCATGGCGCCCGGCGAGGCATTGGGTTTCGGCGTTGTGCTGGCCGTGGGTTCCGTCGCGGTCATGGGGCTCGCGGTCAACTGGGTCGCTGCCGCGTTGCTCGCCCTCACCATCGCCTTCTACGTTTTCGTCTACACGATGTGGCTCAAGCGCCGTACGCCGCAGAACATCGTGATCGGCGGCGCGGCTGGCGCTTTCCCACCCATGGTCGGCTGGGCCGCCGTGAGCGGCGACATCACGTTGGCCTCGGTCGCGCTGTTCGCCATCATCTTCATGTGGACGCCGCCCCATTTCTGGGCGTTGGCGCTCTATAGGTCCGGCGACTATGCCAAGGCCGGCGTGCCGATGATGCCGGTCGTCTCGGGCGCGCGCGAAACGAAGAGGCAGATGATCGTCTATGCCGTGCTGATGCTGCCGGTGACGCTGGCGCCGTATCTTTTGGGCGTCGCGGGATTGGCATACGCGGTGGCCGCCGTGGCATTGGGGACCATGTTCGTGTTGGCCGCGATCCTTGTCTGGTTCGACAAGACCGACCGCAGCGCCAAGCGCATGTTCGGTTATTCGATCCTTTACCTGTTCCTCCTGTTCGCCCTGTTGCTTGTCGACCGGGCGGCGGGCCTGGCCGCGTGAGATGGAGAAGCCAACCAGTGGCGCGGAATTGCGGCGCAGACGGCGGAGCAAGAACCTGGCGCTGGCCATCGTGCTGGGCGTCCTGGTCGCGTTGTTTTACGTCATCTCCATCGTCCGTATGGGCGGGAACTGACCGATGAACGGTTCGTCCCGCCGCGACAGGATTTTGGCGTTCGGGCTGGTCGCCTTCGTCGGCGCGATGGTCGCCGCGTCCTATGCCGCTGTGCCGCTTTACCGCATGTTCTGCCAAGTCACCGGCTTCGGCGGCACCACCCAGGTGTCCAAGGCGGCGCCGACCGATATTCCGGCCGGTGCCAGGGGCCGGCTCGTGACCGTACGGTTCGACGGCAACGTCAACTCCCAGCTTCCCTGGTCTTTCGAGCCCGCCCAGCGCGAAGTCACGGTCAAAGTGGGCGAGCAGACTCTGGCTTTCTATCGCGCCAAGAATCTCTCCGACAAACCGGTCACCGGCACGGCGGCGTTCAACGTCTCGCCGCCTATCGCGGGCGCTTATTTCGACAAAATCGCCTGTTTCTGCTTCACCGAGCAGACGCTTCAGCCGGGCGAGACGGTCGAGATGCCGGTTTCGTTCTTCGTCGATCCCGAGGTCGTGAAGGATCGCGAGATGGACGGCGTGACGATCACACTATCCTACACTTTTTACCGCGCGAAGGATGCCGCAGGTGCCGAGCAAGTCAGTGCCGCGCCGCGCAAAGCATCGACCAATTAGGATTTCCTGAGGGGAACGAACATGGCCAGCACGCACGCCTCACACCAAAAGCACCCGTGGCATCTTGTCGATCCGAGTCCGTGGCCCGTGATGGGTTCGATCTCCGGTCTCGTGCTCACGGTGGGCGGCGTCCTTTTCATGCACGGCCATACTTGGCTGATCGCGGCGGCCGGTTTCCTGTTGGCGCTTCTCACCATGTTCATGTGGTGGCGCGATGTGATCCGCGAGGGCGAGTTCCAGGGCCATCACACGAACGCGGTCCAGATCGGTCTGCGCTTCGGCATGGCGCTGTTCATCGCCTCGGAGGTGATGTTTTTCGTGGCTTGGTTCTGGGCCTATTTCAACGCCAGCCTGTTCCCGACCGAGATCATCGGCGGCCATTGGCCGCCGCAGGGGGTCATCACCTTCGATCCCTGGAATCTGCCGTTCCTCAACACGCTGATCCTCTTGACCTCGGGCGCCACGGTCACCTGGGCGCACCATGCGTTGCGCGAGAACGAGCGCAAGGCCGTTCTGCAGGGCCTGGCTCTGACCATCGCGCTCGGCGTCTGCTTCTCGATCGTACAAGCGTACGAATATAGCGTGGCACCGTTCTCCTTCCGCGGTGGCATCTTCGGCTCGGTCTTCTTCATGGCCACGGGCTTCCACGGCTTCCACGTCCTCATTGGAACGATCTTCCTGATCGTGTGCTTCTTCCGCGCGCTCGCGGGCCACTTCAAGCCGGACCATCACTTCGGCTTCGAGGCGGCGGCCTGGTACTGGCACTTCGTCGACGTGGTTTGGCTCTTCCTCTTCATCTGCATCTACTGGTGGGGCAAGGGAGCGATCGTCCACTGAACGGGATGGCCGGCGGGCACTATCCACCCATCTCGCCGTTCCGCGCGGGCTTGGCCTGCCGTTGCCCGCGTTGCGGGCGCGGCAGGCTTTATGCCGGGTTCCTGACCGTCGCGCCGCGCTGTTCGGTGTGCGATCTCGATCTGTCCGCCCAGGATTCGGGCGATGGTCCCGCCGTCTTCATCATTCTGATCCTCGGTTTCATCGTCGTGGCGCTGGCGTTGTGGACCGAGATCACGTTCGAGCCGCCGTTCTGGGTCCACGCCATCTTGTGGCCGCCCTTCATTCTGGGCGGTTCGCTCCTGATGCTGCGGCCCTTCAAGGGCATCCTGGTCGCCCTCCAATATCGGCACCGCAGCCACACGTTCGATAACCAGAGCTGACCGGTGGCCGAGGCTTCCGGCCGGCGACTTTTGTGGCCGACGCTGATCGCCATGGCGGGTGTGGCCATATTGACCGGGCTCGGCACCTGGCAGGTCCATCGTCTGCACTGGAAGGAGGCCCTGATCGCGTCCATGGAGGCGCGCGGCGCCGAGCCTCCGTTGGAGAGCGTGCCCTTCGGCGGCGATCCCGCGGCGATCGAATACCGGCGTATCCGGATCACGGGCAGCTTCAGCCATGACAAGGAAATGTATCTGCAAAGCCGGGTGCGGAATGGCGCCGCCGGGCTGCATGTGGTGACGCCCCTCGTGCTCGGCGAACGCGGCACGGTGCTGGTGGATCGCGGCTGGGTCCCGCCGGAGAAGGGCGACCCGGAAACGCGCCCCGAAGGACAGGTCGAGGGGCCGGTCGTCGTCGAAGGGGTCGTCCGCCTGGACCAGGAACCGGGGTTGTTCACGCCCGATAATCGCCCCGATGCCAACCAATGGTACCGCATGGACACGCGCGCGATGGGCGCGCAGGCCGGGTTCGACGTCGTGCCCTTCTATATCGCGGCGACGACCGGTCCGGCGCCGGGTGGCTTCCCCATCGCCGACGCGGCCGCTGGGGTGCAGATCGTCAACAACCATCTCCAGTACGCCCTAACCTGGTATGCCCTGGCCGTGGCGTTGAGCGTGATCTATCTCATCTTCGTGTTCCGGAAACCCAAGACGTGACAGCCGCCTACCGCGAGTTGGAAGCGCGTTTCGCGCGCCATGCAGCCATCGGTGAGGCCGCGTCGATGCTCCATTGGGACATGTCGACCATGATGCCCGCCGGCGGGTCCGGGGCGCGTGCCGAGCAGCTGGCGGCGCTTAAGCGCGTCTGCCACGACATCCTGACCGCGCCCGAGACCGCCGACCTGATCGTGGCGGCGGGCGAGGGCGCGGCGCTCGACGCGTGGCAAGACGCGAATCTGCGCGAGATGCGCCGCGTTTGGGCGCACGCCACGGCGCTCGACGGCGCGCTGGTCGAAGCAATGGCACGCACCTGCGCCGCGTCTGAGATGGCGTGGCGCGCCGCGCGGCCGGCCAACGACTTCACGGCGATGAAGCCTCATCTGGAAGCGGTCCTCCGCCTCGTGCGCGAGGCGGGCCAGGCCAAGGGCGAGCGTTTTGGCTGCTCGCCCTACGACGCGCTGCTCGACGAGTACGAGCCCGGCGGCCGTGCTGCGCGTATCGATCCCGTATTCGACGATCTGGCCGCGTTCCTGCCCGGGTTCATCGCCCGCGCGCTGGAGAGCCAGGCCGCTAGGCCGGCGCCCTTGCCGCTCGATGGATCGTTCCCGATCACGATCCAACGCGAGCTCGCGCTTCGCCTCATGCAGACGCTCGGCTTCGATTTCGATCATGGCCGTCTCGACACAAGCCTTCACCCGTTCTGTGGCGGGGTGCCGGAGGACGTACGCATCACGACGCGTTACGACGAGGCCGATTTCACCCGGACTCTGATGGGCGTGCTACACGAAACGGGTCACGCCCTCTATGAACACGGCCTACCCGCCGCGTGGCGACGCCAGCCGGTGGGCGCCGCGCGCGGGATGAGCGTGCATGAGAGCCAGTCGCTCCTGGTCGAGATGCAAGTTTGCCGCGGCCGCCCGTTCCTCGAATTCGCGGCACCGCTTTTTCGCACCGCGTTCGGCCAGGACGGGCCGGCGTGGGGCGCCGAGAACTTCCATCGCCGCGCGATCCGCGTGGAGCGCGGCTTCATCCGCGTCGACGCCGACGAGGCGACCTACCCCGCTCACGTCATCCTGCGCTACCGGCTGGAGCGCGCACTGATCGCGGGCGATCTGACCATCGCCGATCTGCCTGGCGCGTGGAATGACGGCATGAGGGCCCTGTTGGGCGTGGCACCCCCTGACGATCGCCGTGGCTGCCTGCAGGACATCCATTGGTACGACGGCGCTTGGGGTTATTTCCCCACCTACACGATGGGGGCGATGACGGCGGCACAGTTGTTCGACGCCGCCTCGCGCGCCTCCCCGGAGCTTACGGCCGCCATCCGCCGGGGCGACTTCGCGCCGCTGCTGGGATGGTTGCGGCGCGAGGTCCATGGCCGCGCCTCGCTTCTCGAGACCGACGATCTTTTGATCGCGGCGACCGGTCGGCCCCTTGATCCGGCGGTCTTCAAGGCGCATCTGGAACGTAGATATATCTCTGAACTATAAGGGTTTTCGGCGGTTTGCCGGGCGCGTCCCCTCCGGCTAGTCTTAGCCCGCCCCATCCAACGGAGCCTGTTCGGCGTGCGCTACATCAGCACCAGAGGCCGTGCCCCGGCGCTGGCTTTCGACGACGTTTTGCTCGCCGGCCTGGCCGAGGATGGCGGGCTCTACGTGCCCGAGACCTGGCCGCATTTTTCGCCAGACGAGATCGCGTCGATGGCCGGGCTGTCCTATGCCCAGCTTGCCGTGCGGGTTATCACGCCGTTCCTGGGCGAACGGATCGAGCCGTCCGCCATCGCCGCCATCGCTGAAGACGCCTATCGCGGATTCAACCACACCGCCACGGCGCCCCTGATTCAGCTCGAACGCAACCTGTGGCTGATGGAGCTGTTCCACGGCCCGACACTGGCTTTCAAGGATTATGCGCTGCAACTCGTCGGCCGCCTGTTCGACCACATCCTGACCAAGCGCGGCCAACGCGTGACGATCGTCGGCGCCACCTCCGGCGATACCGGCTCGGCCGCCATCGAGGCATGCCGCGGACGCGAGCGGATCGAGATCTTCATTCTCCACCCGCACGGCCGTGTCTCGGAGGTGCAGAGGCGGCTGATGACCTCGGTCGCGGAGCCCAACGTCCACAACGTGGCCATCGAGGGCAGCTTCGACGATTGCCAGGACCTGGTGAAAGCAATGTTCGCCGACCGCGCCTTGCGCGAGCACCTGAAGCTCTCGGCGGTGAACTCGATCAATTGGGCGCGCGTGATGACCCAGATCGTCTATTATTTCGCCGCCGCCGTTTCGCTCGGCGCGCCGCGCCGGCCCGTGGGCTTCGCTGTCCCCACCGGCAATTTCGGCAATGTCTATTCCGGCTATGGCGCGCGCGCCATGGGCCTGCCCATCGCGCAACTGGCCGTGGGCTCCAACCGCAACGACATCCTGACCCGTTTCTTCGAGACGGGCGTGCAGGAGATCCGCACGGTCGAGCCGTCGCTGTCGCCCAGCATGGACATCCAGGTCTCGAGCAATTTCGAACGGCTGCTGTTCGACCTTCTGGGCCGCGACGGCGTCCAGGTGACCGACGCCATGACGCGCTTCCGCGCCGAAGGCCGCATGGGGGTGGGCGAGGCGGCCTGGCGTGAGGTGCGCAAGCTTTTCGATGGGCACCGGCTCGACGATCCCTCCACCATCGAGACCATGCGCGCCGTGCATCGCGAGACCGGCCTTGTGATCGATCCGCACGGTGCTGTCGGCGTGGCCGCCGCGCGCGCTCTGCGGCGCGATCCCGCCGTGCCCATGGTCGCGCTGGCGACCGCCCATCCCGCCAAGTTCCCCGACGCGGTCGAGCAGGCCGTGGGTGTGCGGCCCGCCCTGCCACCTAACCTGGCCGACCTCTTCGCGCGCGAGGAGCGCGTGACCCTGCTGCCCAACGACCTTGAGGCCGTGAAGAATTTCGTGCGTGGGCGCGCCTCGCTTAAGGGGGCGGCATGACGGTGAATATCACCCGGCTGCCCAACGGGCTTCTGGTCGCGACCGACCGGATGGAATCGGTCGAGACCGTCTCGCTGGGCGTTTGGGTCGGCGCGGGCACGCGCAACGAGCGGCCCGAGGTCAACGGCATCGCGCACATGCTGGAGCATATGGCCTTCAAAGGCACCCAGCGCCGCAGTGCGCAAGCCATCGCCGAGGAGATCGAGGCCGTGGGCGGCCAGATCAACGCCTACACCTCGCGCGAGCAGACGGCCTATTACGCCAAGGTTCTGGCGGGCGATACGCCATTGGCCGTCGATATTCTGGGTGACATCCTGCAGAACTCGACCTTCGAGCCGGCCGAGCTCGAGCGCGAGCGCACGGTCGTCCTGCAGGAGATCGGCCAAGCCAAGGATACGCCGGACGACATCATCTTCGACCATTTCCAGGCGGCCGCATTTCCGGATCAGCCCATGGGCCGCGCCGTCCTGGGCACGGCCGACATCATCCGGCACCTGAAGCGGCCCGCCTTGTTTGATTATATGGGCGCCGAGTATGGCGCGGGGCGCATGATCCTGGCCGCTGCCGGTCGGCTCGATCACGACGCGATCGTGGAATTAGCCCAGCGCGCGTTCGGCGCCCTGCGCGGCAACGGCGCGACGCGACCGGAACCTGCACTCTACGCGGGCGGCGACATGCGCGAGGCGCGCGACCTGGAGCAGCTCCATATCGTGCTGGGCTTCAAGGGCATCGCGCTGGACGATCCCGATTTCTACCCGTCCTCCGCCCTGTCCACGTTGCTGGGCGGCGGCATGTCCTCGCGCCTCTTCCAGGAGGTTCGCGAGAAGCGCGGCCTGGCCTACAGTATCTACGCATTCGGCGCTTCCTATTCCGACACGGGCGCGTTCGGCGTCTACGCGGGCACCAGCGAGAACGACGCACGGGAACTCGTGAGCGTGATCGCGGGCGAGATGCGCGCCGTCGCCGGTAAGGTCACGGCGGCCGAATTAGCGCGCGCGCGTGCGCAGCTCAAGGCCAGCACGTTGATGGCGCTGGAAAGCACCGGCGCGCGCTGCGAGCGGCTGGCGCAGAATCTGATGGTCTATGGCCGGATCGTGCCGGTCGAGGAGATCGTGGCCAAGATCGACGCGATCGACGAGGCATCGGTCGAGCGGGTGGCAGCACGGTTGTTGGCCTCGGCACCCACGGTGGCCGCCGTCGGGCCGCTCGGTCAGCTCGGTGACTACGAGACGATTGCATCTCGCTTCCAGTGATCGTAGGACAGGCGGCGTGATCCGGCTTTTCCGCGCCCTCGCCCATCCTTCCGTCGGCTTGCGCCTTGAGGCGCGGCGAATCTACCTGCGCCCGATGCACGAGAAAGATTGGCGTCCATGGGCGGAGCTGCGCGCCCACTCGCGCGCGTTCCTCGAGCCATGGGAGCCGACTTGGCCATCGGACGCGTTGACCCGCGCCATGTATCGGCGGCGTCTCAACCTGGCGCAAGAGGAGTTGCGCCAGGAGGTGGGCTACGCCTTCCACATCTTCAGCCGCGCGGACGACCGGTTGGTCGGCGGCATCACCATGGCCCATGTGCGCCGCGGCATCGCGCAAAGCGCCACTTTGGGCTATTGGATCGGCCTGCCGTTCGCGCGCCAGGGCATGATGACCGAAGCCATCGGCGCCGTGTCGGAATTCGCCTTCGAGCGGTTGAAGCTCCACCGTCTGGAAGCCGCGTGCCTGCCCGCCAACGAGCCCAGCCGACGCGTGCTGCTTAAAAGCGGGTTCCATCAAGAAGGCTACGCGCGCGAATACCTGCGCATCGCCGGCATCTGGCACGACCATCTGTTGTTCGGGCAGTTGGCCGAGGATTGGCGCCGCGAACGCGGGCGGCGCTAGCGCACGATCCGGTACCAACCGGCGGCCGCGACGCCCCAGATCGAATTGGCCACGACTACGAACATCGGCATCAGCGTGCCCAGGTTCATACCCATCATTCCGGCCGGCGTGCGCTCGGGGAAAAAATAGAAAAGCAGGAACGCCGAAGGCGCCAGGCCGAACAGGAGGCCGCGCAGGAACCACGCGCGTTCGAGGATCGGCAGCACCAGTAGAAAACCCCACATCCCGCCCCAGACGAGGCGCGGATAGAGCCAGGCCGCGGTCAATTGCGGCGCGAACTTGAGGCCGAGATCCGCGGTCAGGCCGTGATCGCCCGCCAGCCACACGGCGATGCTGTTGACGAACGCGCCCACAGCGCCGGCCGCAAAGGCCAGGCTCAGGTCCCGCAGTTGCCTGTTCATGGTGTCTCTCCCCTCAGGCGCGTCCGGCTTGGTTCGACAGGCTGGTGGGATTGACGCCTAGCTTGGCCATGGCACGGGTCCATTTGGTGTCCAGCTGATCGTCGAAAACGATCCCGGGATCGGCCGCCGCGTGAAGCCAGCCATTGGCCTGGATTTCCTGTTCCAGCTGGCCAGGTCCCCAGCCGGCATAGCCCAGCGCCAGCAGCTTCTGGCGCGGTCCGCCACCCTCGGCGATGACCTTCAGGATATCGATCGAGGCCGTCAACGCGATGGCCTGGTCGACCACCAGAGTGCCCTCCAGCACGAACTCCGCCGAATGGAGCAGAAAGCCGCGGCCCGATTCCACTGGCCCGCCGAAATGGACGCGAATCTCGTCATTCAATTTGACGGGTTTGATGCCCAGTTGCTCCAGAAGATCGGGAAAGGTGACCGAGCCCACCAAGCGGTTGAGCACCAGGCCCATCGCGCCGTCCGTGGTGTGAGCGCACATATAGATCACCGACCGCTCGAAGCGCGGGTCGGTCATCGCCGGCATGGCGATGAGCAACTGGCCCGGTATAAACCCCTGGGCTTTCTCCGACATGGCTTGAATCTAACGCCGCCCGGAAGATCGAGGCAAGCGGGGCCGGTTGCCGCCCCCGGGCGCGCAAACTAGTATCCCGGAGACGCCGCCCGCGCCTTTCCGCGGTGCGGGCAATCGACAGAAACCAAGGGAGAGAGCCCATGACGATCAAGGTCGGCGACAAGATTCCGTCCATGAAACTCAAGCACATGACGGCCAACGGCCCGGCCGAGATCTCCACAGACGAGATTTTCTCGGGCAAGAAGGTGGCGCTCTTCTCCGTCCCCGGCGCCTTCACCCCGACCTGTTCGGCCAAGCATCTGCCCGGCTATGTCGAGAAGGCGGCCGAGATGAAAAAGAAGGGCGTCAACACGATCGCCTGCATTTCGGTCAACGACGCCTTCGTCATGGACGCGTGGGGCAAGGCCCAGAATGTCGGTGACAAGGTGATGATGCTGGCCGACGGTAGCGGCACCTTCGCCAAGGCTCTGGGCGTGGAGCTCGACCTCAATGCCATGGGCTTGGGCACGCGCGCGAAGCGCTATTCGATGCTGATCGACAACGGTGTCGTGAAGCAGCTGAATCTCGAAGAGCCCGGCGCCTTCAAGGTCAGCGATGCCGACACGATGCTGAAGCAGCTCTGATCGCGGTATAAGATCGGAACGAAGGACAAGGGGGCTTCGGCCCTCTTGTTCATTTTGGGGGCTTGGTCAGAAAGGGCGCCATGCCTTGGCGCGCCAGAGCGTCGGCCCGCTCATTCTCCGCGTGGCCGGCATGGCCCTTCACCCAGTGCCATCGGATGCGGTGCTCACCTAGCGCCTTATCGAGCCGCTGCCACAAATCGACGTTTTTCACCGGCTTCTTGTCGGCGGTCTTCCAACCGCGCTTTTTCCAGGCGTGGATCCACTGGGTGATGCCGTCCTTCAGGTACATGCTGTCGGTGTGAATGTGGATCTCGACGACGCGCTTGAGCGCTTCCAGCGCCTGGATCGCGGCCATCAGCTCCATGCGGTTGTTGGTGGTCTGCGCCTCGCCGCCGCAAAGTTCGCGTTCGGTACCATTGTAACGCAAGATCGCGCCCCATCCGCCCGGGCCCGGATTGCCGCTGCATGCGCCATCCGTGAAGGCATGGACCGCCACGACCTCGCGCGGCGAGTCCTCAGCGGAGGCCATAGGCGCTCGGCCCTTTCACACGCTGGTGGAACTTTAGCTTGCGCAGGTACTCCAGCGGATCCTTGGGTTTCACCAAGGCGCCCTCGGGATGGTGGATCAGGTCGTAAAGACGGGTCAGCAGGAAGCGCAAGGCCGCGCCGCGCGCCAACACGGGCATGAACTCCAACTCCTCCGCCGAGAAGGGGCGCAGGCCGCGATAGGCCTGCAGCATGTTGCGCGCCTTGGTCACGTTGAAGCTGCCGTCGGGCTCGAAGCACCAGGCGTTCAGGCAGATGGCCAGTTCGTAGGCGTAGAAATCGTTGCAGGCGAAGTAGAAGTCGATCACGCCGGACAGCGTCTCGTTCAGAAAGAAGACATTGTCGGGGAACAGGTCGGCGTGAATCACGCCGGTCGGCAGCGCCTCCGGCCAGTGTTCGTCGAGGAACTCCAACTCCGCGGCAATCACCTTCTCGAGGCCCGCGTGCACCGTATCGGTGCGGCCGCGGCAGCCGTCGTAGATGGCGCGCCAGCCGTCGTGGGAAAGACTGTTTTCGCGCTTCAGCTTGAAGGAGGCGCTGGCCAAGTGCATGCGCGCCATGGCCGCGCCCAACTCCTTGCAATGGACTGGCAGGATGCGGCGCGGCCAGAGGCCGGACAGGAAGGTGACGATCGCGGCGGGCCGTCCGCCCAACTCGCGCAGGACCGTGCCGCCCTTGCTGTGCACCGGGGTGGGGCAGGGGAAGCCGCCCGCCGCGAGATGATCCATCAACCCCAGGAAGAAGGGCAGGTCGCCGCGCGCCACACGCTTTTCATAGAGCGTCAGGATGTAGGTCCCGCGCTCGGTCTGCAGCATGTAGTTGGAGTTCTCGACGCCCTCGGCGATGCCCTTGAAAGACAGCACGGCGCCCAGATCATAGGCCGTCAGGAAACTGCGCAGCTCGTTGTCGGAGACTTCTGTATAGACGGCCATCAGCGTCCCAGCCCGGGGCGCCCGGGGCGGGCGGCCGAGCGCCGCAAAGTGATGATTATGGCCATTTTTTGCATGTCGGATGCAGAGATATGGCCGATTGGCGGCCCTTGTGCAACGCCCGCCGCTTCTCCTAAAGTCCGGGCGGCGTCGGCATTGCGCAGGCGCTTTCCGCGAAACGGCAGGTCCATCCATGGCAGAACCCGTCGTCGCCCAAAAGTCTCCTTACGCGGTCGAGGTCGAGGCCGGGAAGAAATATTGGTGGTGCTCCTGCGGACGAAGCCAGAAGCAGCCTTATTGCGACGGATCCCACAAGGACACCGGGCTGACGCCGCTTCTCTACACGGCGGAGAAGACCGGCAAGGTCTATCTATGCGGCTGCAAGTCCACGGCGAAAAAGCCGTTCTGCGACGGCACCCACGGCCGCCTCTGAACGCGCCGGGCCGCCTCGTCCCATGAAGCGCGCGTGCGTGCACGCCCTGGCCGGCGCCGTCATGCTGGCGGTCCTCGGACTTTCCGGCTGTAATTCGCTGACCGAGCAGCAGAAGGGGCCGTGCCCCTATGTGAAGATTCCGACGCTTCTGGCCCAGGTGACACAGTTCGGCGGCGGCCAAGCGCGCGACGCCACCAACGTCGTCTTCCAGTCGCGCATCGTCGATGTTGCGTCAGCATGCGAGTATTCCGACGCCAAGTACGGCACCGTCAAATCCACGCCGACGGGCCGCGAGACGATGGAAGTCCAGCTCAAGATCAAGTTCTCGACCCAGCGCGGGCCGCTCGCGCAGGGGCAGACGGTTTCCGCCAAGTATCTCGTAGCGGTCACCGACCTGCGCGACAACATCGTCAACCGGGCCGAATTTCCGGTGCAGCTCAAATTGGGCGCGGGCAGCCAAGTCCTCTCGACCGAGGAAGAGGCCTGGATGCTGTTCAAGGTCGCCGACAAATCGGGCTCGGCCTATCGCATCTACACCGGCTTCGTGCTGGACCAGGATCAGCTCGAATTCAACAAAAGCCTGATCGGTGGCGGCTGATCGCTCTTTGGACCCGCTGTTGAAGAATCCAGGATGACCGACTAGGCTTCCGCCTCCCCTGTGGGAGAGGTCGGCCGCGTCGTTCGCGACGTCGCGCCGACGCCGAAGGAGCAACCGCCCCGGAAACTCTCAGGCAAAAGGACCGCAGGGCACGAATACACTCTGGAAAGCGGACGTCGGTCGGTTGCCGGCGTCTCACCGAAGAGGAAAACCGGCTCCCGCCGGCCAATCTTTCAGGTTCCGAGACAGAGGGGGCAGTCCGCGCGACACAACCGTCGCGCGGCCGCCCATTCTGTCGGAGGACCCCCGTGGCTGACCCCGCGCCCCAATCCCTGAAGCGCACGCCGCTCTACGATTTGCACGTGGCGCTGGGCGCCAAAATCGTGCCGTTCTCCGGCTACGAAATGCCGGTCCAGTACCCCAAGGGAATTCTCGCCGAGCATGTTCAGACCCGCACCAAGGCGGGGCTGTTCGACGTCTCGCACATGGGCCAGGTCACCCTATCGGGTGGCGACGCGGTCGCCGCGCTGGAAACGCTGGTGCCAGCCGACATCCGCGCGCTCCAGAATTCGCGCCAGCGCTATACCCAGTTTACCAACGACAAGGGCGGGATCCTCGACGACCTCATGGTGACCAACCGCGGCGACAATTTGCTGCTGGTGGTCAATGCGGGCTGTAAAGACGCCGACATCGCCCATCTGAAGGATCGCATCGGCAAGCGTTGCCGAGTAGAGGTCCATGCCGAGCGCGCGCTTCTGGCGCTTCAGGGTCCCATGGCTTCCGAGGTGCTCGGCCGTTTCGCATCTGTCTGCAAGACGATGCCGTTCATGAGCGGCTTGGCTGCCGATGTCGGCGGCGTGTCCTGCTATGTGACGCGCTCCGGCTATACGGGTGAAGACGGCTACGAAATCTCCATGCCCGGTGACAAAGCCGTCGCAGTGGCGAAGCGTCTGTTGGACGAGGCCGAAGTGGAACCCATTGGCCTCGGTGCGCGCGATTCGCTGCGCCTTGAAGCAGGCCTTTGTCTCTACGGCCACGATATCGACGAGACCACCACGCCCGTCGAGGCGGGGTTGCTCTGGAGTATCCAGAAGCGGCGGCGCGAGGAGGGCGGTTTCCCGGGTGCCGATGTGGTGAAACGCCAGATCGCCGAAGGGCCCGTGCGCAAGCGCGTGGGTATCCTGCCCGAAGGCCGCGCGCCTGCACGCGAGCACACGGAGATCACGGACGCCGCGGGCAAGCCGGTCGGTGAGATCACCAGCGGCGGCTTCGGTCCGACCCTGGGTGCACCGGTGGCCATGGGTTATGTCGCCACGGCGCAGGCTGCCGCGGGGACGCCGCTGCAACTGGTCGTACGCGGCACGCCCCGTCCGGCCAAGGTTGCGCCTATGCCGTTCGTTCCCCAACGCTATTACCGCGGCTGACGCCGCCACGAAACGAAGTCACAGGAGAGGTTCCGATGGCCGAGCGCAAATATACGAAAGAGCATGAATGGATCGTGGTCGACGGTGATGTCGCCACCGTGGGCATCACCGACTATGCCCAAAGCCAGTTGGGCGACGTGGTCTATGTCGAACTGCCTGCCGCCGGCAAGAAGGTGACCCAGATGGGCCAGGCCGCCGTCGTCGAATCGGTAAAGGCGGCCAGCGAGGTTTACGCGCCGTTGACGGGCGAGGTGGTCGAGGCCAACGGTGCCCTGGCCGACAACCCGGCGCTCGTGAACTCCGATCCTGTGGGCACGGGCTGGTTCTTCAAGATGAAGCTGTCGAACAAGGGCGAATTGTCGGGGCTGATGGACGAAGCAGCCTATAAGAGCTTCGTCGACGGGCTCTGAGATCACGGACAGACCAAGGAGGCGGCGATGGCGAGAACGGATCTGAAGACGCTGGAGCAGCGCAATGAATTCATCCAGCGCCATATTGGCCCGGATGAAACCGATACCGAAGCCATGCTGCAGACCTTGGGGCTGGCCTCGCTCAATGAGCTGGTCGAAAAGGCCGTGCCGCCCTCGATCCTGTTCAAGGATCCCTTGCCCCTGGCCGATCCGGAGCCGGAGGCCGCGATGCTGGAGCGGCTACGCCGCATGGCGTCGTCGAACAAAGTGCTGAAGAACATGATCGGCATGGGGTACTACGAAACCCACACGCCGACTGTCGTGCTGCGGAACATCCTGGAGAACCCCGGTTGGTACACGGCCTATACGCCCTACCAGCCGGAGATTTCCCAGGGCCGGCTCGAGGCGCTGCTCAACTTCCAGACCATGGTGATGGATCTCACCGGCATGGCGCTGGCCAATGCATCGTTGCTGGACGAAGCCACGGCCGCCGCCGAGGCCATGGCGCTCTGCCTCCATCAGGCGAAGTCCGACAGCAAGACGTTCTTCGTTTCCTCCGGTTGTCATCCGCAGACCATCGCGGTCGTGAGGACGCGCGCCGAGCCGCTGGGTATCGAAGTCGTGGTCGGCGACCACCGGCGCGATCTTTCGAATCGCAAGGTGTTCGGCGTCCTGCTGCAGTATCCCGATACGACGGGCGAGGCCGAGGATCTGCGCGGCGTGATCGCTGCGGCGCATGGGCAGGGGGCGCTGGTCATTGCCGCCGCCGATCTTCTCAGCCTCGTTTTGATGACCTCGCCCGGCGAGATGGGCGCGGACGTGGCCATCGGCTCGTCCCAGCGTTTCGGCGTGCCGCTCGGTTTCGGCGGCCCGCACGCGGCATTCTTGGCGACGAAGGACGAATACAAACGGGCGATCCCCGGCCGCATCGTCGGCGTCTCGGTCGATGCGAAGGGCCGCCCCGCGATGCGCCTGGCCCTTCAGACCCGCGAGCAGCATATTCGCCGCGAGAAGGCGACCAGTAACATCTGCACGGCTCAGGTTCTATTGGCCGTCATGGCCAGCATGTATGCGGTCTATCACGGCCCGAAGGGCTTGGCCGTCATCGCCGGCCGCGTGCATAGGCTGGCATCCATCCTGGCTGAAGGGCTGCGGCGCTTGGGTTGCACCGTCCGCACCAAGGGCTTCTTCGACACGATCATGGTTGATGCAGCCGGTCAAGGCCGCGCCATCGCCGCGCGCGCGCGCAAGGCTGGCATCAATGTGCGTGAAAGCGCTGATTCGATCGGCGTGTCGGTCGACGAGACCACGACGCGCGCCCATATTGAGGCCCTATTCGCGGCCTTCGCGCCGGGCAAGGCAGTGCCGTCCATCGATGAGCTGGACGCCGTCGCGCCGGAGGGGATTCCGGCCGGTCTCAAGCGTAACGCGCCGATCCTCGAGCACCCGGTCTTCAATCGCTACCATTCCGAGACCGAGATGCTGCGCTACATGAAGCGGCTCGAGGACAAGGACATCGCGCTCAACCGCTCGATGATCGCGCTCGGCTCCTGCACGATGAAGCTGAACGCGACCTCGGAGATGATCCCGGTCACTTGGCGCGAGCTAGGCAGCCTCCATCCCTTCGCACCCCTCGATCAGGCCAAGGGCAGTCTGAAAATGATCCGCGAGCTGGAGGCCATGCTGCGGAAGGTCACCGGCTTCGCGGCCGTCTCCCTACAGCCCAACGCGGGCTCGCAGGGTGAGTACGCGGGCCTCTTGGTGATCCGCAAATACCATCACAGCCGCGGCGACACGAATCGCAATGTCTGCCTGATCCCCAGTTCCGCCCATGGCACCAATCCGGCCAGCGCCGCCATGGCGGGCATGGAGGTGGTGGTGGTGGCCTGCGACGCGCAGGGCAACGTGGACGTGAAAGACCTGAAGCGGCAGGCCGAGGCGCACAAGGACAGGCTGGCCGCCCTCATGGTCACCTATCCGTCGACCCACGGTGTGTTCGAGGAGAAGATCCGCGACATCTGCCGCGTCGTGCACAAGTTCGGCGGCCAGGTTTACATGGACGGCGCCAACATGAATGCCCAGGTCGGCCTCTGTCGCCCGGGCAAGTTCGGCCCCGACGTCTGCCACCTGAACCTGCACAAGACCTTCTGCATCCCCCATGGCGGTGGCGGCCCTGGCGTTGGACCCATCGGCGTGGCCAAGCACTTGGCCCCCTTCCTGCCGAGCCATCCGGTCCACCCGGAATGCGGACCCAAAACCGGCATCGGGCCGGTGGCAGCGGCGCCCTGGGGCAGCGCGGGCATCCTGCCCATCTCCTGGGCCTATATCGCCATGATGGGTGCCTCGGGCCTCAAACGCGCGACGCAGATGGCCATCCTCAACGCCAACTACGTGGCCAGGAAGCTGTCGCCGCATTATCCGGTCCTCTACACTGGCGCGAACGGCTTGGTGGCGCACGAGTGCATCATCGATCTGCGGCCGCTCAAGGAAACCTCGGGCATCGCCAACGATGACGTGGCCAAGCGTCTCATGGACTATGGCTTCCACGCGCCGACCATGTCCTTCCCGGTCGCCGGCACGTTAATGATCGAGCCGACGGAGAGCGAATCGAAGGCCGAGCTGGACCGTTTCTGCGAAGCCATGATTGCCATCCGGGGCGAGATCAAGAAGGTCGAGACCGGCGCTTATGACCGCGTGGACAATCCGCTCAAGAACGCGCCGCATACGGCGGACGATCTGGCGGCCAGCGAATGGACCCGCAAATACCCGCGCGAAGACGCGGCCTTCCCGGTTGATTCCCTGCGCGGTGCGAAATACTGGCCGCCGGTGAACCGCATCGACCAAGTTTATGGCGACCGCCATCTGGTCTGCGCCTGCCCGCCCGTCGAGGCCTACAAGAACGCGGCCGAATAGGCAGCCACGGGTCCTGAAATGGCGAAGGCCCCGGACGTGAGTCCGGGGCCTTCGTGTTTCGGTCGGCCGTGTGCGACAGCGTCAGTGGATCTTCTGTGGCAATTCCTTGATCGCGGCGTCGATCATCTCGGAACGCTTGGCTTGGTCCAGTCCCGATTCCAGAAGACGGCGGGTGGCGGCAATGGCGACGTCGGCCGCAGCCTGACGCACCTCTTCCACGGCTTGTGTCTCGGCCTGGGCAATGCGGTCCAGCGCCTGACGCTCGCGCCGCTTCAGCGAGACTTCCAGGGCCTGGGCCGTCTGCTCTCGGTGACGGGCAGCCTCGGCACGCGCATGGGCCAGGATCTGGCCTGCTTCCTCGATGGCTTGACGCTGCTTGCGCTGATACTCGGCCAAGAGATGCTGAGCGTCCTCGCGCAGCTTCTGGGCTTCCTCGATCTGGGCCTTGATGCGGCCCGCGCGGGCGTCGAGGGTGGCCAGGATCTTCCTCGACGGCTTCACCATCAAGGAGACGAAGATCGCGAACGAGACGGCAACCCAGAATGTCGGATCGGAGAACACCGGCCTATTTCTCCCCGCTTTTGAGAGAGGCCGCGACCGCGGTCTCCACAGCCTTGGCGTCGGGCGCGCGGCCCACGAGACGCTCGGTCGCCCGGGTCGCCGCGTCGGCGGCGATCGAGGCGATGCTACCCACGGCCTGCTTCTTGGCCGCCGCGATACGGTCCTCGCCGGCCTTGATCTCGCGGTTCAGCCGCTCGGTCAGTTCGGCGTTCCGCTTGACCGCTTCGTTGGCCAATTCGGCGGCCGCTTCGCGCAGCGCCGACTGAGCCTCCGAGCGGGCGTCGGACAGGGTTTTCTCGTAGGTCGCCAGCGCGGCTTCGGCTTCGGCTTTCAGGCGCGCGGCCTTCTCTAGATCGTCGTCGATCTTGTCCTGCCGCGTCTCCAGCACCTCGGCGACGCGGGGCAGGGCCACGCGCCACAGGATGAGATAGAGCACGGTGAACGAGATCACCAGCCAGACGATCTGGGTCAGGAAGAACTCTGGATTGAGCTGAGGCATTGTGGGGTGCCCGCTTCGCGCGGTGCCGGCGGTCAGGCCGGCCCCTGCGCGTCTCCGCTCAGGTGAACAGGATCAGGAACGAGATCAGCAGCGCATAGAGCGCGACGGCCTCGACGAGGGCGAAACCCAACATGCCCAGCGGGAAGACCTGCGGGCGGGCCGCCGGATTGCGCGCGATCGACGCGATCAACGAGGCGAAGATGCTGCCGATACCGGCGCCGACGCCCGAAAGGCCGATCACGGCAAGACCGGCACCGATCATCTTTGCGGCTTCAGTTTCCATCGTACGAGTACCCCTTCTTTGATGTCTGGGTGGTGGTTGTGGATATCAGCGGCGCCGTCTGCTCAATGCAGGTGGATGGCGTCGTTGAGATAGAGGCAGGTCAACACGGTGAACACGTAGGCCTGCAGGAACGCGACCAGAAGCTCGAACCCGGTCAGCGCCACGTTCATGGCCAACGGCGCGATCGCGCCGACGCCGAACGTCGCGGCGCCCAGCGTGATCACGAAGCCGGCGAACACCTTCATCATCGTGTGGCCCGCCATCATGTTGGCGAACAGTCGGATGGCCAGGCTGACGGGGCGCGAGAGATACGAGATGATCTCGATCGGCACCATGAGCGGCAGCATCACAGCCGGAACGCCCTTGGGCACGAAGAAGCTGAAGAAATGAAAGCCGTGCATCGCGATGCCGATGCCGGTCACGACCGTGATGACCATGAGGGCGAGTGCCGCGGTCACCGCGATATGGCTGGTGTAGGTGAAGCTGTAGGGGACGAGGCCCAGAAGGTTACCGAACAGCACGAACATGAACAGCGTGAAGATGAGGGGGAAATACTTCAACCCCTCCTTGCCCACGTTGTCGCGGATCATGTTGCCGACGAACTCATAGGACAATTCGGCCAGGGACTGCCAGCGGCCGGGCACAAGCGCCCGGCGGCGCACACCCAGCGTCAAGAACGCAATGATCGCGATGACCGCGATCGTCATCACGACGGAAGAGTTCGTGAACGACACGTCGGCACCGCCGATCTTGACGTCGATGATCTTCGCGATTTCGAACTGGTGGAGCGGACTATGTCCTTGCTCGGCCACTATTTATCCCCGCCTTCGTTGTCGTCTTTCGCGTCTGGCTTCCGGTACCCGACCGCCAGGCCGTAACCGCTCACGGTGCGATAGACGTTGAGAATCCCGGCCCCCGCGCCGAGGAAGAAGAACAAGACCATCAACCAGGGTTTCGTGCCGAGCCAGTCGTCGAGCAGCCATCCGATGGCGACGCCGACAACAAGCCCCGCGACCAGTTCGGTGCCGATGCGGAACGCCAATCCCACCCCTGTCGACGCGGGCTTACCGGTGCCGCGCGGCTTTCTCGCCCGCGCCTCACGAAGGCGCCTGTCGAGATCGCGAAAAGGCGGTGGGGGGGAGCGCTCCATCCAATGCCTGGCGCCCGCTGAAACCCTTGTCTACGAGCGCTAAAACCGAGCCAAGTCGGGGCGGAACTTACGGATTGGGGGATAGGCTGTCAAGCGCGCAAGACCGCTTTCCGGCCCTCCGCTGACCCCATTCAAAGCCTTGATGCGCCGGGGTTTTTAGGCGGTCTGGCGGATCGCTTCCGCGCGCTCCAGGTCGACCGAGACGAGCTGCGACATACCCGGGTCCGGCATGGTCACGCCGAACAGCCGATCCATGCGCGCCATGGTCATCCGATGGTGGGTGATGACCAGGAAGCGGGTTGAGGAATGGTGCGCGATCTCCTCGAGCAGGGTGCAGATCCGGTCGACGTTGGCGTCGTCCAGCGGCGCATCCACTTCGTCCAGCACGCAGACGGGCGCCGGGTTGGTCATGAACACCGCGAACAACAGGGCCAGGGCCGTCAGTGCCCGCTCGCCGCCCGACAGGAGGGTCAGGATCTGCAGCTTCTTGCCCGGCGGGCTGGCCATGATCTCAAGGCCGGCTTCCAGCGGGTTTTCGAGGTCCGTCAGCATCAGCCGTGCGCGACCGCCATTGAACAGCCGGGTGAACAGGGTCTGAAAATGGCCGTTGACCGCCTCGAACGAGGCCAGAAGACGCTCGCGCCCTTCGCGGTTCAGCTCGGCGATACCCTCGCGCAGACGGGCAATGGCGGCCAGAAGATCATCGCGCTCCTTGCGCATGGTCTCGATCTTCTCGCCCAGTTCATCGGCCTCCTGCTCGGCGCGCAGGTTGACGGCGCCCATGTTGTCGCGCTCGCGCTGGAGCCGATCCAGGCGGCCTTCCAGGTTGGCTAGTTCGGGTAGGGTCGATTCATCCTCGACGCCCGCGATGCCCAGCGCCTGATCGGGCGTGCAGTTAAGACGCTCGGCGATGCGCTCGGCGATGGCCGCGTTGGCGGTCTCGGCCTGCTCGACCATGCCTTCCGCGCGCACACGGTCCTCACGCGCGTTCGACAACGCGGTCTCGGCGGCCTTCAGCGCTTTGTCCTTGGCGGCCAGATCCGTCTCTGCGGTCGCCAGCACGTCGGCGGCCAGCGAGCGTTCGGATTCGGTCCGCGCGATTTGATCGGCCAAGGCCAGGCGCTGGGCCTCGATTTCGGTGGGACGATGGGCCAGGCGCTCCAATTCGGCGGCGGTGGTTTCGGCGCGCGTCTGCAGATCCGCGCGATGTTGGGCGGCGGCGTTCGCGCGCTCGCCCCAGGAGCGGTCCTCTGTCTCGACCTCGGCTAAGCGCCGGTCGCGGGCTTGAGCTTCGCGGGTCTGGCGGTCGAGGCGGCTCTGGTGCTCTAACAGACGCGTGCGGGCTTCCGCCAGATCGGCGCGGATCGTGTCGAGCCGTGCGCGGTGGGTGGTGACGTCGGCCAGCGCCTCGGCTTCGCGCGCGGCTTCGGATTGCGCCGTCTCGGCTTCGTTCAGATCGGCGCGCACCCGCGCCACGGTCTCGTCGAGGGCCGCGAGGCGTGAAGCGTCGGCAGCCGCCTTCTGCGCTAGCCGGGCGTGATCCTGACGGGCGCGCTCCAGTGCCGCCATGGCCTCGCGCTGTGTGTCCTGGGCGGTCTTGGCGTCGGCGGCAGCGGTCTGGCTGGCCTCACGCGCCGCGGCGGCATCGCGCCGCGCGGCCTCAAGCTGCGCGTCGATCGCGGCCAGGTCGGCCACGAGGCCGGTCAGGCGATTGCGCTGTGCGAGGCGCGTGGCGGCGGCCGTACGCGCACCGGCTTTGATGGTGAAACCGTCCCAACGCCATAGCGCGCCGTCACGGGCGACCAGGCGTTGGCCCTGGGCCAACAAGGCGGACAAGGCGCCGCCCTCGGACGAGTTCGCGACCACGCCGATCTGCGACAGGCGGCGCAACAGCGCCGCGGGGCCACGCACATGGGTGGATAACGGTTCGACGCCGGCCGGCAGCGCCAAGGCACCCGGCAGCGGCGGCAGCGTGCGCCAGTGGACCGGCGCGCCCTCGTCGGCGGGCGCGATCAAATCGTCACCGAGTGCGGCACCCAGCGCGGTCTCGAAGCCGGGATCGACCGTGATTTGGTCGACCAATGGCGGCCACATATCCTGCTCGCCGGCCTTCAAGAGATCTTCGAGTGCATGCTGCTCCGCACGGATACGCGCGCGCTGATTTTCGACGGTTTGCAACGCCTCGCGCGCTTTTTCGGCGGCATCGGCCGCCGCGGCGCGGGCATTGTCGAACTCGGCCACGCGCGCTTGCGCCGTTTCCAGATCGGCCTGCGCCTCGTCGCGCACGCGCTCGGCATCCTGCAAGGCGTGGTCCGGCAGCGCCTGGGCACGCAGAGTCTCGATCTCGGTGGCCAGTTCCGCCGCGCGGGCGGCCAAGCGGCCGGCACGGTCGCGTGCCTCGGCCTGCCGGCGCGACAAATCGGCGCGGCGTGCTTCTGTCGCTGCGATCTCGGCGGTCAGTTCGTTGACCTGGGTTTCGAGACCGTGCGTTTCCGCCGTCGCCGTCTCGACAGCGGCTTTCGTTTCCGCACGCGCGGCCGTCTCGCTGTCGCGCGCGGCTTCCAGCGTCGTGCGCTCGGCAGCCAGGCGCTCGCGCGCCGCGCCGGCGTCGGCTTCCAGCGCGTGTTCGCGCTCCATGTCGGCTTCGAGCTGCGCGCGGCGCGCGGTCAACTCGCGCTGTGCCTGGACCACGCGGGCTTCCTCGGCGGCCAAACCGTCGCGCTCGACGGCCAAGCGGTGAAGCGCGGCGGCCACTTCGGCCTCGACTTGGCGCAAGCCGGGCAATTTGGTCGCGGCATCGGCTTGGGCGGTCGCGGCGTGGGCAGCATCGCCCGTCAGTTGCGCGACCAGCGCCTCGGCCTCGGTGTGGCGCGCGCGCGCGGCATCCAGCGCGGCGCAGGCGTCGCGCCAACGCCGATGCAGCAGCATGGCCTCGGCTTTGCGGATATGGTCGCTCAAGTTGCGATAGCGGTTGGCCTGGCGCGCCTGCTTCTTCAGCGCCTCGAGCTGGCTGTCGAGGGTGACCAGCACGTCTTCCAGCCGCTGCAGATTCGTCTCGGCCGCGCGCAGGCGCAGCTCGGCCTCGTGCCGGCGGTTGTGCAGCCCGGTGATGCCGGCGGCTTCTTCGAGCAACGCCCGGCGGTCGGTCGGACGGGCGGCGACCAGCGAGCCCACGCGGCCCTGGCTGACGATGGCGGTCGAGCGCGCGCCGCTGGCGGCGTCGGCGAACAGGAGCGCCACATCGCGCGCACGCACGTCGCGGCCGTTGACCTTGTAGAGAGAGCCTTCGCCGCGCTGGATGCGCCGCGTGACCTCCAGCGTGTCGCTGTCATTGAAGGCGGCGGGTGCCGTGCGGTCGGAATTGTCCAGCACCAACGTCACTTCCGCGATGTTGCGCGCGGGTTTCTCCGCCGTGCCGCCAAAGATGACGTCGTCCATCTCCGCGCCGCGCATCTCCTTGGCCGAGGTTTCGGCCATTACCCAGCGCAGGGCGTCGACGAGATTCGATTTGCCGCAACCGTTCGGCCCGACCACGCCGGTCATGCCGGACTCGATCGAAAGCTCGGAGGGTTCGACGAAGGATTTGAAACCGGTGAGGCGAAGTTTGGAAAACTGGACCAAGGGCGGGGTTCCGGATGGGCTACTTCAGGAGCGGCTTGAGGGCGGCTTCGAAGGATTCGAAGGTGTGGGTACCGTCCATCTTCTTGCCGTTGATGATGAAGGTGGGAGTGGATTCAATCTTGTACTGCGATTGCGCCTCAAGCGCGTCCTTCTTGATCGCTTCGAACAAAGCCTGGTTCTTGATGCAGGCGTCGAAATCCGCTTGGGACATGCCGCCGACCCGTGCCACTTGGCCCAACGCCTGGACCGGGTCCTGCGCCCGCGCCCAGCTTTCCTGGCTGCGGAAGAGCGCATCGAGAAACGCGAAATAACGATCTTTCGGCGCGCAGCGCGCGACCATGGCGGCTAGCAGCGCGCGACCATCGAGGGGGAAATCGCGATAGACGAACTTCACTTTGCCCGTGTCGATATAGGCGGTCTTCAATTTGGGCAGGACGTTGATCTCGAAATCCTTGCAGTGGGGACAGGTCAGCGAGGCGAATTCGATGATCGTGACCGGCGCGTCGGCCTTGCCCAGGACGCGCTCGGACATGGCCTCCTGGACCGTCATGGAGGCGGCCGAAACCGGCACAAGACCCAACCAGATCAAGACGATAACGGCGGCTGACGCCAACGAGAACTTGTGTAGGCTCATACCCCACCCACTAGATGTTGCGGGAGTATAGAAGCGACCTCCCGAGTCCACAAGAACACCAGGGAAGCCGCCAACCATGGCGGAATTGCGGATGTCAGGAACGCCGCGCCAGCGCCTGGCCCAGCCGTTTCAGCGCCGCGCGCAGGTCGGGATCCTCGACTCCGTCCACGGACGGCGCGGGGGCGTTCGTCTTCGTTGCGCGTGCGCGGCGGCGCAAGCGCGCCTCGACGCGTGCCACGTCCTGGACCAAGCGGATGCGCTCCACCGCGCGGTAACCGAAATGGCCGTTGATGCGCTCCAGCACCTGGGGCTCCAGGTGCTGGAGTTCGAGCGCCAGGGCGCCGGATGCGGCGATATGCAGCGTGCCGCCCGCGCGCTCGCCGGGCGCGAAGGCCAGTTTCACTGGCAAGGTCTGGCGGCCCAACTCGGCTCCCACGATGGCATCCCAGTCGGCGGCCAACGCCGCAAGTGCCTGGCCGCCACGCTTGAACGCGGTCTTTGCCACCGCGGGCAGCAGCGTGCCGAGCGCGCGCGGCCCCGAAGCGCGGCGGATGGGCCGACGGGACGCGGCGGGCTCTGGCTTCTTCGGCATGGGCGTCATTCTATAGTTCGGATGGGATATTCCGGTATGACCTTCGCGCCATGACGAAGACCCGGCTTCAGCCGCCGCCGGCCAGCCAAGACGATTCGAGCGCCAATCCGGCGCGCGCGCGCGCGCTCGCGCGCCACCTTCTGGCTTGGTACGACCGGCACCGCCGACGCATGCCATGGCGCGCGTTGCCCGGCCAGACGGCCGACCCGTACCATGTCTGGCTCAGCGAGATCATGCTGCAGCAGACCACCGTCGCGGCAGTAAAGTCCTATTTTGAAGCCTTCCTGCGCCGCTGGCCGACGGTTGGTGCACTGGCCGCGGCGCCGCTCGACGATGTGCTGCATGCGTGGCAAGGCCTTGGCTATTACGCTCGCGCGCGCAACCTGCACCGTGCGGCGAAGCTCGTGGCCGACGATCATGGTGGCCGGTTCCCGGACACCGAGGAAGGTCTACGCGCCTTGCCCGGTGTGGGCGCCTACACCGCGGCCGCCATCGCTTCCATCGCCTTCGACCGCCAGGCCACGCCGGTGGACGCGAATGTGGAGCGGGTTATCGCTCGGCTCTGTGGCATCACGACGCCGCTGCCCAAGGCGAAACCCGAAATCTATGCCTATGCGCAGCAGCTGACGCCCGCGAAGCGGCCCGGCGATTACATTCAGGCCTTGATGGATTTGGGCGCCACGTTGTGCAGTCCCAAGCGCCCGGCGTGCGCGTTGTGCCCGTGGTCCGATGCGTGCGTGGCGCGCGCGCGGGGCGTCGCCGAATCGTTGCCCGCGAAATCGCCCAAGGCCGCGCGTGCGGCCAAGCGCGGCGTGGTGTTCTGGGCCATGCGTGAGGATGGTGCAGTGCTTCTGCGCCGCCGTCCCGAATCGGGCCTGCTTGGCGGCATGATCGAGGTACCCTCGACCGAATGGCGCGAGGCCGCGTGGCCGCGCGCGGAGGCCTTGCGCGCGGCGCCGGTCCGAGCCCGCTGGCGGCCGTTGGCGGGCGCGGTGCTGCACGGCTTCACCCATCTCGACCTTGAACTGGAGGTGATGGAAGCTCGGGTGGCCATGGACGCGGCGCCCGAAGGTGGCACGTTTTGGTGGCCGCTCGATCGCCTGTCCGAGCAGGCCCTGCCGACCTTGACCAAGAAGGTCGTGGCCCATGCACGGGGCGAAACCCGCGTTGCGCGCATGGGGGTCCGTGCGAAGCGATGATCATTCCCGCGGGGCCCCGTGCTAGTTTGCCGTCCGGGGATGTGACCGTGTGCCGCGACGACCGACGATCATGACGCTGCCCCCGCTTCTGTCTCCTCTGCGTAACGATCTCTATCGCGCCGTCTGGTGCGCGATGCTGCTGTCCTATTTCGGCGTGTGGATTCAGTCGGTGGGTGCGGCCTGGCTGATGACGACCATCGCGCCGACGGTTGACTTCGTGGCGTGGGTGCAGGCGGCGAATGCGATCCCGCCGATCCTGTTCACCGTCTTCGGCGGCGTGCTGGCCGATCGTTTCGACCAGCGCCTGATTCTTCTGTTCTCGCAGATCGCGATCCTGTCGATGGCGCTCACCATCGGTGCCTTCGACTATTTCGGCATCATCACGCCGTGGCTTCTTTTGACCCTCACCTTCGCGCTCGATAGCGGCTCGGCCATCCGCTACCCCGCCTATCAGGCGACGGTTAACAATCTTCTGCCGCGCGAGGACATCCCCCATGCGCTTGTGCTCTCCAGCATCGGGTGGAACATCGCCCGTTCCGCGGGGCCCGCGCTTGGTGGATTTCTGATCGCGAGCTTCGGCGCACAGTCGGCTTTCATCGCCAATGCGCTGTTCAATTTGCCCATCATCGCCGTGTTGTTCCGCTGGCGGCGCCGCACGGGTATCGAGAAGGTGTCGCAGAAGGGGAGCTTCCTGGCAGAGATCGTCGGAGGCCTTAGCCATGTCCATGCCACCCCCGCGATCCGCGCCGCGCTTTTGCGCTGTCTGATTTTCACCCTGTTCGCCAGTGCGCTTTGGTCTCTCTTGCCGTTGGTGGCCAAGCACGTGGCGGGTGGCGGCGCTTCGCTCTACGGCATCATGTTGGGGGCTCTGGGCGTAGGTGCTCTCATCGGCGCACCGGCGCTTCCCTGGGCGCGGCGCACCTTCGGCCTGCGCAAGCTATGCGCGTTCTCGGCGCTGTGCTTCGCGGGTTCGCCCGTGGCGTTGGCCGTCGTCAACACGCAGTACGTGCTGTTGCCTATCCTGGCGGTCGGGGGTCTCGGTTGGATGATGCTGATGTCGACTTTCAACGTGGTGGTGCAGATGGCGGCCGACCGCGCCTATCTCGGCCGCGCGGTGTCGGCCTATTACGTCGCCATCTTCTCCGGCTTGGCGCTTGGAAGCTGGCTGTGGGGCCACGTGGCCCAGCAGGTCAGCATCGAGGCAGGCCTGATCGCTTCCACCGTGGGGATCCTGGCCAGTCTCGTGCTCTACCGCCGTGCGGTGGGCGAGATCTTGGAGCCGACCAAGCCCACCGCCGCGGAATAAGCATCCGTTCTCAGCAGGTCGGGCATCTCGGATTGCCGCCCACATCGGGCTGCCCATAGGTGGCCACGCTCGCGCCGGTTTCCTTCCGGAACGTGATGACGGTGCCCGTCGACGGCACGGTATCGCCCTGCGAGACATTGGCCTTGTTCAACCAAACGCGTGGACGGGTTCCATCCGCGGCCGCGTATTCGAACTGCATCCAGTCGCCCTTTTGATCCACATATTTCAGGTCCGTTGTGGAGAGGATCGCGGTTGATCGCGACTTGACGTCCGGCTGATCGAAGCCGGGTGCGGAGCCTCCCACCGTTCGCCAGCGCTGTGCGGCAGCGGCCAGCTGTGACGATGGTTGCGGACCGGATGTCGCCGGTGTCGTGGCTGTTGACGCCGTCGTCGCTGGCGGCGGCGTTGTCGCGGGCGCCACGGCCGCTGAAGCCGCTGTCGCGGGCGCCGATCCGGGCGCCGCGATCTTGGGCACCATGGAGACACTGACGAACTCTTCGTACTTGTTGTCCGAACCGGATGCGGAATCGATGGCCCAGCCGATGCCGCCGCCCAGGATGATGTTGCCCCAGGTCGCGCCGGCGACGCCCGACTTGAGCGTCGCCGTCGTCGTCTCGTAGCCTTCCTTCTGGCATGAGACCTGGATGTTATGCTTGGTTTTCTGGACGACCACTCCACCCGGCGTCATGGTTTGGCCGATCACGGTGCCCTGGCGCGAGAAGTCGCATTGGGCGCCCGGCGGTGTCGATTCGATGGCGATCTGTTGGGTGGATCCGTCGATGATGGACGCGCAAGCACTCACGAGCAGCGAGCCGAGAACGGCCGCTATCCTAAAAAAACATTTCACAGCTGGCCCCCGCCTAGAATTGAAACTGCGGGGAAACGTTAGCAGGATTTGATCGAAATGTAATTACTTGGTGTAACGCGCGGCCGACCAACCGGTCGTTCAGTTCGCGTGCTTGGCCGGATCGCGGTCCAAGAGCTTCCAGATCGTGGGCATCAGCACGATGCCCAGCGCGACCTTAAGCAGGCTCGCGGCCAGGAACGGCTTGAAGCCCACCTCGATGGCCTTGGGCAGGTTGAACAGGACCGCGAGCCACGCCACGCCGGCCAGCGTGATGATGGCCTGGCCCAGCACCATGGCAATCGCGGTGCGCGGAACCGAACGGTCCCAACCGCGCTGGCCAAGGAACCCGACCGCGGCGGCGGAGACCAGGAAGCCAACCAGGAATCCTCCCGTCGGCCCCATCATGTAGGCGACGCCGATGCCGCGCGCGGGTGTACCCGCGAACACTGGCAATCCGGCGGCACCGGCCACGAGGTAGGCCAGCACGGTGGCGGCACCGAGGCGCCAGCCATAGGCCATGCCGATCACCAAGACGACGAGCGTCTGCATCGTCATCGGGACGGGCCAGAACGGAATCTGGATCTTGGCCGAGAGAGTAAGAAGACATACGCCGAGAAGCATCAACGCGACGGCGCGGAAAGCGCGGGCTTGTGGCCGGCTCGGCCAGACGATATCGGCGATGGTCGCGGTGCGGACGGTCACGGCGTCACTCCTCGGTAAAAACCCGGGAAAGGTTTAACCGATTGCCGTGCCGCCGTCACCGCGCCCGTTCGCCGTGTGATAGGCCGGGGGTGGGGGCCGTCGCAGCCCCGCCCCCGGCCAAAGCGCATCAAGCCTGCTTGGCCTTGGCCTCGGCCTCGTGGGCCGCGCGCACCGCGGGCCGCGCGGCGACGCGGTCGAAATAGGCCTTCAAGGTCGGCCATTTGCCGATGTCGATGCCCATGGGCTTGGCCCAGGTCAGGATCGTGTAGAGATAGGCGTCAGCCACGGTGAAATTGCCCATCAGGTAGTCGCGGCCTTCCAGCGACTTCGAGAGATGGGCGAACTTCGCGGCCAGATTCTCTTTCGCGATCTCTTTGTATGCGTCGGGTGTGTTCGGGTTGAACAGCGGGCTGAAACCCTTGTGGACCTCGGCGGCGATGAAGTTCAGCCATTCCTGCAAGTGGTAGCGCTCGACGGTGCCGTTGGCCGGCGCCAGCTTCTTCTCGGGTTTTTGGTCGGCCAGGTACTGAACGATGGCTGCGCCCTCGGTCAGGATGTCGCCGCCGTCGATTTGCAGCGTGGGCACCTGGCCCTTGGGATTCACCGCGCGGAAGTCGGCGCCCGATTTCGTCTTCTTGGTTTTCAGGTCGACCACTTCGGCATCGAAGGGCAGGCCCGCTTCGCGCAGGACGATATGCGGCGAAAGGGAGCAGGCGCCGGGGGTGAGAAACAGCTTCATGATGCGTTCCTTTCTTCATCTTCTTATGTGCGGCGTAAATCGGAGGGTGGCAACACTCCACAAGCTATGCCCCGGCCATGACACCGCAAGCGGGGGCGAGGAGACTCGGTTTCCTCTTGGTTACCGCCCTTCGGGCTCCATCGCCGGGCGCTCGGCGTTCGGCATCGCGCGCGGGGCGCGCGACCCTGGCCGTGGCCGCTCCGGCGTTGGTGGGTGATGCGAGCTGGACGCTTCTGTTCTGGGGCTAGACGTCGGCGCTCAGTGCGCCAGCGAACGCGAGAACAGGTTAATCACCAGGACGCCCGCCAGGATCAGCGTCATACCGACCAACGCCGGCGTGTCGAGCGACTGGCCGTAATAGAAATAAGCAAACACCGAAACGAGCACGATGCCCACACCCGACCAGACGGCATAGGCGATGCCGATCGGGATGGTCTTGAGCGTGAGCGACAGGAAGTAGAACGCAACGCCATAGCCGACCACGACCAGGATCGACGGCACCAGCCTGGTGAAGCCCGCGGCGGCCTTTAGCGCCGAGGTGGCGACCACTTCGCCGATGATCGCGATGAAAAGGTAAACGAGGCCCACGGACTAGTTCAGTTCCGCGCGCAGGCGCGTGCGCAGCACGTCGATCGGGACCGTCTTACCCTCGACGTCCAGATGCCAGAAGGTCCAGCCGTTGCAAGCCGGCGCGCCCTGGACCGCGGCGCCGACGCGGTGGATCGAGCCATGATGCTGCCCGCGCGCGTCCTCGACCGCGATGGTGCCGTCCGCGCGCACGCGTGCGGCATGGCGGCGGTCGGAACTGAACAGCACGTCGCCGGGTGACAGGAAGCCTCGTTCGACCAGCCAGCCAAAGGGCACGCGCGGCTCCTCTCGTTTGGACGGGGTGTGCACGAGGCGCATATCGGCGGGCGGGCGGATATCGGCGATGCGCGTGCGCGCCGCGTCGGCATAGGTTTCGTCGCGCTCGATGCCGATGAAGCGGCGGCCCAGGCGCTTGGCGACGGCACCCGTCGTGCCGGTGCCGAAGAAGGGGTCGAGCACGACCGCGCCCGGCTTGGTGCTCGACAGGATCACGCGGTGAAGCAGGGCCTCGGGCTTCTGCGTCGGGTGCGTCTTCTTGCCGTCCTCGCCCTTCAGCCGCTCACCGCCCGCGCAAAGCGGGATCAGCCAGTCGCTGCGCATCTGGAGATCGTCGTTCAGCGCTTTCATCGCCTCGTGGTTGAACACGTGGCGCGCGCCTTCGCTCTTGGCACACCAGATCATCGTCTCATGCGCGT
Source organism: Alphaproteobacteria bacterium (assembly GCA_050180485.1). Taxonomy (GTDB): domain Bacteria; phylum Pseudomonadota; class Alphaproteobacteria; order CADEGL01; family CADEGL01; genus CADEGL01. The sequence goes on along the minus strand of JBFXED010000030.1, from coordinate 16,240 downwards.
TGGTAAAACGGCGGCCGCGGAAATTCGGCATCGGGTTCGACTTGCGCCAGACCACGTCGTTCAGGATCCAGAAGCCCAGATCCTGCAGCTTGGCGCCGACGCGGAAGATATTGTGATAGCTGCCGATCACCCACAGCGTGCCGTCCTCCTTGAGGACATGCCGCGCGGCCTCGAGCCACTGCATGGTGAACTCGTCATAGCTGCGCAAATCGTCGAACTTGTCCCAAGCTTCGTCGACGCCGTCGACGCGGCTGTGGTTCGGCCGGCGCAGCTCGTTGCGGAGCTGCAGATTGTAGGGCGGGTCCGCGAAGATCAGATCGACGGACGCGGGCGGCAGGGCGCGCATCTCGGCGATGCAGTCGCCGACGATCACGCGATCGAGGGCTGTGGACTCGGCTGCCGGAGCAACGGATTTGACGCGGGGTTTTGCGGACATGGCGCGGGAGGATGAGTCCGCGCGGATTCGCCGTCAACAAGAAAGATCAAAAGAGTCAATTGAATCAAGTATTTAGAGAGTCAGGATTCGACAACCACAACATCTAGTGTGGTGACGAAGAAGCGCGCCACGGGCGCGAAGCTGCGCCGGTGGTGCGGCGTGGGGCCGAACCGCTCCAGCGCCGCATGGTGTTCGGGCGTGCCGTAGCCCGCGTTGCGCTCCCAGCCGAAGTCGGGGTGCTCGCGCGCCAGTTCGGCCATGTGGCGGTCGCGGGTGACCTTGGCGACGACCGATGCCGCCGCGATGGAGAGCGAAAGCCCGTCGCCACCAACGACGGTGCGGACGGGGCAGGGCAGGCGCGGCGGCTGGTTGCCGTCCACGAGCGCCATGGCCGGACATTCGCCCAGCGCTTCGACCGCGCGGGCCATGGCGAGGAGCGATGCCTGCAGGATGTTGATCGAATCGATCTCGGCCACGCTGGCCGAGCCCACGCCGATGCGCGCAATGCCGGCGTCGCGCGCGATGCGCAGCCGCTCGTAAAGCTCCTCGCGCACCGTGGGCAGAAACACCTTGGAATCGTCGAGCCCGCGGCGGAGCGCGCGCGGGACGCGCGGGCGGTCGAAGACGACGGCGGCGGCCATGACCGGCCCGGCCAAGGGGCCGCGCCCGGCTTCGTCCACGCCGACGACCAGCCCCTCGAATTCGTTTTCGATGGTGAAATTGGGCATGGGCCGACCATAGCACGGCACGAGAAACGATTGGTCACAGGAACCGCGCGCGCCACGCCGCGTTGATGCGGGAAGCATCTTCCGGCAGGGGCATCATGTTCGCGGAATTGGCCAAGGACATCCATTGGACGGATACGCCGCCCATCGTGATCGTGGCGCGGTTCGTGGTCGCGGCCCTGTGCGGGATGATCGTGGGCATCGACCGCGAATGGCGCCGCCGCCCGGCGGGCTTGCGCACCCACATGCTCGTCTCGCTGGCTTCCGCCGCTTTCGCGCTGATCGCCCACGAGATGGCGATCCTGGCGGCCAAGGAAGAGGATTCGGCTTCGCCCGATCCCACGCGCGTGGTCGAGGCCGTGACGGCGGGCGCCGCGTTCCTGGCCGCCGGCACCATCTTTCGCTCTCACGGCAACATCCAGGGCATCACCACGGGCGCGTCGATCTGGCTGGCCGCCGCCATGGGCGCCGCCTGCGGCGTCGGCTTCTATGCGATTGCCGGCGTCAGCCTGATCCTGGCCTTGGTGATCCTGTTCATCGTGGGCGGAATCACCCATGCGCTCGGCACCAATGAAGCGCCGCCTGCCGGTCCGAAAAAATCGGACGATTAGCGACATCGTCTAAAGCAGGCTCAACTGATCGCCCGCGCGCGGCGGCGGGGCGAACTGGGTCGTGTCCAGGCGGAAGCGCTCGCGGTTGAGGTTGAGGCGTTTGACCGCGAGGGCGAAGCGCCGCGCGATCAGGTCGGCATAGGCGCCGTTGCCGCGCATGCGGTTGCCAAACTCGGCGCTGTTCAATTTGCCGTCGCGCATGTCGCGGATGAGATTAAGAACGTGCTTGGCCTTGTCCGGGTAATGCGCCTCGAGCCACTCGCGGAACAGATCCTTGATCTCGAGCGGCATGCGCAGGACGACATAGCCGGCCCACTTGGCGCCGGCCTCGGCCGCCGTCTCCAGGATCGTCTCCATCTCCTTGTCGTTGAGTGCCGGGATCATGGGCGCCGTCATCACGCCCACGGGAATCCCTGCATTGGCCAGCGCCTTGATGGTTTCGATCCGCCGCCAGGGCGCGGCCGCCCGCGGCTCCATGCGGCGCGCGAGTTCGGGATCGAGCGTGGTGACGGACAGATAGACCTGGGCCAGGCCGCGCGCGGCCATGGGCGCCAGGATATCGATGTCGCGCGCGACCAGCGCCGACTTGGTCACGATGCCGACCGGATGCGAATAGGCCGACAGCACCTCCAGGATCGAGCGCGTCACCTTCATGTTGCGCTCGATGGGCTGATAGGGATCGGTGTTCGTGCCCATGGCGATCATGCGGCATTCGTAGCGCGGCGAGCGCAGCTCGCGCTCCAAGAGCTTCGCGGCGTCGGGTTTGGCGAACAGGCGCGTCTCGAAATCGAGGCCGGGCGATAGGCCGAGATACGCATGGGTCGGCCGCGCGAAGCAGTAGACGCAGCCATGCTCGCAGCCGCGATAGGGATTGATCGACTGGTCGAAGGGGATGTCCGGCGAATCGTTGCGGGCGATGATCGTCCGTGTCGCATCCACCGTCACGGAGGTACGGAGGGGCGGCAGATCCTCGTCGTCGCGCGACCAGCCGTCGTCGACCGCGACGCGGTCGTGGCCCTCGAAGCGGCCCACTTCGTTGGTGATGGCCCCACGCCCCTTAAGGGCGCCGGCACTGGTCGGAGATAGCTCGTCCATACCCGGAAGTATGAGGATGGAATAAGAACATTTCAAGAACATTAGGAATTAAAGCTGAGTTAAAATTCCCTGTCCCTCCAGCCATTCGGCGCGCACCTGGGCCACCTGGCCGGGCTCGTGGCTGGCCGCGAGATGGGCCATCACGTGGGCGCGAAAATCCGGGTCCAGATCGCCGCCGGTCCAGGCGCCGCGCTGCGCCAGCGCGCTCATCTTGGCGAAGATCGTCACGGTGCGAAGCCAGGTCAGGCGTCGCATGGGGTCGAGCCAAGGGCGCAACGAGGCGGCCAGCGCGCGCGGCACGCGCTCCAGATAGTGGCGGTAGAACGCGACGACGCTGGCGGGCGCCAGCATGCGCGGCGCGGACGGATGCCAGCCGGTGGAGGGGGCAAGCGTCAGATGCGCGAGGTCGATCGCGGGCGAACCGTAGATCGACTTTTCCAGGTCGACCGCGCAGGCGCGGCCTCCTTCTTCGACCACGAAGTTTCCCGGTTGCGTGTCGGTCAGCACGAGCGCGCGGGGCTGGCCCTCGCGCCCGTGGGAGGCGATGAATCCTTCGGCCCAGGCGATCTCGTCCGCGATGGCGCGCCGCGTTTCGCCGGCCAAACCGGCTTCCTCCGCGAACGTGGCTTGCTCGCGTGAAAGCGCCAAGGTCGCGCCGAAAGGATCGCTCTGGTCGATCAAGGGCGCGGTCTTGGCCGGCACGCGCAAGCTGTGAATCGCGGCCAGCGCATCGGCCAGCGCGGGCAACTCGTCCGGCAAGGACGGCGGGCGGCCGGCGATCTCCTCCACCGCCAAGGCACCGAACGGCAGGCCCGCTTGCGGCGCGATCACGGCGAACAGCTTGGGCACGTGAAGGCTCGGCGCGAGGCGGCGGAACGCCTCAGCCTGATACTCCAGCGCGTCGCGCGGCGAGAGGCGCCAATGGCTGTCGCGCGGCACGCGCAGGAGAACGCGCGCGCCGCCGCGCGCGAGACCGCGCAGGCGATAGAGGCGATGCTGCAGCCCCGTGACCGGCAGCGCTTCGAACGACGCGGTATAGGCGTCGGGAAATTCGGGCGCCCGCGACAGGGCACGGCGCAAGGCGTCGAGAATGGGATCGGGTGCGTCCGCCATCGGCGCAGAATATCATCCCCGCGCGGAGGCGCTGCATGTCCGGACGTTTGAGCGTCGTGATCCCGGTTTTGAACGCGGCACGGACGTTGCCCGCGTGTCTGGCTGCGTTTTCACGGTGGAAGGACGTCGAGATCGTGATCTCCGACGGAGGTTCGACCGATCCTTCCACGGAGGTCGCGCTGCACAACAACGGACGGGTGGTTGCCGGACCGCCCGGCCGCGGCGCGCAATTGGCGCGCGGCGCCTCCGTCGCGGGCGGCGAATGGCTGCTTTTTCTCCATGCCGACACGGTTTTGGACCGGAATGGCCGGGATGCCGCCGACCGCTTCATGGCCGACCCGTCCAACCTCCGACGCGCCGGGTATTTCCGCTTCGCCCTCGACGATGCCGACCCGCGCGCGCGGCGCATCGAGCGGCTGGCGGCGTGGCGCGCCCGCGCGCTCGGCCTGCCCTATGGCGACCAGGGGCTCCTCATCGCGCGTACGTTCTACGACTCGCTCGGCGGCTATCGTCCGCTGCCGCTGATGGAGGATGTCGATCTGGTCCGCCGCATCGGCCGCGCGCGGCTTCGCATGCTCGATGCGACCGCCACCACTTCGGCCGCGCGCTACCGGCGCGACGGCTGGACCCTGCGGCCGTTGCGCAATCTGTTTTGTCTTTCACTTTATTTTGCGGGCGTGCCGCCGAAGGCGCTCCTGCCGCTCTATGCGGGGCGGCGGTGAGGCGGCAGCTCGCGATCTTCGCCAAGGTGCCACGCTTGGGCCAGGTGAAGCGGCGTTTGGCGCGCGAGATCGGCGACGTCGCGGCCTGGCGCTTCCAGCGCGCGCGGCTGGCCGCGCTGTTGCGCGGCCTCGCGCGAAACCCTCGCTGGCGCGCCACGCTGTTTCTGACACCCGACCGCCTCGCGCGCGGCGGCGGCCTGCGCGTGAACGGCCTGCGCTTGCGCGCGCAAGGCCCAGGCGATCTCGGCGCGCGCATGCGGCGCGCGTTCCTGGCCAAGGGGCATGGCCCGGTCGTGCTGGTGGGCAGCGACATCCCGTCGCTCGGACCGAATCAGATTCGCGACGCGTTCCGGGCGCTCGGGCGAAAAAACGATCTCGTCTTCGGCCCGGCGAAAGACGGCGGCTATTGGCTGATCGCGTCCGCGCGGCGGCGCGGGCGCATGCCGCCGCTCGCGCCCGTGCGCTGGTCCTCGAAGCACGCGCTTGCCGACACGCGCGCCTGTTTCGACAAACGGCACAACATCGCGCTTCTGGAGATGATGGAGGATGTCGACGACGGCGCAGCCTACCGCCGCTGGCGAAAACGAAAATCCTCACCCTGAGCTTGTCGAAGGGTGAGACGGTCTGCGGACCTCGCCCTTCGACGAGCTCAGGACGAGGAAATTTTTACGAACCCCGCGTCTTCACATGCTCCTGCAATCGCGGCATCAGTTCGACGAAGTTGCAGGGGCGGAAGCGGATGTCGAGTTGGTGGACCAGGATGTCGTCCCAGCCGTCGCGGCAGGCGCCGGGCGAGCCGGGCAGGGCGAACAGGTAGGTGCCGCCCGCCACACCGCCGGTCGCGCGCGACTGGATGGTCGATGACTTGATCTTGGCGTAGCTCAGCATGCGGAACAGCTCGCCGAAGCCCTCGATCTTCTTCTCATAGACCGATTCGAACGCTTCCGGCGTGACGTCGCGCCCCGTCACGCCCGTGCCGCCCGTCGCGATCACCACGTCGATCGCGGGATCGGCGATCCAGGCGCGCAGTTGCGCCACGATCTTGTCCTGGTCGTCGGTCACGATTGTGCGCGCGGCAATCTTGTGGCCCGCGCCCACGATGCGGTCCACGAGGGTCTGGCCTGATTTGTCGTCGGCTTCGGTACGCGTGTCGGAGACGGTCAGGACCGCGATGTTGACCGGAAGGAAGCTCCGGGTCTCGTCAATTCCCGGCATGGCGGACGGGGCCGTCGCCGTCGAGCGCGGCATAGAGGGGCCATTGGCCCGCCGCGATCAGGTCGAGCGACTGCGTCTCCTGGCCCAACTGGGCGCGGTAGATCCAATAGCTGGCGAGCACGTGCTGGATGAAGGCGCGCGTCTCGCGCGAGGGAAGCGCCTCGATGAACATCAATGGATCGTCGCCATAGGCGACCTTCTTCTGCCACTTCATCAGGTTGCCGGGCCCGGCATTATAGGCGGCCAGAAGGTTGAAAAGGTCGCCGTTGACGTGGCTCTGGTCGAGAAGATGCGAGACGTATTTCTGCGCCAGATCGATGTTGAGTTCGGGGTCGAACAAACGGTGCTTGTCCGAGCCTTTCAGCGAGCGGTCCTGGGCGATCAGGCTGGCCGTCGCGGGCATGAGCTGCATGAGGCCGTGGGCGCCGGCGCGGCTCTTGGCGGTCACGTTGAAGCCCGACTCTTGCCGCATCAGCGCATAGACCAGCGCGCGGTCGACGATATAGCCCTGGGTCGGGACCCAGCCGGGAATGGGATAGAGCGCGGCCTCGTAGCGCTGGCCGTCGAGCCGTTCGATGCGGCGGCCGAACGACATGGCCAACGCGGGCAGCTCGGCCTTGAGCGCCACGGCCATCAACGAGCGCGCGGCGGTGGCGTCCTCGGCGCGCAGAAGCTTCAGTTCCTGCTCGGCGCGCACGCGGTCGCCGATCTGGATCAGGGCCAGGGCGCGCGCCCCGCCCGGATTGGCCATCAGCCCGTCGATGCCCGCGTCGGTCAGCGCCGGCGTGGTCCAATCGATGCGCAAGGGGACACCCAACGAGCGCTGGGCCAACAGGCCATAGAAGGTGCGCGGATATTTGGCCGCGATCTTGAGCCAAGCACTGGCCTGCTCCGGGCGCCGCGCGGAAAGGTGCGCGCGCGAGGCCCAGAAGGCGCCGGCGGCGCGGCTCCAGGTCGAGGTGGAAAGTGTGGTGGCTACGGCCTCGAAATGGTTGGCCGCCTGGTCCATCAGCCCCAGGCGCCAGGCCGCGAGGCCGGCGGTCCAGTGGGCCGAGGTGGCGCGGCTGGGCGAACGGTTGGTGGCGCTTTCGGCCAAGGTCAGCGCGTCCTTGGTACGGCCGGAGAAATAGGCTTCTTCCGCGTCGTCCACAACGCCTTCGGCGCTGGCCGCTTCGTCCAGATCCTGTTGCTCGGAAGCGAAGTCGCTATCGAGCGCGGTCTGGCCCGGATCGTCGCGCGTGAGCGGCGCCCCGGCAGCGGCCTCGATGACTTGCGCGCCGACGGGCGAGGGCGGCGCCTTGGCGTTCTTCGGCTTGCGCTTCAGCGCCAGCTTGTGGATGGCGCCGGCGTCGGGATGGTCGCCGTAGCGGCCCAGCCATTCGGCCAGCTGCCCGTAGCTCGCCGTATAGTTCTTGGCCAGATAACGCTGGGCTAGAACGTGCCCCATCAGGCGCTTGTCCTGGACGTGCTTCAGCTCCTGGTCCGCCGAACCCCACTTGCCGGCCTGCTGCAACTCGAACGCCCGGCGATAGGCGGCCAAGTCGCTCGCGTTTAGGACGGGCGGCAGGACGGCGTCGCTTTCCAGCGTGGGCTGGGGCGGCAGGGAGGCGGTTTCCATGCCGGCGCTGGCGGGCACGGAGGCCACGAGAACGGTGGCGCATGCCAGCCATGCGAGGCGCGCGCCTCGAAAACGGGTCAAAAATGGTTGGAAGCCCCCGGACATGGGAAACGCTCTTACGGGCTACCGCTTCACTTGGCAAGTCATTTGGATGGGAACTTATCCACAGGTTGTGGGGAAAGACTCGCTTAGGATCATTCCCCTACTAAATATGGTAGTAGTACCTAGCGCCAAGGCGCCCATCTTGCCCTTGGCCAGGCGCGGGTTACCCAGGTTTTTCAAAAAAAATCTTTAGCGAGATAGCGGCCCTGTCGCTTTTTCGCGATTTATTGGAGGGGCTTGGACGGCGTTCCGGCGATGCAAATGGAAGAGGTACCCGATGCGGGTCATGGTTCTGGTCAAGGCCACGAAGGACAGCGAGGCGGGTATCACGCCTTCGAAGGAGACGAAGGCGATGCTCGCCGCCATGGGCAAGTTCAACGAGCAGCTAGCCAAAGCGGGCGTCCTTCTGACCGGCGACGGGCTGAAGCCATCATCCCAAGGCAAGCGCGTGGCGTTCGACGGCCCCCGCCGGACCGTCATCCATGGCCCCTTCGCCGCGACGAGCGAACTGGTCGCCGGCTTCTGGCTCTGGCAGGTGAAGGACATGGAAGAGGCGGTGGAATGGGTAAAGCGCTGCCCTAATCCGATGCCGGGTCCGAGCGAGATCGAGATCCGCCCGTTATATGAAGAGGCGGACTTCGCGGCGCTCTAACGCGTCAGGCCAGCGTGTCCATCTTGGCCTTGAGCATAAGCAGGTCGCGCCAGGCGTCCCGTTTTTGCGCGGGCGAGCGGAGCAGATAGGCCGGGTGATAGGTGGCCAAGGCGGAAGCCGCCTGGGCCAGGCCGGGACTTTCATAGATCATCCAGCGTCCACGCAGCTTGCCGATCCCTTCGGTCCGGCCGAGCAGGGCCGAAGCGGCCGAGCCGCCGACGAAGACCAGAATGCGCGGGCTGACCAGTTCGATATGGCGGCGCAGGAAGGGCAGGCAGGCCGCGACCTCGGCCTGGGTCGGAGCCCGGTTGCCGGGCGGCCGCCAGAACAGGACGTTCGTTATATAGAAGGAGGAGCGGTCGAGGCCGATATGCTGGACCATCCGATCCAGCAACTGGCCGCTGACGCCCACGAAGGGCAAGCCGCGCCGGTCCTCTTCCTCGCCCGGCGCCTCGCCGATGAACATCACCTTGGCCTTGGGGTTGCCGTCGGCGAATACGGTGTTGGTCGCCGTTTGCTTCAGCGGGCAACCGTCGAACGCCTCCACGGAAGCGCGCAATTCGTCGAGCGATTGCGCCGCTTCGGCGCGCTCGCGCGCGTCGGCGGTGATGGTCGACTGGGCGGCCAACGGCGGTGCGGCCGGCCGTGGCATGGAGGGCGCCGGAATCGGCGGTGCGGGTGCCTGAACGGGCGGCATGGCGCGCGCCGGGGCCACGACTTGCATCGCCACGGGCGTTTCGACGCGGGCGGGTTCCGGCGCGGGTCGCGCGGCCGGCGGCCGGGCGGCGTAGCGATCGACGGGCGCTTCGCCAATGGCTTCATCGGCACCGGCCTGGACTTGCCAGGCCAGGTGGCGCAACAGCTCGGCGTCGGAAAGGGCGGGCATCGCGGAAGCCTAACATCCGCTGTGCCCCGGACATAGACGCGCTATGTTACCGCCCGCCCGGCCGGGACGGCGGGTGGATGAAGGCGATGAACGGACGCATGCGATGACTCGTGAAGCGATGGAATTCGATGTCGTGATCGTGGGCGCGGGCCCGAGCGGCCTGGCGAGCGCGATCCGGCTGAAGCAGTTGGCCGCCGAGAAAGGCGCGGAGCTGAGCGTCTGCGTCCTGGAGAAAGGCTCCGAAGTCGGCGCCCATATCCTGTCGGGCGCGGTGCTGGAGCCGCGCGCGCTCAACGAGCTGATCCCGGATTGGAAAGAGAAGGGCGCGCCGCTCAACACCCCGGCCAAGGAAGACCGCTTCCTGTTCCTGACCAAGAGCCGCGCCATCCGCCTGCCGACGCCGCCCCAGATGCACAACGAAGGCAACTACATCGTCAGCCTGGGCAATGTCTGCCGCTGGCTCGGCCAGCAGGCCGAGGCGGCGGGTGTCGAGATCTATCCCGGCTTCGCCGCCGCCGAAGTGCTCTACGACGAGCAAGGGCGCGTGGCCGGCGTCGCGACCGGCGACATGGGCATCGGCAAGGACGGCCAGCAGACCGGAAATTATCAGCCGGGCATCGAGCTGCGCGCGCGCTACACGATCTTCGCCGAGGGCTGCCGCGGCTCGCTGACCAAGACGCTGTTCGAGCGCTTCCGCTTACGCGAGGGCGCCGATCCGCAGACCTTCGGCATCGGCATCAAGGAATTGTGGGAGGTCGATCCCGCGAAACATCACCAGGGCCGCATCGTCCACACGCTGGGCTGGCCCTTGGACACGGCCACCTATGGCGGTTCGTTCCTCTATCACCTGGAGAACAACCAGGTCGCCGTCGGCTTTGTCGTCGGCCTCGATTACGAGAACCCGTTCCTGTCGCCCTTCGAGGAATTCCAGCGCTTCAAGAACCATCCGGCCATCCGGCCCACCTTCGAGGGCGGGCGGCGGATTTCGTATGGCGCGCGGGCCATCAACGAAGGCGGCTTCCAATCGATTCCGAAGCTGGTGTTTCCGGGCGGCGTCCTGGTCGGCTGCACGGCGGGCTTCGTCAACGTGCCCAAGGTCAAGGGCAGCCATAACGCGATGAAGTCCGGCATGCTGGCGGCCGAGGCCGTGTTCAAGGCGGCGACCGGCGGCGGGGACGCGGCGCTCGAGAGCTATCCCGAAAGCATCAAGACATCCTGGATCTGGGACGAGCTGTACCGTGTGCGCAACGTGCGCCCGGCGTTCCACAAGGGCATGTGGGCGGGCCTCATCTATTCCGCGCTCGACACCTATCTGTTCCGCGGCAAGGCGCCCTGGACCTTCCACCACAAGCCCGACAACAAGAGCCTGAAGAAGGCCAAGGACGCCAAGCCGATCGCCTATCCCAAGCCCGACGGCGTGGTCAGCTTCGACCGGCTTTCCTCGGTGTTCCTGTCGAACACGAATCACGAGGAAAACCAGCCCGCGCATCTGAAGCTGCGCGACCCGAGCGTCGCCACCCGCGTCAACCTGGCCGAGTACGACGCGCCGGAGCAGCGCTATTGCCCGGCCGGCGTCTACGAGATCGTGCGCGACGGCGACGGTCAGAACCCGCGGCTGCAGATCAACGCCCAGAACTGCGTCCACTGCAAAACCTGCGACATCAAGGACCCGACCCAGAACATCGACTGGTGCACGCCGGAAGGCGGCGGCGGGCCGAATTACCCCAATATGTGAGGAAGCGCGGCTGGCGCGGGCTTGCCGCCCTCGCGTAAACTCACCGCCCCCATGAGCGCTCCCAGAATGATCAGGCTTCGTCCGCTTCTGCGCTATGCCTTGTTCGGCGCCGTTCTCGGCGTGGCCGGCGGCATTCTGGCTATCGAGACCACATCACGCCTGCGCGCGGCGCCCGTGTTCGTGCAGAGCGGGGGATCGGGCTCCGCCAGCACCACCGACACGCTGACGGGCGCGTACCTGGCCGGGCGGCACGCGGAATCGCTCAACGACCTCGACACCGCGGCCGGCTTCATGGCCGACGCGCTGCGCCGCGACCCCAGCAATCTGGAGCTGCAGCGCCGCCTCGTGCTGCTTTACGCCACGGCCGGCCGCATCGACGAGGCCGTGCCTTATGCGGGCTCGGTCCTGGCGCGCGAAGATCCGATGCTGGTCGCGAGCCTGATCCTGGCGGCCGACGCCATGCGCCGCGACGAACGGCGCGAGGCGTTGGCACGGCTCGAGCCGTTGCCCAAGGAAGGGCTGTCCGGTTACGTCACGCCGCCCATGATCGCGTGGGCGAAATACGACGACGGGCCCGACGCGGCGCTGGCCGCGATGAAGCCGTTCGGGCCCACCGCCTCGCTGCGCCCGATCGAGCGGCTGCAGGCGGCCTATATCAACGACCTGGCCGGCCGCGAGGCCGCCGCGCGCACGAATTATCTGGCCGCCGCCGAGACCGGGCCGCGCGTCTCGTTCCGCACGCTGGAGGCGCTGGCATCGTTCCTCGACCGCCAGGGCGAGCGCGCGGGCGCCGCCGACGTCTTCCGCAGCTTCCAGCCCGACAATCCGGACTCGCCGCTGGTCGAAGCCGTGATAGAGCGCCTACGCAAGTCCAAGCCGTATCCCAAGCTGGTGCGCGACGCGCGCGAGGGCTATGCGGAGACGCTCTTGTCCATCGGCCTCAGCCTGTTCAAGCAGGGTGAGACCCACATGGCCTTGATCTTCGGCCGGTTGGCGTTGCATGTGCGTCCCGATCTCGACATGGCCAAGATATTCGTGGCGGAGATCCTGGAGGGGCTGAAGCTCTATGACGAGGTGCGGCCACTTTACGAATCGGTCGATTCGGATTCGCCCTTCCGTTGGGAGGCGCGCCTGCGCGCGGCGAAGACGCTGGCCGAACTCAACAAGTTCGACGAGGCCGTGGCCGAACTGAAGGAAATGTCGGCCGACCGGCCCGAGCGCTTCGACGCGCCGTTCCGCCTGGGCAATCTTTATCGCGAGAAGGAACGCTACAAGGACGCCGTCGCGGCCTACGACCAGGCCGTCGAGCGGATCAAGAACCCCGGCCCGGAACATTGGTCGGTCTATTACGCGCGCGGCATGGCGCTGGAGCGCGACAAGCAATACAAGCGCGCCGAGAAGGATCTGATGCGCGCGCTCGAATACAAGCCGGATCAGCCCTTCATCTTGAACTACCTGGCCTATATGTGGATCGACCTGAACGAGAACCTGGAACGCGCGCGCGACATGATCAAACGCGCGGTCGAACTGCGCCCCGACGACGGCTATATCGTCGACAGCATGGGCTGGTTCCATTATCGCATGGGCGAGTACGACCAGGCCGTGACGATGCTGGAGCGCGCGGTCGAGCTGCGTCCCGCCGATCCGGTCATCAACGACCATCTGGGCGATGCCTATTGGCGCGTCGGGCGGAAGGACGAGGCCGGCTTCCAGTGGAACCGCGCCATGACCTTCGATCCGCCCAAGGACGTCGCCGAAGACATCAAGATCAAGCTCGATCGCGGCCTGACCGCGGCGGCCAAGAAGGGGTGAGCGCCCCGCCCGCGCCGCGCGGTCCGGCGCTGCGCGCCGCGGCGGCGGCCAAGCTGAACCTCTATCTCCACGTCACGGGCAAGCGCACGGACGGCTATCACCTGCTGGACAGCCTGGCCGTCTTCGCGAGCCGCCATGACGTGGTCGAGGTTTCGGCCGCCGACGGACTCTCGCTTTCCGTCGATGGGCCGTTCGCACCGGCGCTCCACGCCGCCATGGAAGGCGACAACATCATGCTGCGCGCCGCGCGCGCGCTGGCCGAGGCCGCCAAGATCGCGCCGCGCGCATCCATCCGCCTGACCAAGAATTTGCCGGTCGCGGCCGGCATCGGCGGCGGTTCGGCGGACGCGGCGGCAACCCTCGGTCTCCTTTCGCGCCTGTGGAACATAAAGCTCGACGAACAGGCCATGGCGGCGCTCGCGCTTTCACTCGGCGCCGACGTGCCGGTCTGCCGCTTCGGCCGCGCCGCTTTCATGGGTGGGGTCGGCGAGAAGCTGGACGCGGCGCCCGCGCTGCCGCCCGTGGCGGTGGTGCTGGTCAATCCCAAGATTCCGCTCGCGACCAAAGACGTCTTTCGCGCGCGCGACCAGGCGTTCTCGCAACCCGGACGCTTCGATGCGGCGCCCGCCGATGCGGCCGCTCTCGCCGCGCTGCTGCGCGAACGGAAGAACGATCTCGAGGCACCCGCCATCCGCCTCGTGCCCATGGTGGGCGCGGTGCTATCGGCACTGGAGCGCCAGAAAGGGTGTCTGCTCGCGCGTATGTCGGGCAGCGGCGCCACCTGCTTCGGGCTGTTTGCGGACGAGGCCGGCGCGAGGGAAGCCGCCGCCGCGATCCGGCATGCCGAGCCCGGCTGGTGGACCGATGCCGCGCGCCTAGTGAGCGACACGCGCACGTTGAAAATCTGAATGCGGAGATAACGCGATGAAATTCGGTCTCATGTGCCAGCTCCAGATGCCCCGGCCGTGGCGCGCGGACGCCGAACAGCAGGCGTACCGCAATTTCCTCGACCAGGCCGTGGCGGCGGAGAAGGCCGGCTTCGATTACGTCTGGGTGACCGAGCAGCATTTCTGCGCCGAGATCGGCCACTCCGCCTGCCCCGACATGCTGTTGGCCGCGCTCAGCCAGCGCACGTCGCGCATCCGCCTGGGCTTCGCCGTCATCATCCTGCCCTGCCACAACCCGTTCATGGTGGCGGAGCGCGTCGGCACGCTGGATGTCTTGAGCGGCGGGCGCGCCGAGTTCGGTTTCGGGCGCGGCGCCTATCCCTACATCGTCGAAGGCTTGGGTTTCGATCCGCGCGAGGGGCGCGAGAGGGCCAACGAATCGCTCGATGCGGTCCTGCGCATGTTCGAGGACGAATTCTTCCCGGGTTATAAAGGCAAGCATTTCGATCTCGCCGCGCGCCATGTGCTGCCGCGACCCATTCAACGGCCGCATCCGCCGCTTTGGGTCGCGGCCTCCAGCCTCGACACCTGGGGCCACGCGGGCAAATTGGGCGTCGGTACCATCGGCATCGCGCACACCACGCCCGCCGAGACCAAGCCCGCGATCGACGCCTACCGCGCGGCGATCCGCAACCCGGACCGCGACGGGCGGATTTCCAGCGTCGACAACGAGCATGCCGCGGCCTTCGCCGTCGGCGTCTGCCTCGACGACGATCGCGAAGGGCGTACGGTCGGCTGCAACGCCGCGCGCTGGTATTTCGGCCAGAACGACGCCGAGCTGAACCATGTCCGCTTCGCGAGCGGCAGCGCGCTTCACCAGGTGGCCGAGAAATTCACCAAGCGGTCCGACGACGCGCTGGTGGAGGACGCGATCGCTATCGGTGGAAATCCGGACACGGTGGCGCGCCAGGTCGCGAAGTGGCGCGACGCGGGTCTCGATCAGTTGCTGTTCATGTTCCAGGCCGGCCGCACCACGCACGCGCAGGTGATGCGCTCGATCGCGCTTGTCGGCGAGAAAGTAATCCCGCGCTTCGCCTAGGACGTCGCGTGTCAGGTCTTGGGTTTTGCCTTCGGTAGCGTGGCGGGGACGGGCGCGGCACCCGTCGGCGCCTCGTCGGCCTTGGCCTTCACGCCTTGCTTCGCCAGCTCGTCGCCCTTGGCGATCTGCTGTGCGTTCATCTTGCGCACGATCTCGCCCATGCGCCGCTGGGCGTCGGGTTCGTCCTGCGCGGCCGCGGTCTTATACCAGCGATAGGCCTCGATCAGGTTGGTCGGACCGCCGAGCCCTTCCTCGTAAAGGATGCCCAGATTGTATTGGGCCTTGCCCAAGCCGCGTTCGGCGGCCTTGAGGAACCATTTTTGCGCTTCGGTGTAATTCTGCGGAATGCCGCGGCCTTCGGCATAGGCCACGCCCACGTTGTATTGCGCGGCGGTGTGATTCTGTTCGGCCGCGCTCAAGTACCAGAGCAGGGCTTCGAGCGGATCCTTCTGCACGCCCAGGCCCCGCTCGTGCAGCACGCCCAGATTGTATTGCGCGTTGGCGACGCCCTGCAGCGCGGCCTCGCGGAACCAGCGCGCGGCCTCGCGGTAATCCTGGGCCACGCCGTTGCCCTGGGCAAAGAGAATGGCCAGGTCGTGCTGGGCGGCGGCCTCGCCGCGCATGGCCGCGTTCTTGAGCTGCTCGACCGTGCGCGCCATGGCGGACTGGGCCGCCGTCGGCGCGGCGGCCGTCTGCGGCGGTTGCGCGGGCTGTGCGGCGGGCGCCGGCTGGCCGGGGCGCGCGCTCGCGTTCGGCGGCGTGGTCAAGGCTTGCTGGCTTGGTGGTGCGGATGCAGGTGCCGCCGCGGCGGGCGGCGGGGCCGATGCTTGCGGTGCTGGCGCCGGCGTGGGTGCATGCGCGGGAGCGGGCGGTGCCGCCGCTGGAGGTGCCGGCGCCGGCCCCGTCGGTTTGGGTGCTGCGACCTGGGGCGCAGGTGTGGGCGGCGCCTGCGGTGGCGTTGCGGCGGCTTGGGGCGGCGGCGGTTTCTGCGCGGGCGGCTTCACGCCGTCGGTGCGCGCGGCTGTCTCCGCGTCTTGCGTCTTCGCCGCTTCGGCGTTGTCGTCCTTCGCGGCGGGCGGCGTCTCGTCGCCTGGCGTGTGGGATTTTTCCGGCGCCGGTTCCGCGACGGGCGCGGGCCGGCGCGGCACGGGCACACCCTTGTCCTGGCTGAACCAGAAATAAGCCAGGGCGCCGACCAGGACGAAGGCCAGGAAGATGGCGCCGAGCGCGATCATGCGCGCGGTGTGCATCGCCGCGCCGGGGACGACGGGCGGTGGCGGCGATTCGTCGACGAGCTCGGCCTCCGCGCCCGTGGCCGGGCTCTCGAGCTGCTGGTCGAGATCGATGATCTCGCTGTCGAGCGAGGGCGCTTTGTCGTCGCGCTTGGCCTCGGCGCGCGCTTCCAACACGTCCATGTCGGGAAGGAGGGGCGGCACACCCTTGGTCGGGGGGTGGACGTCGGTGAAGCGCGGCGTTTCGTCCGGAGTGGCTTCGGCCGCCGCCACGTCGGGCGCGGCCGGCTGACCGGGCGG
>JBFXED010000029.1:0-49906 GCA_050180485.1 Alphaproteobacteria bacterium | reverse complement strand
TCGTCCGAAGGCAGCAGCGCGACCGCGTCGAACAGGACCGACGGGCCGGCCGCCAGCGCGTGATGCGCGGGCATGCGCTTGCCGTCGGAGAGTGTCGCGCCGCCCACCTTGGGCGCCACGATCTGGAACGCCGCGCCCTCGGCCTCGACCGCTTTGCGGAAAGCGCCCAGCAGCTTGGCATCCGTGCCGTCGGTGATCAGCACGCCGATCACGCGGCCCTTGATCGTCGACGGTGCCTTCGCGACCAGGCTCAAGGCGGGTGAGGGCTTCATGGTCTTCGGCTGAACGGCGGGCTCGATCGTATCGGCCTGGCCTTCCATGCCCAGCGTCGTCTCGACGCGCGCATGCAGATCGCCGTCGATGTTGGCCAAGTGTCCCAGCATGCGCGTGCGGATGGCCGCGATCTCACACTTGCCCAGCTCGAAGGCGAAGGCGCTGGCGATGTGCCGCTTCTCCGGCTCGGTCATGGAAATCCAGAACAGCCGCGCCTGGGTGTAGTGATCGGCGAACGTTTCCGAACGCTCGCGCAGTTTCTCGCCCGCGACAGGGTCCGGGAAACTCTTGAAGCCGTGCACCGGGCATCCGCGCGGACCGCCATCATCCAGGCTGTTGGGCTCATAAGCCACGCGGCCCTTGGCCACTTTCATGCGGGCCAGTCCGTCGCGCTGGAAATTGCGCATCGGGCAGACCGGCTTGTTGATCTCGATCTCGTGGAAGTTGGGTCCGCCCAGACGGCTCAACTGCGTGTCGAGATAGGAGTGGAGGCGGCCCTGCAGCAGCGGATCGTTGGTGAAATCGATGCCGGGCACGACATGGCCGGGATGGAAGGCCACCTGTTCGGTCTCGGCGAAGAAATTGTCGGGGTTGCGGTCCAGAACCATCTTGCCCACCGGCTGGATGGGCACGATTTCTTCGGGAATCAGCTTGGTCGGATCCAGGATATCGAAGCCGAAGCCGTCGGCCTTCTTCTGGTCGAAGGTTTGCAGGCACAACTCGTATTCCGGGAAGGCGCCCATTTCGATGGCGTTCCACAGATCGCGCCGGTGGAAATCGTAATCCGCGCCGATCAGCTTCACGGCCTCGTCCCATACCAGCGATGCGGCGCCGATGGTCGGGCGCCAGTGGAACTTCACGAAGGTCGATTGGCCTTTCGCGTTCACCAGGCGGAAGGTGTGGACGCCGAAGCCTTCCATCATGCGGTAGGAACGCGGGATCGCTCGGTCCGACATGGCCCACATCAGCATGTGCATGCTTTCGGGCATCAGGCCGACGAAATCCCAGAACGTGTCGTGGGCGGAAGCAGCCTGGGGAAAGCCGCGGTCGGGCTCCATCTTCACGGAATGCACTAGGTCCGGGAATTTCATCGCGTCCTGGATGAAGAAGACCGGGATGTTGTTGCCCACCAGGTCGAAATTGCCTTCGCTCGTGTAGAACTTGACCGCGAAGCCGCGCACGTCGCGCACCGTATCGGGCGAGCCCGCGCCACCTGCCACCGTCGAGAAGCGGGTGAAGACGCGCGTCTTGGCCTTCGTGTCGTTCAGGAATGCCGCGCGGGTCAGATGCGGCAGCGGCTTATAGAGCTGGAAATACCCGTGCGCGGCCGAGCCGCGCGCGTGGACGATGCGTTCCGGAATCCGCTCGTGGTCGAAATGCGTGATCTTCTCGCGCATCACGAAATCTTCGAGCAGCGTCGGGCCGCGCAATCCGCCGCGCAGGGAGTTCTGGTTGTCGGAAATGACCACGCCCTGATTGGTGGTCAGCATGTCCATGCCGTTCGCGGCGCTGGCTTGCTGATGCGTCTCGCCGCCTCGGCCTTTCACGGTTTTTGGGGTGTTCGTCTTGCTCTTCGCCATGGTGGTCTCCCGCGCGCGTCCTGACGCCGCGCCCGAGACGGCACGGCCTGCGCGGACATAACCGGGGGACAGGGGGCGAGGTTCCTGGTTCTTTTGAAGAAATCCAAAGAATGATCGAGGCAGCCGGAACGCCGCCGTTACAGGGGAAATTTCCCTCGACCGCGAGTTGGCGATTCCCTATTCTATCCGGGAATTTGAGGGGTCAGCCTCCGGCCTACCCGAGCGGGCCGGACCATCGCCAAGGGGACACTCGGTGATCAGAAACCTTCTCGGTGCCGCCGCGCTTTTGGCCGCGACCACGCTGGGCGCGGGCAGCGCGCTTGCCGCGTATAACACGGCGTCGAGTCCGGTGGCTTCACCCGCCATCATCGCGGCGGTCTCCAGCTCCACCGCTTCGATCACCGCAGGCGGCATCTCCAGCGCCATCGGAGGCGGCTTTGGCGGCGGCTTCGTTTCGGCCGACGGCAAGACCAATTACGCGTCGAACGCCAAGCGCCGAGGCGGTGGCTTCGCGGACAGCGGTGCGGCGACCGGCGCCTCAGCCGGTAGCGAGCAGCAGCGCTTCGGCATCTGGGGAAATTTCGGCGGCTCGGGCTTCAACGAAGACCAGCCGGCGATCGCGACCAGCGGCCAAGTCTATACCTTCATGGCGGGCGGTGATTACCGCTTCAACGACTGGGTACTGGGCGGCCTGTCGGTTGGCTATGAGCGCCAGGACATCGACACGAATTTCAACAACGGCACCTGGGACGCCAACGGCGCGGTGGTGGCGCCTTACGTCTTGGTGCAGCTGATTCCGAACCAGTTGTATCTGGATGCGACGGCCGGCTATGTCGGCAACAGCATCGATTTGACGCGCAACAACGGCGCGATCACGGCCGACACGTCGGGTACGCGCTTCTTCATGGCCAGCAACCTGACGGCGACGCTCAACTCGGGCAACTTCCTATTCCGCCCCTCGATCGGCGCCAACTGGACGTACCAGGGCATCGACGGCTATACCGAGAGCGGCCCAGGCGCGCAAACCGCGGACGATGTGACGGTGCATTTCGGCCAGTTCCTGGCGGGCGGCCAGGTGGGCTACCAGTTCGGCAACGTGCAGCCTTACCTGTTGGCCCAGTACGTCTATGCCTACAAGTATGACCTGCCGACGGTGGGTCCGGGGCAGATCCAGCCGATCGCCTATAAGAACTCGGCCAATGTCGGTGGTGGTTTGCTGTTCGCGCTCAGCCCGCGTTTCTCGGGCGGCGTGCAGTTCCAGTCCCAGGTGGGCCAGACCGACTACATCTCCTACACGGGCTCGGGGACGATCCGTTACGCGTTCTGACGCCTCGGCGTCTTGAATGCTGAAAGGCCCGCCTCACTGGCGGGCCTTCTTCGTTTCACGGATCGAAGCGGTCGCGGAATTTCCACCAGCGGGCGATCCAGGGCACGAACCACGGATTGCCGTCATAGGTCGGCCGGGTGGGGAAGGGCCAATCGTCATAGGCCGTACGGCCTTCGGGCGAGCCCAACAGGCGCAGCGCGATCTTGCGCCCCAAATGCGTGCCCATGGGCACGCCGGTGCCGTTCATGGCCAGCGCATAGTGCATGCCGTCATGGATGCCCAGATGCGGAATGCGGTCGAAGCTCAACCCCAGCATGCCGCCCCAGCAGTGGGAGATCTTCACGCCCGCGAAATCCGGCAGCGAATCCGCCATCTCGGCGTGGAGCAGCCGCGCCATCCGCCGCATGTCGCCGTCGCGATAGCCGCTGAGGCTGCCGAACAAAAGACGCGAGCCGTCGGGCGCGACGCGCAGATAGCGCCAGGCGCGGCGCGAATCGATCACCATGCGGCCGTTGGGAATCGCACGCTTGAGAAGATCGGGCGCGACCGGCTCGGTCGCCATCATGGTGGCCTGCACGGGCAGGACGCGGCGGCGAAGATGCGGCACCAGACCGTCGGTATAGCCGTTGGTGGCGAGCACCACGTCGCGCACGCCGGTCGTACCCAGTTCATGGGTCAGGGTGAAGCCGCTTTTTCCGCGCGCGACGGCCAGGACACGACAGCGCGGCGCCAGCACCGCGTCCGCCATCGCGGCGCGCGCG
The DNA here is from genome assembly GCA_050180485.1 of Alphaproteobacteria bacterium. Classification (GTDB taxonomy): domain Bacteria; phylum Pseudomonadota; class Alphaproteobacteria; order CADEGL01; family CADEGL01; genus CADEGL01. The sequence continues at coordinate 45,965 of JBFXED010000029.1, read as the reverse complement.
GCCATGTGGTGCGCCAGCTTGCCCGGATGCAGCGTGGCCGTGCCGTCTACCACCACGCCGCCCGCGCCGTTCCGCACGCCGTATTCCCGTGCCTGCTCGGACGCGTCCAGCCAGCGGCACTGCGCGCCCGAGAAATTCTGCATGAAGTCCATCTCGACGCGCAGATTGTGGGCATGCGCGCGCGACGCGGCCGCCAGGAAGCGGCCGCTCATGCGCCAGTCGCATTCGATCTGTTCCTGCGCGATCAGGTCGCGCACCGTGTCGAAGGCGTCGGCGGCCTCTTTCGTCAGTGCGCCGAACCGGGCGCGGTCCATCTTCTCGGCCATATGCGCGAAGCCGGTATGCAGCATGCGCGTGACGGCGCCCGCGTTGCGCGAGCTAGCACCATGGCCGATTTCGTCCGCGTCGAAGACGATGGTCTGCCGGCCTGCGCGCGCAAGCGTGATGGCGGCGGAGAGGCCTGTGAAACCGCCGCCGATCACGGCCACGTCGGCGCGCGCAGGCGGCATGGTGCGCGCCACCGGCGGGGGCAGACCTTCCCACCAATAGGGCGTTGGCTTGAAATCCGGAGTCAGCATGGCGCAGGCGGACGCGTCAGCGGCTGCGCGGCACCCGCCCCCGCGGCGGATAGTTGGGATCGGTGTAGCCGGGCGTCGAGGGATGGCCGGACTTCACCAGCTTGTCGATCAGCGCTTCGTCTTCCTTGGTGAATTTGTAGTCGAGCGCACCGGTATATTCCGTCCACTGTTCCATCGTGCGCGGGCCCGCGATGACGGAGGAGACGAGCGCGTTGTTCAACACCCACGCGGTCGCGAACTGGCCAGCCGTGATGCCGCGCTTCTCGGCATGGCGTTTGATGGTCGCCGCGATCTCGACCGATTCCTTGCGCCATTCGGTGTCCATGATGCGCTTATCGCTGATGGCGACGCGCGTGCCCTTGGGAGCTGGCTTGTTCCATTCGTATTTGCCGGTCAAGACGCCGCGCGCCAAGGGGCTGTAAGGCACCACGCCCAGGCCGTAGTTGGCGCAGGCCGGCAGGATTTCGTCCTCGGGCATGCGGTTCATGGCGTTGTAATAGGGCTGGCAGACGACGGGGCGCGGGATGGAGTTCGCGTCGCAGTAGGACGCCAGCGCGGCGATGCGCCAGCCGCGGAAGTTGCTGACGCCGAAATAGCGGATCTTGCCCTGGCGGATGGCGTCGGCCATGGCGTGGGCCGATTCGGCCAGGGGCGTATCCTGGTCGTCCTTGTGGAAATAATAGACGTCGATGAAGTCGGTCTTGAGGCGGCGCAGGCTGGCGTCCAGCTGCTCCGTGATCCATTTGCGGCCCGTGCCGGAGCGGTTGGGCTTCTTCTCCCACTCGGTGCCGACCTTGGTCGCCAGGACCCAGTCGTGCCGGTCCTTGGCGATGGCGCGGCCGATGATCTCTTCCGATTTGCCGTGGGCGTACTGGTCGGCCGTGTCGATGAAATTGATACCGCGAGCTTTCGCGTCGGCCATGATGCGCCGCGCGTCCTTCTCCGCGGTGCGCAGCCCGAACATCATCGTGCCGAGGCAGATGGGCGAAACGGTCAGGCCGCTTTGGCCCAGGCGGCGGTAATCCATGGCGCGACTCCTCGGATTTCTTCACCCCTCCCCAACGCGGGAGGGGCAGGGGGAGGGGGTGACCAAGACCGGACGGCGCAGTTTTTTCCCCCTCGCCCGGGCGCTTGCGCGCCCACCCTCTCCCGCGTCGGGGAGAGGGTCGTTCGGAGGCAACGTCCGCTACATCTTATAGCTGGGGTCGACGCGGTCCATCATACGGCAGAGGGAGGGCCACTCGCGGTCGCCGTAAATCGGGCCGTTGGAGAGGTGCATGCCGTTGAACTGCTTGGCCGTGTGTTCCTTCACCTCTTCCGATAGCGCGATCGGTTTCTGGCCGGTGGCAAGCGCCTCGAGCTGTGCCTTACACGCCTTCTCAAGCCGGTGCATCAGCACGAAGGCCTCGGCGATCGAGCGGCCAGTGGTGAGCAAGCCATGGTTCTTCAGGATCATCGACTGGTGCTTGCCCAGATCGCGCGCCAGGCGCCCGCGCTCGTCGAGATCCAGCGCCACGCCCTCGTAATCGTGATAGGCGATGTTGTTATGGAAACGCAGCGCGGTCTGCGTCATGGGCAAGAGACCGCATTCCAGCGACGACACGGCCATGCCCGCGCTCGTGTGGGTGTGCAGCACGCATTGCACGTCCGGCCGCGCGGCCAGGACGCCGCTGTGGATCGTGTAGCCGGCGGGGATGTACTCGTACGGGCTGTCCTTGTCGATCGTCCCGTCCATGTGGGTCTTCACCAGCGACGAGGCCGTGATCTCCTCGAACATCATGCCGAACGGGTTCAGCAGGAAATGATCCGGCTGGCCCGGAATGCGCGCGGAGATGTGGGTGAAGGTCAGGTCCGTCATGTCGTAATAGGCGACCAGGCGGTAACAGGCGGCCAGGTCGACGCGCACCTGCCACTCCTCCGGACTCACCTTGTCGCGCAGCTTCATGCTGCGGCTCACGCTCGCGGGGTTGGCCGTCATCGCTTCCTCGAATTGTTACGGGCGGCGCGTCCGCCGCTCAGGTCCGATAGGACGGGTCCATCCTGTCGAGCGTGCGCAGATGCGCCGGCCAGGCGCGCTCGCCGGGGATCTTGTTGCCGGTGAAGCGGATGTATTGCTGCGCCGTGCTCTCGCAGATGGATTTCGGCACCAGATTGAGGTTGCCGTTCCCGCCGGCCTGGGCATCGACCTGCGCCTGGCAGGCATGCTCCAGCTCGTGGATCATCAGCCACGCTTCGGCGACCGAGCGGCCGCAGGCGAGCAGCCCGTGGTTGCGCAGGATCATGGCCGAGTTCGTGCCCAGATGCTCGACCAGGCGATCCTCCTCGCCCGGCTCCGCGATGCCTTCATACTCGTGGTACGAGAGTTTGCCGTAGAAGCGCAGCGCGGTCTGGGTCAGCGGCAGAAGACCGTCCTTCTGCGCCGCCACGCCCATGCCCGCGCGCGTATGGGTGTGCACCACGCTTTTGAGGTCGGGGCGCCCGCGCATCACGGCGGTATGGATCACGACGCCCGCCGGGTTCAGGCCATAGGGGTTGGGCTCGATGATGTTGCCGTCCAGGTCAAGCTTCACCAGAGAAGAAGCCGTGATCTCGTGGAACAGCATGCCGAACGGATTGAGGAAGATATGGTCCGGATTGTCGGGCGAGCGCGCCGAGATGTGCGTCGCGTCCAGGTCGGTCATCCCGTTGAGCGCGACCAGCCGGTAACAGGCGGCTAGATCGACACGCGTCTGCCAGTCGGCCTCGCTGCATTTGGGCTTCTTGCGGGCGACGGTCTTCTTCGCGGTCTTTTTCACGGTCTTGCGTGCGGCGGCCATGGCTCGTCCTCGTCCGTGGGAAATGTAGGGGAATATTAGTTCCCCGGCGGCCCCAGCCCAAGGGCCACTTGGCGCATGGCACTCTTGTGCCTTTAGCGCCGCCCACCTCACCCCGACCATCGACCCGCTTCGCGGCTCGATCCCCCAAAGGGCGGAGAGGGGCAAAAAGCAAACCCTCTCCGCCCTTTGGGGGGAGAGGGTGCGAGCGAAGAGAGCGGGTGAGGTGGGTCGCTGGCCGGAGAACGCCTCTACCCCGCGTTGCCAACCACCCGGTCCAGCACCCAGTTGCGATGGATGTGTGACAGGGCCTCGAAATTCGAGACGCGGCCGGCCTTGGCGAGGGGCGAGGAAACGCCCTTTTGCTGGATCTCGTTGATCTCGTTGTCCTCGATCACGCTTATGTCCCAGCGCTTGTAGTAGTTCTCCAGCTTCTCGGCGAAATCGGGCCGCGCGATCGTCTCGGGGTGGAAACACGCGCCGACGGCCAACCGGATCTTGTCCGGTCCCAAAGGATGGATCTCGACGTGCCAGACGCAATCCTTGGTCTGGGCCAGGAGCGTGCAGGGGAAGACGCACGCATAGGTCGAGCCATCCTTCGCGCGGCCGGTGAGCGTCGGCATCGCGGGGAAACCCGCGGCACCCGGCAACAGCGCCGCGCTGCCTTCATGCTTGGCATAAAGCGCCATGTATTCGCCTTTGCCGCGCTCGGCCGTCGGCGGATTGCGGTGATAGACGGACAGGCTGCCCGCGGCCAGCGACTTCTGATGCACCGTCGGCGTGTGGTAGTAGTCCATGAAATTCTCGACATAGACCTTCCAGTTGCAGGCCACCTCGTATTCGGTGCGGCGCACGAGCTTCAGCGCGTCGAGCGCATAGGGCGCCAAGAGCTGCGGCAAATCGCCCAGATACTCGGCCAGCGGGATGCTGTTGGGGTCGAAGTTGACGAACATCAGCTGGCCGAACGTCTCGAGCTTCACCTCTCTCAGCCCGTAATCGGATTTCTGGAAGCCCGGCGTGTGTTCCATCTCGGGCGCGCCGGTCAGGGTGCCGTCGAGGGCGAAAACCCAGTGGTGGTACGGGCACTTGAAGGCGCGGCAGTTACCCGAGCCTTCGGCGATGGCGGCGCCGCGGTGGCGGCAGGAATTCGCGAAGGCGCGCGGGCGGCCGTCGCGGTCGCGCACGAGGATCAGCGATGCGCCGGCATAGTCGAGGGTGGTGAAGTCGCCCACGTTCGGGATGCGCTGCGCGTGGCCGACGAAGTTCCAGGTCTTGTTGAAGATGCGCTCCACCTCGCGGGCATAGAATTCCTTGCCCACATAGCACCAGGGCGGCAGCGTCTCCGCGTCCTCCACCGCGCGCCGCACGGCGGCATAGTGCTTCGGCTCGAACAGGTCGGTCGGCAGGCCCATCGCGGCTCTCCTCGCGCTCCTGTCCCTTCTAGCCAAGCGATCCGGGCCGGTCCAGGCCGCCCCATCGCATGCCGAACGGCGCCCTGAACCTGGCGTTCCCCGGCAGAAAATCACGCTAAACTGCGAAGACGTGGGGGACGGTAACGCCGAGGGGGCGACATGGAACGGTTGCACGGGCTGCACAGCGGACGCATCCGCCATACGCCCTATCACTATCTGCTGCTGGCACTGGTCGCTTTCCTGTTCGGTTACCCGTTTTTCGTGGAAACCACGCTGGGGCGCGAGGCGCTGGGCGCCTTCATCATGTCGGTCCTGGTGCTGGGCGTCTTTTCGGCCACCCGCACCAAGCTCCTGCGCGCCATCGCGATCGGCATGGCCGCGCCGGCCTTCCTGCTCCAGATCTATTACGTCACCGGGGGCGGAGAGCTGTCGTTCTTCATGGCCGGCGTCTCGGCGGCGCTGGTGCTGCTGTTCACCTTGGTCAACGTGATGGTCTATGTGCTGCGGCAAGGTCCGGTGACCGAGGACCGTATCGCGGGCGCGGTCTGCGGCTATCTCCTCATCGGCCTGCTATGGGCCGGCTTCTACTCCTTCACCGACGCGCTGGTGCCCGAATCCTTCATCGCGCTGGGCGGTGGCAAGCGGCTGGGCCATTTCTACGAGTTCCTCTATTTCAGCTTCACCACCCTCACCACGACGGGCTACGGCGACATCGCGCCGGTTTCCTTTCACGCCCGCTCCCTCGCCAACGCCGAGCAACTCGTGGGCGTCTTCTACATCGCGCTGCTGATCGCGCGGCTGACCGGGCTTTACCGCTCGCCCGGTGAAAAGACCGACCAGTGAATCCGTCGCAGGACCTGGACGGCTATGTCCGCGCGTTGCCCAAGGCGGAGCTGCACCTGCATATCGAGGGCACGCTCGAGCCCGAGATGATGTTCGCCCTGGCCGCGCGCAACGGCATCGTCCTGCCCTGGCGCAGCGTCGAGGCGGTGCGCGCGGCCTACGCCTTCACCGACCTCCAAAGCTTTCTCGATGTCTATTACGCGGGCGCCGCATCCTTGGTACGGGCCGAGGATTTTCGCGACCTGGCCCTGGCCTATTTTGCCCGCGCCCACACCGACGGCGTGGTCCACGCCGAACTGTTCTTCGATCCCCAGACCCACACCGCGCGCGGCGTTGCCATCGGTACGGTGCTGGACGGGCTGGAGGCGGCCTGCGCGCAAGCCCGCGCGCGCTACGGCATGGGCACGCGCCTGATCCTGTGCTTCCTGCGCCATCTGAGCGAGGCGGAGGGGTTTGCGGCGCTCGAGGCGGCGCTGCCGCACCGGGCGCGCTTCCACGGCGTGGGGCTCGATTCGTCCGAGAAGGGCAATCCACCGGCGAAGTTCGAACGTCTCTTCGCGCGCTGCCGCGTGCTCGGCCTGCATCTGGTCGCCCATGCGGGCGAGGAGGGGCCGCCCGAGTATATCGCGGAGGCGCTCGACCTTCTCCATGTCGAGCGGATCGACCACGGCGTGCGCGCGGCTGGGGACGCGGCGTTGATGGCACGGCTGGCACGCGAGCGCGTGCCGCTGACCGTTTGCCCGCTTTCCAATGTGCGGCTGCGCGTGTTCGAGAGTTTGGAGCGGCACAACCTGAAGGCGTTGCTGGAAGCCGGCCTCAAGGTCACGATCAATTCCGACGATCCCGCTTATTTCGGCGGCTATGTGGCGAAGAACTATGCCGATACGGCGCGGGCGCTCGGCCTTGGCCGCGCTCAACTCAAACGCATCGCGCGCAACAGCCTGGAGGCGGCGTTCGTGAGCGAAACCGAGCGCGCGCCCTGGCTGGCCCGGCTCGACGCCATGCCGGACTGACGTCGGCCGGGTCCGGTTGGACGCGCCCACGCAGCGTTTCGTCGCCGTTCCCCGGCGTAGCGCAGGAATCCTGCTCGGCACGGCCGATATCGGCGAAAATTGCCGTCGGCCTACCGCTATCATCGCGCGTCGCCTGTCGGAAACCGGGGTTCCAAAATGACATCGCCAACTCCACGCTCGCTCGGGTTTCTGAATCTCGAACGGGGGCCGTCGCCTTTCGCGCCGCGGCCCGGCGCCCTGCTGAATCCCGCGACCTTCGATTTTCCGATCATCGTCGAAACCGTCGAAGGCGCCTGGGCCGACCGGGTTCTGCCCGGCGATCCGTCGCTGGAGCCGGCCTGCATCGCGGCCGCCCAAAGGCTCGTCGCGCGCGGCGCCGTCGCGATCAGCGCGAATTGCGGCTTCTTCATCCGCCACCAGGCGGCGGTGGCGGCGGCGGTGAAAGTCCCCGTGGCGCTGTCCAGCCTGCTCCTGATGCCGGTCTTGCTTCGTCAGTTGGCTCCTGCGGCCAAGTTGGCCGTCGTGACGGCGGATTCGACCCTTTTCGGCGACGATCTGCTCGAAGGCTGCAGCGCCAGCGATCGCGCCCGGATCGTCATCGGCGGCGTCGAAGGCGGCGCGCTGCTCCGGAACGAGATGATGCGGCCGCCCCCGCCGACCGAGGACGCCGACATCGAGGCCGATGTCACCGCCCGCGTGGCCAAGCTGCGCGCCGCCCATCCGGACATCGCGGCGCTTCTGTTCGAATGCACCGCGTTCCCGCGCGTGACCTCGTCGGTCCGGCGCAAGACCGGACTGCCCATCTACGACATCACGACGCTCTGCCGGATGACGATGGCGTCCGCGGCCTGAGGCCGTCCACGCCGCCGGCACGCCCCTTTCGCACGCGGTGCGCGGGAAGGCGAGTGGTCGCCGCCCATCACAACCAGGAAAGTGAAAACCATGTCCGTCGCACTTCGCCGTAACGCGCCCGGCCTGGACGAGATCATCGCCCAGGACCGCGGTTCGGTCCTGCATCCGTTCGCGAACCTCCATGCCTACGCGCATGGCGAATCCGAATCGACGGTCATGGAAAGCGCCAAGGGATCGCGCATCCGCGATGCCGCCGGGCGCGAGTTCATCGACGGGTTCGCCGGTCTTTACTGCGTCAATATCGGCTACGGCCGCACCGAGGTCGCCGAGGCCATTTCCGAACAGGCGCACAGGCTCGCGTTTTCCCACAGCTACGCGGGCCACACCACCGAGCAGCTTGCCCGCCTGTCGCACCGGCTCGTCACGATGGCGCCGGGGAAGATGAGCAAGGTCTTCTATGGCCTGTCCGGGTCGGACGCGAACGAAACCAACGCCAAGCTGGTCTGGTACTACAACAACCTGCGCGGCTTCCCTGCGAAGAAAAAGATCATTTCGCGCGAGCGCGGCTATCACGGCTGTTCCGTCCTGGCCGGCTCGATGACGGGGATGAGCTTCTATCACGATCACATGGACCTGCCGCGCGGCGGCATCCTGCGCACCGGCGCGGCGCATCATTACTGGGGCGCGGAAGCGGGCGAGTCGGAAGAACAGTTCTCGCTGCGCCGCGCGCACGAGCTCGACGCGCTGATCGAACGCGAGGGGCCCGAGACGGTCGGCGCCTTCATCGGCGAACCCGTTTTGGGCACGGGCGGCATCGTCCCGCCGCCCAAGGGCTATTGGGCCGCGATCCAGGACGTGCTGCGGAAGCATGACGTGCTGCTGATCGCCGACGAGGTCATCACCGGCTTCGGCCGCACCGGCGCCATGTTCGGCAGCGACATGTACGGAATCGAGCCGGACCTCATCACCATCGCCAAGGGCCTGACCTCGGCCTACGTGCCGCTCTCCGCGTCGATCGTGGGCGCGCGCGTGTATGAGGTCATGGAGGCCGGGTCGGCGAAGGTGGGCGCCTTCTCGCACGGCTACACCTATTCGGGCCATACGCTCGGTGTGGCGGCGGCGAATGCCGTTCTCGACATCGTCGAGCGCGAGGATATTCCCGGCCAGGCGAAGTCGACCGGCGCGCATTTCCAGGCGGCACTGCACAAGGCGTTCCGCAACAATCCGATCGTGGGCGAGGTGCGCGGCGTGGGCATGATGGCGGCGGTCGAGTTCGTCGCCGACCCAGCGACAAAAACCCGCTTCGATCCCGCCTTGAAGGTCGGCGCGCGCATCTCCCAGGCCTGCCGCGACCGCGGCCTGCTCGCGCGCGCCATGCCGCAGGCCGATGCGCTTGGCTTCTCGCCGCCCTTGGTGATGAGCGTGAAGGAAGTCGACGAAATGGTCGCGATTGCGGCCGATGCGGTCCGCCATGTCATGAAGCAGCTCTAATCGCGCCGAACCGACTTTCATAAAACCGAAAGGATCGATCTCATGGCGATCGCTAAAGGACCGCAGGCGTTTCCGCGCGCGGAGTATCTCCGCCGGCTGGCGGCGGTGAAGGCCGAGATGGCGAAGCGCGGCATCGACGCGCTGGTCGTCAGCAGTTCCGCCAACATCACCTATCTGACCGGCAATCTGACTCGGATGTTCTCCCTGCACGCGCTGGTCGTGTCCGCGCGCGACGAGGAGCCGACGCTCCTCGTCCGCGGTGTGGACCACGCGGGTACGATCCACCACACCTTCATGGACCGCCGCAACATCGTGGCTTACTCGGATGCTTTCGTGGGCCGGGCCGATAGGAACGGCTACGACGCCATGATCGATTTCCTGCTCGAGCGCGGCCACGGCAAGGGCGGCATCGGCCTCGAACTGGGCGTGCTTCCGGCGCTGGCGGTGGAGAAGTTCAAGTCCCGCCTGCCGGACGCGCGGATTACGGACGGCAGCAAGCTCGTGGACTGGATCCGGCTGGTTAAGTCGGACCTGGAGATCGTCTTGATGCGCGAGGCTTCCGCACTCGCCGACGCGGCCATCATGCGCGCGGCGGAGGTCATTCGCCCCGGCGTGCTCGAGGCCGACGCCGCCGCCGAGATCGTGGCGGCCCAGGTGCGGGGCGACGGCACGGGCGCGCGCGCGACCGGTGTTCTGCCGCTCCTTCTGTGCTCCGCGCCGCGCACGGGCGTGTCGCACATTCTATGGAGCGGGGGCGCGTTTCACGATGGCCAGCAGATCAATATCGAGCTGAGCGGCAACCGCCACGGCTACACCTCCGCGATCATGCGGACCTTCGTCATCGGCGCCGCGCCCGACCGCCTGCGCCGCCTGCACGAGGCCGAGGTCGCCGGCCTCGAGGCCGCGCTGGAGGTTGTCCGGCCCGGACGCACCTGCAGCGACGTCGTGACCGCGTTCTACCGCACGATCGAGAGCATGGGTTTCAAGAAGGAAACGCGCTGCGGCTACCCCATCGGCATCGATTGGGTGGAGCCGACCGCGAGCCTACAGGTTGGAGACATGACGGAGCTGAAGCCGAACATGACCTTTCACCTGATGTTGGGAAACTGGGTGGACGAGGATTTCGGCTATGTCCTCAGCGAGACATTCCGCGTCACCGAATCTGGCGTCGAGGTGTTGACGAAAGCGCCGCGAAAACTGTTCACGCTTTAGCGAAGCCATCCATGGCCGCTCTCGAAACCGCTCTCGCCCGCGCCCGCCGCAGCTTCGACTCCGGCGAGTTCGCCGGCGTGCTCGCCCGCCGCGTCGCGCTGCCCACGGAAAGCCAGAATCCCGAGCGGGCCGCCGTCCTGCGGCAGTATCTGGAGCAGGAGATAGGCCCGTCGTTCGGCGCCATGGGTTTTTCCTGCCGAATTCTCGAGCACCCCAAGGCAAAGGCTCCGTTCCTGCTGGCCGAGCGGATCGAGGCGCCCGATGCCGTCACCGTGTTTGGATACGGCCACGGCGATGTCATCCGCGGGCTGGAACCGGAATGGCGGGAAGGATTGTCCCCCTGGACACTGACCGAGCGCGACGGCCGCTGGTACGGCCGCGGCATCGCCGACAACAAGGGCCAGCACACCATCAATATGGAGGCCATGCGGCACGTGATCGCCACGCGCGGGAAGCTCGGCTTCAACGCGAAATATCTGATCGAGATGGGCGAGGAGGTCAACTCGCCGGGCTTGCGCGAGCTTTGCGCCGAGCACCGCGCGGCGATGAAGGCCGACGTGATGATCGCTTCCGACGGCCCGCGTCTGCGCGCCGACCGGCCCACCGTCTTTCTCGGCACCCGCGGCTGCATCAGCTTCGACCTCAGCATCGAGGCGCGCGCGGGCGCCTATCATTCCGGCAACTGGGGCGGGCTCATTTCCAACCCTGGGATTCAGCTCGCGCACGCCATCGCCGCTATTGTCTCGCCCAGCGGCCAGATCCGCGTTCCCGAATGGGTGCCCGGCGAGATTCCCGCATCCGTGCGGCGGGCACTTGCGGACTGCGAGGTCGACGGCGGGGCGGACGGGCCCAAGATAGAAGAATGGTGGGGAGAGCCGGGCCTCAGCCCGGTCGAGCGCGTGTTCGGCTGGAGCAGCTTCGAGGTTCTGGCATTCAAGACCGGCAATCCCCAAATGCCGGTCAACGCGATCCCGCCGCGTGCCTGGGCGCGGTGCGGTCTGCGCTTCGTGGTCGGCGTGGACCCCGAGCGTATTCTTCCGTCCTTGCGCCGCCATCTCGATCGGCACGGTTTCGGCATGGTGAAGATCGCCCTCGCGGACGACGGCATCGACGTTCCGACCCGGGTCGACCCCGATGATGTGTGGGTGCGATGGACCGTGGCGTCGCTCGATCGCGCCACCGGCAAGAAAACGGCGGTGTTGCCGAACTTAGGGGCTTCCCTGCCTAACGATATCTTTACCGACATCCTTGGCTTGCACACGATCTGGGTTCCGCACTCTTACGGCGGCTGCTCGCAGCATGCGCCGAACGAGCATCTGCCGGCGGCATTGATGCGCGAAGGTCTGGATATGATGACGCATCTCTACTGGGATCTCGGTTCGGGCGACACGCCGAAGGCAACGGGCTAGGGCGCATCCTTCCGTGGCCGAAGACCGCGCGAAGGGATGCCCCCCGCTGCGATACGCTGGGAAATCGAAATAAATGAGAAATTATCGCCTTCATATCGACGGTGCCTGGCAGGATGGCGAACGCGGGCTGAAAGACGTCATCGACCCCTCGACGGAAAAGACCGTTGCGAGAGTCCCGGTGGCCGGTCCTGGCGATCTGAACCGGGCGCTTGCCGCGGCCGCGCGTGCGCGCGATGCATGGGCGGACACGGATGTTCGCGCGCGGGCCGCGATCCTCAAGCGGGCGGCTGACATCCTCGCGGCCAAAGTGGACGAGACCTCCCGGCGCATGGTCCGCGAGCAGGGCAAGACGCTGCCGGAAGCGCGCGGCGAGCTGGAACGCGCTCCTGAGACGTTCCTGTGGAACGCGGAGCAGGCCGAGACCCTGTGCAAGCCCGTGGAGGTTGACGGCCGCCGCACCCTGCGTCCCCATCCGGTCGGCATCGTGGCCGCGTTCACGCCCTGGAACTATCCTGCCGTGATCGTGGCCCGCAAACTGGCGCCCGCTCTTGCCGCCGGCTGCCCGGTGATCCTGAAGGCGGCGGAAGAGGCGCCGGCCGCGCCCGTCGCGATCGTGGAAGCGCTGCATGAAGCAGGCGTGCCGCCGGGCGTCGTCGCTCTCGTCTTCGGTGATCCGCCGATGATCTCGGCGCACCTGTTGGAATCGCCGGACGTCCGGATGCTTTCTTTCACCGGCTCCACGCGCGTGGGAAAGCAACTCGCCGCTCTGGCCGCCAAGAATCTCCAGACCAGCGTGCTGGAACTGGGCGGTCATGCGCCGGTGCTGGTTTTCGAGGATGCCGATATCGCGTCCGCCATAGCCGCGATCTGCGACTACAAGTTCGAATATGCGGGCCAGAGCTGCAACGCACCGAGCCGCATTCTCGTACACCGGTCGCGGTATCAAGACGTCCTGAATGAACTAGCGAAAGTTGCCGCCCGTATCCGCGTCGGACGCGCGGACGATCCCGGCGTGCAGATGGGTCCGATGATCGGCCCCCGCGGCCCCGAGCGCATGCGGCGTCTCACCGACGACGCGCTCGCCAAAGGGGCGCGCCTGGTTTGGCAAGGGCAGGTGCCGGAAGGCAAAGGCTATTTTTGGCCGCCAACCTTGCTGGCCGACGTTCCGGCGACAGCCGCGATTCTGTCGGAGGAACCGTTTGGGCCGGTCCTGACCGTCGCGCCGTTCGACACGGACAATGAGGCCGTCGAATCGGCGAACGCAACCACCTATGGCCTGGCCGCTTACATGTTCACCGCATCGGCGGAACGGCAGCGCCATGTCGCAGAGCGGCTCGCTTTCGGAAATGTCAGCGTCAATATGCTGAAAGGGGTGGCGCCCGATGTGCCGAACACGGGCATCGGCGATAGCGGGTATGGGCACGAAGGCGGACGCGAAGGCTTCCGGGCCTTTCAGAACCTGAAACTCATCAACCGGACCGGGGCTTAGGCGGTGACGGTTGGAAGTAACGTCACGATCTCGGAGGTCTTGCTCGCTCCCGCGCAGGGCGCCTTCTTTTATGACGACCAGTTGGCGATCCGGGAGGGTGTGGCCAGCGACGGCTTCACATACACGGGGAAACCGCGGACGCCCGGCTTCACCGCCATTCGCATGCCCGCTGAGGCGCTCAGCGTCGGATTGAAATTATCCGACGGCGTGATCGTGTGGGGCGACATGATGAGCGTCCAATACGCCGGAGCCGCCGGGCGTGATCCCGTCTTCAAGACCGAAGCGATCGCCGAGCTGACGCGCCGCTCCGTGGTCCCCCGGCTCAAGGGTCTAGCGGTCCATTCGTTCCGTAACGCCTGCGCGACGAGCCTCACGGGTGGGGACGAGCGCTTGCCGCTCGCGGTGTCCTACGGGGTCAGCCAAGCGCTGCTGCAGGCCGCGGCGCATGCCCACCGGTGCACCATGGCGGAAATCGTCTGCCGGGAATTCGATCTTCCCATTCCCGACAAGGGCGTTCCCTTGTACGCGCAGAGCGGGGATCAGCGACAGGTCAACGTCGACAAGATGATCTTGCGGCGGATCGACGTGCTGCCGCACGGGCTGATCAATTCACGCGAGAAGTTCGGCGCAAAGGGCGAAGCGTTCCTGGAATTCGCCGCGTGGGTCGCCAACCGCGTGCGGGTATTGGGCGGCGACGGCTACAGGCCGACCCTCCACTTCGATGTGTATGGCTGGATCGGGCTGGAAATCGGGCTTTCCCCCGCCGATGTCGCCGCCTTCATCGCCAAGGCGGCGGATCGTGTCGGCGGGTTGCAGCTCAGCATCGAATCGCCCGCGGATTACGGCTCGACCGACCTTCAGTTGGAGCGCTATGCCGAGATCGTGGAGTGCTTGCGGAAACTCGGCTCGCCCGCGCGGATCGCGGTCGACGAGTATTGCAACACGCTCGACGACATCGAACGCTTCGCGAAGGTCCGCGCGGCCCACGCCATCCAGATCAAGACCCCCGACGTGGGAAGTTTCGTCGACATCGTGCAGGGCGTCCGGCATTGCAAGGCGCATGGCGTGGGCGCCTTCGTCGGCGGCAGCTGCGTCGAAACGGACCTTTCGGCGCGCGTCACCACGCATGTGGCGGTCGCGACGCAAGCCGAGATGATGCTGGCTAAGCCCGGAATGGGCGTCGACGAAGGCGTCTCCATTGTCGGCAATGAGCAGAGCCGCCTGTTAGCGATCTTGAGAAGTCAACGACAAGCAAAGGAGGACCACCGATGAACCACTACATCGTCACGCTCAAGTACACGAAAATGGGATACGACACGCTGAAGGTTTCGCCCGGCCGTTCGGGAAAGATGATGGCGATCATGCGGGAAAAGTTCGGCGGCGGTATCAAGGACTATTGGCTGACCATGGGCGGCGACTGCGACTTCGTCGTGCTTTTCGAAGCTCCCGACGACAAGACGATGATGAAAATACTGCTTGAGGTGAATCGTCTCGGAGCCGTCACCACGACGGTCATGCGAGCCTTCACCCGGGCGGAGTTCGGTGAACTTGTCGCCGAACTGCCTGAGAAGTCCGTCTTCGCGGAACTGGCGCCGAACTGATATCGCGTCTAATCGCCGGATGATCGCTGTCCTGTGGCCGAGCTACAGGACAGCGTCCTGCGCGCTACTCGGTCGGATCGATCGGGAGCGTGAATCCGCTTTTGACCCGGTCGACCACCACCAGGGTCTTGAAGCTTCTGACGTTCGGCATGTTGTAGAAGAAGCGGCGGATGAACTGCTCGTAGTGCTCCATGCTTTTCGCCGTGACGGTCAGGACGAAATCCGCCTCTCCCGTCACATAGTATCCGCTCATGATTTCGGGCGCCGCGCGGATCGCTTTCTTGAAGCGGTCGACCAGGTCGGCGCTTTCGCGCTCCAGCGATACGGAGACGAGCATCAGGATCGGACGGCCCACCGCCTGGGGCGACACGATCGAAACGTCGGCCTCGATCACGCCGGCCGCGCGCAGGCGCTTCACGCGGCGCTGGACCGCCGTGGGCGAAAGATTGACGCGCGCGCTCAACTGATCGGATGTCAGCCGATTATCTTCCTGCAGCGCCGTCAGGATTCGGGCGTCGATGGCGTCGATGGACACGGCGAAATCCCGCGAAGATGAGAAGCCCCGGCCGTCTTCTGCAAATGGGGCAAGCTGGGGCGCCCTTATAATGCAAAAGCCCGGCGCGGAGGCAACCGCGTCTCCGGTCGCCCTGGGCGCCCTATTTGACCCGCAGCTTGACCGAGAAGGGTGTCGAGACGGGCGGCGCCTTCTGGTAGGGGCGCACCATGGGCAGGATCTTCTCGATCACGCTGCCGGGCGTAGTCTTGCCGCTGGCGTCGAGGTTTTCCTTGGTGTCCCAGAAGGTGACCGAGACGGCGTTGCCGTCGGCGTCGATCATCAGGATCGCTTCCTGGAAACCCTTCTGCGCCTTCACATGCTCCAGCGTGGCGTTGTAGGCGTTGACCAATTCCTTCTCCTTGCCGTCCGCCACTTGGAAGCGGGTGATGCGCGAAAACATTCGTCTCTCCCTCAAAATTCCTTGCAGAAGCGCAAGGAGTCATAGATCGCCGCGTGGATGTTGCGGCTGGCCACCGCGTCGCCGACGCGGAACAGCTGGAAGTTGGATGCCGGGTTGTTGACGATGCGCGTCGGCTTGCCCTCGGCGAAGGCGTTCAGATCGATCTCGCCCAGATTGGCCGATTTCGGCACCAGGCTTTCATACAGCGCCTCGCGCGGCAGCGTGCCGTGCTCGGCCACCACCTGGTCGATCTCGCGCTCTTCCTCCTGGTTGGTGAAGACGTTCTTCAGCACGGCGATCAGCCGATTGCCCTCGCGATAGATCTTCATCAGCCGCGCATCGGGCGTCAGGACGGCACCTTTCTCGTAGAAGGCCTGCAGGTGATAGGGATAGTTGAGCGGCCCCGTATCCATGCTGGTGTGGCGCTCGGGCGTCACGATTTCGATCTGGGCACCCTTGCCCAGGAGATACTCGGCGGCGGAGGAGGCGGCCTGGCGCCCGTCGTCGTCATAGACCAGCACGCGTTCGCCCGGCTGGACCTTGCCGTTCAGGATATCCCAGGTCGAGACGGCCAGCGCGCGCCCGTCGAATTCGCCGATCCCGGGTTCGCCGCCCGTGGCGATCACGACGAAGTCGGGTTTTTCGGCCAGCACCATGGCGTCGGTGGCCTCGGTGTTGAGCCGCACGTCGACACCCCGCTTGTGCACCTGGCTGTCGAGCCAGCGCACGATGCCGGAAAGGGATTCGCGCGTCGGTCCCTTGGCCGCGATGTTGATCTGGCCGCCCGTCTTGGCCTCGCGCTCGAACAGCACGACGTCGTGGCCGCGTTCGGCCGAGACGCGCGCGGCTTCGAGGCCGCCCGGACCCGCGCCGACCACGACCACCTTCTTGCGCGCGGGCGCCTTGGGAATGACGTGGGGCATCTTGGCCTCGCGGCTGGTCGCCGCGTTCTGAATGCACAGCGCCTCGCCGCCCATGAACAGCCGGTCGATGCAGTAGCCGGCGCCCACGCATTCGCGGATGTCCTCGGGCCGCCCCTCGATCAGCTTCTTGGCGATATAGGGATCGGCGATGTGGCCGCGCGTCATGGCCACCATGTCGACATGGCCTTCGGCGATGGCGCGGTTGGCGTTGGCGATGTCGGTGATGCGCTGGCCGTGGAACACGGTCACGCCCAACTCCGACTTGAACGCGCTGGCCAAGGACAGGTACGGCGCGGGCGGCATGGGCATGGTCGCCATGGAGCGCGACAGGCCCCAGGAATCGAACATGCCGCCGCCGATCACGTCGAAGAAATCGACCATGCCGCTTTTGTGCAGCAGGTTCGCGACCTTCAGGCAATCCGCGTGGCTCATGCCCGCTTCCAGGAACTCGTCGCCCGACATGCGGATGCCGATGATGAAGTCCGGCCCCACCTGCTTGCGCGCCTCTTCCAGCACTTCGAGCGAGAAGCGCGCGCGGTTCTCCAGGCTGCCGCCGTATTTGTCGGTGCGCTTGTTGGCGACCGGGCTCCAGAAGCAGTCGAGCAGGTTCTGGAACGCGCATTGGAACTCGAACCCGTCGAGCCCGCCTTCCTTGGCGCGCCGCGCGGCCTGGCCATAGGCCTTCACCACGCGCCTGATGTCCCAGTCCTCCATGGCCTTGGGGTGCGAGCGGTGGAATGGCTCGCGCACGCGGCTGGGGGCGATGGGCGGCAGCCACGGCTCCAGATCCCAGCGCGACTTGCGCCCGATATGGCTCAGCTGCACGGCCAGCTTGGCGCCGTGGCCGTGGATGCGGTCGGCCATCTGCTGGAAATAGGGGATGACCGAGTCGTCGGCGGCCGAGATCTGGTTGTATTCGAAGGCCGGCGAATCGATGGCGACCGTGGTGACACCGCCGAACATGGTGAGGCCGAGGCCGCCCTTGGCCTTCTCGGCGTGATAGAGCTGGTAGCGCTCCTGCGGCTTGCCCTCCTTGGCATAGCCGGGCGCGTGGCTCGTACTCATGATCCGGTTGCGGAAGGTCACGCCCTTGAGCGTGAACGGCTTCAGAAGCGCGTCGTATTGCCCGGCCATCCTCGTCCTCCCTCATGCGCCCGCCATCGCCAGCGGGCGCCCGTTCAACGCGCGCCCACCTTCCGCAGCGAACGGGTGATGTCGCGCTTGTCCTTGAAGTGATAGAAGCGCGCGCCCAGCGGCACGAACCACGGGTTGCCGCCGCCATAGAAGATGCGCGTCGGGAACACATGCGCGTCGTCGTCGTCGAAGGGCGTGGCGCCGTCCTTATCGCCCAGGATCTTCAGCGCCAGCTTGTGGCCCATATAGGTCGACATCGGCACGCCCGTGCCGCAATGGCCCATGGTGTAATAGATGCCGTCGCGCACCCCCACATGCGGCAGCTTGTCGAAGGGATAGGTGATCATCCCCGACCAGCAGTAATCGATCTTCACGTCCGCCATATGGGGCAGGATCTCGACGAACATTTCGCGGATCTCGAGCGCCTTCTTGGCGAAATCGGTGAAGGGGATGCCGCGCGCGCCGCCGAACTGGAGGCGCGTCTTGTCCGGCGTCATGCGGATGGACGCGGGGTCGCGCCGGGTGTCGATCATCACGCGCTTGTTGGGCAAGGTCTTCTTGAGGCGCTCGGGGTCGATCGGCTCGGTCACGATCACGTTGCTGGTGATGGGGAAGATGCGGCGGCTGAACCAGGCGAAGCCGCGCGGGGTATAGGCGTTGGTCGCCATAACCACTTTGTTCGCCGTCACGACGCCGCGGTTGGTCAGGACGGACAGTTTGCCGTCGGCTTCCTTATTGATGGCCTCGACCTTGGTCTTGCCCTGCACCTGTGCGCCCGAGGCCAGCACGCGGCCGAGGATGCCTTGATGATAGAGGCCGGGATGCATCGAGCCGCCGCGCGGTGTCACCAGGCCGCCGTGATAGATGGGCGAATCGATCTCCGTCGCGACCTCGGCGCGGCTCAGCATATAGCCGTCGACGCCCGCGTATTTGCGGCTGCGGTCGAGCTCGACCGCCAGCGCGTCATAGGCGGCTTGCGTATGCGCGGCGGTAAAGCGGCCGCACGGCGTAAAGCCGCAGGCGATCTGTTCGCGCTCCAGGAGGCTCATCAGATAGTCGTGCGCCTCGGCGCCCGTGCGCAGCATGGCGGCGGCGCGCGCGGGCCCGAGCTTCTCGGCCAGAGCGTCATAGGAGCCTCGGAAATGGCTGCCGATGAAGCCCGAGTTGCGCGTGCTGGCGCCGAAGCCCGGCGTCGCCGCGTCCAGCACCAGAACTTCACGGCCCGCGCGCGCAAGCGTCAGTGCCGCCGACATGCCGGCGAAGCCGCCGCCGGCGATGAGCACGTCGATGGAAGCGGGCAGGGGCGTTTCGGGAATCGCGCGCATGGGCGCGGCCTCCCACCAATAGGGGCTGCCGCCCTTGAACCGTTCGGAGAGGATGGATGCGCCCATGGCCGAAACCCTGGCACGTGCGTCCGCCGCGCCGCAACGGGCAGGCGCGATTTAATCGAATTGCGATGGCGGCCGGAGCGTGCGTCGTTTACGACTATGCCGGTGTCGGTGCGGCGACGGGGGACGCGATGAACGGCTTTTTTAAAAACAGGTTCGTGACCGCAGGCGCCACGCTGATACTTCTTGGCCTGTTGGCGATCGCGGTGCCGGTCATCACGACCCAGGAATCCACGGAGCTGTTCAAGCTCGGCGACACGAAGCTGGTCGTGAAGGAAGAAACCCCGCATATCATTCCGCCCTATGTCGGGGTGGCCGCTCTCGGTTTCGGCGTGGTCCTGATCGCCGTGGGGGTGATCCGGCGCCGCGCGGACTGAACCGGGCTCAGTAGCCCCGGTCGAGATCGATTTGCCGCGGCATCGGTTTGCCGCGCAGGAAGGCGGCGATGCTTTCCGTGCCCATGTCGATCTCGCGCTCGGCCACGCCGTGGATGTCGGCCGCCACGCCGCCGCCGCAGATCACGTTGGGCAGAAGGTGCAGGCCCGTGCGCGAGACCAAGGGGTAGTGATAGGTCGCGGGAAAGGAATTGGTGTAGTTCCACCACACGTCCGCCGCGTAGCCGCCGACCTTGCCGCTCATGAGCGCCGCGTGCAGCGCGCTTTCCACCACTAGGTTGCCGCGCGCGATGTTGACCAGGAACGCGCCTTTCTTCATCGCGGCGATGGCGCGCGCATCGATCAGCCGGTCGGTCTCCTCCGTCATCGGCACGGCCAGGATCACGAAGTCGGCGCGCTTCAACACGGCGTGCAGTTTCCCAGGTCCGTGCATCTCGTCGGCGTGCTGGCCGCCACGCTTGGGATTGCGGCGCACGCCCAGCACGTTCATGTCGAACGCCTTGGCGCGGCGCGCGACCGCCGTGCCGATCTCGCCGTAACCGACAATGGCGATGGTCTTGCCCGCCAGGCCGTGGCCCATGAAGTCGGGATGGAACATGGGCTTCCATTCGGCGCCCTCGACCCAGCGGTGGCGCTCGACCATCCGCTTGGCCAGGCCCAGCATCAGGGCGAAGGCATGTTCGGCCACCGGAATCGAATTGGCGCCGCGGATGCTGGCCACCTGGATGGCGCGCTTCTTCAGCATGGCAAAGTCCAGCTCATCGCAGCCGGCATGGAAAAAGGCCAAAGCCTTCACCTTTTTGGCTGCGTTCCACAGTCCCTCGGGCAGCACCCAGCCCATGATCGCGTCGGCCTTGGGTGCGGCCTGGACGAGGTCCTCAAGGCGGCATTCGAAGCGCGACAGCGCGCCGGTCCCGTCGCGCGGCGCGAAGACGGTCGTGCCCTTGGGAAAGGCGCGCTTGATGCGCGAAGTCTCGGCCGGGGTCGCGTACCAGGTCAGCATGACGTTCGTCATATCAAGTAACTTCATGAACTGATTTGATAGCACGTGACCCTTGAAGTTTTTCCATGGCCTTCTGAGGGAAGGAACAAATGCCAAAGTCCCCTGGAGTCTGCGTGTTCTGTGGCGGCTTTGGTTTGTCGAAAGAGCACGTTTTTCCACTCTGGTTGAAAACCAATTTCCCACGCGATGCTGAGGCCACTCACACGCATGGGAGAATTAGCTGGGCGCTTGGTAGCGAGATTCTTCAAAAGCCGGCCCTCACAACTAAACGAAGGCAGGGACATACCGGCTCAAAACAAGTTCGGGTCATATGTAGAACCTGTAACGGGAGTTGGATGAGCTCGCTAGAGAAGCGAGCAAAATTAGTTCTTTTGCCACTACTAAAATGCGAACGCGCTTTGATCACTTCTGAAAAGCAAAATGTACTTTCGACGTGGGCTGCAAAGACGGTAATGACCGCCGAATATCTCAGCAAAGACAAAGGTGTTGTTCGGCAAGAGGAAAGGGCGCACCTGAAGGAAAATTTATCACAGCCAACTGGATGGAATGTATGGATTGCACCATACGGCGGACAAAATTGGCGTGACTTAGGGCTATACCAACACGTTGGAGATTTAGACGTTCCGAATCTCCAAAATGGAACAATAGAAAAGCACTACCTAGAATTGACGATGTTGGGCCTAGGTAAACTCCTCATCCTAGTTATGAATAGTTCATGGCCGAGACTTTGGGGGAGGTTGCCAATGATGACTGCGCCAGGACTCAACCGCATATACCCTCGTGGACCATCGGCTTTGGCATGGCCGACATCTCTTATTTATTCTGACTTCGAGGCTGATCGACTAAGAAACTTTTTTGCGCGCGTTGCTCAACAACGCGTCTAAATGGCGTAGGCATGATGCCGTGACACCTACGTAAATGACAGGCGCCTTTAGAATTGAACCGTTTTTCGCATTAGCCATGCATCTATGATAAATCGCGCGGGCCCTTAGGAGAGGCGCGCTGTCTCGGCCGGGGTCGCGTACCAGGTCAGCATCACATCGGGCATGGCGGGCCTTTCGTAGGCGGGCGTCGTTCGCCGTAATTTAAAGTGTTACACCACCCGCGCTAGACTTCGCGCATCGCTTTCTCCCGGGAAGAACCATGACCGAATCCATGCCCGCGCCGCTGCTCTCCGGCGTCACCATCGTCGACCTGTCCCACGTGCTGGCCGGGCCGTTCGCGACCATGACGCTGGCCAATCTGGGCGCGCGCGTCATCAAGGTGGAGATCCCCGGCGCGGGCGACGATTCGCGCGCCTTCGGCCCGTTCCGCAACGGCAAGTCGCTCTATTTCTCGGCCATCAACTGCAACAAGGAGAGCATCGCCCTCAACCTCAAGGCGCCCGAGGACCGCGCGCTGCTCGACGCCATGCTGGCCAAGGCCGATGTGGTGGTCGAGAACTTTCGCCCCGGCACGATGGAGCGGCTGGGCCTGGGATGGGAGACGCTGCATGCCCGTTTTCCCCGCCTCATCTACGGCGCGGCGTCGGGCTTCGGCACCAACGGCCCGCTGGCCCAATGCGCGGCCTACGACATGGTGGTGCAGGGCATGGGCGGCATCATGAGCCTGACCGGACCCGAGGGCGGCCCGCCCGTGCGCGTCGGCGCCTCGGTTGGCGACCTGGCGGCGGGCCTCTATCTCGCCATCGGCCTCAACGCCGCGCTCTACCGCCGCGCCGTTTCGGGCGTGGGCTGCAAGCTCGACATCGCCATGCTGGATTGCCAGGTGGCGCTGCTCGAGGACGCCATCGTGCGCTGCGCCGAAGCGGGCCGGGCGCCCGCGCCCCACGGCACGCGCCACCCCTCGATCGCGCCGTTCCAGACCTACCGCGCGTCCGATCGCCCGATGGTGATCGCGGCCGCCAACGACCGGCTGTTCGCGCGCCTGGCCCAGGCGCTGGGTCGGCCGGAGTGGGCGCAGGACCCGCGCTTCCTCACCAACACGCTGCGCCACCGGAACGTGGACGCGCTGGAGAAGGAAATGGAATCCGTGCTCGCGGGCGCGACCTCCGCGCGCTGGATCGCCGTGCTGACCGAGGCCGGCGTGCCCTGCGGGCCGGTCAACGACGTGGCCGCCATGATGGCCGAGCCGCAGGTGGCGGCGCGCAACATGATCGTGACCGTGGACGACCCCGTCGCGGGCCCGATCCCGGTGGCCGGCAACCCGATCAAGGTGGTCGGTTTGGAGGAACCGAAGACATTCCGGCCGGCGCCCGCCTTGGACGCCGACCGGAACGCGCTTCTCAGGGAATTCGCGCCGGACGCGTCGCGCTAGGCGGGCCGAAAAAGAAAACGGGGCCCGGTGGCGTTTGCCGCCGGGCCCCGCTCCTGTTGATGGACGCCGGTTACTTCGCTTCGGCGATGTTCGCCTCAGGGCTCGGATCGATGGCCTTCTCGACATAGACCATGCGGTCCAGGCTGATATGCGTCACCTGGTCGCCGCGGCCCAGCAGCATCACCCATGCTGGCGGCTCGACCCATTTCGTCGTCGGCTTTTGGTCGGCCGCGAACGCGGTGCCCGTGAGGGTCAGCAAGCTGGCGCCAAAAAGCAGAGTCTTCGAAAGCGTATTCATATGGTCCTCCATATGAGCCGGTTGTGCCCCACTAAACGGCTCATGACGGGTGAAGGTTCCCAAGACACGGCGGCGGCGGAAGGACCGGACGATGGCGAAACCGGGGCAAAAAGTCGTAGGCGGGGCGGAACGTTTTCCCTTCGGAAAGCGCGGTTTTTCGGCGGCATTTTGAGCATCCGCCCGCAACCCCTTGTCATGATGGAATTATGACACGCCGGCGGATAGCGCCGCGCTTTACCCCCGATAGAACGGCAGGTTCAGCGGCGCCAGCATCTTGCCGCCCTTGATCAAATCCGCCGCGCGTTCGCCCAGCATGAAGGTCGAGCAGTTGGTGTTGGCGCTCACCATGCTGGGAAAGGCCGAGGTGTCGGCCACGCGCAACCCGCGCACGCCGTTGACCTTCAAGTCCGGCGTCACCACGGCGCGCGAATCGCTGCCCATGCGGCAGGCGCTGGTGGAATGCCAGGCGCTGTGGGCATAGGCGCGGATGAAGGCGTCGATCTCGGCGTCGGTCTTGGCCTCGGTGCTGGGCCCCACCTCGCGTTTGCGGAAGCGGTCGAAGGCGCGCTGCTCGCCCACCTCGCGCGTCATCTTGAACTGGTTGCGGAAATCCACCCGGTCCTTCTCGGTGCCCAGATGGTTGGGATCGACGATGGGGTCGGCGAAGGGATCGGCGCTGGCCAGGGTGACGGTGCCCAAGCTGGTCGGACGCAACGGCCCGACGCCGAAATTGTAGCCGTGCACCTTGGACGGCAGCCACGTCACGGGGTCGAGCAGGAGCGGGCGGAAATGGATCTGCGAATCCGAATGCGTCACCTGGCCGTTGCTGCGGAAGAAGGCGCCCACCTCGATATGGTTGCTGGCGGCCGGGCCCGAGCGCGTGGCGAACCAGCGCGCGCCCGCCATCACCATGCGCCAGCCGCGCGCGTGCGGGTTGAGGCAGATGTTCTCCTTCGATTCGTATTGCAGCATCAGATACATGTGATCCTGCACGTTCTGCCCCACGTCCGGCGCGTCGACGCGCACGCCGATGTTGTGCTGGCGCAGATGGTCGGCCGGCCCGATGCCCGACAGCATCAGGAGATGGGGCGACTTGATGCCGCCCGCGCAGATCACGACCTCGCGCTCGGCCTCGGCCTTATGCGTGCCGCCGCGATGCCGGTATTCCACGCCCACGGCGCGGTCGCCGTCGAACAGGATTTGCGTCGCGAAGGCTTCCGTCAGCACGGTCAGGTTCTTGCGCTCGGCCGCATCGCGCAGATAGGCGCGGGCGGAGCTGGCGCGCATGCCCCGGTCGATGTTCATGTTCCACGGGCTGAACCCGTCCTGGCGGAAGCCGTTCACGTCGTCGGTCGTGCCGTGGCCGGCTTGCTCGCCCGCCCGCACGAAGGCTTCGTTGATCGGGTGGTCCATCGTGCCCTTGCGCACGGTGACGGGGCCTGCATCGCCCCGGTACTCGCTCGCACCGCCCGTGAAGCGCTCCATGCGCCGGAAATAGGGCAGCACCTCGGCATAGGACCAGCCGGTCGCGCCCTCCTGCACCCAGCGTTCGAAATCGAGCGCATGGCCGCGCAAGTACACCATGCCGTTCACCGATGACGAGCCGCCCAAGACCTTGCCGCGCGCCTGCACCACCACGCGGTTGTTCAGGTACTTCTGCGGCGTCGAGAGGAAGCCCCAATTGAACGGGCCGCTCTGGTAGTTGCGGCCGATGGCCGAGGGGATGCGGATCGACCAGTGCGTGTCGCGCTGCCCCGCCTCGATCAGCAGCACGCGCAGCTTCGGGTCCTCCGACAGGCGCGCCGCGATCACGCAGCCCGCCGTGCCTGCGCCGACAATCACATAGTCGTAGCGATTCACCGCACCGCCCCCCGCTATTACCCCCGCCTCGTGTCCGCCCGCGTTTTGCCTACTTCCCGGCGCGGATCGGGCCCGGCTTCGCGCCGATCGAGTCCAGGTTGGGCAGGGCTTTGCGCACCAGCGGCAGCACCTCGGCGCCGAAGCGCTCCAGGCTGCGCGTGGCGGCCTTGTGCGACATGAACCCGGCCTGCATGAAGCAGGCATAGTGGATCGGGTTCAGCTTCTTGGCCTCGGCCACGATCTGTTCGGCGCATTTGTGCGGGTCGCCCACGATGCAGTTGTCGGCGATCTGCTCCAGCGTCGGCTCGTCCTTGGCCGGCATGTCGCGCGGCGCGATTCCGTCGAACTCGGCGTAGTTGTTGCGCAGGGCCACCGCGGCGCGGGACGAATAGCGGAAATTCTCGGCCGCGGCCAAGGCCTCCTCGCGGCTGTCGGTCACGTGCACGAAACGCATGACCGAGAAAGGGAACTTCTCCGGAGGCACGCCCACGCCGCGCGCCACCTCCAGGTAGCCCTCGCGCTGCGTCTCGACCAGCGTGATCGGATTCCAGGCGGGCGCCAAGAGCGGCACGTAGTTGCGCTCGGCGATGTGCTTGCGGATGACCGGGTGGTTCAAGACGCCCGCCACATACACCTCGGGCAGGCGCCGGTCGGGCCGCGTCGCGATGCGCGTCTCGGGATAGGTGTAGAACTTGCCCTTGTAGGTGAAATGCCCCTCGGTCAGCGCGTGCTCCATCATGTCCAGGAACTCGACGAAGCGGTCGCCGCCTTCCTTCAGGTTCACGTTGAAGCGCTCGAACTCGTAGGGCTGGTAGCCCGTGCCGATGCCCAAGACGAAGCGCCCCTCGCTCATCAGGTCGACCATGCCGACCTCCTGGATCAGCCGGACGGGATCGTAGAGGGGCAGGAGGAGCACGCCCGGCGCCAGCTTGATCTTCTTGGTCTGGCCCGCCACCCACGCCGCCATCACCATGGGCGAGGCGCACACGCTGTAGGTCGAGAAGTGATGCTCGGCGAACCACGCCATCTCGAAGCCGATCGCCTCGGCCAGCTTCACCTGGGCCAGGCATTCCTGGAACGCGGCCTTGGGCGGCTTGGCCGGGTCGCGCACCTGCATCAGGTTGAAAAGGCCGAATTGCATCGTGGTTCTCCAAGGCGTGTGTGGTGTCCGCGCGGGCTCGCTATTAATCCCGCTTCCCGCTTCGGACGCCATAGGGGGGAGGGTCAGGCGGCGGTTACGCTAGCCGACCGGCGGGGCGGCTTCTAATATTAAGTTTCAATGGCGCGATACAAGGCGAGTATGGATGTATCTCCGACAGCTTGAGCAGTTCGTGACCCTGGCGGAAACGCTGAATTTCCGCCGGGCGGCCGAGCGGCTCAACATGGCCCAGCCGCCCTTGTCCGTCTCGATCCGGAAGCTGGAAACGCACCTGGGCGTCGAGCTGTTCGACCGCAAGGGGCGCGGCGTGACCCTGACCGAGGCCGGCGGCGCGGCGCTGGAGGAGGCGCGCAAGATCCTGTTCCACGCCGGCGAGATGAAGCGGCGCGCCCGCTCCATGGCGCCCGCCGCCCACGGCCACGCCCGCGCCGCCTTCGCGGATTTCTGGGTGCTCTAGGCACGAAGCCCTGCCGCGCAGTTGGCGGCATCTCATCGCAATCGCTTCTGCTTCGTCACCCCGGACATCGATCCGCTTCGCGGCTCGATGTCGGGCGGCGCCTCGCCCCCGATAGAGCGTCGGATTGAGCGGCGCTGCATCGTCCGCCCTTGTGGAACGTCGCATCCGGGCCTATGTCTACAGGTCTCCACGACAATCCGGCGGGACAGCGAGGGCCTTGTGGCCAAAACGCGCGTATCCAAATTCCGCGTATGGGATCACCAAAAGGGCGACAGCGTCATCGCGCCCCGCATGGCGACGGCCGAGTTCATCGCCGGTGCGAATGGCACCGAGATTCTGGGAACCGCGATCGAAGTGGATTCCGGGGTGCTGGACGCCGACGGGCGCGCGCCGCTGAACATCCAGCCCAACCGCCCGGTCAAGAACGCGGCCGAGTTGAAGGCCCTGGTGCTCGATCACGCGCGGCGCAAGAACGGTGCGCTCGAGGGCGCGCAGTTCACCTGGGTCGTCCGCGTGGATGCGTCCGAAGAGACCAACGGCGCCAATTGGCGGCTCATCCTGCGGCGGGAGACGCAAGGCCTGGCGCCAAAGCTGGACGACAGCACCCGCGCCATCCAGGCCCAGTTCAACCTGGGATAGAAAAGCGCTCTTCGTTGCGCGCAAATGAAACGGAAATAAAAGCCGGCGCGCCCTTGTATTGGCGTGGAACAAGGCTTACGTTCTTTTCATTGAGATTTGGCCGAACGAATTGGCCTTGCCGCTAAGCGGCCCACCGACGACCTTCCCCCCGATCTCGATTTCTCCGGACCGCCCTATGGCGGTATCGCTCTATCCATATCCAAAAGGAAATCCACGTGACCTCAGGCAAAGTAAAATGGTTCAACGCCCAAAAGGGCTTCGGCTTCATCCAGCCCGATGACGGCAGCAAGGACGTTTTCGTCCATATCAGCGCCGTCGAACAGGCCGGCATGCACTCGCTCAACGAGGGCCAGGCCTTGAAGTACGACATCGTCGAGGACCGCCGCAGCGGCAAGTCCTCCGCGGGAAATCTGCAGCAGGGCTAACGCCCGCGCGCAAACGCCGCGCTGCTCACGGATGTACTGACGGCACGGCGAACCGGCTCCGCGATTGGTCACAATCGCGGAGTTTTCTTTTGTGCG
Source organism: Alphaproteobacteria bacterium (assembly GCA_050180485.1). GTDB lineage: Bacteria > Pseudomonadota > Alphaproteobacteria > CADEGL01 > CADEGL01 > CADEGL01. Next base: position 18,203 of record JBFXED010000029.1, on the reverse strand, counting down.
CCTTTCCCGTCTCCGTCACCCCCGATAGAACGGCAGGTTCATCGGCGCCAGCATCGGGCCGCCGCGGATCAGATCCGCTGCGCGCCCATGTTCAGTTTCGGCCGATGACGCTCCCTCATCTGACCGCGGGATTTTTATGAAACCAAATCGAGACGCGAAGTGCTCCGAACGCACATTTCAGCAGATAGAGTGCTATGAGCAACCTCAGCCCAATCAGCTTGTCGATTGGGATTGCAGCCTCATCAATGGCCAATGCAAAGAGAGCTAACGAGATGATGAGGAGTGCCCACCGCCCACTTAATAGCCGTGGAACTATACCGACGACAAAGGCCAGTCCCGCGTACACGCCAAATAGCGCGACTAACCGCGGAATATCTACTGCCTCGGTTATATACGCCATAATCGGGGAGCCAAGCGCGATCACTGCGAAGACCGTCATGATAGTGTCCAGATATGTGGCAGTTTGACGAGCGTCTGCCTCATCAAGAACGTCTGGCCAGAAAAACCAGCGCAGCGATTCGCGGAACCACCCCTCGTTTCTTTTCGTGATCTTTCGCCGTCTTCTGATGGATAGCCGGGCGAGAAAAATTCCGAGCGGAAGCCAAACGATCAACATCGCCAGTATGGTTTCGGTTTTCATGGCTCCCCCGAGGATTGGTGGACCGAGAGTAATCCTCGTTATCCCCGATAGAACGGCAGGTTCATCGGCGCCAGCATCGGGCCGCCCTTGATATGGTCGGCGGCCTTCTCGCCCAGCATGAAGGCGGTGCAGTTGGTGTTGGCGCTGATCATGCTGGGCATGACCGAGGTGTCGGCGACGCGCAGGCCCCGCACGCCGCGCACCTTCAGATCCGGCGTCACCACCGCGCGCGCATCGCTGCCCATGCGGCAGGAACTGGTGTTGTGCCACGAGCTGTGGCCATAGGCGCGCACATAGGCGTCGATTTCGGCATCCGTCTTTGCTTCGGCGCTCGGCCCCACCTCGCGCCCGCGGAAGGGATCGAACGCCTTCTGCATCCCCACTTCGCGCGTCTGGCGGAACTGCAGGCGGAAATCCGCGCGGTCCTCCTCGGTCGCCAGATGGTTGGGGTCGATGATGGGAGAGGCCATGGGATCGGCGCTGGCGAGCGACAGCGTGCCCCGGCTGGTCAGGCGCTTCGGCCCCAGGCTGAAATTGTAGCCATGGCTCTTCGACGGCGCCCAGGTGTCGGGGTCCAAGAGGATGGGGCGGAAATGAAGCTGCGCGTCCGGGTGCGTCACGTCCGCCCGGCTGCGGTAGAAGGCGCCCACCTCGATATTGTTGCTGGAGGCCGGGCCCGTGCGGTTCGCGAACCAGCGCGCGCCCGCCACGGCCATGCGCCAGCCATGGGCGTGCGGGTTCAGGCAGATGGGCTGCTTCGATTCATATTGCAGGAACAGATAGACGTGGTCTTGCAAATTTTGCCCCACGTCGGGCGAATCCGCGCGCACATCGATGCCGTGTTGGCGCAGATGGTCGGCCGGCCCGATGCCCGACAGCATCAGGAGGTGCGGCGACTTGATGCTGCCCGCGCTTAGCACGATCTCGCGCTCGGCCTCCAGGCGAAGCGTTTGGCCGCCGTGCCGGCACGCGACCGCAACGGCCCGGTCGCCGTCGAACAGGATGCGCGTCGCGAACGCCTCGGTCAGCACCGTCAAATTGTCGCGCTCGACGTTGCGCAAGTACGAATAGGCCGAGCTCGCGCGCACGCCCTGGTCGATGTTCATGTCCCAGCTTCCGAACCCGTCGCGGCGGAAGCCGTTCACGTCGTCGGTCAAGCCGTATCCGGCCTGCTCGCCCGCGCGCAGGAACGCCTGGTTGATCGGGTGGCTGGGCACGCCCTTGCGCACCGTGACCGGGCCGCTGTCGCCCCGGTATTCGCTCGCCCCACCGGTGAAGCGTTCCATCCGCCGGAAATAGGGCAGCACGTCGGCATAGGACCAGCCCGTGGCCCCTTCCTCGACCCAGCGCTCGAAATCCAGCGCGTGGGCGCGCAGGTACACCATGCCGTTGACCGAGGACGAGCCACCGAGCACGCGCCCGCGCGCCTGCACGATGACGCGGTCGTTCAGGTGTTTTTGCGGCGTGCTCCAGAAGCCCCAGTTATACGGGCCGCTCTTATAGTTGCGCCCGATGGCCGAGGGGATGCGGATCGACCAATGCGTGTCGCGCTGCCCCGCCTCGATCAGCAGCACGCGGACCTTCGGGTCCTCCGACAGGCGTGAAGCGATCACGCAGCCCGCCGTTCCGGCGCCGACGATGATGTAGTCGTAGCGATTCATGAAAATCCCCCGAGGCGCGCCGCGCTTTGACGGCGCTGTCGCTCCGTCCGGTGTCTTGTTACGATGGCGCCCATTGTTCCCTTCCGGCCGTCTTCATGTCGAGCGAAAGCACCGCGGTTCCCGGCTCTCCATCGCCAGGCCTCGCTCCCCAGGCCGCCCGCCTGACCGCGCGCGGGATCGGGGCCATGCTGTTGCTCGCCGTCATGTTCGGGCTGTCGATCCCGGTGACCAAACTCGGCCTGGCGACGATGCCGCCCTTGACGTTGACGGCTTTGCGATTCGCCGTCGCGGTGCCGCTGCTGTTTCTCTTCATGGTGGGGCGCCAGCGGCTTCCGTGGCGCGCGCTCCCGTCTGTCGCGGTGCTGGGAATCCTCGGCATCGGCATCGGGCAGGTCACGCAGACCCTCGGTGTGGTGGGTACGTCGGCCTCGGTCGGCACCATCATCACCGCGACCATTCCGGTCTTCGTCGTCATCTTCGCGGCGCTGCGTCTGAAACAGCCCGTATCGGCCCGGCAGGCGTTGGGGCTTCTGGCCGCCTTCGCGGGGATTGCGCTGGTCGCATCGGGGGACGGCGGCGGGGCCGCCGCGGGGTCCGAAACCACCGCCGTCGGCGTCGGTCTCATGCTGTTTTCCGCGCTCGCGGTCGGTTTCTATTTCGTGTGGAGCGTCGAGCTTTCGAACAGCTACGGCACCGCGACGGTGGCCGCGTGGAGCACCTTCTTCGGCTTCGTCGTGCTGTTGCCCTGGGCGGGTTGGGAGATGTCGCGGGTTTCGTTCGGCGTCACCGCCGAGGCGGTGGGGGCCGCCGTCTATCTGGGCGTCGTGGTGACGGCCGCGGGCCTGTTTCTATGGGTCCATCTGCTGCGCATCGCGCCGGCGCGCACCGCCGCCAGCGTGCAATACTTCCAGCCCGTGGTGGGAATCGCCGCTTCGTCCCTGATGTTCGGCGACAAGCTCGGTTTTCTTTTTGTTGCGGGGGTCATTTTGGTTCTAGTCGGCCTTGCTCTTTCTATGGCCTCGCGACACAGAGGCACGAGCTGAAACGGCACCGAGAGAGGCGGGCGCCAGTATCAGCTTTGTTCGCAAAGTCTCTTCATCGCCTAGCGCCTTCTTCTCCCCGCCGCTATCCTCCGCGCCCTGTGCTTGGCTTGCGGGACGGACAGGCATGAAACCGGACGTGATCGTCATCGGCGGCGGGCTTGTGGGCTCAGCCATCGCCTACGGCTTGTCGAAGGATGCGCGCGTCCTGATCCTGGACGAGGGCGACCGCGCCTTCCGCGCCACGCGCGGGAATTTCGGCCTGGTCTGGGTGCAGAGCAAGGGGCTGGGCGCGCCGCATTATGCGCGCTGGAGCAAGCGCTCGGCCGATTTGTGGGCCGATTTCGCGGCCGAGCTGAAGGACGCCACGGGCGTCGACACCCATCACAAGCGCACGGGCGGCGTGCATCTCCTCCTCACCGAGCAGGAAGTGGCCGCGCGCACCGCGATGATGGAGCAGCTGCGCCGCGAGGCCGGCAACGACGGCTATGAATACGAGATGCTCGATGCCGCCGGCGTGCGCGGGCTTCTGCCCCATGTGGGGCCGCGCGTCCTGGGCGCCAGCTTCACCCCCTATGACGGCGTCGCCAATCCGCTCTACACCATCCGCGCGCTGCACACGGCGCTCGCCGCGCGCGGCGCGCGCTATGAGCCCGGCCACACGGTCGACCTGATCGACAAGGAAAGCGGCGTCTTCGTCGTGCGCACGAACCACGGCACGTTCCATGCGCCGAAGCTGGTCCTCGCGGCGGGCTTGGGCACGAAGCGCCTGGCCGAAATGGTCGGCATCAGCGTGCCGGTCAATCCGCAGCGCGGCCAGGTGCTGGTGACCGAGCGCTTGGCGCCCGGCGTCATGGGCGGCAGCGTCACCTTCACCAACGCGCGCCAGATGGTGGAGGGCAGCGTCATCATCGGCGATTCGCAGGAAGACGTCGGCCTCGACAACCGTACCACCGTGCCCGTTATGTCCAACATCGCTGCGCGCGCCATCGCCTGCTTCCCCGTGCTGGAAAAGGCGCAGATCGTGCGCGCCTGGGGCGCCCTGCGCGTGATGTCGCCGGACGGTCTGCCCATTTACGCCGAATCCAAGACCATGAAGGGCGCCTTCGCCGCCACCTGCCACAGCGGCGTGACCTTGGCCGCCGCGCATGCGCGCGAGATCGCGCGCTGGATCGCAGGCGGCGAGCGGCCGGAGCCCACACTGAAACTCGTGCCCGAGCGATTCGATGTTCCGAAGGCTGCCTAGCCAAAGCGCGGCACCGTCGCTGCGCGTGATGGTCGACGGCGTCGCGGTCGCATTGCGCCGCGGCGAGACGGTCGCCGCCGCCCTGTTCCTCGCGGGCTTCAAGGCCGGGCGCACCACGCCCGTCACCGGCGCCGCGCGCGGGCCCTACTGCATGATGGGCGTCTGCTTCGACTGCCTGGTCGAGATCGACGGCGAGGGCAACCGCCAGGCCTGCATGATCGAAGCGCGCGACGGCATGGTGGTGAAGCGCCAGATGGGCGCCCGCGCGTTGGGTGGGAAGGCGTCGTGAGCGAGCAAGCAGAGATGTATTTTTTCCACCCCTCCCCAACGCGGGAGGTTCGAGCCGCGAAGCGGGTCGAAGGGGAGGGGGCGTTGCAAGAACGCAGTTTTCTGAACCCCCTCTCCCGCTCGCTTCGCTCGCACCCTCTCCCTCGTAGGGGAGAGGGTTCCTTCGCGATTGTGACCATCGTGTCGAGGCCGAATCATGGCTGAGCGGTTCGATCTCGCCATCGTGGGCGCGGGGCCGGCCGGCATGGCGGCGGCGCTGGAAGCGCAATCGCACGGGTTGTCCACCGTGGTGCTGGACGAACAGCCGCGCCCGGGCGGGCAGATCTACCGCCGCGCCGAGACGCGCGATGCGAAACTCGAAGCGGCGCTCGGCGCGGAATACGCGCACGGCATGGCGCTGACGGAAAAATTCCGGGCCAGCGGCATCGCCTACCGGCCCAACACGACCTTGTGGGACCTGTCGCCCGAGCGGCGCCTGTCGATCCTCTGCGACGGACGCGCGGGCGAGATCGACGCCGGCCATGTCATCCTGGCCACGGGTGCCATGGAGCGGCCGGTGCCGGTGCGCGGCTGGACCCTGCCCGGGGCGATGAGCGTGGGCGCGGCGCAGATCCTGCTCAAGACCACCGGCGCCGTGCCCGACCAGCCCGCCGTGCTCGCGGGCAGCGGGCCGCTCCTTTATCTCCTGGCCGCGCAGTATCTGGCCGCGGGCGTTCCGGTGGCCGCCTTGGTCGAGACGCAGCCGCGCGCGAATTACTGGGACGCGGCGCCCCATCTCCTTGCCGCGCTGTGGCAGAGGAAGCTTCTGCTCAAGGGCGCCGCGATGCTGCGGAGCTTGCGCGCCCGTGGCGTAAAGCGCTGGCAGGGTGCCGCCAACCTGGCCATCGAAGGCAGCGAGTCGTGCAGCGCGCTCAGCTTCGATGCGGGGGGCACGCGCGCGCGGATCGAGACCGGCCTTGTCCTGCTGCACGAAGGCGTCATTCCCAACGTCCATGTCTCCATGGCGATCAACGCGGCGCATGAATGGGACACGACGCAGTTGTGCTGGCGGCCGCGCCTGGATGCGTGGGGGGCGACCAGCGTGGACGGCGTCTCCATCGCGGGCGACGGCGGCGGCATCTGGGGGGCGGAGGCCGCCGAGCATACCGGCCGCATCGCCGCGCTGGGCGCGGCGCAACGTCTCGGCAAGATTTCCGACGCCGCGCGCGACCGCGCGGCCTCGTCTTCGCGCGCGGTGCTGGCCTCCTTGCGCGGCGCGCGCCAATTCCTCGACCGTCTCTACAAGCCCGCGCAGGGCCAGCGCCTGCCGCCGGACGACGTGATCGTCTGCCGCTGCGAAGAGGTGACGGCGGGCACGCTGCGCCAGGTGGCGCGCATCGGCGCCATCGGCCTGACCCAGGCCAAGACCTACACGCGCTGCGGCATGGGCCCGTGCCAGGGGCGGATGTGCGGGCCGACGGTGGCGGCGCTGGTCGCCGACACGCGCAAGATGCCGGAAGCCTCGGTGCCGCCCTACCGCCCGCGCGCGCCCTACAAGCCGGTCACGCTCGGCGCGCTGGCCGCCTCGGTCGGTGCGGAAACGCCCACGGACGCCAGCATCGGCGCGCATTAACATTAAAGAGTGACGGAAGAAGGCCGGCGCCTCGACCGCAACTCCGATTTATGATAGGAAAATAGTCAATCGCTCGAAACAGGCCCGCCCGGCATCCCGCCGCGGCGGGCTTTTCGTTTCGGGCGCCTTTCACAGATCGGAGATCACCATGACCGACGACACGCGCGGGCCCGACGGGCTTTGGCGCAAAGGCCACAGCGGCAATCCCGACACCATGTTCAAGCCGGGCGACCCGGACAATCCGCGCACGCGGCAAAAGCGCGAACGCGCTGGACGCGGCAAGGAGCCGAGCGCGGCCGCCGCGCTGCGGCGCGAAGAGATGCGGGCCGAACTGGTCGCGCTCGACGTGATGGAACGGTTAGTGAGCGGGGCGCGGGACACGACGCTCCGGCGCCTGCCGCGTTTGCCGGAGGACCCCAAGGCGGCGCGGCGCGAGGCCAAGCGCCTGGCCGCGCGCAGCAAGGCGCGCGCCTTGCGGGCCATGCAGCGCATCGCGCGCGATCCCAACGAAGCGCCCGAGGTGCGTCTGGCCATCGTGCAGATGCTGTTGCAGGCGAACGGGGCGGCGGCGCCGGACGACGCGGATCGCGGCGGCCGGGGCGCGAAGAAGGAGCCCAAGGTGATCGTGGTCAACCGGTATACGCCGCGCAGCCCGTGGATGAAGTCGGAGAACCAGCCGGAGACGCCGCACCCGGGCGGGACGGCCGCCATCGCGCCGCCGCCCGCACCGGCCGTGCCGCCATCCGCGCCGCCCGCGCGCGCCACGACCAGCGTGTGGGACGACATCCTGCGGCGGGAAGCCGAAGAGCTGCGCGCGCGTTACGACTCGCCGGAGGATGACTGACGGGCCTGCGCGCGGCGCGGATGTGCGGCGGCGGCTTTCCGCCATTCCGCCGCGCGCTCTACCGCCCGCGCGCCCAACAAGCCCGTCACAATCGGCGCGCTCTCCGCCAATGTCGGCGCGAACACACCGGCCGACGCCAGCATCGGCGCGCAGTAGACGCCGTGTCCTTGCGGGCGCATCCGAAGGGGCATACCGTTTCGCTTCTGGCGCGGGCGATCAGGCGGCATCGCATGACAGACCGAATCGAGCTGGTGAACACGGGCGGATGGGCGCCTCCGGGCGGAGTGGCCCGCGTGCCGCTGTTCGCCTGGCCGCCCAAGCCTTGGGCCGCGTTCAAATGGTTCGTCGGCCTGCCGGGCTATCTGTTGCCGTGGAATGTCTTCTATATCGGCACCGCGCTGGTCGCGTGGCTGTATCTGATGCCCGATCTCGCGGCGATGAAGAGTTTCGATCTCGGCTGGATCGCGCAGCTCCTGATCGTCAATGCGGGGCTCGTTTTCGCCTTCACGGAAGCCTGGCACTGGCGGCTCTATGCGCGCCGCGCGCAGGACATGGCGTTCAAGTACGACGAAAGCTGGCCGAAGCCGGGTGCCACCTTCCTGTTCGGCGACCAGCATATCGACAACCGCATCTGGACCATGCTGAGTGCGGTGCCGGTGATGACGGCCTATATGGCGCTTCTGTTCTGGGCCATGGCCAACGGCTATGCGCCCGTCGTGTCGTGGGACGCGCATCCGCTCTATCTCGTGGCTGTGATGCTCGGCGTGCAGCTGTTCCGCGACGTGCATTTCTACTGCATCCACCGGCTGATCCATTGGCCGCCGCTTTATCGCACCGTCCATCACCTCCATCACAAGAACGCGAACCCCGGACCTTGGTCGGGACTGGCCATGCACCCGGTCGAGCATCTTCTCTATTTCTCGAGCGTGCTGATCCACTGGGTGGTGCCGTCCGATCCTTTGATCGTCGTCTATCACTTGATCGCCGCATCCTTCGGCCCCGCGCGCGACCATTGCGGCTTCGCGACCGTGACCATGGGCGGCAAGCCGCGCATCCCGGCGGCCTCCTACATGCACTATCTGCATCACCGCTATTTCGAGGTGAACTACGGCGACAGCATGACGCCGATCGACTGGTGGGTCGGCACGGGGCATGACGGCTCGCGCGCCGCGCACGAGGCCATGAAGCGACGCCTGCGGAAGGCGCGGGCCTAGACGGAGGTCAGCGCTTGGCCGGATTGGACGGCAAGCGCGGCGGACCGTGGATCTTGCAGCCTCAGGGCGTTCCGAGCACCGCGACCGAGCGCACGGCGTAGTCCCCGCCCAGATTGCTGACGCTCAGCCCGCCGAAGGCGTCACGGGTGGAGACATCCGTCACCCGCATCGCTTCCTTGCCGTCGACCTTGACGACAATCTCGCCTTGGCCCGTGCGTGTCCACTCGATCACGTGCTGCGCGGCGCCTTCCAGGTTGACCGGTTCGGCGGATTGGCCGGCCACCGCGCTGCCCCGCCCCGTGAGACGCAGAAGTTCCAGCATGCCGCGGCCGTTTTGCGGTGAGGGGGTATAGAGAAGCCGGTAGCCCGTGTTGCGATCCGTGCCGACATAGGGCCCGAACATGAACGGCGCGGCACCGTCGAGCACCGTTACCTCCATGCGGAGGGCGAACGCATTCGTGATCGCGACGGGAACAAAGATTTCCGCCGGGATCAGCTTGGCGGGCGGCGCGGCCGCCTGCTGTTGGCCGCCACTCTTTTTCGTCATCCGATCCAGCACGGACCCAATGATCGCGGCGGCGGCGGCGTTGTCGCCGCCCTGCTGCTGTGTCGCCGCCTCCGGCTTCGCGCGGCTTCGCAGCCCTTGCGAATCCACCCAGAAGTCACCCTGGCTGACCTGCCATGCGGGTGAATTGAGGTAGTCACCGTCGCGGAAATCGTCGCGCAGCAGCACCGTGTGCCAGGGCCGATCATAGGACGCAGCCAGATCGCGAAGGGATTTGATGACGTTGGGCTTGGCGGAGCGGGTGCGCTCGGCCTGGTCGGTGATGGCGTTCAGGCGCCCGATCAGTTCCTGCATTTGGGGGTCGAGCTGGGCCGGTGCCTGACTCCAGGCCGGCAGCGGAAGCAGCGCTAGGCAACCCAGCATGATGAGAGGAACATGAAGACGGCGATAATCCGGCAGACGCATGATGTCCTCCCGCGGATGTGTCGCGAACTTGGGCGGTGGCCGGGCCGCATCGGCAAAGGCTCCGGAGAGGATTTGCCCTGCGGATTTCTCGCGACCTAATAATAATGATACGCCTAAAAAGCTCGGAACCGCCAGCGGGCGTTGTTCAAATCAGGCCAAGGTCATGCGTGCCGGCGAATCGCTTCGCCGACCGAGCGGCGAATGAGCCGCGTCAGTGGGAGATGCGTCGGCTCGCCCCGGAATGGGTCCAGATGCTCGTGGTCGGAGATGATGGCCGGGTCGGCGAGCGAATGTTTGACGTCGTAAGTTATGACGCGATTCGTGGCCGTAATCTGAATTTGCCCGAACCATGCCGACTCCTCCGGCCGCAGAAGGGGCGCGAGCGGCACGTTCCGCACGCTCATGGCAGCGACCCGCAGCCGGTCCAGTTTTCGCCCGTCGAAAGATTGGATGGAGGCCAGAAGTGCTTTCCGATAGGGATTGATGAAGGTGATCGTTTCGCCGAGATCGCGTGTCCGATCGAGATGCACGATGGGGTAATTGTCCACATACCGGCCGTACCGGGCGATCTGTTCGATCACCGGGGGCGCGCCGAATTTGTAGGCGTTGTCCGAGAAAAAGGACTTCCTGCCTGGTTTTGAATAGATCGCATAGAACGAAACCGGGCGCTTGTCGTCGAAGATCCTTGCGCCGCCGCGTGCCGTGATCGCGATTTCGAGATAGCCGCCCGCCCACTGCGGCGATTTGTCATGCCAGACGAACGGCTTGAGCGGCTGTCCCAGAACCAGCCCGTCCGCGAATTCGACCGATTCGGTCTGCTCCGCTTCTTGGCGTCCCCCGTGGAAAACGGCGAAATGGATGTCGATGGCGCCATCGCCCGATACGAGCCGCGCGCCCAGGGTCGCGGGCGCCAGGCTGATGACGCAATCGTATCCTGCCGGAAGAGACGTGATCGTCGGAAACAGGAAGTTCTCGCTCATGGCGCTCCCGCCCGGGCTAGAGGTGATCAATCGAGAATCGGTCGAGCGAAGGTGTGGCGCACACCGCGTGCACCTTGTGCCACCCCGAGGCGCGCCACCGTACCTGAATCGGCCTCCCGATGAGGTGCTCGAAGCGCTTGCGCGGCAGGGCAAGCTCGTGAAGACGCGCCCCGCGCGGCGGAAGCGAGATGACGTGGCTCTCCGGGCACGACCAGTCGTGCGATGGATCGGGCGCCGGATACGTGAATTCGATCGTTTGCTCCTGATCGTCGGCGCTAACGGCCGTGAAAAAGATGCGCTCGTCGTCGGGCCGGAAGAGGCAGGTGAACCATCCCTCCGGCGCGCGCGAGGCGGCTTGACTGTGCAACGCGCAGGCGGCCGCGGGCGCGACGATTTCGATCTGAGGGCGCGTCGTTCCGCGGAACCCCGATTGCACCGCCCGGCGTCCTATCGTCACCGATCCGATTCCAAGCCCGTCCTTCGTCTCCGGCAGGTGTTCCGAGACGGCGACGCGGATGGCCGTTTCCGGGCGGACGAGATCGTCGTAACGGAAGCGAAGCCGACCTTCGGCGTCGCGGACCTCGAGATCCACTCTCATATCCGGCGCGCAGACCTTGCCCTCGTAAAGAAGCGAATGGTTGTCGATACAGACAAATTCGTCGATGCCGCAGCCGGTCAGAACGGGCATGACGTTGATGAACGGTTGCGCGACGTCGGGCGAGATGCCGTCCATGATTTTGTAGAGAGCCGCCTTTCCCGACAGGGCAGGCCGGTCGATCCCAACGGGCGCCCGTTTATGAATGTCGGCGCCGCGCTCCTCTCTTACGGTCGCGACATAGTGATATTCGAGATCGAGGGTGCATGCGGTGCACTTCGTTCCCGCTTTCGTCCGCCACATCATTTCGTCGAACCCGGCGTCCGGATTGGCGCGCAGGAAGGTTTGCAGATCGCGCAAGGTCAGATTGAAGCACCCGCAGATCATCTCGTCCGGGTTTGACGGCGGCAAGGCGGCGGCGTTTACCGGCTTGGCCGGCTTGATTACCTCGAGAAACAATCGGGTCACGGCGTCACCTCATCCTTGCATGCGGGTAGCGGCGGGATCAGCGCCGGCCGACAGGGATCGATGGAAACGACAGTTCGTGACGCGCGCGCCAGGCGTTGCTGACGTAGTTGACAATGATCGACCGCCGGACGCCGGCGACCGGCCGTCGGCGGAATCCGTGCCAAGTGTCCTTGCCGGGGATGAAGATCAGCCCCTTATTGAAGCCGCCCGGCGCCGACCCGAGATGGTTCATCGCGGCGTCATAGATGTCCGTGCCCCAACTTTCCGCTTCCGGCTCGTCGGAGAGATACACGAGCATCGTGAACCGCTTTTCGGCGATATCCGTGTGGGGTTCGAGCCAGAAGTCGCCCGTGTCTTGACAGTATTCGATGCGGAGATTCGAGTCCTTTAGCCGGATGCCGCAGCCGCGCTCGATTGCCCTTATCGCGGTCGGGTTCTGGAAAACCTGTGCCATCTGCTCGCAGACGGGAAACCGCGCGCGGTTCTCCTCGTTGAAGAAGACGCGCGACGCATTGTTGGTTTCACGGCGGCCCTTTGTGTCCGAAATCATGGCCGGCTCGAAGGGAAGGCAGCTGATCGCTCTCGCCGATTCGTCCGGGACCGGACTCTTCAGAAGCCAGTGCCGGTAGGGTTCCCTCCGCACCGTGCTCGCCGCCAGGCTTAACTCGAAAGTCGAAACGGCTTCGGAAACATTGTCCATATCCATGATGCCGCTCCTCAATGTTTGAAGATTCGCTTGGCTGCAGCCGACAACCTGTGGCGTGCGACCTCGCGCGCCGCGACTTCGGCGTTTTTCATCCAATTCACCATCACATAGCGGCGCTCGCCCTCGAACGGCTTGTGGCCATGCCACGATGCGGGCGAGGGCCTGAATGCGATCATCGTTCCGCCGTGCGGCGGCACCTCGGCGATGACGTCTTCAAGGTCGCGCGGGCCGCGCAGAAGCCGCAGGTTTCCGCCCGGCTCGGACCAACGGTCGTTCAGATAGAGCAGGACCGTGAGCACTTTGTCGAAAGTGTCGGTGTGAATCTTCCCGTCGCGGGCCCGGCACCGGCCCCTTACGGTGATCATCTGCGGCCGCTCCCGGAGCTCGATGCCGAATTTATCGGCCAGCGTGTCTTCCAGTTCCCCCGCGCGAATCTCGTCGATGAGCGCGTTGAACGCCGGTCCGCCCTCGACCGCCGAGAGGGGAAAGAGGCCGGGAAGACCGATCTGCGGGAAATCGTCCCGGATCGACGACAGTGCTGAAGGGGTGAGGATGTTTTTCGCCACCATGTAGTCGAAAGGGGCGTGGTTCACCCGGCTTTCCTGCAGTTGGCCCAACTGGAGCAGCGTCATCGGCGTGGCCTCCGTCTCGCGTGCTTCACACGGTGTCATTTCGGACGCCGGATGACATTGACCGCGGTCAAGACGGGCGGGCTTTTATGGGGCCGTGGTCAGTCGGGCTTGTGGGTGGCGGTCCGGCACAAGGCGTCCACGTCCGCAATCCGCACGATGTCGCCTTTGCTTTCGACCCCATGGGCGCGCAGCTTGGCCAGGCAGCGCGAGAACGTTTCCGGCTCCATGCCGAGCCGCGCGGCGATGAGAGCCTTGTCGTGCGGAAGATGCACGCTGACGGATTTTTTTTCCCCGGAACACTGGCCCGCCAGAAATTCCGCGACCCGTTCGGTCGCCGATCGCGTCCTCAATCGCTCGATCTGGGCGACGAACGATTGGAGGAGGTCGCCCATCGTCGCATTGACGTTCATGGCCAGGGCCGCGTTATCGCGCGCGCTGCGAACGAACGCCGCCGCGGGGATCGCCAGAAGGCGCGAGTGTTCGACAGCCTCCGCGCTGGCGGGATAGGAACCGATCCGGACCGCCGCCGTGAGCGCGAAGGCCTGGCCGCGCGTGAATGTGCCGACCACTGTCTGCTCGCCGTCGGCGGTGTCGCGGAACAGCTTCACCCAGCCGTCGAGGACGATATAGAAAAATGTGGCGGCATCGCCTTGGTGGAACAGCGCCGTCTTGCGCTGGTGGGCTTGGATTCGCGAACCGGACAGGCACCCCAGGATGGCTTCCTGCGGCATGTGGGCGAATAGCGCCATTGTCTGAAGCAACTCGATATCGCTCGGCAATAGGGCCGATTCGCCCGCTTCCGCGGAGAGTTGCCGCGTTTTTTCCGGCACGGCGCAAATCTCCTAACGCGAAGCGCGTATGTGCCTCGCCGGATGCACGCGGGCTGGAGCGGAGCCATCAAAGACCGTCGAGGCCCCGTTAATCCCGCAACCTTTTTTTATTTCCTATCGCCGGCCCGCGCGTGCCGCCTTGATCCTGGTCAAGACGCGTCCTGCGCGGCCAATCCGGAGGTCAGCGCCCGGTCGGTTTGGGCGGCAGGCGCGGCGGACCGTGGATCTTGCAGCGCCCGTCCAGCTCCGCGATGACGGCAAGCCGCTCGTCGTCCGTCATTGCGATCCAGTCGCGCACCTCGTCCACCGTGCGGAAGCAGCCGGAGCACATCTGCGTGCCGGGAAACAGCATGCAGGTGCCGATGCAGGGCGATTTCACGTTGGAAATCCGCCGCTTGCGCGGCTGATAGGTGGGCGCGGCCGAGCTGTTTGGTTTCGCGGACAAATTCGCCTTGCAGTGCTGGCACCGCCCCTGGCGCGGCAGGGTCAGCTTGGCGCAAGACGGGCAGCGGACGACGTCGTAAGCGGCCATCGGCTTACTTCGGATAGCAGCCGGCGACCTGCGCGCGCTGGCGCGCCAGCGCGAAGATCGTGTCGCAGTAAGGTGTTTTGATTCCAACGAGTTGCCCCAGTTCGATCACGGCGGTCAGCAGCGCGTCCAGCTCCACGGGGCGCCCACGTTCCAGATCCTGCAGCATCGAGGTCTTGTGCGCGCCGACCGCGTTGGCGCCGTCGATGCGCTTCTCGATATCGATCGCGAACTTCACGCCCAGCTTCTCGCCGATCGCCTTGCCCTCGGTCATCATCGCGCGCACCAGCGCCCGCGTGCCGGGATCGCTGGTGACCACGTCGAGCGTCGCGAGCGTCAGGATGCTCAGGGGGTTGAACGTCATGTTGCCCCACAGCTTGACCCAGATGTCGTCGCGGATGCGCGGGCGAATCGGCGCCTTCATCTTGGCCTTGATCAGCGCCTCGGACAGTTTCTGGATGCGCTCACTCTTCGCGCCGTCCGGCTCGCCGAGGGCAAAGCGGTCGCCGTCGAAATGCTGGATCACGCCGGGCTCGGGTACTTCGCAGGCCGGATAGACGACGCAGCCGATGGCGCGCTCGGGCCCGATGCCGTCCCACTGCTTGTCGCCGGGATCGACGCTCTTGAGCCGGTGATTCTCCCATGGGCCCGGCAGCTTGTAGAAATACCACCAAGGCACGCCGTTCACGGCGGGCACGACGGCGGTGTCGGGACCGAGAAGCGGCTTCATCGCGTCCACGACCGCCGGCACCGAATGGGCCTTCAGCGTGATGACGACATAATCCTGCGCGCCCAATTCGGACGGCGTGTCGGTTGCCCTGATCTTGGCCGTGCGCGTCTCTCCGTCCTTGATGAGAGTCAGGCCCTTTTCCTTGATCGCGGCCAGATGCGGTCCGCGCGCGACGAGGGAGACGTCATAGCCCGCGAAGGCCAGTTCGGCGGCCATGTAGCCGCCGATGGCGCCCGCGCCATAGATACAGATTTTCACGCGCCGAGCCCCAGCTTCTCCGCCAGCCCGATGCGCTGCGCCTTGCCCGTGGCGCCCTTTGGGATCTCGGCCAGGAACACGACCTTGCGCGGCACCTTGAAGTCGGCCAAGCGGCCGGCCACGAACGTGCGGATATCGTTCTCGGTCGCGCTCGTGCCTTCCTTCAGCACCAGCGCCGCCGCCACCTCCTCACCCAGCTTCGCGTGCGGCATGGCGAAGGTGATGGCCTGGGCCACGGCGGGATGGTCGAGCAGCACTTCGTCAACCTCGCGCGGCGAGATCTTCTCGCCCCCGCGGTTGATGATCTCCTTCAGGCGGCCGGTGATGCTGAGATAGCCGTCGGCATCGAAGCTGCCTTGGTCGCCCGTGCGGAACCAGCCGTTGGTGAAGGCGCCTGCGTTGGCCTTCGGATTGTTCTCGTACCCGGCGGTGACGTTGGCACCCTTGATGACGATCTCGCCCACACCGCCCTGCGGCAGCAGGTTGCCGACATCGTCCATGATGGCGACTTCCGGTCCCGCGGCGATGCCGACGCTGCCCGGCTTGCGCGCCTTGGGGGGCAGTGGGTTCGACGCCATCTGATGCGACGCCTCGGTCATGCCGTAGGACTCGATCACGGGCGCGTTGAAGACGCGCTCCAGCTCCGCCATCACCTGCGGCGGCAGGGAGGAAGAGGACGAACGGATGAAGCGCAGCTTCGCGCGCTTGACGGATTCGGGATTGCGCTCGGCGCGCGCGACGATGGCCTGGTGCATGGTCGGCACGGCCGTGTACCAGGTGGGCTTGGCCTCATCGAGCCACGCGAAGACCTTGAGGGCGTTGAAGCCGGGTGAGCAATAGACCGAGGCGCCCGCCGCCATGCTGGAGAGCGTTGCCGCCATCAGCCCGTGGATATGGAACAGGGGCATGATGTTGAGGCAGCGGTCCTGCGCGGTCAGCGCCAGCGTCTTGCCGATATTGCCGGCCGACGCCGTCACGTTGCGCTGGGATAGCGGCACGATCTTCGGGCGCGAGGTGGTGCCCGAGGTGTGCAGCACGAGCGCGATATCGTCCGCCTCCGCGAAGCCGCCCTTTGCGGGCTTGGTGCCCGCCGCGCCATCCAAGGTGAACAGGCCGGCGGGGCCTTTCGGATCAGCCTTCAGGCGGATCACCGGCACGTTCAGCTTCTTGGCCACGGCCAAAGCCGGAGACTCGGCGCCGTCCTCGATCACCAGCGCCTTGGCGTTGAGGTCGGACAGATAAAACTCGAACTCCTCCGTCCGGTAGGCCGGATTGAGCGGCGCCGTCGTCGCGCCCGCGCCGATGGCCAGGAAGGCCGACGCCATCTCAGGTCCGTTGGCCAGCACGATCGCCACCCGGTCGTTGCGCCCGATGCCCAGTGCGTTCAGCCGCTCGACGGTTGCCGCCACATGGCGACGCAAGCCCGCATAGTCGAGGGAGGGGCGTTCGGGGGCGGAGAGGGCGGGCGCATCGTCGCGGCCGGCCTTCAAAAGCTCGTGGATGGTCTGGACCATGGGGGCGGTTCCGTGGCTGGGGAAAAGCGGCCGAACATTAGCCACTGGCGGCGGGCGAAGCCAGGGCAGGTGTTCCCGCCGCGGGATGGGGGCGGAAGCGCAAAAACTCCGGCGGGTCTTTGCGTCCGCCGCGATTTTTTCTTGCGAGGGCTGGCTGATTGCGGGCCTTCGGAACGGCGAGTAATCTGCGCGCCAATTGAAAATTCGCGCCGCGGAGGATGCCATGGCCCAAACCCTGCCCAACAATCTCGAAGCCTTCTGGATGCCGTTCACGGCGAACCGGCAGTTCAAGGCCAATCCGCGCATCCTCGTCGGCGCCAAGGACATGCACTACACATCCCAGGACGGGCGCCAGATCCTGGACGGCACGGCCGGTCTCTGGGCTGTCAACGCGGGCCATTGCCGCGAGAAGATCGTGAAGGCCGTGCAGGCCCAGGTCGCGGAGATGGAATACGCGCCCAGCTTCCAGATGGGGCATCCCTCCGCGTTCGAATTCGCCGCGCGTCTGGTCAACCTGCTGCCCGGGGATCTGAATCATGCATTCTTCACCAACTCGGGTTCCGAGTCGGTCGACACCGCGCTCAAGATCGCACTGGCCTATCACCGCGCCAAGGGCGAGGGCTCGCGCACGCGCCTGATCGGCCGTTCCAAGGGCTATCACGGCGTCGGCTTCGGCGGCATCGCCGTCGGCGGCATGGTGAACAACCGCAAATTCTACGGTGCCTACATGCCCGGCGTGGACCATCTGCCGCACACGCTCAACATCCAGGAGGCCGCTTTCTCACGCGGACAACCGGCTTGGGGCACCCATCTGGCCGATGCGCTCGAGGACTTGGTACAGCTCCACGATGCTTCGACCATCGCGGCCGTCATCGTCGAGCCCGTGGCGGGTTCGGCCGGCGTGATCGTTCCGCCCAAGGGCTATCTCGAGCGGCTGCGCCAGATCTGCGACAAATACGGCATTCTTCTCATCTTCGACGAGGTCATCACTGGCTTCGGCCGCCTGGGCCGCGGCTTCGCCGCCGATTACTTCGGCGTCGTGCCCGACTTGATGACGGTCGCCAAGGGCCTAACCAACGCGACCGTGCCCGCGGGTGCGGTGTTCGCGCGCAAGGGCATCTACGACGCGTTCATGAACGGACCCGAGCAGATCATCGAGCTGTTCCACGGCTACACCTATTCCGGCCATCCCGTGGCGATGGCGGCGGGTCTCGCCACCCTCGATGTGTATCAGGAGGAAGGCCTGTTCCAGCGCGCGGCGGAACTGGCGCCCTATTGGGAGAATGCCTGGCATTCGCTCAAGGGCCTCAAGAATGTCATCGACATCCGCAATCTGGGCCTGATGGGCTGCGTCGAGCTCGATCCGGTGCCGGGCAAACCCACCACGCGCGGCTACGACGTCTTCACCCGCGCGTTCCAGAAAGGCGTGCTGGTGCGCTACTCGGG
>JBFXED010000028.1:0-53603 GCA_050180485.1 Alphaproteobacteria bacterium | reverse complement strand
ATGTAGCCATTATACAGCGCCGTCTGGAACGCGTTCCCCGACGGCTTCATCGCCTTGGCGTCCGCCAGGCGCTCTGAGGTCAGCGGACCGCAGGCACCGAGGGCGGTCAACAGAACCGCAGCGGCCAACAACTTGAGCGTTCTCATGTGCATTCCCCTTTATCGCGATCTAGGCACAGTACGGATAAATCACGGCCTATACACGGCTTCTGGCTAAATAAATCGCAGATTGGCTGTGCCGACACATTGATCTGGATCATCCCCAAAAAGCCCCGAAGCGGCTGCGTACGGGGCCGGCTTCTTATCGACGGCCGCACCACCGCCGGTGCTCCGGCGACGGGCGCTTCCCTGGGGAGTTTTTCCGCCTGATTTGCCGAGCGGCGGTCAGCTCCGCTCCACGTTCCACGAACCGCCAGGGGCTTTGCAAGCCTTGCCGTGCTCGGTCGTGGTCTTGCCGCCGGCACGAATGGTTTCCGAAGCCGGGGCCGCCATGGACCCGCTTTTTCCGGCGCCATGGACGCAAGCCCACAACTCGCCGCCCGCCGTCTGCAGGTGCCGCTCGGCCGGTGGTATCAACGGCGCACTTGCGCCAGAACAAAATGCCAGCCCGTCGCTTCGGATTTGTTGAAGAGGGCCGTCCGGCGCGTGCCCCGGAACGTGTATTCGGTTACGCCCTCGCCGGTTGAAAGAATCGTGGCGACGGCGGCCTTGAGGCTGGCGTCGCCGATGTCCGAGGGAAACTGGAACATGAGGTCCGGATCCTTGTGGATGACGGCCTGGCCCTTGGCGTCGAGCGCATAGAAGACCAGATCATCCGGCAACGCGGCGCGCTTTTCGACGAACTCGGAGATCAGCCGCGCCCGCAAGGAGGCCCCCAGGGCTGCGATCACGGTCCCGTCCTTGCGCACGGGCGCCGCGACGATGATCGAGCGGTGCCCAGTCGCCTTGCTGACGACCGCGCTGCCTTCGACCGGCTTGCCCGCCATCAGACCGGCGAAATAGTCCCGATCCTTCAGATTCCCCTCGCTAAGGTCGTTCGTCGTGTTGCGGTAGCTGCCATCCGGTTGCGCGAACCAAATGGCGGCCTCGGTGGGCAGGTCATCCGCCAATGCGGCCAGCGCCCTCCGCGCACGATCCCACTCGCCGGATTGGGCGTCCGAAGTGGCCGCCAAGGCCGTCAAGGCCCGAAGCACGCCGGCCAAGTGCTCCTCCACCAAACCGCGATAGGCGTCGAGAGCGACGCGGCCGCTTACGGAGAAGCCTCTCTCCTTGGCTTCGGCCGCACCGGTGGCCATGCCGGCCAGGGTCAGCGCCGATCCGGCGATCAAAACGTCGCGTCTCCTCATGGCGGTATTCCCTCGAACGGGCGTTGGCATGAGCGATTGCCGTGCCTCGATTGGCGCGACAGTCAGAAGGCCGCGTTACTGGACCGCGCGCATTGATCGAGGTCAAAAGCGACGCCGGTGGACCGCCATCCTCTTGCCGCACCGTTCAGATCAGGATCGCTCCACGTTCCACGAACCGCCGGGCGCCTTGCAGGCCTTGCCGTGCTCGGTGGTGGTCTTGCCGCCGGCGTGGATGGTTTCCGTGAAGGTCTTGCAGGTCGAGCCGTCGGCGTTCTTGGTCTCGCTGTTGACGGTCGTCGAGCCGTAGTTGCCCGTGCTGCTGTCCTTCCAGCTTGCCGTCTTGCCCGGGCCCAGCTTGTCGAGGGCTTCCAGGTTGGTCTTGGCGTGCTTTTCGGCGTCTTCCTTGCCGAGATAATTGCCGATCACGCCGCCAGTGATGCCGCCCAGGATGATGCTGCCCGCGATCCAGGCCGGGCTGGCGCCCGCCAGGCCCGCGATCACGCCGCCCACCGCCGCGCCGCTGACGCCGCCGATTTGCGCGTCCTTACTGATGCCGGTTTCCTTCTCGACCGTGTCGCAGCCCGGCAGCGCTGAAATGCTCAGAAGGAGCGCGAGCGCTCCGGCCGTCGTCTTCGATCCCCGTCGCGCGCGCATGTCGATCTGATCCCCCTGTGGCTTCGGTCCCGGCGAGGCAGATTTCAACCCAATCCCGGAAAACCAGCAACGAGATATTGGGCCGGGTTTGGAAATGCCGTCAAACCGGACCTATCATCCGTACATGCACTCTCGAACATCCGCAGGGGTCGTTCTTGGGCTGGCCGCCTGCCTCGTGCTGCCGGCCATGCCGTCGCGTGCGGCCTGCGGCGATGCGGCGGCCCCCAAGGTCGATTGGCGCAAATGCGACAAGAGCGACGCCGACCTGTCGGGCGCGAAGCTGGGTGGCGCCGATCTGCGCGAGGCCATGCTGATCCGGACCCGCGCGGTGAAGGCCGATCTGACCGGGGCGAATCTCTATGCGGCGACCTTCTTCTACGCGGATTTGAGCGGCATCCGCGCCGAAGACTCCAAAGCCATGCACATCTCGGCGTCCGATGCCACGATGACCGGCGCTGTATTCGCCCGCGCCGACCTGTCGCGCGCGGTGTTTCTGCGCACCAGCGCCGCGGGCGCCAATTTGGACGGCGCGCAGCTTCGCAATTCCCATTTCGACGATTCGAATTTCGAGGGCGCGTCCTTCGTGGGCGCGGATCTGGCCAGCGCCGTCTTCGAGCGCGCGCGGTTGAAGGGCGCCAATTTCGGCAAGGCCGATCTGACGGCGGCGAACCTGAACGAGGCGCAGTTGCAGGGCGCCAAGCTGGCCGGAGCCGTGCTTCAGGATGCGAAGCTGGTGAAGGCCGATCTCGCGGGTGCCGATCTGACCGGTGCCGATCTGCGCAAGGCCGATCTGGTCAACGCCAATCTGAAAGGGGCGAAGCTTGACGGCGCTAACCTGGAGGGCGCGGTGCTGGTGGGCGCCGTGTGGACGGACGGACGGCGCTGTTGGCAACGCTCGATCGGCGTGTGCAAGAGCGATAGCGCCGGAACGCCGCCGGCCGCGCGTTTCGCCGGGCTGGCGCCATGACGTCATCGCGGATCGCCCAGTGGGACGAGCGTTTCGCGGCCGACGGCTTCGTTTTCGGTCGCGAACCCAATGCGTTCCTGCGCCGGGCCGCCGCCCATATCGCGCCGGGCGGAACCGTTCTCGCCGTGGCGGATGGCGAAGGGCGCAACGGTGTCTGGCTGGCACGGCAGGGATTCCGTGTCCACGCCGTGGACGGCTCCGCCGTAGCACTTGCGAAAAGCGCCAAGCTGGCCGCGGAACACGGTGTCGCGTTGCGGACGGAATGTATCGACCTGACCGCGTGGCGCTGGCCGCAAGCCGCCTACGATGCCGTCGTCGCCATTTTCATCCAGTTCGCGACCGCGGCGGAGCAGCCGGCTCTCTTCGCGGGGATGGCGCGCGCTCTCAAGCCGGGCGGAGTCCTGTTGCTGGAGGGCTACCGGCCCAAGCAATTGGAATACGGCACCGGCGGCCCCAAGCAGGTCGAGAATCTCTATACGCGCGCGCTGTTGGAAGCGGCCTTCGCGGAGCTGCAAATTCTGGAACTGCGGGAGTATGACGCGGCGATCGAGGAGGGTGCCGCCCATAGCGGCATGTCGGCCCTCATCGACCTGGTGGCGCGGCGTCCCGCCTGATCGCGGCTATCGCGCGGGGGCTGCTTACTCCGCCGCGGCAGTCTGGGGAATCCAGCTCGGCCGTTCGCCCGCGTATTCCGGACCCGGATTTCCCATCACCGTCGTGCGCCACATGATGCGGATGTATTTGTGCGATTCGTACCAGCTCGGTGCGTGCAGGACGCTGCGGTTGTCGTAGATCACCAGCTCGCCCTTGGTCCAGTCGCTGACATAGGTGTAGCGGTCCTGGGTGATGTGGGTCATCAGCTCATAGAT
The DNA here is from genome assembly GCA_050180485.1 of Alphaproteobacteria bacterium. GTDB lineage: Bacteria > Pseudomonadota > Alphaproteobacteria > CADEGL01 > CADEGL01 > CADEGL01. Next base: position 49,768 of record JBFXED010000028.1, on the reverse strand, counting down.
CAGCTTGCCGCCTTCGCCGCCGGGTCCCGGCTCCATGCCGACGATGGGCCCATCGACCCAGTCCATCTGGCCGCTCTCGCAGATATAGAGCATGCGCTTTCCCGTGACGGGATGGGTGCGCACGATCGGATGCTTCTGCGAACGCTGGTGAGGCAGAAGAGGCTTCGGCGCCTGGCCCGCCAGCACCGCCTTCTCAGACCTGCCGTTGCCGGGCAGCGCGTGCAGACCTTCCAGCCCTTCGATCCGCTTCTTCAGATGATCGGGCAGCGTCTCGTAAGCGGCGGTGGCATCCGCATAAAGCGTCTGGCCCTGGCCCTTCGGCGTCGGCTGCACCGCGATGAACAGCGAGAAGTCCGGCGGCGGGCGGCGGAAGCTTTGATCCGTGTGCCAGCCGCGGCGGTGCGGAAAGCGCGTCGGGAACTTGCCGTCCGCGGTCAGCGGCGGCTCGGGCCGCGTCATCGGCTGGTCGTTGATGGGCGGCGCGTTGGTGACGATGATGATCTCCGGCACCTGCTCATGGATGTTGAACAGCGTGCGGTTCTCCGCCGAATAGGTCGTCAGGTTGTTCTCGACCTCGCGCCCGAACAGCTGCGACAGGCGCACCATCAGCTTGGGATCGTCCAGGATCTCGTCCATGCCGGGGATGAGAAGGAAGCCGCCCGAGGCGTAGATGGCATCGAGCAAGGGCTGCGGATTCTTCTTCAGCGCCTCGGTCGCCGCGCGCGCGCCCATCCCTCCCTTAAACCGCACCACGCCGCCGAAGCTGGCACCCGGCACGGGCGAAAGGTCGAACAGGTCGGATTTGGACGGCATCGTCGTCTCCCGGCATCGCATGAAGCCGACATTATATTAGGCCGTTCGGCCCGGTTAAACGGGGCGGCGGGCGGAAAATCCTTCAATCCCATCCGTGCCTTGGCGCGGCGTCGATTGACGGCGCGTGGCCCCCGCCGGACAATCCCGCCATGCTGATGCCCCCTCCCGATCAGGCCGTGATGGCGCGCAAAGACGCGCTGGTCGCGCGGCTGCGCGAAGCCGTGCCGGGCGAGGGGGTGATCGCCGACCGGGACGCGATCCGCACCTACGATTGCGACGGGCTGACGGCCTACAAGGCGCTGCCCCTGGCCGTCGTGCTGCCGGAGGACACGGCGCAAGTCGCCGCGGTTCTCAAGATCTGCAAGGAGTTCGGCGCCAAGGTGGTGCCGCGCGGCGCGGGCACCGGGCTTTCGGGCGGCGCGCTGCCGATCGAGGACGGCGTGATCCTCGGCCTCGGCAAGTTCAAGGCAATCCTCGACATCGATTTCGCCAACCGCTGCGCCGTGGTGCAGCCGGGCGTGACCAACCTGGCCATCACCCAGGCCGTCGAGCATGCGGGCTTCTATTATGCGCCCGATCCCTCGAGCCAGATCGCCTGCACCATCGGCGGCAACGTGGCGGAGAATTCGGGCGGGGTGCATTGCCTGAAATACGGCGTCACCACCAACAATCTGCTGGGGCTGGAGTTCGTCACCCTCGATGGCGAAATCCTGCGCATCGGCGGCAAGCATCTGGACGCCGACGGCTATGACCTGCTCGGCATCATGACGGGCTCGGAAGGCCTGCTCGGCGTCATCACCGAGGTGACGGTGCGCATCCTGCAGAAGCCGCCCGTGGCGCGCGCCTTGCTGCTGGGCTTCTCATCCAGCGAAGCGGGCGGGGATTGCGTCGCCGCCGTGATCGCGGCCGGCATCATTCCCGGCGGCATGGAGATGATGGACCGACCGGCCATCAAGGCGACCGAGGATTTCGTCCATGCCGGCTATCCCTTGGACGTCGAAGCCATCCTGATCGTGGAATTGGACGGACCCGAGGCCGAGGTCGATCACCTGGTCGGGCGTGTCGAGGCCATCGCGCGCGATTGCGGCGCGGTCGAGATCCGCGCCAGCAGGAGCGAGGAAGAGCGTCTGCGTTTCTGGGCCGGGCGCAAGGCGGCATTCCCGGCGGTCGGGCGCATCTCGCCCGACTATATCTGCATGGACGGCACGATCCCGCGGAAGCGCCTGCCCGAGGTGCTGACCCGCATGACGGAGCTATCGCGCCAATACGGGCTGCGCGTGGCCAACGTCTTCCACGCGGGCGACGGCAATCTGCATCCCTTGATCCTGTTCGACGCCAATGCGCCAGGCGAGTTGGAGAAGGCCGAGGCGTTCGGCGGCGACATCCTGAAGCTGTGCGTCGAGGTGGGCGGCGTGCTGACTGGCGAGCATGGCGTGGGCGTCGAGAAGCGCGACCTGATGGGTACCATGTTCGACGAGGACGATCTGAAGCAGCAGCAGCGCGTGAAATGCGCCTTCGATCCGGAAGGGCTGCTCAATCCCGGCAAAGTCTTCCCCCAGCTCCACCGCTGCGCCGAGCTCGGCAAGATGCATGTCCATGCCGGGCAGCTGCGCTTTTCGCACCTGCCGCGCTTCTGACATGCCCGGCAACGCGCTTCGTCCGGCGGACGAGAACGAGCTCCGCGAGATCGTCCGCGCCGCCATCGCGGAGAAGATGACGCTCGAGGTGCGTGGCGCGGGTACCAAGCGCGGCCTGGGCCGCCCGGTCACGGCCGATGCGCCGCTCGACCTCACGCGGCTCGCGGGTGTGAAGACCTACGAGCCGGAGGAGTTGGTGCTGACGGCGGGCGCCGCGACGCCGCTCGCCGAGATCGAACGGCTCGTGGCGCAGAAGGGCCAGCGCCTGGCCTTCGAGCCGCCCGATTACGGCCCGATCTATGGCGGCGCGGCGGGGCGGCAGACACTGGCGGGCGTGGTCGCCGCCAATCTCGCGGGCTCGCGCCGCGTCTCGGCGGGCGCCGCGCGCGACCACTTCCTCGGCTTCCGCGCGGTCAACGGGCGCGGCGAGTCCTTCAAGGCCGGCGGCCAAGTGGTCAAGAACGTGACGGGCTACGATCTGTGCAAGCTGCTCGCGGGCTCCTACGGCACGCTCGCGCTTCTCACCGAGATGACGGTCAAGATCCTGCCGGTGGCGGATACCGAGGCCACACTGGTCCTCTCGCGCCTGTCCAACGAGGCCGCGATGCGCGTCATGGCGGACGCGATGGGCAGCGCCTTCGAGGTCTCTGCCGCCGCGCATCTGCCCGAGACCGTCGTATCCGGTGTCGTGTATCAATCGGACGGTGCGGCCACGCTTCTGCGGCTGGAAGGCCCGCCGCCTTCGGTCGAGGCGCGGGTCGAGGGCTTGCGCGCGCTCTTGCGCCCGCACGGTGCGGCGGAGCGCCTGTCGCCGCCCGATTCGAAAATGGCTTGGCGTGCGCTCGCGAATGCCGAGCCGTTCACCCACGATCTCGACCATCCGCTCTGGCGCCTGTCCGTGCCGCCATCGGCCGGTGCCGAAACCGCGCGCGCGATCGCGGATGGTCTCGGCGGTTCGTATTTCTTCGACTGGGGTGGCGGTCGTATCTGGTTTGAATTGAATGATGCTCGGGCGGACGCGGGCGCCGCCATGGTGCGCGCGGCGGTCGCCAAGTCCGGCGGCCATGCGGTGCTGGTGCGCGCCTCCGAAGAGACGCGCCGTACGACGGCGCCGTTCGATCCCGGCGCGCCCGGCCTGTTCGCCTTGTCCAAGCGCGTGAAGACCAGCTTCGACCCGCTCGGCCTGTTCAACCCCGGCCGCATGTACGAGGGCGTGTAATGGCTGAAAAGGAACTGAAAGATCGTGGTGATCAGATCAAATTGTTTGGCTACGTGTTCACGGGGATTTGGTTCCTTCTTGTTGTTGCCTACGTCGTCGGCTGGGTTGGGTGGTGTAAGTTTTGGTCGTTGAAGGCAAACGAGTTCGGTGATTTTTCGGCGGGCGTGTCAGCCCCACTAGCGTTTGTTTGGTTTGTTCTCGCGTTTCGTCTTCAGGGAGAAGAGCTGAAACTCCAACGTGAGGAGCTACGTCTACAGCGGGAAGAACAAAAAAGGAGCCGAGAAGCTCAGGAAAGCCAGGCGACCTCTATCGCTGCTAATGAACTGCATGCTCGTAGAGATACATTTTTCCGCGTATTCGACCTCACATTACGCGAGATGAACACGGCGTTAAGTTCGATAACCGGAAATGTTACTGAAGCCGTGTGGTCAGAAGTAGCGCGAGGTAATTCAAATGCATTCTTTGACTTTGCCCTAAGGCGTGGCGCGTATCGCACATTTTCGCTTTTCAACTTTCAGTTACTTGCATCGGAACATTCAAAGCGAGCGGGGTTGACAAATTTTTGTGTCCTTTTCGAAAGGCTCTGGGAACAAGTGCCTGATGATAAATTGCGCCAGGTGATATCCCGCAGTCCTATGGCGATCACTTACGTTGACATCTCGGGCTCCCTTGGGCGGCCTACCATCTTGCAGCTTCCAAACGACGTTCGTTAAGCAAGAGCTATGCAGACCGCCTTCACCACGGAGCAGTTGCGCGATCCGGATCTGGCCGAGGCCAACACGATCCTGCGCAAATGCGTCCATTGCGGCTTCTGCACGGCGACCTGTCCGACCTATGTGCTGCTGGGCGACGAGTTGGACGGCCCGCGCGGCCGCATCTACCTGATCAAGGACATGCTGGAGGGCAACAAGCCCGCGACCGAGCGCGTGGTGCGACACATCGACCGCTGCCTGTCGTGCCTGTCCTGCATGACGACGTGCCCATCGGGCGTGAACTACATGCACCTGGTCGACCAGGCGCGCGTCCATATCGAGAAGACCTATCGCCGTCCCTTCGCCGAGCGCGTGTTGCGCGGGCTGCTGGCCGCGGTGCTGCCCTATCCGGCGCGCTTCGCGGCGGCTGCGCGGCTGGGCCTGCTCGTGCGCCCCTTGGCGAAGCTTTTGCCGGGCAAGCTCGGCGCCATGGAGAAGCTTCTGCCCGACCGTCCGCTGGCCGCGCCGCTTTCGCCCCAGGTCTTCCCGGCGCAAGGCCAGCGGCGCATGCGCGTGGCGCTGCTCGCCGGCTGCGTGCAGCAGCCGCTGGCGCCCGAGATCAACGCGGCGACGATCCGGCTGCTCACGCGGCACGGCTGCGAAGTGGTGGTTGCGCAGGGCGCCGGGTGCTGCGGCGCGCTGGCCCACCATCTGGGCAAGGAGGCCGACGCCTCCATCAAGGCGAACGTCGTGGCCTGGATGGCGGAGAAGGAGCGGAACGGGCTCGACGCCATTGTCGTCAACGCGTCTGGCTGCGGCACGATGGTGAAGGATTACGGCTATCTGCTGCGCACCGATCCGGCCTGGGCCGGCAAGGCGGGCGCCGTTTCGTCGCTGGCCAAGGACGTGACCGAGGTGATGGCCGCGCTCGGCCTGTCGAACGCAAAGGCGCCGGAGGCGCTGACAGTGGCCTATCATTCGGCCTGCTCGCTGCAGCATGGCCAGAAGATCAAGGACCCGCCCAAACAGCTTCTGAAAGACGCGGGGTTCGAGGTGCGCGAACCGGCGGAAGCCCATCTCTGTTGCGGCTCGGCCGGCACGTACAATCTGCTCCAGCCCGAGATCGCCGGGCGGCTGCGGGCACGCAAGGCCGCCAATCTGGCGCGCACGGGTGCGGGCGTTGTGGTCGCAGGCAATATCGGCTGCATGATCCAGATCGCGGGTGGTTCGGACCTGCCGGTCGTCCATACGGTGGAACTGCTGGACTGGGCCACCGGCGGGCCGAAGCCGGCCAAGCTAGAGCGGCAGGCCTAAGGGATTTTCCGTAACGAGATCCGGCTTAGGACTTGCAAGGATGACGGCAACCGGCCTGCGGACCGCCCATCGTCAGGGCGGCCTCACGCCTGGGAAGCGACGGGAAAGCGGCCATGTCGGGCCAATACGCGATCAAGAACAACGTCGGAACCAACATCGCCATCCCCGCGACGGTGGCGGACGATTTTCCCTATTTCGCCGCCTGCGAGGGCGAGGCGATCCGGCGCTATTACGACGAGTTCGGCTATGTCGTCATCCGTAACGCGGTGCCACCCGCACTGATCGACGCGGTCAATGCGGCCTTCGACCGCGAGGTGCTGCGCTCGCGCCGGTTCATCTACCGCCAGGCGACCGCCAAGGCCGAGCGGCATGTCTATACCGAACGCGGTTTCATGCTGAACTCGATTCTCAATCCGCAGAGCGTCGATCCGCGGGCCTTTCCGGAATTCCGCCGCGAATCCACGCGCGTCTTCACGCTTCCCGCCGTGCAGAAGGCGGTCGCGGATGTGCTGGGCGAACCGGGCAAGCTGGTCCAGGGCATGTATTTCCACGGTAATCCGGCGACCTGGCCGCACCAGGACAGCTATTACCTGGATTCCGAAACCATCGGCACCATGACGGCCGTGTGGATCGCGATGGAGGATATCGCGCCGGGCGCCGGACGCTTCTTCGTCTATCCCAAGAGCCAGAAGATCGCGATTCAAAAGCACGGCGCTTCGACCAACATCGCGACGAGGCACGGCGACTACAAGAAGAACGTCGTCGACATCATCGAGTCCAGCAACCTGGAATGCCGCGCGCCCGCGCTCAACAAGGGCGACATCGTGTTCTGGAACGCCTGGACCATCCACGGCAGCCTGCCCACGACCACGCCCGATTTCTCGCGCCGCTCGCTGACCGCGCATTTCATTCCGGCATCCCAGCGCTTCCTGCAGTTCCAGGTGAACGTGAAGGAGCCGCATTTTGACGCTGTCGAAGGCGCCCTGATCTCGCGCCCGAAGGACCAGGCCAAGCTTCTGAACCGCGCCGCGCTGTTCGTGGAGAGCCGTTTCCCCGGCCTGTTCCACGCCGCCAAGCGCGCGGCCATCCGCCTGATGATGGCGCGGCACGCATAGCTGGTCCTGCAAGTACGCCCGGACTTCGTACGCGGACGCATTTCCTAGCAATACGTTTCCGCCGCGGACATGCCAGCCGTGCCCAACGCGAAAAAAAAGGCCGGGTCAAAAGACCCGGCCAAGATACAACAGGGAGGCTTCACGTCTGGGAGACGTTGGATCCGAAGACCCATGATCTACGGGCATTGCACCCGTAAATCCCAGCGATGAGGGCGAACCGTCATCGCTCCAACAATGATGCTGCAACGCACCATCGATGGCCTATATTTAAGGTGAGACGGCTCCCGACACCATCGGGATTTCCGAAGACAGGCCATGCGCTCATTGCATGGCTTGGTGCATTTCGCAGCCGCAGAAAGGCTTTAGGTGGCTGCTTCGGGGCTCTAGGTGGCTCCGAATAGGACGGCGGTCAGAACTGCGATTTGGCGATCTCGTTGATCAGGAAGTCGCGTAGGACGGCAATCCTTTTCGAGTGCCGCAGCTCCTCGGGATAGACGAAATAGGCCTCGGTGGCCGGGCTGGCGAGGGCGGGGATCACCCGCACCAGGTCGCCATAGCCCTGGCTGGAATAATCGTGGGCGACGTAGTCGGGCAGGGCGCCCAGGCCCAGGCCGCTGCGGATGGCCAGCAGAAGAGCGTAGATGTTGTTCACGCGCAGGACCGGCTGGCGTTCGATGCCGTTCTTGACGCCCGCGGTCAGCAGCCAGTTGATGTCGGGAAAAGGCGGACGCGCATCCTGGCCGTAGACGATCAGCCGGTGGCGGTCCAAATCCTCGGGCGTCTCGGGCTTGCCGTGCGCCTTGAGATAGTCGCGCGAGGCATAGCAGTGGGAGCGCAGGGTCACCAGGTGACGCTGCACCAGGTCGGGCTGGCGCGGCGGCCGCACGCGGATGGCGACGTCGGCCTCGCGCATGGTCAGGTCCAATTCCTCGTCGTCGACCAGGATGGTGACCTGGATGTCGGGATAGAGGTCGATGAAGCTCTTGATGCGCGAGGTCAGCCAGATGGAGCCGAAAGCGACCGTGGTGGTGATGCGCAAGGGGCCCTTAGGCTTGTCCTTGGCCTCGGTGATCATGGCCTGCGCCATCGCGAGCTTGGCGAAGACGTCGCGCACCGTCTTATAAAGAAGCTCGCCCTGCTCGGTCAGGATCAGGCCGCGCGCGTGGCGATGAAACAGAGGCGCGCCCAGCGTCTCTTCCAGGCCGCTGATCTGCCGGCTGACCGCCGACTGCGACAAGTTCAGAAGCTCGCCCGCGTGGGTAAAGCTGCCGGCCTCGGCCACGGCATGGAAGACGCGCAGCTTGTCCCAGTCCATCTGCTGGCCGGTCGTGCCCGCCGCCTCGCGCCAGGCGGACGGATGGTGCAGGAGCGCTTTGTCACTGCGCGGCAAGGACCGCCTCGCTTTCGTGCTCGGCCAGGAATTTCTCGGCCTCGAGCGCGCCCATGCAGCCCAATCCAGCGGCCGTCACGGCTTGGCGGAACACCTTGTCCTTCACGTCGCCCGCGGCGAACACGCCGGGCACGTTGGTGCGCGTGCTGTCCGGCTCGGTCAGGAGATAGCCTTCCGAATCCATCTTCAGCTTGCCGCGGAACAGCTCGGTCGCGGGGTCGTGGCCGATGGCGATGAAGAAGCCCTCGACCGGCAGCTCGCTCATGGCACCCGACTTCACGTTCTTGAGACGCAGGCCGGTGACGGCGGCGGGCGTCTCGGTGCCCAACACCTCGTCCACCACCGTATCCCAGACGATCTCGACCTTGGGGTGCGCCTTCATGCGGTCGACCAGCACCTTTTCCGCACGCAATGTGTCGCGGCGGTGGATCAGCGTCACCTTGCTCGCGATGTTGGCCAGATACAGCGCCTCGGTGACGGCGGTGTTGCCGCCGCCGACCAGCGCCACGGGGCGGTTGCGGAAGAAAAACCCGTCGCAGGTCGCGCAGGCCGAAACGCCCGCGCCCATGAATTTCTTCTCGCTGGGCAGGCCGAGCCAGCGCGCCTTTGCGCCGGTCGCGATGATCAGCGTCTCGGCGACGTACATATCGCCCGAATCGCCCTTGCAGTGGAACGGCCGGGACGAGAAATCCACGTCCACGATCAGGTCGTGGATGATCTGCGTGCCGACATTGGCGGCCTGCTTCTGCATCTGCTCCATCAGCCACGGACCCTGGATCATCTCCTCGAAGCCCGGATAGTTCTCGACCTCGGTCGTGATCGACAATTGGCCGCCCGGCTCCATGCCCGCGACCAGGATGGGGCCGAGATTGGCGCGCGCGGCATAGATGGCGGCGGTGCAGCCCGCCGGCCCCGAACCGATGATAAGGACCTTGGTGTGGAGGGTCTTGGCCATGTTCTTCCGGAAAATGCGGCAAAAGCGGCGTCCACCGCGCTTGGCGGACACATATCACATGGTAAGGCCAGGGCGTGTGAACGCAAGCCTTGCGGGGTGAAGATTCGTGCTTAGAAGCCGAACATATGGTCGAGGCTGAAGGCGCCCGCCTTGTTGACCACACCGTGATAGCCGAACAGGCGGCAGGTCACGTCCCGGATCACCACGTGCGCACCGGCTCCCGCCGCACGCCGTTCCGCAGCCGTGAAAGCTTCGCTGTAGCGCCACAAGCGTGAGCCGCCACAGGGGATTTCAATCCTGTGGCTGGCTACCTCCTCGCCGTCTTTGCGGACAAGGATCAGATCGGTTTCCGAGCGCGCGTGCCAGGGCGTGGAAGCCGCGTAGATGAGGTGGCACATGGTGTCGGCCGGCTCGTCGCCGAGGCGGAGGAACAGCCGGGTGCTGAGGCCCGGCGCCGGGCCGCTATAGCTTTGCGGTTCGTTGGCGTAGGTGAGGACTGTATTGAAGATATGGGCGCCGAAGCTGGTCTCGGCGGCATGCCCGCTTTCCCGCGCGCGGTAGCGGAACAGGGCGTGAAGCCAGCCGTCGGCCGTCCCGCCGTCCGCGAAATCGTAGACCAGCTCGGCATGTCCGAAACCGTCGCCGAGACCATCGCCGCGCGGCACCAACCGGTCGATCTCGACCGCGGTTCGGTGGTTGCGGGGTAGGCGCCCCAAGCTCTGGCGCGCGACCTCCTTGCCGTCCGGGTCATAGGCGACGACCGCGATCGGCAACTCGGCCTGGGCCGTGCTCATGGGCGTGGCCAAAATCGTGGTCGAGAATTGCGCCAGCGGCAGGATCGGTCCGGGCAACAAATAACCTTTGCCCATCAGGTTGCCCAACTCCGGGATTTGCGGGTCGGGCTTGAGGTCGATGCGCTCGACGTTGGGGTGGGCGATCCGGCCGCGCCCGCTTTCGTGCAGCACCTCGTAGCGCGGGCGGACGAAATGGCGGCCGGCCTGGATCTCGATCTGCTGCGGCCATTTGGCCTTGGGCAGCAACTTCGAAACGTCGAGGGCATAGCTACCGAACGGCTCGACCGTGCAGTCGAGCCAGTGCACCTCTTCGGAGCCCATCAGGTTGAGGCCCACGCCCTTGGATGGGATCGGGCAGGGATGGCTGTTCTGCACCCACAGGATGACGCGTTCGCCGGTATCCGGCGCGGGCAGGCCGGCATAGAGGTCGGCGGGCCACGCGTTGGCGTCGTGGGTGCAGGAGAGAGTCGTATCCGAATCGCCGTAGGAGTCGAGCGCGTATTTCACGATGTCGTGACCCGCGGCGCCCACGGCGTGGATGAACAACTGGCCCGTAAACGGTCCGAGTCCGAAGCGGGCGCGGATTTCCTTGCTGTCCAGGCTGACTGTGGCGCTCTTGGACGGCAGGGGTTCGCGCCACTCCGCCAGCGTCTGGCCCTGTCCGTCGAACAGTTTGAGCCACAACGTCACGGCATCCGCGCCATAGCGCGCCCAATAATTGGCCGTCACGACGCGGGTGTGGTGGCCGTCCGCGTCACGAAAGAAGGCGAAATTCGTCGCGAAGTTGAGCGGATCGAGATAGCGGCGCTTGTTGGTGAGCGCGTCCGCCGGCAGACGCATCGCATCAAGTGTCACGATGCGCGCGCCCGCGGGCGCCAGATGGCGCATATGCGCGAGCGGGCGATCCGCGTCGAAAGCCAATAGAAGAACGGTCTTGGCGGCCGATGCGGCAATATCCGTCACGGGCTGCGCGGCGCGGCCCAGGATCGTCGTTCCGATGCGGCGAATGTCCTGAACGAACACGCCTGCGAGGTCGATACCGTCCAAGGGATGCAGCGCGGCGAAACCCTCGGCGAAACCGAACGGATCGTAGAGCGCGACCGGCCCGCCTTCGCGCAAACCGCGCAACATCGCACGCGCGGATTCCTGCGCGCCCGGATGGCCGAGCGCCTTGAAAAAGCAGTCGCCGCCCTTCTGATTGCTGAACGTTTCGATGCGGAGGGTCATGGTCGGTTTAGCCGAACGGGTTGAGGGTTTTGGTCAGCGCAGCGAAGCGATGGCGCGCCATTTCACGGCGAACGACGTCGCGCCCCGTGACCCAATTGAGCTGGATCGCGCGACGCTGACCTTCGAAACTTTTATGGCCGTGGAAGGAATTGTCGCTGCGGCGGAAGGCCAGCAAGGTGCCTTCGTCAGGCGGGACCTCGGCCACCATGTCTTCGATATCATGCGCGGAACGCAACAGGCGCAGACGGCCACCACTCGCGTCCCACTTGCCGTTGAAATAGATCAGGCAGGTGATGATCTTGGATTCCGTATCGGTGTGGATGTCGCCGTCATCGGCGCGGCAGTAACCGCGCACCGTCAGCATGGTCGGACGGTCAGACAGATCGAGGCCGAATTTCTCCTCGATGGCGCGGCGCATCTCCGGTCCTTCCAGCTCCGCGACCACCGACTTGAAGGCCGGGCCCGAGCGCACGGTCGTCATCGGAAAGCTGCCTGGCTTCCGGATCTTCGGATAGTCGGCGTGAATCGCGGCCAGCGCCTCGGCCTTCACGAAGCCGGGGACGATGACGAAGGAGAAGGGCCGGGTGGTGAGCGAAGTGCGCCGGAGGCGATCGAAATCGAGGGCCGACATGCGGGTCCTGAAAAGTCGTTCCTGGGCCGCGGCCGGAGCCGCGTAAGGGTGCGGATTCTCGCCCGAAACCGCCCCATCCTAAATATGTAATACCCCGTAAGGCGGGACGAGAAGAGAACCCCCTCCGCCTTTGGAGGAGAGGGGCCAGTGGCGCGCTTCACGCGTTTACGACCGCGCTACGTGACGATTTTCCGCTCCGCCATGCGCCGGCGGACCTCGGCTGCGACCTTTTCCGTGTCGTCGGGGGGCGTATAGCTCCAGTCGTCGAGGCTGCCGTCGAAAGGCCGGGTGATGCCGGCCGTGCGGAAATTGAGGTGAAAGCGGCGGAAGCGTCCGCCGCCGCCCTCGAGTGCCGCGACATAGACCGGCTTTCCGGTCGAGGCCACCTCGGAAATCATCGAAACCGAATCCTCCGTCACCACGAAGGCGTTGGCGAGGGCCAGGAAGCCGAGATAGGGATTGTCGCCGTGCCCGTCCCATACGAGGGTCGGCAGGTCCGCCATCTTCTCGCGCAGCATGGCCGTGCAGGGCGCCGAGGTGCGCCGTGAAATGGTGACCGCCAGCCCGGCGCTGTGCTTCTCGCACAAAAGTCTAAGTCGCTCGCTGAGATTGGCCATCGTGGCGGCAGTCATCTGGTAGCGGCGATTGGAGCCGCCCACCAGCACGGCGATCAAAGGACGCGGCAGGTTCTTCAACAGGGGACGGAACTGCTCGGCGGCGGCGGCCAGCTTCTCCGGCGTCACGCGATGCACGGCGCCCGTCGTCGTCACGACATTGACGCCTTCCACCCCGTCATGGGCAGGAGCCGCGACCAGGTCGAAACGGCCGGGATCGACCAGCGGATCCTGGATATGGGCGGCGAAGGTATGCCCCGCCGATTCCGATTTGATCCTGAGTGCGAGCCCCACCATGCGCCGGCCGCAGCTGATCAGAAGATCGGGCCATGGCGGCACCAGCTTGTCGCTGGTCGCGTCGATGGCGGACAAAGGCGGCAGCGCGATGCTGGCGGGAATGTGAGTCCAGGGCATACGCGGGCGCACGCGCTTGGCCACGATGGTGCCGCCAATGGCCTCGGCCAGTCCCAGCACTTGGCTTTCGAAGCCCGCATGGCCGTTGGTCAGCGTCCATATGATCATGGCGCTGGACGTCCCGTACGTGTCGCCCCGACGAGCGGGGCGGTCACTTATATTCGACCTTGAGGACTTCGTAGGTCTTGAGGCCGCCGGGGGTCGAGACCTGCACCAGGTCGCCCTTCGACTTGCCGATCAGGGCGCGCGCCAAGGGCGAGGCTACGGATAGGAGCCCTTGCTTGATGTCACCCTCGTCCGCGCCGACGATCTGATAGCGCGCCTTGCCGTCGTTGTCGGTGTCGACCACGTGAACGGTCGCGCCGAATTTCACGTCGCTGCCCGACAGTTTGGTCACGTCGATGACCTGCGCGTTGCGCAGCTTGGTCTCCAGCTCGACAATGCGGCCTTCGGTCAGGCCCTGCTCGTGCTTCGCGGCTTCGTACTCCGCGTTCTCGGACAGGTCGCCATGGGCGCGCGCCTCTTCCAGCGCGCGCATGATGCGCGGGCGCTCCACGGTCTTCAGCCGCTTCAGCTCATCCTGGAGGCGGGCATAGCCGCCGGCAGTCATGGGTACTCGTTCCATCGGGCATTAACCAAGTTGAAGAAAAAAGAGAGGCAATTAAACGGCCGGAACGGCCTTGGAAAACAGCTATCCCTTCGAGGCATCGTCAACGCCTCGGCAGGCATCCAGGTTCCGTGAAGTCTCAGAACGACGTCTTAAAGTAAGACTGAAGGGGGGCCACATCAAGCTCGCCCGCCTTGAGCGCGGCGATGGCCTCGACCGTCGCCGCGGCGCCCGCGACGGTGGTTGAATAGGCGATGCCGTTCAGAAGTGCCGTCTGCCGCAGGCTCGCGCTGTCGGCGATGGCGCGCGCGCCTTCCGTCGTGTTGAAAACAAGTTGCACCAGGCCGCTTTTCATCGAGTCGACAATATGCGGGCGGCCTTCCAACACCTTGTTGACGATCTCGACCTCGAGGCCGGCCTCGCGCAAGACCTCGGCCGTGCCGCGTGTCGCGATGATGTTGAAGCCGAGCTTCGCCAGGCCGCGCGCGACCTCCACGACATCCGCCTTGTCGCGGTCGCGCACCGAGATGAACACGCCGCCGCCTGTGGGCAGCGTGGTTCCGGCGCCAAGCTGTGCTTTCGCGTAGGCACGGCCGAAATCCGTGTCGATGCCCATGACTTCGCCGGTCGAGCGCATCTCGGGACCCAGCAGCACATCGACGCCGGGGAAGCGCGCGAACGGAAACACGGCTTCCTTCACCGCGACGTGCGGGCGCACGGTCTCGATCTGCAGTTTGAAATCCTTGAGCTTCTCTCCGGCCATGATGCGCGCCGCGATCTTGGCGATGGGCAGGCCGGTGGCCTTGGCCACGAAGGGCACCGTGCGGCTCGCGCGTGGATTGACCTCCAGCACGTAGACCTGGTCGTCCTTGATGGCGAATTGGATGTTCATCAGGCCGACGACCTTCAACGCCTTGGCCAGCGCCTTCGTTTGGCGCCGAATCTCTTCGATCGTGGTCTGCGGCAGCGAATAGGGCGGCAGCGAGCAGGCGGAATCGCCGGAATGGATTCCGGCCTCCTCGATATGCTCCATGATGCCGGCCACGTGCACGTCCTGGCCGTCGGCCAGCGCGTCCACGTCGACCTCGGTCGCGTCCTGCAGGTAGGAATCGATCAGCACCGGCTGGTCGCCCGAGACGCGAACGGCCTCGCGCATATAGCGGTTGAGCGCCGCACGCTCATGGACGATCTCCATGGCACGGCCGCCCAAGACGTAGGACGGGCGGATCATGACCGGATAGCCCAGCTCGCTCGCGACCTTCTCGGCCTCTTCCTCGCTGTAGGCGATGCCGCCCTTGGGTTGCTGCAGCCCCAGTTTGGACATCAGCGTCTGGAATCGCGAACGATCCTCGGCCAAATCGATGGAATCGGGCGAGGTGCCCAGGATCGGAATCTTGGCCTCTTCCAGCGCGGCGGCGAGCTTCAGCGGCGTCTGCCCGCCGAACTGTACGATCACGCCCAAGAGCGTGCCGTTCTTCTGCTCGGTACGGACCAGCTCGATCACGTCCTCCGGCGTCAGCGGCTCGAAATAGAGGCGGTCGGCCGTGTCGTAGTCGGTCGAGACGGTTTCGGGATTGCAGTTGACCATGATGGTCTCGTAGCCGGCCTCGCGCAGGGCGTAGACGGCGTGGACGCAGCAATAGTCGAACTCGATGCCCTGGCCGATGCGGTTCGGCCCGCCGCCCAGAATGATGATCTTCTTCGCGGTCGTTGGGTCGGACTCGCATTCGCCCGGCGCAATGCCGTCGCCCTCGTAGGCCGAATACATATACGGCGTCTGGGACGGAAACTCGGCCGCGCAGGTGTCGATGCGCTTGAAGCTGGGGGTGATACCCAGCTTGCGCCGCGCCGCGGCGACCGCGTTCGCTTTGCCGCCCGTGAGCTGCGCCAGGCGCGAATCCGAGAAACCCATCTTCTTTAGGCGCAGCATGCCGTGCGCGTCCTTGGGCAGGCCCGATTTCCGGATCGCGGCTTCGGCGGACACGATCTCGGCGATCCGCTCGATGAACCATGGGTCGTATTTGCACACCGCGTTCACCTCGGCGACCGTGAAGCCCTCGCGCAAGGCTTGGGCGATCACCAGCAACCGGTCGGGTGTGGGCTTGGCCAGGGCAGCGCGGATGGCGTCGCGCCGGTCGGAGGCGTCGGTGCCCAGGATTTCGACCTCGTTCAGCCCGTTCAGCCCCGTTTCCATGGAGCGAAGCGCCTTCTGCAGCGATTCGGCGAAGGTGCGGCCGATTGCCATGGCCTCGCCGACCGATTTCATCGAGGTGGTCAGCAGCGCTTCCGATCCTGGGAACTTCTCGAAGGTGAAGCGCGGCATCTTCGTGACGACATAGTCGATGGTCGGCTCGAAGGAGGCCGGCGTGGTTCTGGTGATGTCGTTGGTCAGCTCGTCGAGCGTGTAGCCGATGGCCAGCTTGGCCGCGATCTTGGCGATCGGGAACCCGGTGGCCTTCGACGCCAAAGCCGAAGAGCGCGAGACGCGCGGGTTCATCTCGATCACGACCATGCGGCCGTTCTCGGGATTGACCGCGAACTGCACATTGGAGCCGCCGGTGTCGACGCCGATCTCGCGCAGGCAGGCCAAAGAGGCGTCGCGCAGGATCTGGTATTCCTTGTCGGTGAGCGTCAGCGCGGGCGCGACCGTGATGCTGTCGCCCGTGTGGATGCCCATCGGATCGATGTTCTCGATCGAGCAGATGATGATGCAGTTGTCCTTGCGGTCGCGCACGACCTCGAGCTCGAACTCCTTCCAGCCGAGCACGGATTCCTCGACCAGCACCTGCGACACGGGCGAAGCCGCCAGGCCGCCGCGCACGATGGCGCCGTATTCGTCCTGGTTATAGGCGATGCCGCCGCCCGTGCCGCCTAAGGTGAAGGAGGGGCGGATGATGGCGGGCAGGCCGACATAGGGCAGGGCCTCCATGGCCTCTTCCATGGTGCCGACCAAGCGCCCGCGCGGGCTTTCCAGGCCAATACGCGTCATGGCCTCGCGGAACAGTTGGCGGTCCTCGGCGCGCTCGATGGCATCCTTGTTGGCGCCGATCAACTCGACGCCGTATTTCTCCAGCACGCCCTGGCGCGCCAGCGTCATGGCCGTGTTCAGCGCCGTCTGGCCGCCCATGGTGGAGAGAAGCGCGTCCGGCCGCTCCTTCGCGATCACGCGCTCCACGAACGCGGGTGTGATGGGCTCGACATAGGTCGCGTCGGCCAGGCTCGGATCGGTCATGATCGTGGCCGGATTCGAATTGATCAGGACGACGCGGTAACCCTCGTCCTTCAACGCCTTCACGGCCTGGGTGCCCGAATAGTCGAACTCGCAGGCCTGGCCGATGACGATCGGGCCGGCGCCGATGATCAGGATCGATTTGATGTCCGTGCGCTTAGGCATGCTTCTTCCGGCCGGTCTTCTTGATCATCTCGACGAAGCGCTCGAACAAATAATGGCTGTCATGCGGGCCGGGCGACGCCTCGGGGTGGTATTGGACCGAGAAGACGGGCTTGTCGGTCACGCGCAGGCCTTCGTTGGAGCCGTCGAACAGCGAGACGTGACTGACCTCGACGTTCTTGGGCAGTGATTCCGGGAGCACCATGAAGCCGTGGTTCTGGCTGGTGATCTCGACCTTGCCGGTCTCCAGGTCCTTGACCGGGTGGTTCGCGCCGCGGTGGCCGTGGTGCATCTTCTCGGTCTTGCCGCCGAGTGCCAACGCGAGGAGCTGGTGCCCGAGACAGATGCCGAAGATGGGCATGCCCGCGTCGATCAGGCTACGCAATGTGGGGATGGCGTATTGGCCGGTTGCGGCCGGATCGCCCGGGCCGTTCGATAGGAAGACTCCGTCGGGCTTCTTCGCCATGATTTCTTCGGCGGTCGCCGTCGCGGGCACGACCGTCACCTTGCAGCCGACGGCGGCGAGGGAGCGGAGGATGTTGCGCTTGGCGCCGTAATCGACGGCGACGATGTTGTATTCGGGCTTTTCGAGCTTGCCGTAGCCCTTGCCGAGCGCCCAACGCGTCTCGCTCCAGTCGTAGCTCTGCCGGCACGACACTTCGAGCGCCAGGTCCATGCCTTCCAGGCCCGGCCATTCGGCGGCCTTGGCCTGCAGCGCGTCCAGGTCGAACTTGCCGTCGGGCGCGTGGCAGATCGTGCCGTTGGGCGCGCCCAGGTCGCGGATGCGCCGCGTCAGCGCGCGCGTGTCGATACCCGCGACCCCGGCCAGGTCGTAGGACTTGAGCCAGGCGTCCAAATGGCGCGTGGCGCGGAAGTTGGACGGCTCGGTGATATCGGCGCGCAGAATCAGGCCGCGCGCGGCGGGCGTGATGGTCTCGATATCCTCTTCGTTCGCGCCCACGTTGCCGATGTGGGGGAAGGTGAAGGTGATGATTTGTCCGGCATAGGACGGATCGGTCAGGATTTCCTGGTAGCCGGTCAGGGAGGTGTTGAAGCAGACCTCGCCCACCGCCGAGCCCGCGGCGCCCAACCCCTTGCCCCAGAAGACCGTGCCATCGGCCAGGACGAGCGCAGCCGTGGTGCCGGGCGGAAGCGCTGCGCGCGCGGGGGGCGTGCGCTTCTGTTGGGTCTTCTTGCCGGGCATGGCCAACTCGCGAGGGGGTCGGTTGCGCGCATCCTGCCGCTTAGCGCCTGGCTTCGGCTCTGGGCGCCGAAACCTACGCGCGGACGATCAAACGCCAAGGGACAAGCGATGCGAGCGCTTTGTAAGCAAATCCCATGCCGCCGTCAAGTCGGGGGAATGATGTTTTCTTAAATAAATTCAACGAGTTAGTTTAATTTGGACGATTGCGCTACAGAGCCCTTTCCGCTAACGTCCGGCCTTCCCGAGCCCTGTTGGGCAACGATTTCCAGTTCATGCTTCGCGAACAGTTCAACGAACGCCTCAAAGAATCCCTGAAGGCCAAGGATCAGCGCGCCACGGCGACGTTGCGCCTGATGTTGGCTGCGCTGAAGGACCGCGACATCGCGGCGCGCGGACGCGGCAAGACCGACGGGATCGGCGAGGACGAGATTCTCCAGATGCTGCAGACCATGGTGAAGCAGCGCCGGGAATCGATCGGCATGTACGAGAAGGGCAACCGTCCCGACCTCGTGCGGCAGGAGAAAGAGGAGATCGCCGTCATCGAGGGCTTCATGCCGAAGCAGCTCGGCGAGGCGGAGATCGAACAGGCCGTGAAGGGCGTGATCGGCGAATTGGGTGCCTCGGGCATCAAGGACATGGGGCGCGTCATGGGCGTGCTCAAGGAGCGCCACGCCGGGCAGATCGATTTCGCCAAGGCCAGCGCGGTCGTGAAGAAGCATCTCGGCTGAACCCGCGGCGCGCGGGATATTTTAGGCGCGCCGGAGAGACGTGAGCGAGCGACAGAGACGGTGACGTTCCCGGTCCAGTTCCTCGATGAGTTGCGCGCCCGCGTCGGCTTGGCCGACACGGTGGGCCGCCGCGTGCGCCTGCAACGGCGCGGCCGCGAGCATGTCGGCCTGTGCCCGTTCCACAACGAGAAGTCGCCGTCCTTCACCCTCAACGAGGACAAGGGCTTCTTCCATTGCTTTGGCTGCGGCGCCCATGGCGACGTGATCGGTTTCGTCATGCGGACCGAGGGCCTGTCGTTTCCCGAGGCCGTCGAGCGCTTGGCCGAGCAGGCCGGTATTCCCGTCCCCCGCATGGCGCCGCAAGACCGCGCGCGCGCCGAGCAGGAGCAGTCGCTCTACACCGTGCTGGAGGCGGCCTGCGCCTGGTTCGAGGAGCAGCTTCACGCCCCCGGCGGCCGTGCCGCGCTGGCCTATCTCAAGGACCGCGGCCTGACCGACGAAACGATCGCCCGCTTCCGCCTGGGCTTCGCGCCCGACAACCGCGGCGGACTGAAGCGCGTGCTGGCGGCCAAGGCCATCGAGGAAGCGCGTGCCATCGAGGTGGGGCTCTTGCGCCGCCCCGAGGGCGGCGGCGACAGCTACGACTATTTCCGCGGCCGCATCCTGTTTCCGATCATGGACGGGCGCGGGCGCGTGATCGCCTTCGGCGGCCGCGTGATGGGCGATGGCCAGCCGAAATACCTCAACTCGCCGGAAGGACCGCTCTTCCATAAAGGCCGCGTGTTGTTCGGCCTGTCGCACGCCCGCAACGCCGCGCGCGAAAAGCGCGACGCCGTGGTGGTCGAGGGTTACATGGACGTGATCGCGCTCCATCAGGCCGGCTTCGACCATGCCGTGGCGCCGCTCGGCACCGCGCTGACCGAAGGGCAGATCCAGCTTCTGTGGAAGTTGGCACCCGAGCCCGTGCTGTGCTTCGACGGCGACGCGGCCGGGCAGCGCGCCATGTTCCGGGCGGCCGAGCGCGCGCTGCCGATCCTGGAACCCGGCCGCTCGCTCCGCTTCGCGACCCTGCCGCAAGGCGAGGACCCCGACACGCTGGTCCGCTTCGGTGGACAGCAGGCCATGGCCGCGGTGCTCGGACGCGTCCGCCCGCTCACCGACATTTTGTGGCAAATGGAAACGGCCGGCCGCGCCGCCGACACGCCCGAGCGCCGCGCCGAGATCCGGCGCGGCTTGCTCGACCGCGTTCGCCAGATCGCCGAGCGCAGTGTGCAAAATTATTATCAAGTTGAGATGGAAACGCGCCTGGACACCGCCTTCGGCCGCAAGCCGTTCCGGCGCGGTCCGCGCGACTCGCGCGATTTCCGGCCGCGCGGGCGGATGGCGCCCCGGCCGGGCATAGGCAGCGCTCCGGCGCCGCGCGCGGCACACCCGGCCGCGGGCAATCCCGAGGCCCTTCTGTTGCGCGCCGAGCAGGGGTTCCTGGCCGCCGTCATCGTAGCCCCGGCGATGTTGGACGAGGTGGGCGAGCAGCTTGGCTCGCGATCCCTGTCCCGGCCCGATTTGGACCGGTTGCGCCAGGAACTGGTGCATGTCCACGCAGTCCAGCCCGACCTTGACAGGGCGGCCCTGGAAGGCCACCTCAGAGGTCGCGGGTTTGCGGAAGTGCTGGAGCGGGTGCTCAGCCGCGAGGTTTACGAAGCGGCGCCCTTCGCCAACCCCGTCAAGGCCTTGGAGGACCGACGGAAGGAGTGGTTGGAGGCCTGGGAACAGCCCCATCGGCGCGAGATTTGCACGGAAATCCTCGAGGATTCCAAGGCGCTGGGCGCCGACATGACGCCGGAGCGCTGGGCCCCCGTGTCGGCCAAGAAGGCACAGTTCGAAACTCTGAAGGCGGGCGACCTGAGCGACGAAGACGCGGGCGTCACGGGCCTTGAGAACACGCATTGACGTAAATCGCGAACCGGCCGAGGGGCGCTCGGCCGAACTTCAGGAGTTGTGACGAGAAATGGCGAGCAAACCGGCGGTCGAAGACGAAGCGGAAATGCGAGAGGGTGCCGAAGGGCCGCTCATGGACACGATGCAGGCGGCGGTCAAGAAGATGATCGCGCGTGGGCGCGACCGCGGTTTCATCACCTATGACGAGCTCAACTCGGTCCTGCCGCCGGAGAAGTTCAACTCCGAGCAGATCGAGGACACGCTCGCGATGCTCAACGAGATGGGCATCAGCGTCGTCGAGAACGAGGAATCCGAGGAGGGGGAGGCGCCCGCCGCGGGCGCGGCCGCCAAGGATGCCGCCGCCGACGAGGACGACGATAAGGCCAAGGACAAGGACGAGGAGGAAGAGCCCGAGGCCAAGCGGGGTAACGTCGGCGAGGACGAGCTGACCCGCACCGACGATCCCGTCCGCATGTATCTGCGCGAGATGGGCAGCGTCGAGCTTTTGTCGCGCGAGGGCGAAATCGCCATCGCCAAGCGCATCGAGGCCGGCCGCGAGAAGATGATCGGCGCGGTCTGCGAAAGCCCGATGACCTTCGAGGCGCTGGTGCGCTGGCGCCAGGCGCTGCTCGACCAGACCATGCTTCTGCGCGATGTCATCGACCTGGACGCCACCATGGGCGGGCCGGTCGTCGATATGTCGGCCAAGGGCGCGCCCGATTCGCCCATGAGCGAGCATGCCAAGCCGGGCAAGCCCACGATGCCGAAACCGCCGATGCCCGCCAAGGCGCCGCAGCTGCGCGTCGTGGCCAAGCCCGCGAAGCCCGCCGAGGGCGAAGCGCGCGGCGAAGGCGAGGCAGCCGAACCGACCGAGGAGGATGACGACGAGATCAATCTCTCGCTCGCCACCATCGAAGCCAATCTTCTGCCCGACGTCTTGAAGGCGCTCGACAAGGTCGCCCGCGCGCACAAGAACTTCGTCAAGCTGCAGGAAGACCGCGTCGAGGCCGTCCGCAAGGGCAAGGATCTCGAAGGCGCCGAGCTGAAGAAATACCAGCGCGCGCGCAAGGAGCTGATGGAGAAGGTCTCCAAGGTCCGCCTGAGCAACAACCGCATCGAGGAGCTGGTCGACCAGCTCTACGGCCTGAGCAAGCGCCTCCTGACGCTGGAAAGCCAGATGCTGCGTCTGGCCGAGCGTTGCGGGGTCAAGCGCGAGGACTTCCTCCTGCAATATATGACCCACGAATCCGATCCCAACTGGATGCGTCGCGTGGGCCGCCTGTCGACCAAAGGCTGGAAGTCGTTCGGCGTGAAGTACAAGGACGAAATCAAGGAGCTGCGCCGCCAGGTCCTCGAGGTCGCCGAGATCACCGGCATGCCGATCACCGACTACCGCCGCATGGTCACGACCGTGCAGCAGGGCGACCGCGAATCGAACCAGGCCAAGAAGGAGATGATCGAGGCCAACCTGCGCCTCGTGATCTCGATCGCCAAGAAGTACACGAACCGCGGCCTGCAGTTCCTGGACCTGATCCAGGAAGGCAATATCGGCCTGATGAAGGCGGTCGATAAGTTCGAATACCGCCGCGGCTACAAATTCTCGACCTACGCCACCTGGTGGATCCGGCAGGCCATCACCCGCTCGATCGCCGACCAGGCGCGCACCATCCGCATCCCCGTGCACATGATCGAGACGATCAACAAGCTGGTGCGCACCTCGCGCCAGGCGCTGCACGAGATCGGCCGCGAGCCCACGCCCGAGGAATTGGCGCTGAAGCTCAACATGCCGCTCGAGAAGGTGCGGAAAGTGCTCAAGATCGCCAAGGAGCCGATCAGCCTCGAGACGCCGATCGGCGACGAGGAGGACAGCCATCTCGGCGATTTCATCGAGGACAAGAACGCGGTCCAGCCGCTGGATGCCGCCATTCACGGCAACCTGCGCGAATCGACCACCCGCGTCCTGGCCACGCTGACCGCGCGCGAGGAGCGCGTGCTGCGCATGCGCTTCGGCATTGGCATGAACACCGACCACACGTTGGAAGAGGTCGGTCAGCAGTTCTCGGTCACGCGCGAGCGCATACGTCAGATCGAAGCCAAGGCGCTGCGCAAGCTCAAGCACCCCAGCCGGTCGCGCAAGCTGCGTAGCTTCCTCGACACCTGACCCATGCGGGCTTCCGGACGCCCGCAGGGCGTCCGGGGGCTCGTAGCTCAGCGGTAGAGCAGGCTGTTTATAACAGTCAGGTCGTGGGTTCGAATCCCGCCGGGCCTACCACGCCATCCTTCCATTCACCGGGAACTTGCGGCCGTGCCGGGATCGCGCGATCCTGGCGCCGCGCGCCTTGGGGGCCTGTAGTTCAGTTGGTAGAACAGACCGCTCATAACGGTTTAGTCGCAGGTTCGAGTCCTGCCGGGCCCACCATCCGCCGTCTTGCCTAGCCTGCCCGCCGCTTTCCCTTCGTCACCGCCCCATGACGGACAGTCCAATCTTCCATGGCCTGTAGGATGGGCTGGAGCGACCGGCCCCGCGCCGTCAGCCGATAGTCCACGCGCGGCGGGATCTCGCGATAGTCTCGGCGTTCCACCAACCCGTCGGCTTCCATTTCGCGGAGCTGCCGCGCCAGCGTGCGGTGGGTGATGCCGCCGAGGTTCCGTTGCAGCGCGTTGAAGCGCTGCTCGCCCTGGAGCAGCCAGAAGATCACCATCAGTTTCCAGCGCCCGGACACGAGTTCGAGCGCCGTCTCGGCGGGGCAAGCGGGCTTCGCAGGCATGGGCGGTATCCTCGAGGACCGTACTGGCAATCAGGATTATAAGGCCAAATATCTCTGCCATGCGCGGGGCGGACGGCCTCGCCGAGGAGGGGTAAGCCCATGAAGAAAATCGCAGAGATCAAGCATCCGCGCGGCGGCCATTGGGTGGGCGACGGCTTCCCTGTCCGCACGCTGTTCTCCTACGGCGACGACAGTGCTTCGCTCAGCCCCTTCCTGCTGTTCGATTACGCGGGCCCGCATGCGTTCGGGCCGTCCAAGACGCCGCGCGGCGTCGGGCAGCATCCCCATCGCGGCTTCGAGACCGTCACCATCGTCTATGAAGGCGAGGTTTCCCATCGCGATTCGACCGGCCAAGGCGGCACCATCGGCCCGGGCGACGTGCAGTGGATGACCGCCGCGGGCGGCATTCTGCATGAGGAGTTCCATTCGCCCGCGTTCGCGAAGACGGGCGGCACGTTCCGCGTGGTGCAGCTCTGGGTCAACCTGCCTGCCCGCGACAAAATGACGACGCCCGGCTACCAGGCGATCACCGATGCCATGATCCCCTCCGTCGACCTGCCCGAGGACGCGGGGCGCGTGCGCGTCATCGCGGGCCAGTTCGGCAGCACGAAGGGGCCAGCGCGCAGTTTCACGCCGGTCAATCTATGGGATGTCCGCCTCAAGGGTGGCGGCTCCGTGGAACTCGATTTGCCCGAAGGCCATAACGCGATGATCGCGGTCTTGACCGGACGTGTGACGGTGAACGGCCAGGCGGCGGGCGAGGCGGAGATCGTCCGTTTCGAGCGCGCGGACTCGCGCGTGGAGCTTCGCGCGGACGAGGATGCGATCGTCTTGGTTCTGACCGGCGAGCCGATCGACGAGCCCGTCGTCGGCTATGGCCCGTTCGTGATGAACAGCGAGGCGGAAATCCGCCAGGCCGTCGAAGATTTCAACAAGGGCCGCTTCGGCGCGATGGCGCATTAAGCGGCATCCGCCACGACAGCGCATTTGCTGCATTGCGAGACAGGCCCATCGGCGCGGGAGCCGCACAGGCGTAGACTGTTCAAGGACCGGGGGAAACCAGCCCAGCAACCCGTTGCGGGAGGATTCCTATGAACGTCGCAGCCATTCTCAAGTTCAAGGGTGACCGGGTCGCCACCACGCCGCCCGACACGACCGTCGAGACGGTGGCGCACCGTCTCAAGATCGAAGGTATCGGCGCGCTGGTCGTCAGCGAAGACGGCAAGCGCGTCTCCGGCATCATCTCGGAGCGCGACATCGTGCGCGGCCTGGCCGAGCACGGCGCCGATCTCCTGTCCATGCCGGTTTCGGCGCTGATGACGCCGGGCGTCACCACCTGCGTTCCGGAGACGACGGTGAACCAGGTGATGGGCCACATGACACGCGGGCGCATCCGCCACCTGCCGGTTACGATGGACGGCCGCCTCGCCGGCATCGTCAGCATCGGCGACGTGGTCAAGCACCGGCTGGACGAGATGGAGACCGAGGTCCAGCACCTGCGCGACTACATCACCGCGCATTAGGCGCGGCGCGCGACCTTCCAGGTTCCGTCCGCGCCCTCCACGAGAAGCCAGGTCTTCTTGGCGATGGCGGTCCGACGCCTTGTCGTATAGGCGCCGACGGTCACGCGGATGCCGCCGTCCGCGGTGCGCGCATAGGCGCAGGATGAGACCGAGCCGTCGCTGAATTCCGCCGTTGCCTGGCCGCGACTGCCCGTGCCGTCAATCGTGACGCGGCAGCCCGGATAGGCATGGCTGTTGGCGAAGCGGAACATCGGCGCCCTGTGGAGGGGGGCTGTATCGGACCGTCCTGCCCTATATATAACCCAGTACCAGCCCGCCGGGGCCGTTCGGCGGGCATTCCATTTCTGTGTCGCGCAAGGACCGCCCATGGCCGCCTATCAATACATCTATGTGATGAAGGGCCTGACCAAGACCTATCCGGGCCAGCGTCAGGTTTTGAAGGACATCTGGCTGTCGTTTTTGCCGGGCGCCAAGATCGGCGTGCTGGGCCTGAACGGGTCGGGTAAATCGACGCTTCTGCGCGTCATGGCCGGGCTTGATCACGATTTCACGGGCGAAGCCTGGGCCGCCGAGGGCGTGAAGGTCGGCCTCCTGTCGCAGGAACCGCAGCTCGACCCTAAGAAGGACGTGCTGGGCAACGTCATGGACGGCGTGGCCGAGACCAAGGCCCTACTCGACAAATTCGAAGCCGTCAGCGCGCGCTTCGGCGAGGATTTGAGCGCAGAGGATATGGACAAGCTGATCGCCGAACAGGCGGAGCTGCAGGAGAAGATCGACGCGGCCAACGCGTGGGAGCTGGATCGCACCATCGAGATCGCGATGGACGCGCTGCGCTGCCCGCCGGGCGACGCTTCGGTCGAAAACCTTTCGGGTGGTGAACGCCGGCGCGTGGCCCTGTGCCGCCTCTTGCTGTCGCGGCCGGACATGCTGCTTCTCGACGAGCCCACCAACCATCTGGACGCGGAATCGGTGGCTTGGCTCGAACGGTTCCTGGGCGATTATTCGGGCACGGTGGTGGCCGTCACCCACGACCGTTATTTCCTCGACAACGTGGCGGGCTGGATTCTGGAGCTAGACCGCGGCCGCGGTATTCCGTGGGAAGGCAACTACTCGTCCTGGTTGGATCAGAAACAGAAACGCCTGGCCCAGGAAGAGAAACAAGACGAGGCGCGCCAGCGCACCCTCGACCGCGAGTTGGAGTGGATCCGCGCTTCGCCACGCGCGCGCCAGGCCAAGAACAAGGCGCGCATCACGGCTTACGAAAGTCTGTTGGCCAAGAGCCGCGACAAAGTGGCCGATATGGCCCAGATCATCATTCCCGCGGGCCCGCGCCTGGGCGACGTGGTGATCGACGCCGAGCACCTGAAAAAGGGCTTCGGCGATCGGCTTTTGATCGAGGATTTGAACTTCCGTCTGCCGCCCGGCGGCATCGTGGGCATCATCGGTCCCAACGGCGCCGGCAAGACCACCCTGTTCCGCATGATCACGGGACAGGAGAAGCCGGACGGCGGCACGCTCAAACTGGGCGAGACGGTCAAGCTCGGCTATGTCGACCAGTCGCGCGACGCGCTCGATCCCAACAAGTCGGTTTGGGAGGAGATCTCGGGCGGCGCCGACGAGCTCATTCTCGGCGACCGCAAGATGCCCAGCCGCGCCTATGCGGGCGCGTTCAACTTCAAGGGCGCGGATCAGCAGAAGAAGGTCGGCCAGCTCTCGGGCGGCGAACGCAACCGCGTCCATCTGGCCAAGGTGCTGAAGAGCGGCGCCAATGTGCTGCTGCTCGACGAGCCGACCAACGACCTGGACGTCGACACGCTGCGCGCGCTGGAAGAGGCCTTATTGGAGTTCGCCGGTTGCGCGGTCGTCATCAGCCACGACCGCTGGTTCCTCGACCGCATCGCGACGCACATCCTGGCCTTCGAAGGCGACAGCTCCGTCGTTTGGTTCGAGGGCAACTACCAGGATTACGAAAAGGACCGCAAACGCCGCCTGGGCGTCGAGGCCGACCAGCCGCACCGCATCAAGTACAAGAAGCTGGTGCACTGAACGAAAAAGCGCGCGGACCGGGTCCGCGCGCTGGATCTTTTAGCCGGAAAAGACTGGCTGGATCAGGTGGCTTGGAGCTTGGCCACCTTGTCGCGCAGCATTCCGATGAACTCGGGAATGTTTCCGTTGTTGCGCTGGAGGATGCCGACGAAATCGTCACGCTGCGTGACCACCATGCTGATATTGGTGACCACGACGTCGATGATCTTGAGGCCCTTGCTGTCGACCTGACGCACGCGCCAGTCGATGCGGATCGGCTCATCCGCCACGTTGGTCGAAACGATCTTGCTGGTGACCCAGGCACCCGACTTGCCGTCCGGGCGGGCCGCGCCGACGTCGAGATTCTGCCCGTTGTAGACGCTGGCCATGCGCGACGAATAGGTCTGCACGATCAGCTTCTCGAACAGCGACAGGTACTCCTGCCGCTCCTGCTCGGTCATCCTGTTCCAGTAACCGCCCACGCAGAAGATAGCGATAGCCTTGGTATCGAAGCCGTCGCGCAGGATCTCTTCGAAGACCTTGTCGCGCTGGGCCTTCGGCGCATCGGCCTTGAGCACCGCGATCGCACGATCGGCCAGCCCCTTCACGAAGATTCGCGATTCGTCCTCCAGCGGGCCGGCGGAAACCGCGGGCGCCATGGCCAGAAGTGAAACCGCGAAAAGGCCGGAAAGAAACGCGCGTCTGATCATGGCAGCCGGAACAGTGAAGGGGGTCAGGAAGCGGGCTTGGCGACGAGCGCCGGCGCCGGCGCTGCGGGCGTCTCGGCCGCCGGAGCGGGTGCCGGGGTCGGCGCCGGCTCGGCGATCTTCTCGTCGTCCGGGAAGTCGTAGGAAATGCTCGGCGCCGGCAGGTTCATGCCCGGCGCGCCGTTGTTGATCTCGTCCATGCGGCGCTGGCGATAGAGGCTGCGGATCGTCGCATAGAAGTCGACCGAGGTGCGCTCCAACTCGTCCAAGGGCTCGATGACCTGCGAGCGCTTGTCGATGCCTTCAACCGCGGCCCGGGCCGCAAGTTCCGGCCAGCCGAGGAACCAACCCAGCGGGTCGGCTACCGAGTCCACGCCCAAGCCGATGGCATCGCGGATGTTGGACGGGCCAAAGATCGGCAACATGATATAGGGACCTTCATTGAAGCCCCAAACGGCCAGGGTCTGGCCGAAATCTTCCTCGTGGCGCTGCAAGCCGTACTGGCCGGCGACGTCGAACATGCCGCCCATGCCCATGATGGTATTCACGGTCATGCGCATCAGGGTTTCCATGGCGCGGCCCATGTTGCCCTGGAGCACGTCGTTGCCGAAGGTGACCGGCATGCGCAGGTTGTTCAGGACGCGGCGGATGACCGCGCGCGTGTCGTCGGGCAGGGACCAGCGATACCCTTCGGCCACCGGCTTCAAGAGGTATTTGTCGAACGCCATGTTGAAGTCGAAGGTCGTCCGGTTCAACGGCTCGAGCGGATCGTTCGCTTCGTCGAAAGCCTTGCGCGCCTCGGGATCGGTCGGCGGCGTCGCGCATGCGGTCATCAGCATGGCGGCCAGCGCAACCCCACAGATGCGCGCACTAAACCGGAAAAAGTTTTTGTTTTTCATTGAGCGACCAGACTTACCCGTAGATCCGAGCTGTTGCATCCACAATCAAACCGAGAACTTCGTGCTATTCGGTCTGAGCGTCCCCCCTGGTTCGCTGCGCAAGCAGTCGCATCGACGGCCGGTCGCCCGCTTTTGCGCCAGTTTTTCTAGCATCAAAGCGGCCACTCGTCCCTCGATTGGCGTGGGTACCATAGGCTTACGGGAAACTCCAGTCTGCCCAGGGGCCTAGGGGTGCAGAATGTACTCACTGTGGCGGAGGGGTGACAGTTTCGAGCCAAAACTTATTCCTAATATAAAGATATTGTTATATGTTGAATTTGATCTTATATCCGTCGGCAATCGAGCGTCCTGGCGAGGAACTCTATCGTGGGCATGCCTGAAATTCTTGCGAGCCTCAAGGCGGCGGGGGAGACGACCAGGCTTCGCCTTTTGGCGCTGTGCGCCCAGGGCGAACTGACGGTTTCCGAACTGACGCGGATTCTGGGCCAAAGCCAGCCGCGCGTGTCGCGCCATCTCAAGCTTCTTTGCGATGCGGGACTCCTCGACCGCGCGCGCGAAGGCTCGTCCGTCTTCTATGGTTTGGCGCAGAAGGGCGATGGTGCCCGCATCGCGCGCGCCTTGTTGGCGCTGCTGCCGCGCGACGATTCCTTGTTCATGCGCGACCGGCAGCGTCTGTCGTCCGTCGCCGAGGAGCGCCGCGCATCGGCCGCGCGCTATTTCCGCGAGAACGCCGAGAAGTGGGATGCGGTGCGGTCGCTGTATGTCGACGAGGCCGAGGTCGAGCGCGCGCTGCTTGATCTCGCCGACGCTCCCGAGGGCGCCGAACTGATCGATGTCGGCACCGGCACGGGCCGCATGCTGAACGTGCTGGCCCCCAAGGTTCGCCATGCCGTGGGCGTCGATCTGTCGCGCGAGATGCTGGCCGTGGCGCGCGCCAATCTGGAGCGCGCGGGCCTGGGCAACTGCGTCGTGCGCCAGGCCGACATGTATAACCTGCCGTTCCCGCCGGCCTCCTTCGACATCGCGACCATCCATCAGGTGCTGCACTTCGCCGACCGTCCGGCCGATGTGGTGGCCGAGGCCGCGCGCGTGTTGAAGCCGGGCGGCCAGATGCTGATCGTCGATTTCGCGCCGCATGACCTGGAATATCTGCGCGCGGAGCACGCCCATCGCCGCCTCGGCTTCTCGGACGGCCAGGTCCGCGACTGGTGTCAGGGCGCCAAGCTCGATCTGGTCGAGACCGCGCAGCTCGACGGCGATCCCCTGACCGTTTGCATCTGGCAGGCGCGCGCCACGGATGCCGCCCATCGGGTGGAGAAGGCGGCATGAGCGCCTCCCAACGTTTTGCCATGCTGCCCTATGCGGCGCCCGAGACCCGGCGGCCGCTGGTGTCGTTCGAGTTTTTCCCGCCCAAGACGGCGGAGATGGAGGAACGGCTGTGGGCCGCGGTGAAGCGGCTGGAGCCGTTGCAGCCGCGCTTCGTCTCGGTCACCTATGGCGCGGGCGGCTCGACGCGCGAGCGCACCCACAACACCGTCCGCCGAATCCTGAACGAAACCACCCTCACGCCGGCCGCGCACCTGACCTGCGTCGGCGCGACACGCGAGGAGGTGGACGAGGTCGCGCGCGAATACTGGAACAGCGGCGTCCGCCACATCGTTGCCTTGCGCGGCGATTCGCCGGAAGGGACGGGCCGCTACAAGCCCCATCCGGGCGGCTATGCTTACGCCGTCGATCTGGTCGCGGGCCTGCGCAAGATCGCCGACTTCGAGGTCAGCGTCGCGGCCTATCCGGAAACCCATCCGGACGCGGCCGATCGCGGCGCCGACCTCGACAATCTGAAGCGCAAGATCGACGCCGGTGCCACGCGCGCCATCACCCAGTATTTCTTCGAGGAGCACGTGTTCCTCGATTTCCTGGAGCGTGCGCGCAAGGCCGGCATCACCGTGCCGATCGTGCCCGGCATCCTGCCGGTGACCAATTTCCAGCAGGTGGTGAAGTTCAGCGCGGCCTGCGGCGCGTCCGTGCCGCCCTGGCTCGCGCGCCTGTTCGAGGGGCTGGACGGCGATCCCGAGACGCGCCGGCTGGTGGCGGCGACGGTCGCGGCCGAGCAATGCCGTCTGTTGCAGGCCAACGGTATCAACGAATTCCATTTCTACACCCTGAACCGCGCTGACCTGGCCTATGCCATTTGCCATGTGCTGGGCCTGCGTCCGGTGAATGCTGCGAGCGCCGCGCCATGACGATCCTCGACCGCCCCCAGCGCATCAAGGCGCTGGAACACGCGCTGAAGAACCGCATCCTCATCCTCGACGGTGCCATGGGCACGATGATCCAGCGGCACAAGCTGGAGGAGCCGGATTTCCGCGGCCAGCGCTTCCACAATTGGCCCAAGGAGCTGAAGGGCAACCTGGACCTTCTGACGCTGACGCGGCCGGACATCATCCGCGGCATCCACGACGCTTATCTGGCCGTGGGCGCCGACATCGTCGAGACCAACACCTTCAGTTCGACCCGTATCGCCCAGGGCGACTACGCCGCCGAGGAGCTGGTGCGCGAATTGAATCTGGAAGGGGCCAAGCTGGCCCGCGCCGCGGCCGATGCCCATTCCACGCCGGACCGGCCGCGCTTCGTGGCCGGCGTCCTGGGGCCGACCAACCGCACCGCGTCGATCTCGCCGGATGTGAACAATCCCGGCTTCCGCAACACGAGCTTCGACGCGCTGGTCGAGACCTATGCCGAGGCGACGCAAGCCTTGATCGACGGCGGGGCGGACCTTTTGTTGGTCGAGACCGTGTTCGATACGCTCAACTGCAAGGCCGCGCTGTTCGCCATCGACGACCGGCTGCAGGCCAACGGCCTGCGCCTGCCCATCATGATCTCGGGCACCATCACCGACGCCTCGGGCCGTACGCTTTCGGGCCAGACGGCGGAGGCCTTTTGGTACTCGGTGCGCCACGCAGGGCCGGTCACCATCGGCCTCAACTGCGCGCTGGGCGCCAAGGATCTGCGCCCGCATATCGAGGCGCTGTCGCGTGTGGCCGACGTGCGCATCTCCTGCCATCCCAACGCGGGCCTGCCCAACGCCTTTGGCGGCTATGACGAGACGCCGGACTACATGGCCGGCATGCTGGGAGAGTTCGCGCAGAGCGGCTTCCTCAACATCGTCGGGGGCTGCTGCGGCACCACGCCCGAGCACATCGCGGCCATCGCCAAGGCGGTCGAGAAGATGCCGCCGCGCGAGCCGGCCAAGCCGCCCGTGCGCTGCCGCTTGTCGGGACTGGAGCCGCTGGAGATTGGGCCGGAAACGAACTTCGTCAACGTGGGCGAGCGCACCAACGTGACCGGCTCGGCCAAGTTCGCCGAGCTGATCAAGGCCAACAATTACGATGCAGCGCTCGATGTGGCGCGCCAGCAGGTCCAGAACGGCGCGCAGATCATCGACGTCAACATGGACGAGGGCATGCTCGATTCCGAGCAGGCCATGGAGACGTTTCTGAAGCTGATCGCGTCGGAACCCGACATCAGCCGCGTGCCGCTGATGATCGATTCGTCCAAGTGGAGCGTGATCGAGGCGGGTCTGAAATGCGTCCAGGGCAAGCCGATCGTGAACTCGATCAGCCTG
Organism: Alphaproteobacteria bacterium; assembly: GCA_050180485.1. Classification (GTDB taxonomy): domain Bacteria; phylum Pseudomonadota; class Alphaproteobacteria; order CADEGL01; family CADEGL01; genus CADEGL01. Next base: position 17,538 of record JBFXED010000028.1, on the reverse strand, counting down.
AAAGAGGGCGAGGAGTCATTCCTGAAGCAGGCGCGTCTGGCCCGTCGCTATGGCGCGGCCGTGGTGGTGATGGCGTTCGACGAGGCGGGCCAGGCCGACACGGCCGAGCGCAAATTCGAGATTTGCGCGCGCTCCTACAAGATTCTGACCGAGCAGGCCGGCATCCCGCCCGAGGACATCGTCTTCGACCCCAACATCTTCGCGGTCGCGACCGGTATCGAGGAGCACAACGACTACGCCAAGGCCTATTTCGAGGCCACCAGGCGGATCAAGCAGGGCCTGCCCCACGCCATGGTCTCGGGCGGCGTCAGCAACGTGTCCTTCTCCTTCCGCGGCAACAACACGGTGCGCGAGGCCATCCATTCGGCCTTCCTGTACCACGCCATCAAGGCGGGCATGGACATGGGCATCGTCAACGCGGGCCAGCTCGCGGTCTATGACGACCTGCCTGCTGACCTGCGCGAACGGGTCGAGGATGTGCTGCTGAACCGCCGGGACGACGCGACCGAGCGCTTGCTCGAGATCGCCGAACGCTATCGCGGCGGCGGCGCCAAGAAAGAAGTCGACCTGTCCTGGCGCCAGAAGCCGGTCGAGGAGCGCCTGTCGCACGCGCTGGTCCACGGCATCACGGATTTCATCGTCGACGATACCGAGGAGGCGCGGCAGAAATTCCCCCGTCCGATCCATGTCATCGAAGGCCCGCTGATGGACGGCATGAACGTGGTCGGCGACCTGTTCGGCTCGGGCAAGATGTTCCTGCCCCAGGTGGTGAAAAGCGCGCGGGTGATGAAGCGCGCGGTCGCGCACCTGGTGCCCTTCATCGAGGCCGAGCGCCAGGCGGGCGCCAACACCACGTCCAACGGCAAGATCGTCATGGCGACGGTCAAGGGCGACGTCCACGACATCGGCAAGAACATCGTGGGCGTGGTGCTGCAATGTAACGGCTACGACGTGGTCGACTTGGGCGTCATGGTGCCCGCCGCCAAGATTCTGGAGACGGCCAAGGAGCAGAATGCCGACATCATCGGCCTGTCGGGCTTGATCACGCCCTCGCTCGAAGAGATGTGCCATGTCGCGGCGGAAATGGAGCGGCAGAATCTGAAGCTGCCGCTGCTGATCGGCGGCGCGACCACGTCCAAGGTCCACACGGCGGTCAAGATCGCGCCGCGCTATTCCGGCCCGGTCATCTATGTGCCCGACGCCTCGCGCAGCGTCGCGGTCGCCAGCGGCCTTTTAAGCGACGAGTTGCGCGACGAGGCGGTCGAGAAGGTGCGCCAGGAATACATCAAGGTGCGCAGCGCGCATGAGAAGAAGGGCGATCGCGGCCAGCGGCAGCCGATCGCGGCCGCGCGCGCCAACCGCAAGCCCATCGACTGGAGCCGCGTCACGCCGCCCAAGCCCACCTTCCTTGGCTTGAAGTCCCTGGTGAAATATCCGCTGGCGGAGCTGGTAGAGCGCATCGACTGGACGCCCTTCTTCCGCACCTGGGAGCTGGCGGGCACCTATCCGCGCATCCTGGAGGACAAGGTCGTCGGCGAGACGGCGCGCAGCCTGTTCAAGGACGCCCAGGCGATGCTGGCGCGCATCGTCGACCGGCAGCTTCTGGAGGCGCGGGCGGTGATCGGCTTCTTCCCGGCCAACCGGGTGGGCGACGACGACATCGCGATCTATACCGACGACGAGCGCAAGACCGTACGCGCCACGATCCACACGCTGCGCCAGCAGATGGCGCGTGAGGCGGGCAGGCCCAACCTGGCGCTGGCCGATTTCGTGGCGCCCGCGGATTCGGGCCTCAAGGACTATATCGGCGCGTTCGCCGTCACGGCCGGCATCGGCACGACCAAGCTGGCCCAGGATTTCGAGCGCCAGCATGACGATTATTCCAGCATCATGGCCAAGGCCCTGGCCGACCGCCTGGCCGAGGCCTTCGCCGAGCGGATGCACGAGCGGGTGCGCAAGGAGTTCTGGGGCTATGCCGCGGGCGAGGCCTTGGACAACGACGCCCTGATCCGCGAAGAGTACCAGGGCATCCGCCCGGCACCGGGCTATCCGGCCTGTCCGGATCATACGGAGAAGGCGACTTTGTTCGCCCTTCTGCAGGCCGAGCAGCGCGCCAAGATCACGCTGACCGAAGGCTTCGCCATGCTGCCGGCGGCCTCCGTCTCGGGCTTCTATTTCTGGAACCCGGAGGCCGAGTATTTCGGCGTCGGCCGCATCGACAAGGACCAGGTCGAGGATTATGCCCGCCGGAAGGGCATGGACCTGAAAACGGCCGAGCGCTGGCTTGCCTCCAACCTGGCTTACGATCCCAAGCCGTAGGGCTTCGTCCCTGTTGAACCGGCGGCGGCCGCGCGATTAAGTGTCGCCCGGGCGCGCATCCGCGCGCCGCAGCGGGATGTCCATGCAGCGGTTTTCCATCGTCAGCCTCGCGCGCAACGCGCTGACCGGCCACAAGGACTGGCCGCGTTATTGGCGCAGCCCGAAGCCCAAGGCGGACTATGACGCCGTCATCGTGGGCGGGGGCGGGCACGGCCTGGCGACGGCCTATTACCTGGCCAAGGAGCACGGCGTCACGAACGTGGCCGTGCTGGAAAAGGGCTGGCTCGGCGGCGGCAACACCGGCCGCAACACCACCATCGTGCGCTCCAACTATCTGTGGGACGAAAGCGCGCATCTCTACGAGCACAGTCTGAAGCTGTTCGAGGGATTGTCCCAGGCGCTCAACTACAACGTGATGTTGAGCCAGCGCGGCGTGCTCAACCTGGCGCACAACCTCGGCGACGTGCGCGAGGGCATCCGCCGCGTCAACGCCAACCGGCTGAACGGCGTCGACGCCGAATGGCTGACGCCCGCGCAGGTCAAGGAATTCTGCCCGATCGTCAGCATTTCGCCGTCCATGCGCTATCCGGTCATGGGCGCGACCTTGCAGCGCCGCGCGGGCGTCGCGCGCCACGACGCGGTCGCCTGGGGCTTCGCGCGCGCGGCCGATGCGTTGGGCGTCGACATCATCCAGAACTGCGAGGTGACGGGCTTCGACATCCGCCAGGGCAGGGTGCACGGGTTGCGCACGACGCAAGGGCAGATCGCGACGCGGAAGATCGGCATCGTCGCGGCGGGGCACAACTCGGTCTTGTGCGACATGGCCGGCGTGCGCCTGCCGATCCAGAGCCACCCGCTGCAGGCGCTGGTCTCCGAGCCGATCAAGCCGATCCACCCGTGCGTGGTCATGTCGAACGCCGTCCACGTCTATGTCAGCCAGTCGGACAAGGGCGAGCTGGTCATGGGTGCCGGCATCGACAGTTTCAACTCCTACGCCCAGCGCGGCTCGTTCCCGGTCATCGAGCACCAGATGGCGGCGGTCCTGGAGCTGTTCCCGATCTTCAGCCGCCTGCGCATGCTGCGCACCTGGGGCGGCATCGTCGATGTCTGCCCCGACGCTTCGCCCATCATCGGCCGCCTTCCCATCGAGGGGCTTTACCTCAACGGCGGCTGGGGCACCGGCGGCTTCAAGGCCACGCCTGGTTCGGGCCATGTCTTCGCCCATACGATCGCGCAAGAGGCGCCGCATCCCTTGGCCGCGCCCTTCGCCTTCGAACGATTCACCTCCGGCGCGCTGATCGACGAGCACGGCGCCGCCGCGGTCGCGCATTGAGGACGCCATGCTGCTGATCCCCTGTCCCTGGTGCGGCGCGCGCGACGAGACCGAGTTCCGCTACGGCGGCCAGGCGCATGTCGCGCGCCCGCTCGACCCCCACGCGACCGGCGACGCCGAATGGGCGCAATACCTGTTCATGCGCGACAACCCGAAGGGCTGGTTCCGCGAGCGCTGGAACCACGCCGCGGGCTGCCGGCGCTGGTTCAACATGGTGCGCCACACGGTCACGCACGAAATCGCCGCCGTCTACAAGCCGGAAGACCCCAAGCCGGAGCTGCCCGAATGACCGGCTTCCGGCTGCCGTCGGGCGGGCGTATCGACCGTTCGCGCCCGTTGTCGTTCACCTTCGCGGGGCGCCGCTATCAGGGCTTCGCGGGCGACACGCTGGCCTCGGCGCTCATCGCCAACGACGCGCTCCTCGTCGGGCGCAGCTTCAAGTACCACCGTCCGCGCGGCATCTATGCCGCCGGTGCCGAGGAGCCGAACGCGCTGATGCAGCTGGGCGTGGGCGAGCGCACCGAGCCCAACGCGCGCGCGACGCAGGTCGAGTTATACGAGGGCCTTACGGCCAACGCGGTGAACGCCTGGCCGAGCCTCGAATGGGATTTGGGCGCGCTGACGGGCCTGGCCTCGGGCCTGTTCGTCGCGGGCTTCTACTACAAGACCTTCATGTGGCCGCCCGCGTTCTGGAACAAGGTCTATGAGCCCGCGATCCGCCGCATGGCCGGCCTGGGCAAGGCGCCGACCGAGCCCGATCCCGATCTTTACGACAAGGTCCATGCCCATGCCGACGTGCTGGTCGCTGGCGGCGGGCCCGCGGGCCTGGCCGCCGCGCTGGCCGCCGCACAAGCGGGCGCCGATGTGCTGATCGCGGACGAGCAGGCGGAGCTGGGCGGCTCGCTCCTCTCCGCGCGCGGAACGCTGGACGGCTGGCTGCGCGCGACGCTCGACGAACTGCGCGGCCTGCCCAACGTGCGTCTTCTGCCGCGCACGACCGTGTTCGGTTACTACGATCAGAATTATCTCTGCCTGTTGGAGCGGCGCACCGACCATCTCGGCCCCACGGTGCCGGCGGGGATTTCGCGCCAGCGCCTGTGGCATGTCCGCGCGCGCCAGGTGGTGCTGGCGACCGGCGCGCACGAACGGCCTTTGGTCTTCGCGGGCAACGACCGGCCCGGCGTGATGCTGGCCGGCGCGGTTTCGACCTATATCAACCGCTACGCCGCCGTGCCCGGCAAACGCGCCGTCGTCTTCACCACCAACGACGGTGGCTATCGCACCGCGCTCGATCTCGCGGCGGCGGGTGCCCAGGTGCTTTCCGTCGTCGATCCACGCCCGGAACCCGGCGGCGACCTGTCCGCGCAGGCGCGCGCCCAGGGCATCGAAATCCTGAACGGCCACGCGGTCGTCGCGGCCTCAGGCGGCAAGCGGCTCGATTCCGTTTCCATCGCCAAGTTCGGCGGCGGCGGCGCGCGCGGCGTGGTCTGCGACCTTCTGGCCGTCTCCGGCGGCTGGAGCCCGGTCGTCCATCTGTTCAGCCAGTCCCAGGGCAAGCTGCGTTGGGACGAGGCCAAGCACTGCTTCGTGCCGGGCACATCCGTCCAGGCGCAACGCTCGGTGGGCGCGGCCAACGGCAGCTTCGCGCTGGGCGCGGCGCTGGCCGAAGGCTTGGCCGCCGGCGCGGCAGCGGCCAAGGATGCGGGCTTCGACGGCGGGCGCGCGCCCGAACCGACCGCCGTCGACGATCCGCACGAGACGCCGCCGCTCGCCCTCTGGCAGGTGCCGGGCGCGGAGGGGCGGGGCAAGGCCTTCGTCGATTTCCAGAACGACGTCACCGCGTCCGACCTGAAGCTGGCCGCGCGCGAAGGCTTCGAATCGGTCGAGCATCTGAAGCGCTACACCACGACCGGCATGGCGACGGACCAGGGCAAGACCTCCAACGTCAATGCGCTCGCCATCCTGTCGGACGCCACCAGCCGCGCGATTCCCGCCACGGGCACCACGACGTTCCGCGCGCCCTACACGCCGGTCACCTACGGCGCCATGGCCGGGCGCGACCGCGGCGACCGGCTCGATCCCATCCGCGTCACGCCCATACACCCCTGGCATGTGGCGCGCGGCGCCGTGTTCGAGGATGTCGGCCAGTGGAAGCGGCCCTGGTTCTACCCGCAGGCCGGCGAGGACATGCACGCCGCCGTGCGGCGCGAGGCCAAGGCCGTGCGCACCTCGCTCGGCGTGCTCGATGCCTCGACCCTCGGCAAGATCGACGTGCGCGGCCCCGACGCGGCCGAGTTCCTGGACCGCATCTACACCAACGGCTTCCGCAAGCTCGGTGTGGGGCGCTGCCGCTACGGCCTCATGTGCCGCGACGACGGCATGGTGTTCGACGACGGCGTCACCACGCGGCTGGCCGACGATCATTTCTTCATGACCACAACGACGGGCGGCGCGGCGCGCGTGCTCGAATGGCTGGAGGAATGGCTCCAGACTGAATGGCCGCATATGAAAGTGTATCTCACCTCGGTGACCGAGCAGTGGGCGACGGTGTCCTTCGCCGGCCCGCGCGCGGGCGACGTGTTGCGCGAACTGGCGCCCGCGTTGGCCGTCGATGAGGAGTCGTTCCCCTTCCTCTCCATGCGCGAAGGCGTGGTGGCCGGAATCCCCGCGCGCATTTTCCGCATCAGCTTCACCGGCGAGGCGTCCTACGAGGTGAACGTGCCGTCCCACCACGGCCTCGCGCTGTGGGATGCCGTGATGGCCGCGGGCGAGAAGCACGGCATCACGCCCTACGGCACCGAGGCCATGCACGTGCTGCGCGCGGAAAAGGGCTTCATCATCGTGGGGCAGGAGACCGACGGCACGGTCACGCCGCTCGATCTCGGCATGGATTGGATCGTCTCGAAGCAGAAGGACTTCCTCGGCAAGCGCTCCTTCGCGCGTCCTGACACATCGCGCGCCGACCGCAAGCAGCTCGTGGGTCTCTTGCCCGCTGACCCGGCCGAGGTGCTGCCCGAGGGCGCGCAGCTCGTATGGGATGCGGCGGAATCGCCCGTCCGCATGGTCGGCCACGTCACCTCCAGCTATTGGAGCCCCAATCTCGGCCGCGGCTTCGCGCTCGCGCTGGTGAAGGGCGGCCGCGACCGCCACGGCGAGACCATCCTGGCGCCGCTCGCAGGCAAGACCGTTTCGGCCCGCATCGTCGCGCCCAATTTCCTCGACGAGGGAGGCAAGCCAATCCATGGCTGATGCAACCCTCTTTGCCCGGCGGCGCAGCCCGCTTCAGGATCACGGCGCGGCCTTGTCGCGCGGCGCTGTCTCCGGGCCGCGCGGCGTGGCACTCAAGGAAATCCCGCATTTGGCGCAGATCGCCCTGCGCGGCGACGCGCGCGATGCGGACGTGCTCGGCGCCATGCGCTCGGCGCTCGGCTTCGAACCGCCGCTCAAGGCCAATACGGTCGCCGCCGCGGGCGATGTTTCCGCCTTGTGGCTGGGGCCGGACGAATGGCTGGTCGTGGGCGCGCCGGATTCCGAAACGGACCTCACCGCGCGCCTCGATGCGGCGCTCAAGGGCCGCCATGCGTCCGTTGTGGACGTGACGGCCAACCGCACCGTGCTGGAACTGTCGGGTCCCAGCGCCCGTGCGGTGCTGGAGAAGGCCTGCGGCCTCGATCTGCGCCCGCGCGCGTTCAAACCCGGCCAATGCGCCCAGACCAATCTGGCGCGCACGGTCGGCATCCTGGAACTGACGCAAGGGCACGCCTGGCGGATCTATGTCCGCAATTCCTTCGCCGTCTATCTGGCCGATTGGCTGCTCGACGCCATGGCCGAATATGCGATCGACGCGCCGCTATAAGCTTTTTCCCCCTCTCCGGTTCGCTGCGCTCGCCACCCTCTCCCGCGTAGGGGAGAGGGTTCACTTCTTTATCTCTCCCCTCCCCAACGCGGGAGGGGTGGGGGAGGGGGATTCGATTCACCCGCCGATCAGCGCCAGCCATTCCTCTTCGCTCAGCACGGCGACACCGAGTGCCGCGGCGTTCTTCAGCTTCGAGCCCGCACCGGGGCCGGCCACGACATAGTCGGTCTTGCTGGAGACGGAGCCGGAGACCTTGGCGCCCAGGCTTTCGGCGCGCGCCTTGGCCTCATGGCGCGTCATGCGTTCCAGTGTGCCGGTGAAGACCACGGTCTTGCCCGCGATGGGCGAGGAAGCGCTGGGCCGCTCGAATTCCTGCACGGTCAACTCGTCCGCCAGGTCGTCCAGCGTATCGCGGTTATGCGCCTCGGCGAAGAAGGCCAGGATGTCGCCGGCGACCGAGGGACCGATGCCGTCGATGCTGGTCAGGTCCTTGTAGGCTTCGCTTTCCGGGTCTTGCGCCTCTTTCATCGCCGCGCGCCAGGCGTCGAGCGAGAGGTAGTGCTTGGCCAGCAGCCGTGCCGTCGCTTCGCCGACCTGGCGGATGCCGAGCGCGTAGATGAAGCGGTCGAGGCCGATCGTGCGCCGCGTCTCGATGGCGTCCAGAAGGTTCTCGACCGACTGCTTGCCCCAGCCTTCACGCTCCTGGATTTCCGCCGACTTGTTCTTCAGGCGGAAGATGTCCACGGGCCCGCGCAGGAGTCCGTCGGCGAAGAACGCCTCGATATGCTTGTAGCCCAGCCCTTCGATGTCGAAGGCCGCGCGCGAGACGAAATGGCGCAGTCGTTCCATGGCTTGGGCGGGGCAGTTGAGGCCGCCCGTGCAGCGGCGCGCGACCTCGCCCTCGGGCCGCACGGCTAGGCTGCCGCATTCCGGGCAGTGGTCGGGGAAGACGAACTTCTTGGAATTTTTCGGGCGCTTGGCCTTCACCGATTCGACGACCTGGGGGATCACGTCGCCCGCGCGCTGGATGACGACCGTATCGCCCACGCGCACATCCTTGCGCTCGATCTCGTCCTCGTTGTGCAGCGTCGCGCGTGAGACCACCACGCCGCCGACCGTCACGGGCTCCAACTCGGCCACCGGCGTCAGCGTGCCGGTGCGCCCGACCTGGATGGTGATGGCGTTCAGCACGGTTTGCGCCCGTTCGGCCGGGAATTTATGGGCCAGGGCCCAGCGCGGCGCGCGGCTGACCTCGCCCAGACGCTGCTGCCAGTCCAAGCGGTTGACCTTGTAGACGACGCCATCGATGTCGTAGTCGAGTTTGGCGCGCTCTTCGCCGATGTCGCGATAGAACGCCAGCGCGTCGTCCACGCCTGCGCACAGCGTCGCCCGCGGGTTGACCTCGAATCCCCAGGATTTGAGCTTGCCCAGAAAGTCCCACTGCGTCTTGGAATGCATGTCCGATACTTCGCCCCAGCTATAGGCGAAGAAGCGCAGCGGACGCCGCGCGGTGACGGAGGGGTCGAGCTGCCGCACCGAGCCCGCGGCGGCATTGCGCGGATTGGCGAAGGGCGGTTCCTCCGCCTTTTTCCGCCGTTCGTTCAGCGCCAGGAAATCCTTGCGCGCCATATAGACCTCGCCGCGCACCTCCAGAACGTCCGGCGTGCCGCGTCCCTTGAGCTTCTTGGGCACGTCATCCAGTGTCTTGAGATTGCGCGTCACATCCTCGCCGGTCTCTCCGTCGCCCCGCGTGGCGCCCTGGACGAAGGCGCCACTTTCGTAGCGCAGCGAGGCAGAAAGTCCGTCGATCTTGGGTTCGGCCACCACCTCAACGGCGTCGTCGGCCGATAGGCCCAGGAAACGGCGCACGCGGTCGAAGAATTCGCGCACGTCCTCTTCGGAAAACGCGTTCTGAAGCGACAGCATGGGCCGCCGGTGGCGGATTTCGGCAAACTCCTCGGCGGGCTTGGCACCCACCGAGTGGCTTGGGCTGTCCGCGCGGATCAGGTCCGGGAAACGCGCCTCGATGGCGTCGTTGCGTTGGCGCAGTTTATCGTAGTCCGCGTCGGAGATTTCCGGCGCGTCTTTCTGGTGGTACAGCGCATCGTGCCGCGCGATCTCGGCTGCCAGACGCTCCAATTCCCGTTCGGCCTCGGCGCGCGTCAGCGCGTCCGGCTTCTTTCCGGCCGTGCCTTTCATGCCCGTTTCGCCGCTTTCCGGGTGCCCGCGCCCAGCAGGCTGTCGGCGGCAGCGCGCGCTTCCTCGGTCACCTTGCTGCCCGAGAGCATGCGCGCGATCTCTTCGCGGCGCGCCTTGTCGTCCAGCCGCGTGGCGGCGGTCTGCACGGCGCCCTTGGCCTCGGCCTTGCGGATGTGCCAGTGGTCGACGCCGCGCGCCGCCACCTGGGGCGAGTGGGTAACGACCAGCACCTGCATCTCCTTGCCCAGGCGCGACAGGCGCTCGCCCACGGCGGCGGCGACCGCGCCGCCGATGCCGCTGTCGACTTCGTCGAACACGAGGGTCGGCGCGCCGGCTTCCTGGGTCAGCGCCACGCGCAGCGCCAGCATCAGGCGCGACAATTCGCCGCCCGAGGCGATGCGGCCGATGGGGCCGAACGGCGCGCCGGGGTTGGTCGCGATCTCGAAGGCGATCCGCTCGGTGCCGTGGGGCCCGTGGGATTCGACGGGCAAGGGCTCGAAGCGCGTGTGGAATTTCGCGCTGTCGAGCTTGAGCGGCGCAAGCTCGCGCATGACCGCTTCGTCCAGCCGACCGGCGGCTTCCTTGCGGCGCTCGGCCAGCATGCGCGCGGCGGATTCGTAAGCCGCGCGCGTGTCCTTGGCGCGCGCCTCCAGTTTTTTCCCCTCGCCGTCGCGGTCGTCGATGCGCGCCAGGGCGGTCTCGATCTCGGCGCGCTTCCTCGGCAGGTTGTCGACCGTGACGCGGTTCTTCCGCGCCAGGTCGCGCAGGGCATAGAGCCGGTCTTCGAGTTTTTCGAGCGACGCGGAATCATGCTCGATCGAGGCGCCGACCGATTCGACTTGGCCAACCGCGTCAGCCACGCCGTCCGAGGCGCGGTCAATGGCGGCCAACGCGGCGTCCAACCGTCCACCCGCCTTGTCGGCGATGCGCGCCAGTTCGCGCCGGGCGCTGGCCAGTGCCGCGTCCACGGGCCGTGCGCCGGCCAAGGCCTCATAGGCGGCCTTCAGCGCATCGGACAGTTTCTCGCGGTTCTTCATCACGATGCGCAGCTCGTCGAGCTTCTTCTCCTCGTCCGGCTTGGGATCGAGGGCTTCCATCTCGCTGAGCGCATGGCGCAAATCCTCGGCTTCGGCCGCCGCGCGCGCCGCGTCGATGCGGAACGCGGCCAGCTCCTCGTCGGCCTTGCGCCAGGCCTGATACAGCAGGGCCAGCGCCGCGGCGTCCTCGCTCAATCCGCCGAAGGCGTCCAGCGCCGTGCGATGCGTCGCCGCGTTGAGGAGCCCATGCTGCTCGCTTTGCCCCTGCAACTCGATCAGGACCTCGCCCAGCGCGCGCAAGAGGCCGACGCTGACCGGCTGGTCGTTGGCGAAGGCGCGGCTGCGCCCGTCGGCGGACAGGACGCGGCGCAGGACCAGCGTGTCCGAACCGTCGTCGTCGATCCCGTGTTCGTCGAGGACGGCGCGCGCGGGGTGGCGGCGCGGCAATTCGAAAGTGGCCGCCACGCTCGCTTGCGCGGCGCCGTGGCGCACCAGGCCGCTGTCGCCGCGGCTGCCGAGCGCCAAGCCCAACGCGTCGAGCAGGATGGATTTGCCCGCGCCAGTCTCTCCCGTCAGGACCGAGAGGCCAGGGCCGAACGACAACTCCAGCCGCTCGATGAGGACGACGTCACGGATCGAGAGGCCAGCCAGCATGGGAAGGGATTCAGAACCAGTTCCAGAAGGACGATTTCTTGCCTTCGGCGGTTTCGACCGAGACGCCTTCGACCAGCGCGTAGCTATCGATGTACCACTGGCTGCCCGGGAAATTGTAGCCCAGTACGGCCGCGGTGCGGCGCGCCTCGTCGGTCATGCCCAGCGCCATGTAGCACTCGACCAAGCGGTGCATCGCTTCCGGCGTGTGCGTGCTGGTCTGGTATTGCGTCACCACCATGCGGAAGCGGTTGAGCGCGGCCAGATATTGCCCGCGCTTCAGATAATAGCGGCCGACCTCCATCTCCTTGCCGGCCAGATGGTCCTCGGTCAGCTCGATCTTTTCCTTGGCGTCGCGCGCATAGCGGCTGTCGGGATAGCGGCGCACGACTTCCTTGAAGCCGTCCAGCGCGCGCTCGGTGTTCTTCTGGTCGCGCTTCACGTCGGCGATCTGCTCGTAATAGCAGAGCGCGCGCAAATACATGGCGTAGGCGGCGTCGCGGTTGCCGGGGTGAAGCTGGACGAAGCGATCGAGCGTGTTCAGCGAATCGTCATATTGCCGGTTGCGGTAATAGGCATAGCCGGCCATGAGCTGGGCCTTGGTCGCCCAGATCGAATAGGGATGCTGGCGTTCCACTTCGTTGAAATAGACGGCGGCCTCCTTGAAGTTCTCTTCTTGGAGGTAATCCATCCCGGTGTTGTAGAGGGTTTCGACCGAGCCTTCGATATAGGTCGTTTCTTCCTTCTTCTCTTCGCCCGAACAGGCGGAAAGAAGAAGCGCGAAGGAAAGCAGGACGACGGTCGCGATACGCGCGAAGGTTGCCTGGATGTGCTTCATTCCAAAGGTAGATGCCTGGCCGATCCTGGGCGCGCCGCCGATAGTCCGGCAGGCGTTCGCCAATGACTTTTAATATAGCACGGCGGGCGGATCAAAGGCAGCGCTCCGGCGGAACCGGAGCGTTGATTCTACTAGGAAATTCCCAAGTGGGAGGCTAGTCGCCGGCGGCCAGTTGCAGGACCGGGGCCGCTTCCGTCTTGGTCTGGGCGGCAGCGGTCGTATAGCGCCATGCCGTGGGGTCGGCGAACAAGGTCTCCAGCACGCGCAGATTGAGCGCATGGCCGGAGCGGTAGCCGCGGAAATGCCCCAGGATCGGCGCGCCGGCCAGATACAGGTCGCCGACGCAGTCCAGGATCTTGTGGCGGACGAACTCGTCCTCGTAGCGCAGGCCGTCGTCGTTGAGGATGCCGTCGCGGCCGATGACGATGGCATTCTCCAGCGAACCGCCAAGCGCCAGGCCGGCCTTGCGCAGCGCCTCGACTTCGCTTTCGAAACCGAACGTGCGGGCGCGGCTGATCTTGGATTTGAAGGCTCCGTTCATCAACGTGACCGTCGCGGCTTGCCGCTGGATCGCCGGATTGTCGAAGTCGATCTCGCAGCTCACCTTGAACGAATTCGACGGGCTGAGCGAAGCGTGCGCCGACTTGTCCGCGACGGTGACGGGCTTCAGCACCTCGATCATGCGGCGGCGCGCGCCCTGGCGCGCCAAGCCGGCTTTTTCGATCATCGTGACGAACGGCGCCGCGCTGCCGTCCATGGCGGGCACTTCCGGCCCGTCGATCTCGATGCGCGCATTGTCGACGCCGCAGCCCACGAGCGCGGCCATCAGATGTTCGATCGTGCCGACGCGCGTGCCGCCCTCGACGCCGACCACGCTGCACAGGCGCGTGTCGACCACATGGCGCCAAGTGGCGGGAACGATCGTCCCGCCCATGTCCGTGCGTTGGAAAACGATGCCGGTGTTGGGCGCGGCGGGCGACAGCGTCATGGACACCGTCTTGCCACAATGCAGCCCCGTGCCGGTGCAAGCGGCCGAGGTCTTTAGTGTGTTCTGAAACGTGGTGCCGTCTCGGCGAACCGACATCTTCTTGCGACCCCTTCGTTCCCGCCCATTCATCCGAGGCTCGAACGTCCTTATCCTGGGCGCCCGGCCTCGCCCCCCTCAGGGCGGGGATTCGAGCGCTTCGGAGGTGTAACCCGCACCCCCGAAGCACTCAAATCACTAATTGTTACAGAATGTTGCGCCCTTTCCGTCAGTTGGCCTGGCGGCGGAGGAAGGCCGGGATGTCGAGCAGATCGTCATCCCCCTCCGACACCTTGACCCGGTCCTTCGGGTCCAGGCCGCCCAAGGACGCCTGAGCGGGGGCCGGGGCCTTGGCGGGCTCGGCCGGAGCCACCGGGGCTTTCCGGGAGGCGGAACCGCCCGTCACCCTGCCGAACAGGGAGCCGATGCGGCCACGGGTGGGCTTCGCCGGCGCCTGCCCAGCGTTAACCAGATCGGCGGTCGTGAACGGATTGGCCACAGGCTCGACCGTCCGCTTGCCGCTCGGTTCGACCGGACGGGGCGGAATGAAGGCCCCTTCGGGCTTTTTCGCAACCGGGGCGGCCGCTTGTGCGGCGGCCATCGGGGCCATGACCGGCTCGGCCGCCAGCGGCGCGGGCGCTTCGGCTACGGGCGCCGGGGCAGGAGCGGGCTCCTGCACGGGGGCACTCATGACCGGAGCGGCCGGAGCGGAGGCGGCGGGACGCGACGGCACCATGGCCGGCGCGGCCGGGGCGGCGACGCGCGGCTCGACCGCCGGCGCGGCCACCGGGGCGGGGGCGGGCTGAACGACGGGCGCCGTCGGCATGAAGGCTTCCGCAGCGGGCTGGGCCGCGGCCATGGGCGCCGAAGCCGCTTCCGCGGCGGGCGCGCCGGCCGGAGCCGAACCGCTTCTCGTGCGGCGACCGCCCTCGAGGACCATGAGCGGTTGGCCGGGCTTGGGCATCGACATCTGGTCGGCGTCGATGCCGGTCGCGACGACGGAGACACGCATCAGGCCCTGCAGGCTTTCATCGAAGGTCGAGCCGAAGATGATGTTCGCATCGGGGTCGACTTCGTCCCGGATGCGGTTGGCTGCCTCGTCCACCTCGAACAGCGTCATGTCGAGGCCGCCCGTGATGTTGATGAGCACGCCCTTGGCGCCCTTCATCGTGATGTCCTCGAGCAGCGGATTCGAGATCGCCGCCTCGGCCGCATCGAGCGCGCGACGGTCGCCCGACGCCTCGCCCGTGCCCATCATGGCCTTGCCCATCTCCGCCATCACGGTGCGGATGTCGGAGAAGTCGAGGTTGATCAGGCCCGGCATGACCATCAGGTCGGTCACCCCGCGCACGCCGGAGTAGAGGACGTCGTCCGCCATCTTGAAGGCGTCGGCGAAGGTCGTCTTCTCGTTGGCCACCCGGAACAGGTTCTGGTTCGGGATGATGATCAGCGTGTCGACATACTGCGTCAGGTCCTGGATGCCCTGCTCGGCCGTCTTCATGCGGTGCGCGCCCTCGAAGTGGAAGGGCTTGGTCACCACGCCGACCGTCAAGATACCCATCTCACGCGCAGCGCGGGCGATGACGGGACCGGCGCCCGTGCCGGTGCCGCCGCCCATGCCGGCGGTGATGAACACCATGTGCGCGCCCTGAAGGTGCTCGACGATCTGGTCGATACCCTCCTCGGCGGCGGCGCGGCCGATGTCCGGGCGCGAACCGGCGCCGAGACCTTGGGTCACGGTCAGGCCGAGCTGGATCTTCTGGGCTGCACTGGACAGGGAAAGCGCCTGGGCATCCGTGTTGGTGACCAGGAATTCGACGCCCTCGAGCTGCGACTGGATCATGTTCTCGACGGCGTTGCCGCCGGCGCCGCCGACGCCGACGACCACGATACGCGGCTTCAGGTCTTGGATCGTGACAGGTACCGATAGGTTCAAGGTCATTGGGTCCTCCGTCTCAAAACGTGTCGTTGCTGGATTCGTGTCTCGTTTCTTTTGGTCATCTCCGCCCTCATGCGTTCATGGCTGTGGCACCTCGGGTCAGAAGTTTTCGCGCAGCCACGAGCCGATCCGGCCCACCATGCCGGCGCCGTTCCGCATCGGCGGCACGATCTGCTGCGCGAGAAGTCCGGGCTTGTGCACCGCGTAGGTGAGCAAGCCCGCGCACGTGGCGAAGGCGGGTCCGCCGGTCGCTTCCGCGATGCCGGCGACGCGCACCGGGCGGCCCAGGCGGACCTGCTTGTCGAGGACGAGGGCGCCCAGATCGGCGGCGCCGGGCAATTGGCTTGCGCCGCCGGTCATCACCAGACGCCGTCCGGCCACGCGGTCGAAGCCGCTGGCCTCCAAACGCGCGCGCACCAGCTCGAAGGTCTCTTCCAGGCGCGGCTGGATGATGCCGACCAGGATGGACTTCGGGACGTGGTTGGCCTGACCCTGGGCGGGCACGTCCTGGCCGATCTGGGGCACATCGATGAACTCGCGATTGTCGGACGGCGAGGGCATGGCGCTGCCATAGAGCGTCTTGATGCGCTCGGCGCCGACGACGGGCGTCGACAGGCCGCGCGCGATATCGTTGGTGACGTGCGAGCCGCCCACGGGGATCGTGTCGGTGTAGACGACCTCGCCGCCGAAGAAGACCGCGATCGAGGTGACGCCGCCGCCCATGTCGAGGAGCGTCGCACCCAATTCCATCTCGTCATCGACGAGCGTGGCCAGCGCCGAGGCGTAGGGCGAGGAAACGCGTGTTTCGATCTCGAGGTGGCAGCGCTCGATGCAGGTGGTCAGGTTGCGCACGGCGCTGGCGCCCGCGGTGATGACATGCATGCTGGCGCCCAGATGGTCGCCGTACATGCCGCGCGGATCGCTGACCCGCGCACCGTCGAGCGAGAAGCCGACGGGGATCATGTGCAAGAGCTCGCGGTCGGTGGCCGCCGCGTCCTCATAGCCCTGGGACAGCACGCGGCCGACATCGTCGTCGCCGACCTCGTAGCCGTCGATCGAGACCTCGACGCCGACCGTGCGCGAGGAGGGATTGCCGCACGAGACGTTGACGACCAGCTGCTCGATGGTTTCGCCGGCCATCTGCTCGGCCGCGTGGACCGCGTTGCGGATGGAGATTTCCGCCGCATCCATGTCGACGATGGCGCCGCTGCGCACGCCTTTCGCCATCTGGTGGCCGATGCCGATCACCCGGATGCCGCTGGAGGCGTCCGCGCGCGCGATGAAGCAGCACAGCTTCGTGCTGCCCACGTCCAGCGCCGCGATGAGGCCCGTGCGAATCTTGCTCACGACGTCAGTTCCCCTCGTTCCCCGGTCACGTTTCGTGGTCCTTGCCCGCGGTACCCGGCTTGCGTCCGGGCTTGGGTCGCGCGATCACCTCGGTCGGCAGCGTCACCACCAGCCGGTCCGGCAGTCTGAGATCGACGGCGGCCAGGTCGCGTTTAAGGATTCCCTGCGAGCGCTCGACCTGGGCCAGGCGCGTCCAAGCGCCGGCCGCGTCGTCCTCGGGCAGCTTCACCTCGATCGAATCGTCGAGCTGGACATTCCAACGCCGCCCGCCGACGCGCACGGCGGCGGTCACGCGGCGCGCCAGATCCGGCTCGACGGCGATCAGGTCGAACAATTCCTGCGCGTGGGCCGGCGCCTCGGGTCCCACCAGCAAGAGCAGGTTGCCGAAACGGTCCAACCCCTTGTCGGTCAGCACCACACCTTCGTGGTCGACCAGCATCACGCGCCCATCGTGTTGCCATAGCGCGAACGGCTGACGCTCGACGATGCGGACATAGATCGTGTCGGGCGTGCGGCGCTCGACCGCGGCCGACTGCACCCAGGGCAGGGCTTCGAGACGCGCCTTGGCGGCGAACAGGTCGAAGCCGAATAAGGGCGCGCCGCGGCGCACCTGCAGCGCGGTCATGACCTCGTCCTTGCCGGCGTTCTCGCGCCCTTCCAGATAGACGTTGCCGACCGACAGGCCGAACGAGCCGGCCGCGTCGGCCACGCCGTCTCGCACGGCGGCCGACGCCTCGGCCACGTAGCCCGCGCGCCACAGCCAGACGGCGCCGCCGGCCAGCAGCAGGACGGGCACGGTCACGGCGGCGACGGGCGCCGCCTTGCGCAACCACTTGTTGCCGCCGCGGCGGCGCACGCTCTTCTTCTTCGCCGTGGTGCGGACCGGGTTCATGCTTCGCATCGGGCGTTCTCCACCATCCAGCGGCACAGCTCGGGGAAGCTGATGCCGACATGGGCGGCCTGCTCCGGCACGAGCGAAAGCGGCGTCATGCCGG